>DASXPH010000091.1:0-146073 GCA_036493735.1 Gemmatimonadaceae bacterium
GTCGGGTAGACGATCGCCGCTACGCCGGCCGTGCGCATCGCTTCGGCAAGCTGCCTAACGACCGCCTCGCGCGAGCGCGCGAACGACTGACCGGCGGGGTCGGTGGTCATCGGTTTGTCGAGGAGCGGCTCGCAGGCGTCAAATGTCGGCGGCAGCACGTCGTAGAACTTCTGGTAGGCGGGATAACCGCGGCGCACCGCCTCCCGCGCATTCTCCGTGCGCCCTTCGAAGTAGTGGAGCAAGGCATTCGCTGTGGGCACGGGGGACTTGGGGTCGACGGGAACCTCCCCGCGGGCCGTGGCGGCAGCGGCGAACAGATCGTGGTAGTTCTGCAGCGTCACTGGCGCGGCGAAGGACTCGACGATCGCGCCGGCGGCGCGCAGGTCGCTTACGGCCCGATCCCAGGTCGCGATGGCTTCGGGTGTCATCTGCGCGCGCGGCACGTGTGCCTCGACGATTCCGAGTCGCACTCCGGCGAGCGGCTCGCTGTCCAGGGTAAGGAGCGGCGTGGAGACGAAAGCGCCGGTAAGCGCGAGCGGGTCCGAGGCATCGGGGCCGGCGATCGCCATCAGCAGGAGCGCCGCGTCCGCGACGAACCGCGCGAGCGGGCCGTGGGTGTCGAGATAGGGCCAGGTTGGAATGACGCCGGTGCGAGGCACGAGGCCAAACGTGGGCTTCATGCCGACGACCCCCGTGAATTGCGCCGGAATGCGATTCGAGCCGCCATCGTCCGTGCCTAACGCGGCAAACACCATTCCATCAGCGACGGCGACCGCCGAGCCCGCGCTGGAGCCGCCAGGTGTCTTCGTGCCTGTGGGGTCATGCGGATTGAGCACCTGGCCGGTGTGGCTACTCGTACCATTGCCACGATAGGCGAAGTCGTCGGCGGCCGTCTTCCCGAGCACGACGGCGCCCGCCGCTCGCATCCGAATCACTTCGATCGAGTCCCGCTTGACGGGATCCGGGAAGAGTCTGGCCCAATCAGCGCTGGACCCCGTCGTCGGCAACCCGTTCATGTCGTAGATCGCCTTGGCGAAGAGCGGTACTCCATCGAGCGGGCCGCGGTGCTTGCCAGCGCGCAGGCGAGCGTCGGAGTCGCGCGCGTCGGCGAGCGCACGCTCGGACAGCTCGTCGATTGCCCGCCACTTCGCGCCGTCCGTCCGGCAGCGATCGAGGGCACGCGCTACGATCTCGGCCGCGGTGTAGTCGCCGCGACGACGCCCAGCCTGATACTCGGCGATGGTGCCGTCGAGGGGATCGGAGGCGACCCCGAAGCGGAATTTTGGCAGGGGAAGCGCGGCGAGGGCGGCGAGTTGAACGAGGGCTTCGCGACGGGTCGGCATCGAGGCTCTAGTGGAGTTGTCGGTCCTGCGCGACGGCTAATGATGGATTCAGGGGCGCCGCGACTCAATGACTGGCGATTGCCGAAGTCGCACTAAGCGTCTCGTAAGCGGTGCGGGCGAAACTCTGCGTGAGTTCCCGGCGCTCGCCGGCCGCAGACCCACCCCTCTCGGTGAATCATCAATGGACGCCTATCATATTGCTCTCTTCTTTCACGTCGTCACGCTCGTCGCCGCGGCCGGTGCAACCGCGGTGACGAAGCTTGCCGTTGGCCGCCGCATTCGGGCGAGGACGGTCGGCGAGGCGCTCGAGTGGCACGACCTCCTCGTCTCCGCGTCGAGGCTGTTCCCGGCATGTCTGGCCCTCTTCCTCGCTACCGGTGGCTACATGGTGAGCATCGTTGGCGCGCAGGCGTGGTCCAGCGGGTTCGTCATCGCTGGCCTCGCGGGCGTCATCCTGCTCCTCGCCAGCGGGACGTATCTCGGCATCAAGGCGAAGGGTCTTCGTCAGGTACTCGCGCGGATCGCGGAGAATGGCAGCAATGCTCCGGCCCCGCGCCTGATACCGCCCCGTCTCGTCGCCACGCTGCCTGTCGTCAACACCGGCATCGCGCTCGCCGTCGTGTTCGATATGGTGACGAAACCGGCAAGTATCCCGCTAGCGCTTGGCGTGATCGCGATCGGAATCGCGGTCAGCGGCGCGACCACACTACGACGACCGACGCCCGTCGTTGCCCGCGCGTTGTCGCCGGAGACCTAACGAGCTTCGGACTGGTCGACGGGGTGATACGGCAGCTCGACGTCGGCCGCGGCGCGGATCGCAATCTCGTACGACCGCAGCCGCGCCGCGTGATCGAAGATCTGGGACGCCACGATCACCTCGTCGGCGCCCGTCTGGCCGACGACTTCCTCGAGGCCGCGGCGGACGACTTCAGGAGCACCGACAATCGAATACGCGAGCATCTGCGCGAGTGCCATCTGGTCCATCGGCGACAGTTGTAGAGCGTCCGCGTCCACCGGCGGCGGCAGTCTCGATGGGCGTCCATTACGCAGGTTCACGAATGCCTGTTGTAATGACGTGAAGAGATATCGGGCGTCCGCGTCGGTGTCCGCCGACACGATGTTCACGCCGACCATGAAGTACGGCTGCGCGAGCTGCTCCGACGGACGAAACTGACTGCGATACACGTCGGCGGCATCGAGGAGCATCGCGGGCGCGAAGTGTGACGCGAACGCGAATGGAAGTCCAAGCTGTGCGGCGAGCTGTGCGCCGTAGAGGCTCGAGCCGAGAATCCAGATTGGAACTTCGAGCCCCGTGCCGGGCACCGCCTGCACGCGCTGTCCGGGTCGCGGCGGCGCGAAATACGCCATCAGCTCGGCGACATCCTGTTGGAATGTGTCGGCGGCATCGAATGGACGCCGCAGAGCCCGCGCCACGATCTGATCCGAGCCGGGTGCGCGGCCGAGCCCCAGGTCGATGCGGTCCGGATACAGCGACGCGAGCGTGCCGAATTGCTCGGCGACGACGAGCGGCGAGTGGTTAGGCAGCATGATGCCGCCAGCGCCCACGCGAATCGTCGATGTTCCACCCGCGATGTGAGCCATGACCACGGCAGTCGCGGCGCTGGCGATACCCGGCATGCCGTGGTGTTCGGCGAGCCAGAAACGCTGGTAGCCCAGGCGCTCGGCATGGCGTGCGAGATCGAGCGAATTGCGCAGCGCCTGCGCGGCGTCGCTGCCCTCGACGATGGGCGCGAGATCGAGCACGGAGAGGGGAATCATCTCCAGAAATATCTTGGCGCGTGCAACCGCTCGCGGCGCCTGCTTGATCGGACCGCTTCGGGGGAGTAAGCTGGCCTGGTTCCGAAGTACTCCAATACTTCCAGCAGCAGATGAATCGCCGCTCGTTCATTCGCGTCGTTGGCATGACGACTCTCGGGGTCGCGTCCGCCGGTTGCGCCGGTCGCTCGCCGTCCGACGCGCGCGCGCTCGCCCGGCCGGAGCTGCTCGTTGCGTTAGGCGACGCCCCGGTACGCGCCATCGGCGCTCGGTACCGGGCGCTGACGCCCGCGGAGCGAGACGTCGATGCCTTACGCGACGCCATCGTCGGCTCGCGCTCCCTTCGCGCACGGCTCGTTGGCGCCGCGAGCCCGCCGATCGCCGAGATGGTGCGTGACGATTTCGAACACGGCCGAATGGTGCTCATCGACGGATGGCTGCTCTCGGTGACCGAAGCGCGGCAATGCGCGCTCTACTCGCTGCTCGCCGCCTAACGTGACGATCTGAGTGCACACGGACGCGCGCACGCTCGCGAATGGAAGCCTGATCGAGGGCGACCTCTGCATCGTGGGTGCGGGTGCGGCGGGCATCACGCTGGCGCGCGAATGGATCGACGCCGGGCATCGCGTGCTGTTGCTCGAGGGCGGAGGCTTCGATTACGACTCGCGGATGCAGGAACTCTACCGCGGCGAGAACGTCGGACTGCCGTACTTTCCCCTTCAGGCCGCGCGGCTGCACTATTTCGGTGGCACCACCGGTCACTGGGCTGGCTTCTGCTCCACGCTCGACCAACACGACTTCGAGACGCGCGACTGGGTCCCGCACAGCGGTTGGCCGATCACTCGCGCCGACCTCGAACCGTATTATCGCCGCGCGCTGCCCATTCTCCAGCTTGGATCTGACGAGTGGAGCGCCGCGGGATGGCAGCGGCGCGACTCTACGCTGGTCCCATTCCCGCTGGACGAAAGCGTCGCCTGGACAAAAATGTGGCAGTTCAGCCCACCGGCGCGGTTCGGGACACTGTATCGCGACGCCATTGTCGGCGCGCGCGACGTTCACCTCTACACGCACGCGAACGTCGTCGAGATCCTCGCCAACGAGGGCGCGACCGCCGTCGACGGCCTGCGGGTGCGCACGCTCGAGGCGAAGGAGCACCGCGTCCGCGCCACGCGCTACGTGCTCGCCTGCTCGACGATCCAGAATGCGCGCCTGCTGCTCGCGTCGAATGGCCGCGCCTCGGCGGGCCTCGGCAATGCCCACGATCTCGTCGGCCGATTCTTCATGGAGCACCTGGAGATGCCGAGCGGGAATCTCGCGACGTTAGGCAGGACGCCGCCGAGCACGCAGATGTACGCGTTTGTCTTCGGGCGAACGAAGGCGCGCGGTGAGCTCGCACTCAGCGCCGCCGCCCAACGCGAGCATCGGATTCTCAACGCAACGGTCGCGCTCGAGGCCGCCCCGCTCGTGGAGCAGGGCAAGAGCACGTTCGAGTGGGCGACCCCGGACGTTGTCGACAAGATGCGCGACGAGCGAGTCGTGCCGGAGGACGTGCCCGCCGCGTCCGCGGTGCCGCGCACCTTTCACCTGCTGACGCGTCAGGAGCAAGCGCCCAATCCGGCGTCCCGCATCACCCTCGGCACGGATCGCGACGCGTTAGGCATGCGGCGGGTGCGGCTCGATTGGCGGCTCACGGAGCTGGATCGGCGCTCCTTCCGCGGCTTCTATGAAGCGCTCGGCCGTGAGCTGGGCCGCGCCGGCATCGGACGGCTGCAGATGCGCGATTGGGTGATGGAGCCGCCGACGTCTCCGTGGCCGAAGTCGTTAGGCGGCGGCTGGCATCACATGGGCACGACACGAATGCATGCCGACCCGAAGCAAGGAGTCGTCGACGCCAATTGCCGGGTGCACGGGATTGCGAACTTGTACGTCGCCGGCGCGGCGGTGTACCCAACGGCGGGATGTGTGAACCCAACCCTGACGCTCGTCGCCCTGACGATTCGACTAGCGGACCATTTGAGAAGCTGGGAGCAGAGGGCCCCGTAGCCCCTCTTCTTGCGCGTCGGAACCCGCAATGCTTCACTAGCTGACATGTTTCAGCCCCTCGTTCTGCATGAGGACCGTTTCTTCGACCCCGATCCGGCGATCCGACGCGTCGCGCGATCGCTGTACGAGGAAATTCGTGAGCTCCCGCTCGTCTGTCCACATGGCCACGTCGAAGCCAGCCTACTCGCCGACAACGCCCCGTTTCCGGAGCCGACTGGCCTGATCATCACGCCGGATCACTACGTCTTCCGGATGCTGTATTCGCGGGGCATCCCAATGGAGACACTCGGCGTGCCGCGGCGCGACGGCCGCTCCGTCGCGCGGGATCCTCGGCAGATCTGGCAGATCTTCGCGGAGAACTACTACTTGTTCCGCGGCACACCGACGGGCGTCTGGATCGATCACGAGCTGAGCGAGGTCTTTGGCATCAAGATCAAGCTCGACGCCGAATCCGCCCGATCGATCTACGACGAAATCGCGGCGCAGCTTGCGAAGCCCGAGTACCGTCCGCGAGCGCTGTTCGATCGGTTCAAAATCGAAGTGCTCTCCACGACCGACAAAGCGACGGATCGCCTCGAGGCACACCGAGCAATCAAGCAGTCTGGTTGGCGCGGCCATGTGATCCCGACCTTCCGCCCCGACGCGGTGATGCGAATCGCGAGCGAAGGCTGGCGCCGCGAGCTCGACGAGCTCGAGCGCGTTCACGACGGCGCCATCGACAGCTTTGCTGAATTTGTCGGAGTGCTGGAGGCGCGTCGCGGCTTTTTCAAGACACTGGGTGCCGTAGCGACCGACCATGGTGTCGTCGAGCCATACACGGAGCGGCTTTCTGTCGCAGAAATGGACCGGCTGTTCCAGCGCGCCAGGCAGGGAAGCGCGACCGCGGCGGACCAGCGCCGCTTCGAGGGTCACATGCTCATCGAGATGGCGCGAATGAGCGTCGAGGACGGCCTCGTTATGCAGCTGCATCCGGGCGCGCTGCGCGATCACAATCGCGTCGTCTTCGAGCACTTCGGCGCCGACAAAGGCGGAGACATTCCTCTTGCGACGGAGTACACGCGCAATCTCCGGCCGTTGCTCGACGAATTCGGCAATGATCCACGATTGACGCTGGTGCTTTTCACCCTCGACGAAGCGACGTATGCGCGCGAGCTGGCGCCACTGGCCGGCCATTATCCGGCGTTACGTCTGGGGCCGCCGTGGTGGTTCCATGATTCGATCGAGGGGATGATGCGCTTTCGTCAGCAGACTACGGAGACGGCGGGCATTTACAACACCGCCGGCTTCAACGACGATACG
Organism: Gemmatimonadaceae bacterium; assembly: GCA_036493735.1. Classification (GTDB taxonomy): domain Bacteria; phylum Gemmatimonadota; class Gemmatimonadetes; order Gemmatimonadales; family Gemmatimonadaceae; genus AG2. The sequence goes on from DASXPH010000091.1 coordinate 6,462, forward strand.
CGCGCCTTCTGCTCGATTCCGGCACGGCACGACCTCTCCCGACGGGTCGACGCGAACTTCCTCGGCGGTTTGGTGGCGCGACACATTGTTGACCTGGAGGACGCGCGTCGAATGGCGCACGCACTCGCGTACGATCTCGTGAAGGAGACGTACAAGCTCGGCCGCCCGCTGGAGAAACTCCTGAAGCAGAGTGAGATTCCGCCGCATGTCCCGGCCTCGTCATCCTCGACTGGATCATGACCATGACAACCATACCCTCGCCGCGGACGAATTCGGCTACTGTGCTGAGCGCCATCCGCGCGATGAAGCTCGTGCCGGTGATCGTCATCGAATCCGCGGTGGATGCCGTTCCACTCGCCGCCGCGCTGTCGGACGGGGGATTGCCATGCGCCGAGGTGACCTTCCGGACGCCTAACGCGGCAGAGTCGATCACGCGAATGGCAAACAAGTTTCCAGACATGCTTGTCGGTGCCGGTACTATCCTTACGCCCCTGCAGGCAGCGCGAGCGCTCGACGCGGGCGCGCGGTTCGTCGTCGCGCCGGGCTTCAATCCCGCCGTCGTGGACTACTGCCAGGAGCGTGCGATCCCGGTATTCCCCGGCGTCTGCACGCCGACGGAAATCGAGATGGCGCTGACGAAGGATCTTTCGGTGCTGAAGTTCTTTCCGGCCGAAGCGGCCGGGGGTCTCGCCTTTCTCAAGGCCGTGGCGGCGCCGTACACCGGTGTGGAGTTCATGCCGACGGGCGGCATCAATCTCAACAACCTGACGAGCTATCTCGGATTCAGGCGCGTCGTGGCGTGCGGCGGTTCGTGGATGGCGCCGACGGAATGGATCGCGAGCGGGCAGTTCGATCGCATACGAGCCGAGACCGAGCGCGCGGTGACACTCGTGCGTGAGCTCGGCGCCGGCGCTGGCTTTGCGGGAGGGGCCTAACGATGAGCCAGGTCGTCACCTTCGGGGAGGTGATGCTGCGCCTCAAGTCGCCGGGCTTCGAGCGGCTGTTCCAGTCGCCGATGCTCGAGGCGACTTTCGGAGGCGCCGAGGCGAACGTCGCCGTGTCGCTCGCCCAGTACGGGATTCCGGCGCGCTTTGCATCGGCGGTGCCCGCGAACAACATCGGAGACGCCTGCGTCGCCGAGTTGCGGAGCTTCGGGGTGGACACGAGTGCCATTCGGCGGCAGGGCGACCGGCTCGGCGTCTACTTTCTCGAGTCGGGAGCCAACCAGCGGCCGTCGAAGGTAACGTACGACCGCAGCGGCTCCTCGATCGCGACGGCGAAGCGCGGCGACTTCGATTGGAGTGCCATCTTCGACGGCGCGAACTGGTTTCACATCAGCGGCGTGACACCGGCGATCAGCGCCTGCGCCGCGGACCTCGCCCTCGAGGCAGTGCAGGCCGCGCGTGCGCAGGGCGTCACCGTATCGTGTGATTACAACTATCGAAAGAATCTCTGGCGCTGGGGCAAGAAGGCGCCGGAGGTGATGCGCGAGCTCGTGAAGCACGTGCAGGTCGGCATTGCCAACGAAGAGGACTGCCAGAAGGCCCTCGGACTCGACGTGAGCGTCAATGTGGAAGCTGGACATCTCGAGTTGGATAAGTACCGAGTGCTGGCGCAGCGGGTGCTCGACGCGTTCCCGAACCTCGAGCGACAGGTGATCACGTTACGTGCGAGTCACAGCGCCGATCGCAATGGCTGGTCGGCGGTGCTGGCGACGCGATCGCAATTCCTGCACAGCCGACAACACGACATCAGCGATATCGTAGACCGTGTCGGCGCGGGTGACTCCTTCGCCGCGGGGCTGATTTATGGAATGCTCACCTATCGAGACGACGCCAAGGCACTCGAGTTCGCGACGGCCGCATCATGCCTGAAGCACTCGATCCTCGGTGACTTCAATCGCGTGTCGGCGAGCGAGGTAGAAGCACTGGTGCAGGGTGAAGCGAGCGGTAGGGTGCAGCGATGAGCATGGCCGAGGGCGGAGGTGCTTTGGCAGAGGGTAGAGGACAGAGGACAGAGGGCGAACCGCTGCTGACTGGCGGATCGCCCTCCGCCCTCAGCCCTCAGCTCCCTGCCGGGGTTGGCCGTTATCGCTGGATGATCTGCGCGCTGCTGTTCTTCGCGACGACGATCAACTACATGGACCGCCAGGTGCTCGGCATCCTTGCGCCGACACTGCAGCGCGAGATCGGCTGGTCGGAGGCACAGTATGGCGCGATCGTCTCCTGGTTCACCATTGCCTATGCGTTAGGCCTGCTCGTCGCCGGGCGCGTTATGGACCGACTTGGGGTGCGGCGGGGACTCGCCATCGCGATCGTGACGTGGAGCATTGCGGCGATGAGCCATGCGCTCGCGCGCACGGCCAATGCCTTCGCGACCGCACGGTTCGCACTGGGGCTCGGCGAATCAGGCAACTTCCCGGCGGCGATCAAGGCCGTCGCCGAATGGTTCCCTGCGCGCGAGCGCGCACTTGCGACTGGAATCTTCAACGCGGGCTCGAACATCGGCGCGATCGTCGCGCCGCTCGTCGTTCCCTGGATCGCGCTGACATGGGGCTGGCGTTACGCGTTCATCTGGACGGGTCTGCTGAGTGCGACGTGGCTGGCGTTCTGGCTCAATATTTATCGCCCCCCACAGGAGCATCATCGGTGTTCGCCGGCGGAGCTCGCGCTCATCCGCGGCGACGTGACCGAGCCGACGGTTGCCATTCGCTGGAAGGGACTGCTCGGCCATCGCCAGACCTGGGCGTTCGCGATTGCTAAACTCATGACCGACCCGGTCTGGTGGTTCTATCTCTTCTGGATGCCGAAGTTTCTCGACGCGAAATTCGGCGTCCACCTCGCTGGCCTTGCCGCGCCGCTGATCGTCGTCTACGCGTTGGCGGATGTCGGCTCGGTGGGCGGCGGCTGGTTGTCCGGTGCTCTGATCAATCGGGGCTGGTCGGTGAATCGCGGCCGCAAGGTGACGTTACTCATCGCCGCCCTGCTCATCGTGCCGACGATGTTCGCCCCGCGTGTGAACGGCATGTGGGCGGCGGTTCTCATTGTCGGCGTCGCGGCGGCCGCGCATCAGTGGTGGTCGGCGAATCTATTCACCCTGTCAAGCGACATGTTCCCTCGTCAGGCGGTTGGCTCGGTAGTTGGCATCGGCGGCTTTTTCGGCGCGCTTGGCGGCGCCGTGTTTCAGCGCATCACCGGCATCGTGCTGCAACACAACGGCGAGAATTACACACCCATCTTCCTTGTCTGCGGCTTCGCGTACGTAACGGCGCTCGCGATCGTGCAGCTCCTCGTGCCACGACTCGAGCGAATTCAGTTGCCTGAGGCATAGGCGACCTGCGCCGCACGGCTGGATTCCGGGCCTTCCGTCCGCGATGACGTCGTCGTAAGCTGGATCGTGCGACGTCTCGTTTCCCTCATCGCCTTCGTCACGGCGTGTGCCTCGTCAGGCGGGCATTCAGCGACCGACCGGCCCAGGGCCTCGTCGGACGTCATCACGCTCGAAGAGATTCAGAGCGGGCACTGGCAGAACGCATACGAGCTCGTTCAGACGCTCCGGCCACGTTGGCTGCGCAACCATGGTCCGGACTCGATCCTCGGCGAAACGGCCGACGTGCAGGTACACGTTGACGACAATCGTCTTGGAGGCACGGCGACACTCCGCAACATCGCGACAGCCGACATTGCGTCAATTCAGTTCGTCGATCCCGTCAGCGCGGCTGCGCGCTGGGGCGGTGATCACGCGAACGGGGCAATCATTATCACGACAGGCACTAGGGACTAGGGATAGGGGCGGCAGTGACCATGTGCACGCCCCTTCACGGTCCCCGCGCGGCGGAATTCGCACGCGGCCAGATATTGTTGCTCCGATCGACATCTGGCATTGCCTGCCGGGGATCGACCACGACGCGAACAATCGGCTTCCGCTCTCGAACGCGGTAATCGAGGCGCGAGCCGAGATTCCACATCTCCACTGGCAGCCTCACGGTGGACGTCGTGCCGTCCGCGAAAGTGATTGCCAGCTCCGCGGGCATCACCATCGTGCCGCGATTCTCGAGGTGGATCACCGATTCAGCGTTCGCTGACGTACTCACCGAGTCCACGGCCTGATCCAATCGAGAAGTCGTGAACACCCAATCGCGCCAGAACCAATCCAGCTCCATGCCGGACTCGTCGCGCATGAGGCGGAAGAAATCCGCCGGCGTCGGATGCCTGAACGCCCAGCTGCGGATGTACTCACGGAACGCGGCGTCGAAGCGCTCCTTGCCGAGCACCTCGTAGCGGAGCAGTTGCATCATCAGCGCCGGCTTCTGGTATCCGCCCCAGAAGAGATCACGCACCTCCACCGGCTTCTCGATGAGTGGTTGCTCATTGCCGGCCGTCGCGTGCTCGGCATACAGGTGGAGGGGATGCACCTCGATCGTGTCGCCGTAGGGAGTGCCGGCGAAATACTTCGCCGCACCGGCGAGGTCGATGAAGGTGTTGAAGCCCTCGTCCATCCACGGATAGAGTCGCTCATTCGAGCCGACGATCATCGGGAACCACTCGTGCCCGAACTCGTGCGACAGCGCCCATTGCTGGTCCTCCCGCGTCGGGCTGTTCGGCACGAACGTCAGCATCGGGTACTCCATTCCTTCGATGGGGCCCTCGACGGTGGTGGCGTGCGTATACGGATACCGATACCACTGCTCGCTGAAGTACTGGATCGCCGAGCGCGCCATCCTGATCGCTTCCTCCCACTTGTCGGCGGTTGGGCGGTACAGCGTCTCGATGAGGATGCCGTCGTAGCTCGTGGCGTCCCAACGGAAGCTCGGCCCCGCGGCAAAGGCGAAGTCGCGGACGCTGTCGGCGGTGAAGCGCCAGGTGAGAGTACCTTGCGTCGTCGGACGGGTGCGGTCGGCGTGGCCCGCCTCGTCCTTTGTGATGATGGCCACCGGCGTCGCGGAATGCCGCGCGCTCGTTAGGCGTGCGCGCTGCGCCGGCGTCAGCACCTGTTCCGGGTCGAGCAGCTGCCCGGTGGCGGCGACGATGTACGACGCCGGCACCGTCAGCGCGACGTCGAACCGGCCATATTCGAGATAGAACTCGCCCGCGCCGATGTACGGCTCGTGATTCCAGCCGCGCACGTCGTCGTAGACCGCGACGCGTGGGTACCACTGCGCGATCTCGTAGAGTGGACCGTCGTGGCCCATCCGGCCCGCGCCCTGCGCCGGGACCCCGAAGTGCCAGGCGAAATCGAGATCGATGGACGAACCCGATGCGAGCGGTGCGGGAAGATCGACCCGCATCGTCGTGCCGTAGATCGTCGCGCGTGCCGCGCGACCTGTCACGCGCGCCGAGTCGAGCGTCAGCCCGCCATTGAATCCCTGGCAGGAGAAGTCGAACGACGACCCGAGGAACTGGAGTGGCGGCTGATTGAGCACATTCGTAACGCTCGTCGGCGCGCAGATGTTTTGCTCGACGAATAGCCAGAGGTAGGGAAGGGACTCTGGCGCGTGATTTACATAATGGATGGTCTCGCGTCCGCGCAGCTCGTTCTTCGCGGGGTCGAGCGTCGCGGTGATTCGGTAGTCGGCGCGCTGCTGCCAGTAGCGCGGCCCCGGCCGGCCGGAGCCGGTGCGGTACTCGTTAGGTGCCGGCAGGTCGAGGGCGCGGAAGGGCGACGTGTCGGCCACGCTGGCGCCGGGTTGGACCGGCGCCTGGGCGTCTGTAGGGCGCGCTGCTACGACAGCAAGTCCGCCGAGCATCGCGATCGCGAGGGGGATGCGCATAGGCTGTCAGCTCTTCCGCTTCGTGGCCGCGCGTTCGCGCGCCCTCATTTTGGCGAGAGTGGGTTGGAGATACCGGCGGTACCCATCGGGGCTCATCCACCCCTTTGGGCAGTCGACGCGCCTCAGCTCCGCGGCGGTCAGGACGAGGAACTGGTGCGTCTTGCTCGTGGTCCGTTGGACGCGCACGCGATATTTGCCCGACAGCACCGCGCGTACGCGACCAATCCGTCGGTCGGGCACGCGCACACAATCGCCGACGACAAACCGCCGCGCCATCGCTAGCTCACTCGGTCGAAGGGCATGACGAGCACTCCGGCGGCTGTGCGGGCCGGGTGATTCGATCCCGCAAGCAAGACTGTGTTGGCGTCGGAGGCGACCATACCTAACGAATCTTCGTCGCGATGCGATCGCGGCCCATCTGGTGGAGGACGAGCCCCGTCACCGCACCGCTCGCGTTGCGCACGAAGGTGATCTGTGCGTCGACATCCTTCGCGAAAAAGTCATTGACGCTCGATGGCAAGAGGCGTCGCTCGGTGCCGACTGTCGAGGTGATATCGAGGGCGCCATCGGCCGCCTTGACATCGAACTGGAGGCCTGGAATGAACTCGTATACGCCAACGAGCGGTGCGAGCGCCGACGCGGACAGCGTGATTGCCGTGTGCGGCGCGGGCGGGAGCGAGGACGGCGGCACCATGCCCATGAGACGCATGTACGACGAGAGCTGGCTGTAGTGCTCGGCCAGGTCCGTCTCGAACCCGAGGAGGTAGCTCACGTCGACGAACGAGTCGAACGCCTGGACGCGGTCGAGGGCCGTGTCGCAGAAGCGCAGCGACGCCTTCAGTCGCCTGACGAGAGTGTCCTTCGGCCAGCGAGCCTTTGTGGAATCGGAGAGCGAGTCCTTCGCCGCCATTGGGTGCCGCATCTTGCCGAAGGTGCCGCACAGCTCGTAGTTCGCGCGCTCGAGGTGCTGCGCGATATAGCCGATGCTTTGCTGCTTCGGTGTCGGCCGGTAATCGTAGCGCGAGGCAGGAATGGAGTCGAACGCGCGGGCGAGCAGGCCTCCGTATCTGTCGGCCACGTTCTGGTATGCGAGGCGAACGCTGACGGGCGGCGTCGACTGGGCCACGAGCGGAGCCGCGGGCACGAAGGAGAGCACGGCAACTACGCGACGGAGGAGGGGCATTGTTCCGCGGTGTCGGGGTCAGTGGACCAACCTTCGAAAGCCAGGATACTCCCCCTCGGCATTTGTGTTCCCCCGGCCTCGATCGTAGATGTCGAACGCGGGGCTCGAGGCGCGCGGATGCACATCAGCGGCGGCCACGGACGTACCCAACGATGAGTGAATCACCGCGCGCGCGTCACTCACTTCGGCGGAAGCTTGCGGTAGCTGAGGCTCTGATCGCGCGGCGTGCACATGTGCCGCCAATCGGTGCCGCGCTGCACCGGCTCGCACTGCTCGACGTGTAGCACGCTGTCGGTGAACACCGTGCGCGTCGGCTGCGCCGGCATCACTTCGGCGTTCGGACGAAGGTCGCCGTCCACGCGAACGAACATGAGACGGCGGCCCCACGGCGTGAGGGCACGCTCGGCCGCGCTCGCGCCGTCGGCAAATTCAACATGAACCGCCAGATTGCCATCGGTCGTGACGCGGAGGGTGTCGACGTTCGCGCTCACCCGCAGGTCGACCGGCGTCTGGACCGTGCGCGATTCGTCGAAGTGCGGGCTCGTATCCGCCATCAGCTGCACTCCGGCCGGCCTGGCGCTGATGTGCACGACGACGACCTGACGGGTGAATGACGTCAGGTGAAGCGTCACCTGGTGGCGGGGAGCCGTATGCGCAGGCATCCCGATGACGATCGCGGCGAGCGGAAGGAGTCCGAGGGCTTTCATCGTGATCATGAGGGCCTCGCCTGTCGGTTACGCAACTACTAATACTCGAGCCATCTTGGTTGTGCAATCAGGCAAGCAGTTTCAGCGCAGACCGGCCCTCCTGCTCCACCTGCTTCAGCGTGCACTGTCGGGGCTTCTTATCCGGGCGCCAGCGGAGGAACGACGTCCCGTGGCGGAAGCGGCCGCCGGAGAAGTGATCGTACTGTACCTCGACGACGAGCTTCGGCGCGAGCGGCTCCCACTCAGCCGACCGTTCGGTACTCCATCGGCTCGGGCCGCCGGGCGCTCGACCGGTAAAGCCCGGCTTCTTGACCAACTTCTCTAGCTTTGGCGTGAGCGCCGCCCGCTCCGCCGCTTTCATGCTCGAGGTGAAGCCGACATGGTGCAAAAGGCCGTCGTCGTCGTATAGTCCGAGGAGGAGAGAGCCGACAATCTTGCCCCGGCTCGCGTAGCGGAATCCGCCGACGACGCACTCGGCCGTCCGCATCTGTTTCATCTTGCGCATCGCGCGCTCGCCGGACTCGTAAGGCTGATCGAGGCGCTTCGCGACGACGCCGTCGAGGCCTCCGCCGACGGAGCGAAACCAGCGCTTCACGGCCGTCATGGTGTGCGCCGCGGGCGACAGCCAGACCGCGGCACCGTGAGGCACGGTCGATCGATACCACTGCTCCAGCGCTTTGCGCCGCTCGGCGAGGTGTCGCTCGACGAGACGCTCGCCCTTGCCGTCGACGAGCAGATCGAAGGCGACGAACGCCGCCGGATGTTCGCGTGAGAGCTTCTCGACGCGACTACTAGCGGGATGGATGCGCAGCAAGAGCTCGTCGAACGAGAGTGTGCCTTCCACCGGGACGACGATCTCGCCGTCCACGACGAATCGCTCGGCGCGTAACGACTGCATCGTCGCGACGACATCGGGGAAGTACCGCGCGAGCGGCTTGCCCGCCTTCGACATCAGATCGACCCGTTCGCCGTCGCGAAAGGCGAGGCAGCGAAAGCCGTCCCACTTGGGTTCGTATTGCCATTCTTCGCCGGTGGGCAGTTCGTCCACGAGCTGCGCTTCCATCGGTGCGTAAGTGAGAGGAAGTGGTAAACCCCTGTTGCGTGGTGCGCGCTTCGACCGCGCGGGCGTCATGGCAGTGGGGCGAGCTTCGGCGGCCGCGCCCCGCGCCTAACGGCGCCGGCAACTGGGATGTACTCGAGCTCCTGACTTTCGCGCACTTGCCGCAGCAGTAATCCACCACGGCTCATGTCGCCGCGACCGACGAACTCGCGCGGGAACATGAGTCGGTCCCCGAGCGCGGCAACGAGCGTATCGCAGTACTTGCCAGTCGCGATGCTGCCGAGGAGCACGACCTGATCGTCCGTGCCGAGTGAGGCCGCGATCGCTTCGACATCGCGACGCAGCGGCGTGAGATATCGCTCATCGCCGCCGCCGATGTCCACCTCGGCGAACGCGCAGAGGTCGCTTCTCGTCACCCGCGCGGACGGCGGCACGAGACCGCGCTCGGTCGTGATGACGAGCGTGCCGGGATGCGACGCCGTCGCGCGGCCGAACGCACGCGCGTACGCGAGCTTTCCGCGAAAGTACAAGCCGCTCAGGAAGCTGAAGACCTCGCCCAGCTCGACGCCGTCGGGCTGGCGCAGTGCGTGCGCGAGCGGAAACTCGGCTCGCGGGTTGAGAATCAGCTTGGCCCGCTCGCCGTCACAGCGGGCGGGGGAGAGGAGGAAAATGCGGCTCGCCATTAACGGTGGACGGTGGACGGTGGTCTGGTCTGTGGTCTGTAGACTGGCAGTCTGAAATCTACCGTCCACCGCCCACTGTTCACCGTTCATCACCGGCTGCCGCCCACCGCCCGCCCGCCTCATACAGCTTCAACGCGTTCTCACGCAGCACCATCCGTGCGAGCGTTTCCGCGCGCGGGCGATCTATCTCGCCGTCGCGCATCATGCCCGTGAGTGCCATCGCCAGTGCTCGCCGCGCGGTGGACGCGCCGAGGTAGGCGCCCTCCTCCCAGCCCTGATCCGGGCCGCCGTCGAAGGCGTCCGTGCCGAACAACACCTTCTCGGGCCACGCCGTGAGCCACGACCGCAATGTGTTTGCCAACTCCCGCTGCTCGGCGGCGAGCACCATCATCGAGATATCCGCGTAGACGTTAGGCTTGCCGAGCATCGACTGGGTTTGCGCGAAGAGCGGCCAGCCCCCATGGATGATCACGAAGTTCGTGCGGCGGAGCGTCGAGTCGTTGAACACCGTCTCGAGCTGGTGCGGCGCGCTGCCGCGGGCGGAATAAAAACCGCCGAAGCTGTCCAGCGTGTGGATGTGCACCGCCATCCCCAGCCGGCCGGCCTCACGCGCGATCTCATGGAAGAGATAGTCCTCGACGACGCGGTACTCGGATTCCTTCGGCGCGCCGCCGGCGACGTATTGCGCGTAAACGCGGCGCGCTTCCGTCTCGTTAGGCTCGGCGAAGTTGAGTGGACGCAGATAGGCAATCTCGAACTTCACGGCGACGGCGCCATTGCGGCGCTGGCGCTCGAGTGTCGGCCGAAGCACAGTGGTCAGATACTCGTCGAGCGTCGCCGGCAATCTGGCGACGCCGAGGTCACGGAGGTATCGCTGGAGCAGCGCTGTTTCCTTTGGATAGAGGCTGCGCGTATCGGGCGTCCGCGTTGCTTCGGTGCGCGTGTCGAGAGGAAACATGAGTGCGTCGTCGAACGCGACCCAGCGGAATCGAGGCGCGGTGAGTCCCGGTCCGACAGCGATCCGATTCGCGAGCATGACGTCGATCCCCGCGCGGTCGAGCACCCACGATGGATAGCCTTCACCGCGACTCTTCAGCTCGTGGGCGCGTCGCACGTGCAACGCGGCGCGGAAGACACTATCAGAGCCACGATTGGGAATATCGAACAACGCCCCTTGTGCAGCGCGCCACTCCGGATTGTCGAGACGGAGCCGCCAGGGGACGGGGAAGGGAGGAATGCCGTCGAGGGGCAGAGCGTCGAATTCGGTGTCCGCCGCTGCCCCCGCCGGAATCGGGCGCATTGGGTGCGCGTGGTTATCGATTGCATGGATCTTCGCTATGTATGTGGCCAGCGCCGGATCCAGTGGACTCTGGGCGCGCAGAGCTCCCGACCATGCAAGGACGACGGTGACGGCAACGCTGCGAATGGCGAGACGAGACATCCCCAAACTCCGGTGAGCGACGTGTAGAGCTATAACGGGAACCCGGCGGCCGCAATTCCTCGCGTCGGCGCCAGGCCTTCGAGGCCCGATTCGTGCTTGCTCAACTCCGGATGCTTCACGGACTGGCAGCATGACGGGTGGAACCATTGGCCATCGACGGCAACAGCGGAAAAAGGAACCAGCGTCGGCGAACGGCTTGTCGTCGCAGGCGCTGCGATGCCGCCGCAAGTTTCTCCGTTTCTTTCCCGGCGGTTTCGCTGACGAGACGTACGTCGAGTGGGAGCGGGGTTACAAGTGGCACGCACACGAGCGATGGATCGAACGTCTCGATCAGGACGCCTATCGAGCGCTGCTCGATCGTGGCCGTTTCGCCGAAATTACCGAGCACGCCGTGCGAGTGGAATCGCGGACGAACCTGCTGTTCAGCTTCGAGAAAATGGCGCTCCGCGATGCCGTGCGATCGCCCGCCGGCGCGCGCCCTTTCGCCGAAGGACTCTATGAGTTCCTCTACGGCAGCGGCGACGACGAAGCCCGCTTCGAGCGCTGGTGTGAGACGGTGGCCGAGCTGCCGCGCCGCCAGACGCGCGTGCTGACCTGGCCACTGCTGACGGTCTTCGGCTTCATCGCTCAGCCAGACCGCCACATGTTTCTCAAGCCCAACGTCACCCGCATCGCCGCGCACGAGTATGACGTCGATTTTGTCTACAAGTCGCGCCCAAACTGGGAGACGTACGCGAGTCTGCTCTCCTTCGCGAACCACGTGCGACGCGACGTCCGCGATCTCCGCCCCCGCGACATGATCGATCTGCAGTCGTTCATGTGGGTGCAAGGATCGGACGAGTACGAGGAGTGAGCGGGTAGAGGGTAGAGCGTAGTGAGAACGCCGACGGCCAAGACCGTCGGCTTTTTCGTTTTCACCCTCTACCCCTCCACCCTCTACCCTCTACCTCCCATTCCCTTAAGCTTCTCTCGTGCTCCGACTTCTTCTGGCCGCACTGCACCTCCTCGCACTCGGCATCGGCCTCGGCGCCGTCTGGGCCCGGGGGAATGCCTTGAGTCGCCCGCTCGACCGTGCGGCGATGGTGCGCGCGTTCACCGCCGACAGCTGGTGGGGCGTGGCCGCTGCGCTCTGGATCGCGACGGGGCTCTGGCGGCTGCTCGCCGGCACCGAGAAGGCCCCGAGCTACTACATGCATAACGAGTTCTTCTTCGTGAAGATGAGCTTTCTCGTGATCATCCTCCTGCTCGAGGTCGGGCCGATGATCACACTGATCCGCTGGCGCCAGATCGCGGGCCGCGGGACGTCGGCGTGGAATCCGAATCCCGCGGAGGCGCGACGCATCGCGCGCGTCAGCTACGTGGAGGCGGCGCTCATCGTGGCGATGGTGTTCGCGTCGGTCGCGATGGCACGAGGCTACGGAGCCCGATAGAGCGGCGCCGCCCGACGGCTATTCCTCTCTCAACGCCACGATCGGCGACACTCGCGAGGCGCGGACGGCTGGGATCATGACGGCCACGATGCCGCTCACGAGGAGCACCGTCAGGGCGATGCAAATCGAAATCGGATCGGCGGCATCGACACCGTGCAGTTGTGCCGCGAGCAACCGCAGTGTGGCCAAGGCGATGGGAAGTCCCACCGCGAAGCCGAGGAGCACGACGCGCATCGCGTCGCCGACGACCATGGCCAGCACGTTCGGCCGCTGCGCGCCCAGCGCGACGCGCAGACCGATCTCGCCGGTGCGTCGCGTGACCGCATACGTCATAACGCCGTAGAGTCCGATCGCCGCCAGTAGCAGCGCGCCGAGACCGAATCCGGTGGCCAACTGCGCGAGCAATCGCTCCTCGCGCACCGACTGCCGCATCAGTGTCGCGAGCGGATCGATGCCGTCGATCTCCAACCGATCGTCCACGCTGGAGACGACGCGGCGGATCTCCGGGCCGACTCGCGCCGGCTCGCCCGCCGTGCGAATCTCGAATCGCGCGGCGGCGGGTGGCTCCTGTGCAAGAAGATACGACAGATAGAATCGACGCAGAGGCGCCTGACGTAGATCATGATCCTGCACGTTGCCGATGACGCCGATGATCTGTACCGGCGTCGTGTCGACCCGGAAAAATTTCCCGACGGCATTGCCGCCCGGATAATAGAAGCGAGCGAAGCGCTCGTTCACGAGCGCGACGTTCTGACCCGGCTGCGCATCACGCTCCTCGAAATCACGACCCGCATACAGCCGCGCGCCGATCGCGGTCGCGTAGCGGGGACCGACTTCATCGTACCTCGCCGACGAGTCGTCGGGAGTGCGCGGTGTGAATCCTTCAACGGCGACGGAGGACTCCGACTCGGTCCCGCTGAAGATGCCATTCTCGGAGTAGGTCACGCCGGCGACGCCAGGAATACGCGCGAAGTCGTTTTCCAGCTCGCCGATCACCTGACGTCGCTGCGCGGCGCTGTAGCCGCGGGCGCCGACGTCGAGATCGACGATGAGCAAATGCTCACGATCGAGCCCCGTCGGCTGCTCCTCCAGCGCGTGCAGGCTGCGCACGAGCAGCGTCGCACCGGTGAGGAGAACGACGGAGAGCGCGACCTGGCTGGCGATGAGAAGCTTCGCGGCGCCGAAACGACGGCCGGCGCCGGCGCCGAGGCCGCCGCTCATCGAGCGCGCCTGGGCGCGGAGGCTCGTCGTGAGATCGACCCGCGCGGCGCGCAACGCCGGCGCCAGGCCGAACAGCGCGACGGCCCCAAGTGCCAGGATGAGCGTGAACGCCAGAACGGGCAAATCGAGATGCGTATCGAGCGGGATCGTGGCGCCGTTCGCCGCCAGCGCGATCAGCAACCGACTTCCCCAGCTCGCGACGAGAAGTCCACCGGCGGCGCCGGCGAGCGCGAGCACGAAACTCTCCGTGAGCAACTGCCTAATGAGCCGACCCCGGCCGGCCCCGAGGGCGAGGCGGACGCCGATCTCGCGTCCGCGCGCAATCGACCGCGCGAGCAGCAGGTTGGCGACGTTGGCGCAGACGATCAGCAACAGCAACGAGACGCCGGCCATCAGGATCAGCAGCGGTGCGTGGAAGTCGCTGCGGAGCCGGGAGAACCCGCGCGCGCCCGATTGCATCCAGATCGTGTCGGAACGGGCGGCGGCGAGCGTGTTCGCCGGCGGTGAATAGCGAAACGCGCTGACGTGCTCCTCGATGGCTCGCCGCGCCACCGTCGCCACCGCGGCGTGCGCCTGCGCCATCGTCACGGCTGGCTTCAGCCGGCCGAGGAGCAGGAGCCAGCTCGTCGTCCAATCCTCGAGAAAGCGCTGATGCGGGTTGAGCACCGCCTGCATCGTGATCGGCAGCCAGATGTCCGTCGCGCGGCCGACGATCTCCCCGTCGTAACCACGCGCGCCGATGCCGACGATCGTCAACGGGACGTCGTTGATGAGTATTTTCTTACCAACGATACTCCGGTCGCCGGCGAAGCGGCGAACCCAATAGTCGTAGCTGACGACGGCGACGGGCGACGCGCCTGTCGCGGCGTCTTCCTCGTCGCCGAAGGTGCGTCCGAGCGCCGCGGGCACGCCGAGCACCGAGAAGTAGTTGCCGGACACATAGCGTCCGCGCGGATGCTCCGGCGGCTTTCCGTCGACAACGAGATCGACGCGATCGGCGCGTCCGGACGCGAGTACGCCATCGAACATCGGCACGCGCTGTCGAAGCTCCTTGTACAGCGGATAGGAGATGAGATCGAAGCGCACGCCGCCCTGCGACAGTGAGCTGACACGGGCCGGATTTCCGATGGCGACGAGCTGCTCGGGATGCGGCACGTCGAGCCTCCGCAGGAGCAGGGCGTCGATGAGCGTGAAGATCGCCGTGTTGGCGCCGATGCCTAACGCGAGCGTCAACACGATGACGACGGAAAAGCCGAGATTGCGGCGCAGCGTGCGCACGGCGTAGGCCAGATCCTGAACGAGCTCGTCGGAATAATTACGGCGTCGCATCGTACGTTCGCGCTCCTCATCGAAGGTGACACAATCTTTGCGGACAGATTCCAGGTCGCCGAATTGACGCAGCGCCTCGCGCCGTGCCGCATCAGGGGCCATCCCATAGGCGATCAGCCGTTGGGTGCGCATGTCGAGGTGGAATGCCAGCTCGTCGTCGACAGCCTCGACGATCTGCGCGCGGCGGAAGATGATGCGGAGCGCCCGGCGCACGTTAGGCAGGCGCGGAAGTGGGGGAAGTGATCGCGAGCGCGCGCGAGACCGCGCGCGCGTAGCGCTCCCAGCTCGTGACTTCGCTCCGCAGCTGGCGGCGCCCGCTCGTGCTCAGGGCATAATACTTCGCGCGCCGATTATTGTCGGACAGCCCCCACTCGCCGACGAGCCAACCCTTTTTCTCGAGGCGGTGCAAGGCGGTGTACAGTGGTCCCTCCTCGACGAGCAGCTCGCGCTCGGTTGCACTCGCGATCCACTCCGCGACCGCGTAGCCATGTCGCGGCCCCCAGCTCAACGCCTTGAGAATGAGCACGTCGAGCGTGCCGCGAACGACGCCGCCTTCCGGATCCAGCATGTAAGCCCATCCCTCTGAATGATAGGGGAACGTAACGGAGGGACCGGCCGCGCGCGACCGTTGGGTTCCTCATGTCTTGCGACGCGAGGCTCTATGCTCGATGCTGGACTCGCTTTCGTGGGCCCGGACGCCCAACCCGATCGTTCGAGATGACGCTCTCCACCTGTCCAACGATGATCGCTCGTGCACCGGCCAACAGGGTGTGGTCGCTCCTCCAGGATCCGCGCACCTACGACCGGTGGATGGACGCGCACCTGGTCTCGGTCACGCCCACGGGACCTGCCGAGCCAGGGCAGCGCATTCTCCTGCGTGCGCCGACGTGGGGGCGCTTCTTCGCCGTCCGCATCGCTGTCCACTCTGTCGACGCGGCGAACCGCGTTCTGACGCTAACCGGCCGCTTCCCCTTCGGACTCCAGCTGCACAATCGCATCGCCGTCAAAGTCGTCGACGACCGAAGCAGTCGCGTGGAGTTTGGCTGAGACGCGCACTTTCCGCCCGGGTGGCGGGGCAGACTGGTCGAGAAATTGTTGACCCGCGAGATCGAGCGCGGTGTGGCGGATTCACTGAGGAGCCTTGTTCGAGCGGCCGAGGGCGGAGGGTAGAGGGCAGTGGGTTGGAATACTGAAGGCCGATGGCGAAGCCATCGGCCTTCGTTCCATTCTCACCCTCTACCCTCGGCCCACTACCCGCTGCCCAGAGTCACCCGTTGCACCGCAGATTCTGCACCTTGTACATCGTCGACAAATCTGGGAAGGTGAAGGTGTATACGATGTCGGCGAGGAAGTTATCCATGCTCCCGTCGCTGATGATCCGAAGATGCACCGCGACATCGGCGCTCGCGCCCAGCGGGACGAAGACCGCCGTCTCCCGCTCCGAGAGCACATCGCTGATCTGATACTTCGTTCCCGTCGTCAGGCCCACGCCGCTCACATTCTGAGTGTTGAAATGATAGTCCAGCGTGAAGCCACCGTCGGTCGGTGTGGTCGCCGTCACGACATGAGTCCGCCCGTCGAACTCGACCGTCTCACCCGTGCATGGGGAGACGACAGTTCCAGAGATGGGGATGATGTCGTTCGTCCGAACGGTCGTGCCGTCGGCGTCAAGCACGGCGCCCATCGCAGCTGTCTTCGCCGGTGCAGGCGGTGCGAGCGTTTGCTCACACGCCGCGGCGAACGTGAGTAAACCAATAGCGGCCAACGTCCGACTCGTCATCGTGTCCTCCACGTCGAGTGATGTTTTTCGGCGCGAGACGCGCGCCGTCGGTGAATGGCGTGATTGTAGTCACACGTTTTTTTTATTCGTTAGGCAAAAGCGACGACGATCTTGCTTCGAAGAGCGCCAAACCGCAAGAAAAGCTCTCGCACCTGAGGCGAGCCACGATCGCCCGCACTGGACTCGAACGGACTTGTCGCTGAGTGCGCTATCGGCCACAATCAACGCTGGCTCAAACGAAATGGAGACCACATGACTCGTCGTCTGGGTGAGATTTCGCGCCGCGACGCCCTCAAAGTCGGTATCGGCGTCGGCCTCGCGCTCGACCGCATCGATCTCTTTGCTGCCACGCAACCATCCCCGCTCATCGAGAAGCCAATCCCATCGACGGGCGAGAAAATTCCCGTCATCGGCATGGGCACGGCGCGCTACTTCGATTCGGTCACCCCCGAGCTCCGAGAGGTGATCAAGCGGTTTCCCGAGCTCGGCGGCAAGGTCATCGACATGGCGCCCTCGTACAGCAACGCCGAGTCCGTCGTCGGGGACATCATCGCCGAGCTGAATGCGCGGCCGCACTATTTCCTCGCGACGAAAGTCACCGGCCCCGGCTCGGATCGGGAGTCGGGCCATCGTCAGATCGAGGAGTCGATGCGCCGGCTCCGCACCGATAAGATCGATCTGATGCAGATCCACAATCTCATCGGCGTCGATCAGCGGCTGCCGCTACTTCGTGAATTGAAGCAGGCGGGCCGCTTCCGTTACATCGGCGCGACGACGAGCTTCGCGCGCCAGTACGACGCGTTCGAAAAGCTGATGCGCGAGCAGCAGCTCGACTTCATTCAGGTGGACTACTCGATCGACGCGCGCAACATCGAGCAGCGTATACTCCCCCTGGCGGCGGAGCGCGGGATGGCCGTGCTCGTCAACTCACCCTTCCGTCGCGGGCGGACTTTCGAACGTGTGAAAGACAGGCCGCTGCCGTCGTGGACAGCCGAGCTCGAGGTGACAACCTGGGCGCAGCTCTTTCTCAAGTATCTCGCGTCGCACCCCAGCGTCACCTGCGTCATCCCCGGCACGGAGCGCGTCCAGTTCCTCGTCGACAACATGGTCGCGGCGCATGGTCGGCTGCCCGATGCGGCGATGCGTCGACGGATCGAGCAACACTATGACGGATTGACGGCGTAGTCGGCGTTCCGCCTCCGCTGGGGAGGTGGGCTGGGCCCAACAACCAGACCCTCCCTCAACATGATTCTTACAGAACCAAATCCACGAGCGTACTTCCTGCTCCCTAGATTCCGTGGACTCCTACTACCAGCCATGAACAAACTGTCTGCCATTGCGGTCTTTGCCATCGCCGCGGCCTGCGCCGCGCCGCGTACGGTCGCGACCCCTGCCTCGGTGCCCGCACCGACGCCCACACCGACGGCGCCGGCCCATGCCGCGATGCCGCCCGCGGAACCTCAGCGCAATTGGCAGCTCCTCGACGAGTACGCCGATGGCGTCCCTGGCATCAGCTCCGAGCGCGCGATGCATGACCTCCTCGCGGGCAAGCAGCCGCGGACGGTGATCGTCGCCGTGATCGACGGCGGCATCGACACGGCGCACGTCGATCTTCGGGCGAATCTGTGGTTGAATCCAAAGGAAGTTCCCGCCAACGGCCGCGACGACGACACCAACGGCTTCATCGACGACATGCGTGGCTGGAACTTCATCGGCGGCAAGGACGGCAGGGACGTGCACTACGACACCTTCGAGGTGACGCGACTCTACGCGTGGTGCACCAACGCTGGCCCATCGCCAGGTCCGGTGACGCCCGACGAGAAGAGCAAGTGCGATGCGATTCAACACGAATATGAGAAGACGCGAAACGACACCCAGGAGCAGGTGACGCAGATCAACCAGATCGACGGGATCCTGTCGCAGATTCTCCCGATCCTACGTCGTGCCGCAGGGACTGATTCGCTCACGCGCGCGAACGTTGCCGCCATCCAGCCAAAGAACAACCAGGAAGAGCAGGCGAAGTCGATCTTCCTGCGCATGGCCGCGGAGGGCATCACGCCCAAGGACGTCGCCGAGGCCAAGACGGAGTATCAGGCGCGGCTCGAGTACGGCTTGAACCCGCAGTACAATCCACGCCCGATGGTCGGCGACAATTACTCGGTGACGGGCGAGCACAACTACGGCAACTCCGACGTGATGGGTCCCGACGCCAAGCACGGGACGCACGTCGCCGGTATCATCGGCGCGGTTCGCGACAACAACGTCGGCACCGACGGCATCGCGCCGGCGGTGAGGATCATGATGGTTCGCGCCGTGCCCGATGGCGACGAGCGCGATAAGGACATCGCGAACGCCATTCGTTATGCGGTGGACAACGGCGCGCGCGTGATCAACATGAGCTTCGGCAAGCCCTTCTCGCCGCAGAAGCCGGCCGTCGACTCGGCCGTCCGTTATGCGGACGCGCACGGCGTGCTGATGGTGCATGCCGCCGGCAACGACAACGAGAACACCGACGAGAAGGCGAGCTTCCCGACGCCAAATTATCTGGGCGGCGGACGCGCGCAGAACTGGATCGAGGTCGGCGCCTCCTCGTGGAAGTCGGGCGACGCGCTCGTCGCGCCCTTCTCGAACTACGGCAAGAATCTCGTGGACGTCTTCGCGCCTGGTGTGGACATCCTGTCGACGGTGCCCGGCGGCTACGAGCGCGACAGCGGCACGAGCATGGCATCGCCAGTCGTCACCGGACTCGCGGCGTTGCTCCTGAATTATTTCCCGAATCTCACCGCCGCGGACGTGAAGCGGATCATTCTCGCGTCAGCCGTTAGGCATGCGGATCAGACGGTCCAGAAGCCGGGTGGTGGTACGGCGCGCTTCGGCGAGCTCTCGGCGACCGGGGGTATCGTCAATGCCTACGAGGCAGTGAAGATGGCGCAGAAGGAGATGGCGGCACACCCGTGAGCGCGTGGCGCATCACGCATCACGCATCACGCATCACGCATCACGCATCACGCATCACGCATCCGATTACGCCGCCTTACGCCGAACCTTCAACCGTACTGCCCTCAGCACCACCGCGGAGACATAGCCTCCGCGCTCGGCTTGAGGCGCGGGAACGCGACGGAGCCACGGGTAGGCGGACAAGCGTAACGCGAGCGCGATCGAGAACAGGGCCGCGTACGCCGCCGTCGCGCCCCAGCGCGCGTCCACGACGTCGAGCAGAGCGCCACTGACCAACGGGGCGACGCCGGCGGCGAGACCGAAGGCAACGCTATAGACGACGAACGCGCGAATCCGCTCCGCGCCCGCGCCCGCTGTCCGCACCATCGTCATGCTCACCGTGATGTTCCAGCCGCTGTTGCAGATGCCGTAGAGCACGTAGCCGATGAACAGAAACGCGGGGTGAAGAAAGAGCGCCGCGAGCCACCACACCGGATCGAGCGACAGACCGGCGAAGGCGATCGACATCAAGCCTTTGCCGCCGAAGCGGTCACCGAGCTTGCCCCACGATTTCGCGCCGAGGATACCGCCGCCGACGGCGACGGCGCTCAGGAACATGATCGTCCCGACCGACACGCCGAGGTGCGCAATGGCCATGGCCTCGCCCTGACGTGTCGAGAACCCGATCGCGAATCCCCACGCGAGCGCAAAGCGCACGAGCCGCCATTGCTCCGGTGTGCGCGGTAATACCACCCAGGATCGCTGCGGCGTGAGCGCGCCGTTAGGCGTCGTCGGCGTCGGCAGAGAGAGGGACAACGACGGCGACGGGGACGGGAATCCGGCGGCGATGCGGCGGGCGCGTGTTCGGAGGCGGGCGAGTGGGAGCGCGATGAGCAGGTGAATGCCGACACCGCCCGCGATCGCCATCGACCGCGCGACGTGCGCCGGGACGCCGAGCCGCTCCGTCGCGTCGAGCGCAATGGAGGCGAGGATGCCTAACGTGAGTCCAGCCGCCGACGCCCAGCGGCTCTTGATGGCGATGTAGCTGCCGTAGCTGTCCGGCGTCGTCGCCTCACTGTGGAGCGATGCCATGCTACCGTCGTACAGCTGCTGTCCAACGACACCAATGCCGAAGCCGACAAGAAAGCCGGCGAGCGTCAGCCCCTGGGGCCTAACGACCGCGAAGAGGGCGGCGAGGAGATACCCGCCGCGCTCGAGCCAGGTGGCGACGGAGGCGACGCGTCCGACCTCATAGCGGCGGAGCAGCTCGGGCATCGCGAGGTGCAGGAGTCGCGCGCCGTAGGGCAAGGCCGCGAGCGCCGCGATGGTGAAGTGGCCGCCGCCCAGCGCCACCGCGAGCCCGGCAAACATGGCGCCACTCGCGAGCACGCGCGCCCCGCTGCAAAAGATGCCTTCGGCGTACCCCGGATGCCGTGTAATGCGCTCGACTGTCACATGTGGGTGACGATCGAGAGTGGCGACTGGTGACTGGTGGACGGTGATGATCGGTGGTCGGTGGTCGGTGAACCGACAGCTGACAGCTACCGATCACCGATCACCGTGCACCGCTCACCGTTATTGCGCTGCTTGTCTCGGAGCGGGTGGCAGCGTCCCCAGACGACGCTTCATCGACTGGAACGCCTGGGTGTCCGTCGTCAGGCTCCGGAGCTGCGACTGCGGCACCTGCGACAGCATGCGCTGGATGTCGGCGATGCGGTCCTGCGTGCCGGGGTGATCCGAGAACCACGTGCTCACGGCGCTACTCCCGCTCTGCTCTTCCGCCAACAGCTTCTGGAAGAAGGTGAGCATGCCCTCGGGGCTGATCCCCGCGTTCATCACGTTGCGGAAACCGCCCTCGTCGGCCTGCACTTCGTCATCGCGGCTGAACTTCGCGAAGATTGCCGTCCCGCCGACGTTGATCGCGGCCGCCGCCGCTTGATTGCTGCACACGCCCGTGAGCGCGCACGCGAGCGCGACGCCGACATTGGCGCCCTGCATCTGCTCCATCTGCTTCACCGAGTGCCGCCTAACGACATGCTCGATCTCGTGCCCGATGACGCCTGCCAGCTCGTCCATCCGCTCGGCGCGAGAGAGAACGCCGCGGTTCACGTAAATGATCCCACCCGGGAGCGCGAAGGCGTTCACGATGTCGGTGTTCACGACGTAGAACTGCCACTGGAGATCCGAGCGGGATGTGTGGCTCGCGATCTGATTGCCCAACGACGATACGTATTGATTGATCTGTGCATCCTGCACGAGCGGAAGCTGCTGCTGAATCTGAGCGGACTCCTGCTGACCCAGCTGCACTTCCTGCTGCTGCGAGACGCCACACGCGCTGACCCCGAGCGCGACTGCTAGAGCAAGGGCCACGAACCCCGTAGCCTCACGACAACGCTGCATTTCAGCTCCTCCTCCTGGAGACGTACGGCCTCCGAAGGCAGGACTGGTGCCGAAGCGGTCGCAAGGACGGCGGGAACCGGACTCTTGGGGCAGAGGGCTGTGGGTCGAGGGCAGAGGGTTGGAACAAGGTAGGCCGACGCCAGAGCCCTCGGCATTTTCCATTTTCACCCTCTACCCTCCGCCCTCTACCCTCTGCCAGGTGGTCGCGGTGGGTGGAACTCACGGCCGCCGAAGCTATCGCGCGGTCCGAATGCCTCACGATCGCGAAGCGTCTTCAGCTTCTCGCGTTGGACGGGCGTCAGCACCGAATCAAGTCCCGCCTGCGCACGAGCCAGCAGCGAGTCGAAACGCGGTTGCATCTCGGCGCGAATGCGGCGGAAGTCGGCCATCTGACGGGCCATGATCGCGTCCACGCGTCGCTGCTGCTCGGCAGTCAGATCGAGCTCGTGCGCGAACCGCTCGCGCATCC
Source organism: Gemmatimonadaceae bacterium (assembly GCA_036493735.1). GTDB lineage: Bacteria > Gemmatimonadota > Gemmatimonadetes > Gemmatimonadales > Gemmatimonadaceae > AG2. The sequence goes on from DASXPH010000091.1 coordinate 28,872, forward strand.
CGTCGCCATCAGCGCCGCCGGCGCCGCGATGCCCCTCGCGTCCGCGCCGGCCCTCCATCGGTCCAAAGCCAGGCCCCGGTCCCATTTCCGGTCCAGCCCCGGGCCAGTGCCGACCGAAGCCTCTGTTGCGCGTGGCGAGCCGATCGGCGGCGAAGCCCAGCCCCATGCCGGCGAGCGCGACGACGGATAGAAGGGCGATCGCCATCCCGCGCGTCGCCCCACGGCGCGCGCGGAAGCGCGTCGTCGTAACCGGCGAAGTTACGAGTTTTATCAACGCGGTCATCGCACCACCGCTGCAGTCAACAACCACTCCGACGTCGGCTGTCCGACGACCGCGTTCATCACCTGCTCGGAAGAGGCGCCCGCGGCGAGAGCGCGCGTCACGACGCTGTCGAGCCCCACGGTCGTCGATTGACGCGACAACGCCGTCGCGACCGCGGCGGAATCGCTCGCGATATCACCGCGTTGGCTTGCGCTGCCGCCGCCGATCCCCATGGCGAGAATTGCCGCGGCGGACGCGAGCGCCACTTCCGTGCGCGCCCACCGCGTCATCCACTCCCACCACGCCCGATCGCGCCGTGCATCGAGGACAACGCCCGCCGCGGCGGCGATGCGCGACCCGAGCAGCTCGAGCCGAGCCGCGCTCAACGCCGGTCCCTCGACGTCCCGAATCGCGCGGCCGAGTCGGGGGTCGCGGCTGGGCTCTCGTCTCTCAATCACAGGCTGCTTCCTCCGCGCACTTCACGATCACCGTCACTCGCGTGTTTCGCGCGACGCGCCGCGTCGTTCCATAGCGGCTCCAGCGCCTTTCTCAGGCTCTGTCTCGCCTGGTGATGATGCCAGCGCACCGTCTCCCGGCTGATGCCTAACGCATCGGCGATCTCGGCGGTCGAGAGCCCGTCCACCTCGAACATGGCGACGACCAGGCGCTGTCGTGGCGGAAGCGCGTGAAGTGCCGCGGCGAAACGGTCGCGAATCTCCTGGCGCTCCGTCATCTCGAGTGGACTGGCGCCGCGCGAGGCGAACTCGCGCTGTTCCGGTTCCGCGGCCCGCAGTGCCCGAGCCTTCCGCGCGTTGAGTCCCGCGTTGATGAGCAAACGGTAAAACCAGGGCGCGAACGCGCGGTTCGCGTCGAAGGTCGCGATCCGATCCAGTGCTCGCACGAACGATTCCTGCACCAGATCCTCGGCGTCCTCGATGTTGCCGAGAAGCCGCCGCGCGACCGCGGTCGCCCGCCCGAGGTGGCGTCGCACCAGCATGTCATACGCCGCCGCGTCGCCACGCTGGGCACGTTCGACCAGATCGCGCTCGTCCGCGTCCGTGGCGTCGGAGGCGGAAGGACCTACCATTTTCCTGGCAGGAAGCATCGGAACCCGAAAAGTTCGTCGCGCGCGGTGGCCAGATTCAGCCACCCACTATCGGGTACTACACCGCGCACGGCGAAAGCGTTGGCCGCGCGCATGTCGCCGCGTCAGGACTTTGCCGGGGGCTCGGACCGGAAAAATGCGCGCATGCACGCGCCGACAAGCCAGGTCCGGAAGCGGTCGCGATCTTGCGTATCGATCACGTCGAGAGCCGTCGCAACCTCCTCTTCGATCGCTTTGAGAGCGAGCAACAGCTCTTCCGGACGCAGCCCGCGCGTCCGAGCGTCGTCCGCGGCGGCGGCGAGGGCGCCGTTGAGCGCGTGCTCACCGCCGGCCGGGTCGACCCAGCGCGCGGTGAGTGAGCTGTGAAGCTGGCGAGTCACTTCCGCGGAGAGTGATCGCTCTTCGTCGCGCGGCGAGCGCGGATTGTAGGCTACCATCACGTCAGGAGTCGTCGGCTTCAGAGAGTAGCGAAGGGAGCAGACCGCTCCACGTGCCATGGACGAATATATTTGGCACCAGACTGCAGCGAGTGCCAAAGACGCCAACTCGACCACAGAATTCGAGGAGCTCCAGAAGACACGTGGTATTACGCGCCAACCGGGGCAAGGTGTTGATCCTGACGCCGCAGGCGATGACCGGTGCATTGCTCGGAATGCTCGTCGAGCTCGCCGGGCTGGAGCCTGTGTTCGCCGATACCGCGGAACGGCCCGAGGAGGCTCTCGCGCGACACGTCCCGTTGCTCGTAATTGTCGCTGACGGTGACATCGATACCATCAAATCGGACCTGTTCCTGGCCCGTGCGAACCACCGTGGCATCGGCGTTGTCGTCTTTGGCATCAAGAACCACAGGGACGCATCGGCCTGGGCGAGCGAGCATGGCTTGCAGTATCTGGAGCTCCCGACGGACGCAGAGGTATTCGGGCGGATCCTCGACCAGGCCACGCGGCTCGATCGTCGATCGCGTCTGGCCGGCGACCGCCGGAATGGCGCGCATACGGAGCGCGGCGTCGACGGCACGCTGATCTTCCACGCGGTATCCGGTGAGCGCTGGTATGTCTACGACCGGCGCTCCGGCGAGCGGCGGCAAGCGTCGCCGCCGACCTACCGGGCTTTCGTCAACGCCGAAGGTCACGAGCTACGTGTGCCGCTCGCGCCGCACGAATTCCAGGACAAGAGTCCAGAGACGTTGCAGGAGCAGCTGGCGAGAGCGAAATAGAGCTGGTAGAAGGTAGAGGGCGGAGGGTTGAGCGTGAAAAAGGAATGAAGGCCGACGGCTTTACCGTCGGCCTTCCTTGTTCCAGCCCTCTACCCTCTACCCCCGTTGCCTTTCCCTCCGCCCGCCCGTCCTCCCTCGCCCACCCTCGCCTCCGCTCCAACTGTCGTCGATGTTCGTTCTCTCCCCCGACGAGACCCTTGCGGCACTGACCGCTGCCTTTCTCGGCGGCGCGCTGTTTGGTCGAATTGTCTGGAGACGACAGGCCTACGAGGGGCGTGTCCGCACCGCGGCCGATGCGCTGCTCCGGCGCGCCGAAGAGCAATTCCGTCGCGTACACGATGCCTCGCCCGAAGGCTTTGCCCTTTTGCACCCCGTCACCAACGCCGACGGCCATGCTGACTTTCAGTTCGGCTATCTGAATCCCGCGTCCGAGCAGTACACCGGCCGCCGGCCGAAGGCGCTCGTCGGACGTCGCGTACAGGAGGGGCTTGGACGTCGCGTCAACGAGCGCATGATGTCGTTGCTCCTTGGCCTCAACGAGAACGGGCAGAGCTGCCGCGAGGAGATGGAGCTCGACACGAGGGAGGGGAGGCAGTGGGTCGCCTTCAGTGCCGTGCGCATCGACGACGCGATCGCCGTCACGGTTTCCGACGTGACCTCGCGCAAGCAGACGGAGGCCATGCTAGCGGCGTCGAATGCGGAGCTGGAACGGCGAGTCGAGGAGCGCACAACCGAGCTTGCGGAGGCGCGGGAGCGTTATCGTCTGCTCGCCGAGCACGCGTCGGACATGATCTCGACGCATTCGCTCGATGGCACCTTCACGTACACCGCGCCCGCGCTCGAGGAGCTGCTCGGCCAGACGAGCGAGGAGCTACGCGGCCGATCGCCGATGGAGTTCGCGATCGGCCCCGAAGACCGGGCGCAAATCGCCGAGGGCACCGATCGCGCCCGGCGATTCAAGGGCTCGTCGCTCGTTACATGGCGCTGCCGCCGTCCCGACGGCTCCTTCGTGTGGCTGGAGACGAATGGCCGCGCCGTTCGCGATCCGAAAACGGGCGCACCGCTCTGGTACGTCTGCTCGAGCCGCGACGTCACGTCGCGCAAACGGATCGAAGGTGCCCTCCGCGAATCGGAGCAGCGGCTTCGCGCGACGCTGGAGACGCCGAATCTCGTCGCGGTCGCCCTCGATCCGGAAGGCGTGGTCACGTTCTGCAACGAAGGGCTGTGCACGAGTACCGGCTGGAGCAGGAACGACCTGGTGGGCCACAACTGGTTCGACCAATGCATGCCCGACCAGCCCGTCAGGCGCGGATTCCGCTCCCAACTGCGCCGCGGCACCATTCCCGCGCGCTTCGAGGGTGAGATCGTGTGCCGGGACGGTACGCGCCGCCTCATCGAGTGGGACAGCCAGGTGTTGCGCGGACCGTTAGGCGACGTCATCGGCACGGTCAGCCTCGGCGTCGACGTCACCGAGCGGCGGCAGGAAGAGAGCGTCCTGCAGCTCCTGCAGTCGGTAACGATCGCCGCCGGCGTGGCCGAGGACATCGATTCCGCGTTGGGCGCCATCCTCGCGTCGATGTGCCGGTCGATGCGCTGGCGCTACGGCGAGGCGTGGCTGCCCGACGCCGGCGACGAGCGGCTCGTCCGCCAGGAGGTGTGCTTCGCCGCTCCCGGTGATGATGTACAAACGCTCATCGAGAGTGGCCGGGCGCTGACGCTCGAACGCGGGGAGGGCTTGCCCGGCATGGTCTGGAAGGAGGGGGCGGTGCAGTGGCTCGAGAATCTCGAGCCGGACGCATCGCGCCCGCGCCGCAAGGCGGCGTTCGCCGCCGGCTTTCGGGCCATCGTCGCCATCCCCGTGATGTCGGGGCACCAGGTGACGGCGGTGCTCTGCTTCTTTCTCACGAACGTACGCCGCCGTGATCATCGCGCGGCCGAGGTGATCAGCAAGGTGGCATCGCAGCTCGGCTCCGTCGTGCTGCGCAAGCGCGTCGAGACCGAGCTGCGTGAATCCGAGACGCGGCTTCGCGCGATCGTTCGATCGATGAAGGAAGGTCTCATCATCACCGATCTCGCGGATCACATCCAGTTCGTCAACGCACGAACGCTGGAGCTCACGGCGCGCACCGAAGATGAGCTGCTCGGCCATCCGGCAACGGAGCTGCTCGCGCTCACCGATGTCTCGGATCTTCCGTCGGTGCGCCTCGAGCGACGGCAGCAGGGGCGGTCCGATCGCTACGAGGCGCAGGTTCGTCATGGCCCGATGGTGGGGCACTGGTGGGAGATCACCGGGGGACCACTCGCCAACGCGGACGGGGTGATCGTCGGTACATTGAAGACCGTGTCCGACATCTCCGACCGCAAGCGCTACGAGGAGGCCATCCTCAGCGCACGCGACGCCGCGGAGGCGGCGAGCCGCGCGAAGAGCGACTTCCTCTCCCGCATGAGCCACGAGCTGCGCACGCCGCTCAACTCGGTCATCGGCTTTGCCCGCGTCCTCCGAAAGAAAGGCGCCGGCCGGTTCGCCGCCGACGACCTCACGTATCTCGATCGCATTCAAGCCAATGGTGAGCATTTGCTCAAGCTGGTGAACGATATTCTCGATGTCGCCCGGATCGAAGCTGGCCGCGTCACCGTCGAGTCGAGCGCCGTCCGTCTCGACGATCTCGTACGGGAGATCGTCGAGCAGCTCGAAGGCCAGCCCCGCGCGGCATCGGTGGTGCTGCGCGCCGAAGTCCCTTCCACTCCGGTCGTCGTCGAGACCGATGGGCGGCTCCTGCGGCAGGTGTTGATCAACCTCGCCGGCAACGCGCTTCGGTTCACGCACGAAGGCCAGGTGGTCGTCGCGCTCGTTGTGGATTCGGCAACGGGACGCCCGCGTCGGATCGACGTCTCCGACAGCGGCATCGGTATTCCGCTCGACCGCCAGCGCGCCATCTTCGAGCCCTTCGAGCAGGCGGATTCGACGACGAGCCGTGCTTACGGGGGCACGGGACTCGGCCTCTCGATCGCGCGCTCGTTATGCGAGGCGCTCGGCTACACGCTCACGCTGGAGAGCGCGCCCGGAGTGGGATCGACTTTCAGCGTTCATCTCGACGGCGTCGGACAGCGACAGGGAGAGGCGGCATGAAACATCTTCGCGCCGCTGGCGCCGCCGTGCTGCTCGGCCTTCTCATCTGGTTAGGCGCGAGCCGCATCGGGCCCGCACCCGCGATCGGCACCTTCCTGGATCCGGCGCACGGCGTCTGGGCGCTCGCCCGCAACGCCGAACTGCCTCACGACGCGAGCGACATCATCCCGACGCTCGGCAAGTCGGTGGAGGTGCGCTACGACCGTCGCGGCGTGCCGCACATCTTTGCCACGTCGGATAGCGACGCCTACCGTGCGCTCGGCTACGTTGTCGCGCGCGACCGGCTCTTTCAGCTCTGGTTGCAAACGATGGCGGCGAGCGGTCGCCTCACCGAGATCGCCGGCGCGCGCGCCTTGCCGCTCGATCGTGAGATGCGTCGGCTGGGGCTTCCGTGGTCCGCCGAGCGAAAGATGGCGGTCATCGACACGACACCCGAGACCTTGCGTCTCGCGCGGGCCTACGCGGATGGCATCAACGCGTACATCGATCATATGCCGAAGGACGCACTGCCTCTCGAGTTCAGGCTGCTCGGCATCAAGTCGGTGCCGAAGTGGGATCCGGTCAACTCGCTGCTGCTGTTCAATCGGATGGGCTGGACACTGGCGTACATCGCACCAGAGCTGGCGCGCGCGGTGGCGGCGTCGCGCGTGGGCGCGGCCGCGGCGGCGTCGCTCATCCCCGAGAACTCACCGATTCAGGAGCCGATTCAACCGAACGGGCGACGTTCGCCCCGCTTTGATTTTACGCACCTCGCCCCGCCAGGTGCATCCGATGGCGAGGTTGCGCAAACGCTCATCGACGCGATCCACGACTTCCTGCCGGCGAGCGCCACTGCGCTCGGCGACGGGGAAGGCGAGCCCCGCGCCTTCGCGAGCAACAACTGGGCGGTCGCTCCTATTCGGTCGGCGTCGGGATCGGCGCTCCTCGCCGGAGATCCCCATCTGGAACTGACGCTGCCTTCGATCTGGTACGAGGTGCAGCTCGTCGCGCCCCCCGCCAAGCTCGACGTCTATGGCGTCACCATTCCCGGCCTGCCCGCGGTCATCATCGGTTTCAATCGCGATATCGCGTGGACGTTCACGAACACGGGTGCCGACGTGCTCGACTTCTATACGGAGAAGGTGGACGACGACGCGCATCCGACGAAGTATCTGCTCGACAAGAATTGGCGTCCGCTGGAGCAGCGCATCGAGCGCTATCGGGGACCGAATGGCGACATCCTCGCCGTCGATACTCTGTACTTCACGCATCGCGGTCCGATGCGGAGAGAGAACGGCCAGTGGATGTCGATGCGATGGACGGTGCTCGAGCCGTCGAACGAGACGGAGGGCTTCCTGCTCGCAGCAAGGGCGACGACCGTGGAGGATTTCCAAAAGGCCATGGGCGTGTACTTCCGCTCGCCCGCGCAGAACATGCTCGTCGCCGACCGTCACGGCACGATCGCCATTCGTTCGACCGGCCGCTTTCCAATTCGACCGGGCAGCAGCAGCGGTTTCACGATTCGCGATGGCACGACTTCCGAGAGCGACTGGCGCGGCTTTCTGCCAGTCGACTTCGCGCCGCAGGCCAAAGATCCAGAGCAGGGCTACCTCGCGTCGGCAAACCAACAGCCGATCGATCCCAGGGTTGCGAGTTATTGGTTAGGCGGCGAGTACGATCCCTGGCGCGCGATGCGAATCAATCAGCTGCTGCGCGCCGATAGCTCGATGACGGTGGATAAGATGCGCCGCTTCCAGACCGATCCCGGGAGCGCGATCGCCGATCTATTTGTCCCGTATTTTCTCAAGGCCGCGGAGTTCCTCGGCTCAAATCCGCGCAGCGACATCGACGCGACGAAGCTCGCGCAGGCCGCGAAGCTTCTCGGCGAGTGGGACCGCCGCTACACGAAGGAGAGCACGCGTGCGGTGCTGTTCGATCTCGCCTTCACGGAGCTCGTGAATCGGACGTGGGATGAGCTCGAGGCGCCATCCGGCGGCGCGGCGCACGGCAGGCGCGTGATGACTCCGTCGACCGCGGTGCTCGCGGAGCTGCTGGCAGATTCGACGAGCGAGTGGTGGGACGATCGTACGACGCCACGGCACGAGACGCGTGACGACATCCTCGCCGCGAGTCTCGTCGCGGCGCTGGACACCGCGCGCCATCGCTACGGCGATCCGGCGAAAAAGGGTTGGACGTGGAGCCGGGTGAGGCACGCGAACATCTGGCATCCGCTGCGTCTCGCGTCGCTTTCGGCGCTGGATCTGCCGATCCAGGGGGGCCGCTCGACACTCAATCCCTCGGTGGGCTCCGGCGACTTCGGAGCGAGCTGGCGGATGGTCGTCGAGGCCACGCCTAACGACCTCAAGGCGTGGGGCACGTACCCGGGGGGCCAGTCGGGGAACCCGGCGAGCTCGCGCTACACGGATCATCTGGCCGACTGGGTGTCGGGCGACCTCGAGCCTCTCGTCACGCCGCGCTGGATTCCGCAGCTGAGTGCGAAGGAAACGGTTTCACGCCTAACGCTGAGGGCTCGCGAATGACGCGACATCGACCGCGGCGCTCTCGCCGCACGTTGCCCCTGGCCGCCATCGTCTGCGGCGCGATCGTCGTGATCGGCGCGTGGCTCGCGAGCTGGTGGATCGTTCCCGTCGCCGCGTTGATTGCGGCTGTCCTCTGGTGGGATCGGCCGCGGATCGCCATCGAGGTCATGTGGGGCGCGATCGGTGGGTGGGTTGTGCTGCTTCTGATCGACAGCCTGCACGGCCGCACGTGGGCGCTCGCTCGCGCCGCCGGTGGGGCGGTGTTTCTTCCGTGGGGACTGCTCTTTCCGGTGACGCTGCTCTTCGCCGCGGGTCTGGCATGGAGCACCGCGGTCGTCGCTCGGGCGGCGTGCGTCATGATCGCGGAGCGAGTGCAGTAACCGGTGTTATCCTGAGCGAAGCGCTCGCCCTCGCGGAGCGGCAGCGACGAAGGGAAGGATCTGCTGTCGCTTACTCCGTTGCTGAGCCCAGCTAAGAAGCTGTCAGTGCCTAAGCTGAGGGCTCGCAGCCGGCAGCTCACGAAGCGGGCAGCTTCTTAGCTGGGCTCAAAACACGGCGCGAATTCCCTCTTGCTGCAGCCGGGCGACAACGCATGGAGTTTAAAGGATGTTAACAGCGCGCGCGACGATCACCGCAACAGACGTGAACGAGATCACCGCCTGCACCATCATCATCCCCTTGGCCCACCGTGACAGCACCGGAACGTCCGTCGGTGAGAATGCCGTGCTCGTGTTGAAGGCGAGGAACAGGTAGTCGACGAAGCCCGGGCGCCATGCGGGCGCGGGAAGGGAATCGTCCTCGGGAATTATCGCCGCGTCGGCGTCGGGGAGGACCATCTGCGGAAAGAGAAACGCGCCACGCTCGTGCGCGTCGCGGCGGTCGCGCTTATTCGGGCCACCGCCGTCGAGCCGCCAGTACCATCCCGCGAAGACGAGCACGTTGGTCACCCACAGCACCGCCGCCGAGCGTAGCATTGCCGCCGGCGGCTCGAGTCTTCGCGGCAGCGCATACAGGAGGCCGATCAGGCCGAAGGCCAGCGCGACCGTGAGGGCGGCGAGCGCCGCATAGCTGAGCAGCTCGTTCGCTCGCCACGCGTGCCGCCACCGCGCGACGATCGAGGATCCCACCAGGAGAGCGACCGTGCCGAGTACCGCCCAGGGCGGTCCGACGACAATGGAACGCGGCAGCACGAAGTGCAGTGCTGCCGCGGCGATTATCGCGAGGGCAGCCGGCCAGCGCGGCTCCGGCTCGCGAGCGGCCAGCGGGTGTATGCCAGTCAATTGGTCGTTCATCGGGCTCAAGTTTACACGATCGACTGGACAGCCGCCGTATCTTTTCAATGAAGAATCGAGGAGAGATATGACCTCAGATCAGCGCGAAGTTGCCACCCTGGGTGGCGGTTGCTTCTGGTGTCTGGACGCCATCTATCGCCAGCTGCGTGGCGTCGAGAAGGTGGAGTCGGGCTACGCCGGCGGCACGAAGCCCAATCCGTCGTACCGCGAGGTGTGCGGCGGTAACACTGGCCACGCCGAAGTCGTGCAGATCACCTACGATCCGTCAGTGATCTCGTATCGCGATCTGCTGGACGTTTTCTTCACCGTTCACGATCCCACGACGCAGGATCGGCAGGGCGCGGACATGGGCACGCAGTATCGCTCGATCGTTCTCACGCACTCCGATGAGCAAGCTCGTATCGCGCGTGAGGCAATCGCCGACGTCACGGCGGAAAAGATCTGGGACGATCCGATCGTCACCCAGATCCGTCCCCTCGAGACGTTCTATCCGGCGGAGCGGTACCATCAGGATTATTTCGCCAACAATCCGAATCAGCCCTATTGTCAGGTCGTGATCGAACCGAAGGTGGCGAAGTTCCGCCGGAAGTACCTGGAGCGATTGAGCGTCTAACGCTCGTCAGGACCACCGGGCGCCGAGCTCACCGGCGCCCGGCTCGAGCGGCGGTTCATGCGTCCCGCCGCCAAGGGCTTCGACCGCGTCGGCGCGCAGACCAATCTCCGTCGGCAGCATTTCGTTAGGCACGGGCACCTGCGCCGCGGCGGCGTCGCCACGCGCGGTCGCGATCTCCTCGCGCACGGCGACGACGGCCTCACGGACCGGAGTCGCCGCCCTGGCGCCGGGGCGCCGGCCGGTCGTGCTTCGCGATGGGCCTGCCATACGCGTACCCCAATCGTGCGCCGCCGCGCGCATCTCCTCGAGCACGCGATCCAATCCGCGCATCACCAGCGCGCCGAGCATCACGGACACCTTATCGCCAATCCGTGGCCTGGAGACCTCGGATTCGCGCACCGGCGCCGGGGATTCGTCGTCGCTCGAGTGCAGCTTCGCGATGGTGTTCGTTGCTGCCTCCTTCGACACCTGCGCTGCCTTCTTCGCGCCCGCAACGGTCGCGGCCGCTGCCTTCATGTCGGCGCCGCTGCCGCCAATTGCGGCACCGAGCGCAACCGCGGCGCCGAGCGCGGGCCAGGGATGCTCGCGCACCATGCGCATGACGTTGACGCGTTCCTTCGCGGCGTGCACGCGCTCGGCGGCTTCCGCTTTGATCTCGTTGATGTCGTCGGCCATGCGGTCGCGCGTGGCGGCCATCTCGGATCGGATTTCGTTGGCGGTATCGGTCATGTTGCCGAGGGAACGCATGTTGTGTTCCCTTGTGGGCCGCTGACAGGTCCCGTGCGGGGGCCGATCCGACATTCTTGCCGCGGACGAGGCAGAAGACCTGGACGAACGAGGAGAAGGGCCATGAAGAAGAAGCACGTGCCCCAGATGGATCGCACGACCACAGCCGCTCGCACCACGCACCTGATCATTCCCGCGGGGACGCAAGTCGTCTCGCGTGTGGAAGTGCGCGATGCCGCGCATGCCGTCGTCTGTCCGTTAGGCGCGACGGGCGTCATCGTTCGCGCGCCTGAGGACGCGACCCACTCATACCGTGTGAAGCTTCCCGATGGCCGTGAAATATCCCTTCGACGTCAGGAGCTCTCGATTCGCAAGCACGTTCAGCAGGAAGAGCTCGAGGATGTGGGTGCGGTGCTCGCGGATAACGACCTGTATGAGTACGTGATTTACCGTTGCATCCTCGGCTCGCACGCGTACGGACTCGCGAACGAGAATTCGGACGTGGACCGCCGAGGCATTTACTTGCCTCCGGCTGAGCTTCATTGGTCTCTCTATGGCGTGCCGGAGCAGCTCGAAGACAAGCAAACCGACGAGGTGTATTGGGAGCTCCGAAAATTTGTGACGCTCGCACTCAAGGCAAACCCCAACATCCTCGAGTGTCTCTATACACCGGTCGTCGAGATGACCACGCCGGTAGCTGACGAGCTACTGGCAATGCGTGGGAGCTTCCTCTCCAGACATGTTTATCAAACCTATAACGGCTACGTACTGAGCCATTTCAAGCGGCTGGAACAAGATCTTCGAACGGTGGGTGCGATCAAATGGAAGCATGCCATGCACCTCATCCGTCTCCTCATCGCCGGTATCACGGCGCTCGAGGAAAGCTACGTTCCCATCCGGGTCGGCGAGCACCGGGATCGCTTGCTTGCGATCAAGCGTGGAGACTTGCCGTGGGACGAGGTCAACGCGTGGCGACTCGAGCTCCACCAACGATTCGATCGCGCTCTCGAACAAACGAAGCTTCCGGAGCGGCCCGACTACGATAGGGCGAACGCCTTTCTCGGTGGGCCCGCCGGACGATGGTGAAGAACGCAGAGGAGCAGGGAAGTGAAAGATCCGAGACTCGTCGCTGAGGTAGCAGCGCATCCGTTCCCGTTGCTCTTCGCGACGGTGAGCGGCGCACATCTCTACGGCTTTCCATCTCCCGACTCCGACTTCGATCTTCGCGGCACACACATCGCGCCGAACGTGTTGCTGACAGGACTCGACCGCATCGACGAGACCATCAAGTCATCGCACGTAAGGGAAGGCATGGAGGTCGATCTCGTGACGCACGAGGTGCGGAAGTTCTTCATGCTTCTGCTGCGCGACAATGGTTATGTGCTCGAGCAGCTGTACTCGCCATTGGTGGTGCATGCGTCGGCAATGCACGAGGAGCTCAAGGTCATCGCGCGAGGATGCATCACCCGGAGGTGTGTCCGCCACTACCTCGGCTTCGCGGAGAATCAGTGGTTGCTATTCGAGAAGGACGAACCGCATCGGCTCAAGCCACTGCTCTACACGTTCCGGGTGCTGCTTTCGGGTCTTCACCTGATGCGTACGGGCGAAGTCAACGCGAATCTGCCTAACTGCAACGCCGCGATGGACGCCGAGCGTTTGACGTGGGTGGACGAGCTCATCGCGCGCAAGCAGCACGGCACGGAGCGCGGAACACTCTCACAGCCTGATCTCACCTTCTACCACGGGGAGTATCTTCGCCTTCGCGAGCGCCTGACGATGGAAGCCGAGCGAAGCGCGCTGCCGGAGGCTGCAACGGCGAAGTCGGCGCTGCAGGATCTCCTGCGCAGGATCCGGGAAGGCGCGAAACTGGGGTAGTGTCTGGATTTGGTCTACCGGCCCGCTCTCATCCGGTTCACAATGGTGTACGTCACCAATGTCACGTTGGCCGGGCCAAGGATGACAACTGCGAGAGGGGCCCAGAGGTGTCGCGTATTGGGCGCCGTGAGGGCCGTTAGGCATGCGCTCATGACCGCTATGGCGCCCTCCAGTGTTAGCAGGGTAACCGGAGCAATTCTTCGGAGGCGTTGGCGGGTCCAGGCAAGAGCCGCGGCGTGACTTCCGAGCGCGACGAGCGACGCGCCTATGATGATTACCAGGTACACACTGAAGTTGGCGGCAAGTTGTTCTTCGCCCAACCCCGACTCCCGCAAACGCAAGACAAGATATCCAATGACGTCGAGGACCACGAAGTGCGTGAACGCAAAGACGCAAAGTCCCAGGGCGGCGGGATAGTCTATGTTGACGCGGCTCTCGTTCATGCTGGGTGAGTTCGATACTGGGAGTGTCGCGTCTTCCGGTCCCGCCACTCAGACTCCCGCAAAGAGTTCCGAAAGCGAAATCTCAACTTCGAGCGCGAGCATCGGCGGGCGCCACCGGAGCACGTCGCGAACAATCTTTCCCGGGCCACGCGCCCGCGACACCTCCACCTCTTTGTTCCGCCAATCCACGAGCCACACCTCCTGCACGCCCAGCGCGATGTACGCGTCACGCTTCATCTCGCGATCGTATACCCTCGATGATCGGCTAAAGACCTCCACTGCGAGCCAGTGCTCGTCGATCTCCTCCCACTTGAGGTCGACGGCGTAGCCGGATGGATATACGAGAATGTCTGGCTCGAGCTGAGTCTTCGGCAGCAGGGTAATGGCTCCTGGCCCAACGACCTGTCCGTGGCCCGGCACCACCACCGCCTGGGTGAGGCGGAACTGTAGTCGATTGGCGATGATCTGATGCGCGTTGGACGGCGACGGGGTCACGATCAGCACCCCGTCCAGCAACTCGTAACGGTTTCCGTCCTGAGGGAACCGCTCGAGGTCGGCAACCGTGTACCGCGGCACGCTAACGCCCATGCACATACGCTACCTCCTCTGCGCCGCGCCTGTCTACTCGGCATTCGCAGACACTGCTGTTCCGCATAGCCGGGTTCGTCATCGAATCAACGCGGAACGCAGCGCCGGGACCCGTGTACCGCGTACTGCGTGTGGACCCATCGGTCCCCGGTCCCCCAGTCCCACCTCTCAGAAGGCATATGCAACGTCATCTTCGCTTTCCGCTTGCAGCGGCCGCGACCGCATTGCTCGCTGCGTCCGCATCCGCACAGCAACAACAAGCCGCGCCTGTTCGCGCGCTCGGTGTCGATACGAACTTCGACCGCGCTGTTCGTCCGCAGGACGACTTCTTCCGCTTCGTGAACGGCAGCTGGCTCGAGCATACGCAGATCCCGGCCGACGCGTCGAGTTGGGGCGCCTTCAACCAGCTCACGGAAAAGAGCCGCGTCGCCATTCATCAGATCGTCGAGGATGCCGCGAAGTCGAATGCGCCTGCTGGCTCCGAGCAGCGCAAGATCGGCGACCTGTACGCTTCCTATATGGATTCGGCGCGCGTCGAGCAGCTCGGCATCAAACCGCTCCAGCCGACGCTCGCCGAAGTCGCCGCGGTGAAATCGACGAAGGAGCTACCCGCGGAATTCGCCAAGCTCGGGCAGATCGGACTCGCGAATCCATTCGGCGTGCGCGTTGGCCAGGACCCGAAGCTGTCGTCAGTCAACACCGTGCTGATCAGTCAATCGGGTCTCGGCATGCCCGACCGCGATTACTACCTGCGCACGGATGAGAAGACGCTGGCGACCAAGGCGGCCTACCAGAAGTACATCGAGACGCTGTTCACGCTTGCTCATCAACCCGATCCGGCCGGCGCTGCGTCGCGCATCGTCGCGCTCGAGACAGAGATCGCGACGCCGCAGTGGGACCGCGCCAAGAGCCGCAACCGCGACCTGTCGTATAACAAGTTCTCACGCGCGCAGCTCGAGGCGGCGACACCGGCGTATGATTGGAATGCGTATCTGACGGCGGCAGGCCTCGCCAAGGCGACGGATGTCATCGTCAATCAGCCTGATTACGTGAAGGCGATGAACGACATAATCGCCAAGACCCCGGCGTCAACCTGGCGCGAGTACATCACGTTCAAGCTCCTCGACGACTATGCCGATGTGCTCCCAGCCGCATTCCAGAATGCGCGCTTCGAGTTCCGCAACAAGACGCTGAGCGGCCAGCAGGAGATGAGCCCACGCTGGAAGCGTGCGGTCGGCGTCGTCGAGGGCGCGATGGGCGAGGCCGGGGGCAAGCTGTACGTTCAGCAATATTTCAAGCCCGAGGCGAAGGCCCGCATGGACGCGCTGGTGAAGAACATCCTGGCGGCGTACAAGGTGGGCATCGATAGCCTCGATTGGATGTCGCCCGAGACCAAGCGGCAGGCCCAGGACAAGCTTGCCCACTTCACGGTAAAGATCGGGTATCCCGACAAGTGGCGCGACTACTCGAAGCTCGCCATCGAGCGCGATGACCTGTTCGGCAACGTCATGCGCACGGCACGCTTTCGCTATGCCGACATGGCGAGTCAGCTCGGCCATCCCGTCGATCGCTCGCGCTGGGGCATGACGCCGCAGACCGTCAACGCGTATTACAACTCTGTCAACAACGAGATCGTCTTCCCAGCCGCGATCCTGCAACCGCCCTTCTTCAACGTCGACGCCGACGACGCGACGAACTACGGCGCGATCGGGGCGGTGATCGGTCACGAGATTGGGCACGGCTTCGACGATCAGGGCAGCAAATCCGACGGCTCCGGCAACCTTCGCAACTGGTGGACGGCCGCCGACGCGCAGAAGTTCCAGGGACGCACGCAGAAGCTCGGCGCGGAGTACGCGGCACTCGACGAGATCGACGGCCTGCACATCAACCCGGGGCTGACGATGGGCGAGAACATCGGCGACAACAGCGGTCTCGCGCAGGCGTACCGCGCCTACAAGATCTCGCTGCATGGCAAGGAGGCGCCGGTGATCGACGGCTTCACGGGCGATCAGCGTTTCTTCCTCGGCTACGCGCAGATCTGGCGCACCAAGTTCCGCGACGCCGCGCTGCGCAACCAACTGCTGACGAACCCGCACTCGCCAGGTCCGGCGCGTGCCTTCGTCCCACTCACGAACAACGACGCCTTCATGAAGGCGTTCAACGTCCAACCGGGTGACAAGATGTACCGGGCGCCCGACGAGCGCGTGAAGATCTGGTAAACGCGTACTGAACGCGGGATCGAGCGAATGACAGAAGCCTCGCAATGCCCTTGAGCAAAGCGAGGCTTCTGTCATTGCGAATACTCAAAGCGACGATGACCCGATCGGGCTTGCATGCGGCCTGCTGCGGTTACACTGGTAACGGCAGGATCGACCCATCGGGGACGCGCACGAGATCGCCCTCATTGTATTTCGTCGCGACTAACCACTTCCCATGGGGTGACCAATTCACCACGGTGAGATCTTCCGGCGGTCGCAAAACGGTCCGCTCGCGTGCACATTGGGTAGGTGACCGCCGAGCTCCGCGACCACCTCCAGACAGCCCTCACTGGCGCTTACGTCGTCGAGCGCGAGCTCGCCGGTGGTGGGATGAGTCGCGTCTTCGTCGCCGAGGAGCGCGCGCTCGGCCGACGCGTCGTCGTCAAAGTCCTCTCGCCTGACCTCGCCGCGGGTGTCAACGTCGAACGCTTTCGACGCGAGATCCAGCTCACCGCGCGCCTGCAGCACCCGCACATCGTGCCGATTCTGAGCGCGGGTGAGATGGACGGGCTGCCTTTTTACACCATGCCCTTCGTCGAGGGAGAGTCATTGCGTGTCCGGCTCGTGCGCGCGGGCGCGATGCCTGTCGCCGACGTCGTGAGCATCCTCCGCGACGTCGCCCGCGCGCTCGACTTCGCTCACGCCCAGGGAGTCATCCACCGCGACATCAAACCGGACAACATCCTCCTCGCCGGTGAGAGCGCGACCGTCAGCGACTTCGGGATCGCGAAGGCGATCGCCGCGTCGCGGGTCGGTGACGAGGACGCGCTCACGCAGCTCGGGATCGCCCTCGGCACGCCGCAATACATGGCGCCGGAACAGATCGCCGCCGATCCCGACATCGACCACCGGGCCGATCTCTACTCGTTAGGTTGCGTGGCGTACGAGATGCTCGCCGGCGAGACGCCATTTGCTGGTCTGGCACCCGCGGCGCTCTTCAAGGCACACCTGCTCGAGCAGCCGGTGCGCATTACCGCCAAGCGTGCGGATGTCCCGGAGGCGCTCGACGTCGTGGTCTCGCGATGTCTGGCGAAGGATCCGGCGTTGCGGCCGCCCTCGGCGCGCGAGATCCTCGCTGTCCTCGACGGCGCATCAGCAAGAGGGGGCGCATCGATGCCGTCGGCGGCCGCGGTACGCGAGGCGCTGACGATTGTCGTCCTGCCATTCACCAATCTCGATGCGGATGCGCAAGGTGAGCATTTCGTCGACGGGCTCACCGACGAGGTGATCACCGACCTGTCCATGCTCAAGATGCTCCGTGTCACATCGCGGCAATCGGCGATGCGGCTCAAAGGCAGCGACAAGGACGTGCGCACGATCGCACGCGAGCTCGGCACGCGCTACGTCCTCACCGGGGGCGTGCGACGCGCGGGCACGAGCCTTCGCGTCACCGCGCAGCTCGTCGACGCGTCGTCCGACACCCAGATGTGGGCCGAGAAGTACAGCGGCACGCTCGACGACGTCTTCGATATTCAGGAGAAGCTCTCGCGGCACATCGTCGAAGCGCTGCGGCTCCGCCTGACGGCGGATGAGGATCGGCGGATGGCCGAGCGGCCGATGCGAGATGTGCGCGCCTACGAGTACTACCTCCTCGCGCGGCAGCAGATCTGGAGCTTCACCGGGCCTTCGCTCGAGCGCGCGCTGCAACTCATCCGACAGGCGCGGGATCTCGGCGGCGAGAGCGAGCTGCTCGTCGCCGCCGAGGGGCTCATCTACTGGCAGTACGTGAACGTCGGAGTCGTGCCGGTCGAGCAGTATGATGAGTATCTACGAAAAGCCGATGCCTGCGCGACGCGGCTCTTCGAGATGAACGCGCAGTCGGCGAAGGCGTTCAGCCTTCGTGGCTCGATTCGGATGCACCGCGCCGACCCGCGCGGCGCGATGGACGACTTCAAGCGCGCGCTCACACTCGATCGCAACGACCCGGAGGCGCTCCTCTGGCTCGGCTATGGCTACGGCATCGCCGGCCGCGTCGCGATGGCGCGCGCGTTGATGGAGCGCTTGCAGCAGGTGGATCCGTTGACGGCGATCACACAGACGATGTCCGGCATCGTCGCGATGTTCGACGGGGCGTACGAGGAAGCGTTGCGGTGGACGCAGCGCTCCGTGGATCTCGATCCGGCGAATCTCACGTCGCGGATGATGCACGCGCACGCGCTCGCGGCCAACGGTCGCGTCGACGACGCCAAGGGCATTCTATTCGCGATCGCGCGCGAGGAGCCGACGATGGCGTGGGCGCGAATGGCGTGCGCGATGCGCTTCGCGCTGAGCAGCGAGCATGAAGAGATGCTCACTGCGATCACGCCGGATCTGCGCGACGCCGCCCAGTCAGACGAGATCTTCTCCTGGTGGCTGGCGGATTGTTATGCCCTGTCAGGGGAGCGCCAGGCTGCACTCGACTGCGTCGAGCGTATGATCGAGCTTGGCGTATTCAACTATCCGTTTCTCGCGCAGCACGAGCCATTTCTCAGGTCGTTGCACGGCGAGCCGCGATTTGTCGAGCTGTTGGAGCGGGCGCGGAAGCGGTGGGACGCGTTCGAGGCGTAGCCTGCGTGATGCTGACGGCGCCGTTGATCACGCGAAAGCGGCGATTCGTCCCAACTGCCTCGTACATGCCCCATCGCCGCGCGACTGTTGCGTTTGGTCCAATTTATGGATGGAGCAAATGCTCAAAAGCGTCTCGAGGCTCCTGCTACTTGCACTCGCCTTCGCCGTCCCTGTCGTTTCGGGGCAGACCGCGACCACGCCGCCGGTGCCGAGCACTGGCCGTCGCGTAAACGTCGGCGGCGGTCAGCACATTTACCTGAATTGCACTGGCAGAGGATCGACGACGGTGATCCTCGAAGCGGGCGCCGGTGACTTCGCTGAGGTATGGTCCCTCGTCCAACCCAAGGTCGCTGAGCTCACGCGCGTGTGCAGCTACGACCGCGGCGGCTATGGCTGGAGCGATCCGGGGACGCGCCCGCGCAGCTACGCCCAGCTGGCGATCGAGCTCCGGACGGCGCTCGATCGCGCCGGTGAGAAGCCGCCGTACGTCCTCGTCGGCCAATCTTACGGTGGACTTGTCGTGCGTGGTTTCGCCAGGCGCTACCCGCACGACGTGAAAGGCATGGTGCTCGTCGACGCGGTGCACGAGGACCAGCAGATCGTCTGGGGCGGCGAAGCGCATCGTCTGCGGGACGCCGCACGCGGCCGCACCGCGCCGGCACCGCGCATAGCGTTGGACACGGAGTTCCTCCGCATGGCCCGCGACAGCAGCGTGATGAGTTTAGGAGACACTCTACCACCGCCCCTCGACCGTCTTCCTCCGGAGGTGCAGCGTCTGTGGAAGTGGGGCGCGAGTCAGCCGCTCTATCACATGGCGTGGGCGGCGGAGATGGACTGGTCACCGGAGGAGCTCGCACGGATGCACGCCGAGCGCGAGAGGAGTCGCGCTTCGTTGGGCAGCATACCGCTCGTGGTATTGGCGCGGACAAAGACCGCGGCCGCCGACACCCTGGAGCGAGAGCGTCAGGCTCTAATGGCCGATCTCGCGACGCTGTCGACGCGTGGCCGGCTGGAGTACGCGCCGGCGTCAGGCCACAACATTCATATCGAAGATGCGGAGCTCGTCGCGCGGGCGATTCGAGAATGCCTCACGATGCCAGCTAAAGTGGATCGTTGAGGAAACGGAGGAGGGAGAATGACTGCGGCCTTCCACCGCGAATGAGTGTCCCGTCGATGCGGTCGGGCGTGGTGAGCACACCGTCGAACTGCGCGGTGTCGGGCTTCAGCTGAGGGAAGGCCACATTTGGCGTGTACACGATCCGCAGGTGCACCGAGTCGCTGTGCGCCGTCCCGAGGAGGTCGAGCATGCCGTATGGACCTGCCTCTCCCGCGAACGATCCCTGGCCGGTGATGACGTCGGCGGAGTCGCGGAGCCCGAACGAGAACGCATCGCCAGGATGGACCTGAGTGCCGAAATCCTCGCCCCACAATCCATTGAGATCCGCGGGCGTCCCGTGGCGCGGGCTCAATGCTTCCGAGCATGCGCCAAGCGCGCACCCGAAAATGCCGGCAATGAGTATCATGTAGCGTTTCATACTCTGCTGAACCGAGCCCGGCCCGTGCCGGTCACGCAGTGATCTCGGTCAGCTGCCGGTCATTCTTTCTTTTTCAATTCACCCTGGTGCTCGGCGATGAATGCGCGGATCTGGTCCGCCATGTCGAGCAGCTTGGTCCACTGCTCCTGATAGAGGGTAATGGGGAATCGCCCCAGGCCGTACACGGAGAGGCCACCTTTCTCGCTCACCTTGAGTGAGACGCCGCGCTTTGCGCCCTGCTTCAGCGCCTCATTCTCGCGGCGGAGTCGTTCCAACTCGGCCTTCATATCTTCGTCAGACATTTTCTTTGATTGAATGGTCCGCCCGAATTCTAATGAAGTCGGCTGAGAAGCTCCTACCATTTCCACGCCCGAGGTAGCGCACCTTTCGGTCGTCTCGTGTGAAGCTCCGGCGGTGTCGGATGTAGCGCCGGTCCTGCCATGTAAGGCGCCGGTCGCGTCGTCTGAAGCCAGGGTCTTGCCACGCGAGGCTCCGGCCGTGTGGCAGAATGCGTCGGTCGCCTGCCAACTGATCAGGGTGACCGCCACTCTTGCCGCGGTCGTGTCGTGAGTAGCGGCGGTCGGGTCGTGAGTAGCGGCGGTCGGGTCGTGAGTTGCGGCGGTCGGGTCGTGAGTAGCCGCGGTCGTGTCGTGAGTAGCCGCGGTCGTGTCGTGAGTTGCCGCGGTGCACTCGCTTGGAGCCTGCGTCGCCTCTGATATTGGCAGCGTCGCCGCCATAAGGGCTCGCGGCGCCTATGCTTTGGTCACGGACACCTGACGAGTTGCCACGGGCGCCTCATGATTTGGCAGGCGCCGATGCCTAATCGGTCCCGGTGCGCGAGTTTTTGCCGCCGTCGGCTTCAGAGCTAAGAGTGCGGCACCGCGTGGCATTCCGCGCCGTTCGGGACTTTGAGCCTTTCCGACATCATGAGATCGCCGCCGCGAGCACGCTCTCCGGCGTCCACGCGCTCGTGGGTCGGGTCTCCGAAAGGCGGCCGCGACGCATGACCGCCATCGAGTCGCAGAGGCCAAAGAGCTCTGGCAGTTCCGAGCTGACCATCAGTACCGATTTGCCTTCGTCGGCGGCGCGGGCAATGAGTTGATACACCTGCTCTTTGGCCGCGATGTCGATCCCTCGCGTCGGCTCGTCGAGCAGGAGGATCGTCGCATCCTGGTGCAACAGTCTGCCCAACGCGACCTTCTGTTGGTTGCCGCCCGAGAGAGTACGAACCGGCTGCTGCGGCGCGCGGGCACGAATGTGAAGGTCCTCCATCCAGAACTGCGAGCGCTCCCGTTGCCGGCGGAGATCGAGCCAACCCCAGCGCTTACGGTACGCCGAGAGCCGCGTCAACGTGAGATTGTCGGCGACGGAGAGGGGCAGAGCCAACCCCTCGCCTTTGCGATCTTCGCTCACGTAGCCGATGCCCGAGGCAAGCCGCCGAGCGGCGCTGGCGTTATGCACTCGAGCAGCCTGGCCGCGCACGATAATGTCACCTGACCGTATCGGCGCGAGCCCGAACAGTGCTCGGATCAGCTCACTGCGGCCGGATCCGATCAATCCGGCGATGCCGAGGATCTCGCCACGTCGCAGATCGAAGCTGACGCCCTCGATCCCCGGTGCGGTGAGATCGCGAACGCTGAGCACGACCTCGCCGCTACGCGAAGCGGCACGGGATCGTGGCGGAAAGAGTCCGGAGACGGATCGGCCAACCATCTGCGCGATGAGTCGCTCGTCGGTGACGCTCGTCAGGCGGCCGGTGTCGACGCTCTTCCCGTCGCGGAGCACGGTGTATCGATCCGCCACCTCGCGCACTTCCCGCAGAAAGTGGCTGATATAGACGATGCTCACACCCCGCGCGGCGAGACGACGCACGAGCGCGAAGACGCGCTCCGTGTCCTCGCGCTGGAAGCTGCTCGTCGGCTCGTCCATCAGCACGATGCGGGCGTTCGCCGCCAGGGCGCGACAGATCTCGACCACCTGGCGCAGCGCGAGCGAGAGGCGGCCGACGATCGCGTCAGGACGGATCTCGGCGTGGCCGAATTCGTCGAGCAGTTCCGCGGCGCGTCGCCGTGATGCCGCGAGATCGACGCGACCAAAGCGCGACGGCTCGATGCCGAGCAGAATATTTTCGGCCACCGATAGATGTGGGCAGAGCGACAGCTCCTGATGGATGAGCGCGATGCCGCGTCGTCGGGCATCGAGTGGCGACGCGGGTGCGTAAGGCTCTCCGTCCAGCTGCATCTCGCCGCGCTCTGGTTGCACCGCGCCGGCGAGCACGTTCATGAGCGTACTCTTTCCGGCGCCGTTCTCGCCGATCAGCGCGTGCACTTCTCCCGCTCTCACGGCGAGGTCGACGCCGTCGAGCGCGACCGTTGCACCGAAGCGCTTTCCTATTCCATTGATGCGAAGCCGCGGCTGTTCAGGCGCGTCGCTCATTATCGTCCGGCGAGATACTGCGCCACCGGCGGTGTGACGAGGTCTTTCACGCGCGTCGAGTCGAGGTTGGCGGGCGTCACCATCGTGACGCCGGTATCGATGCGTCGCGGGACGGTCGTTCCGCGCAAGTGATCGACCATCGTCTTCACGCCGAGATAACCCATCTTCATCGGATCCTGCACCACGAGTCCATCCAGCTGATGCGCGCGCATCGCCGTGATCAGGATGGGGCTCGGATCGAAGCCGATGAAGTGGATCTTGCCTGCCCTGTCGATGTCCTGCAGTGCGAGCAGCATTCCGATCGTGGACGATTCGTTGACGGTGAAGATCCCTTGCAGGTCCCCACCGAAGCGATTGAGCACATTCTCACTCGCTCGTTTCGCCGTTTCGCGCGTTGGCCCCGCGTACTGATCGGCAGAGACGAGCTGAATGCCGGGATATTTCGCGTGCAGCTCGTCGAGAAAACCTTTCTCGCGCTCCTCCGTGCTCGCCGACCCCTCCGCATAGCGGAGCAGGAGCGCTTTGCCCTTGCCGCCGAGCAGCTCGCCGAGCCGGTCGGCGGCCAGTGCTCCGCCTTTCCGATTGTCCGTCGCGACGAAGCTGACGATGGAGTCCGTTTCGAGTCCCGAGTCGATGATCACGGTTGGCACACCGGCCCGCCGCGCCTCCTCCACAGGCCGCACGAGACCGCGGCTGTCGAGCGGTGCCAGGACCATGCCCTGAACGCCTTCACTGACGAAGCCTTCCACGACCTGCACTTGCTGCTCGCGGTCGTCTTCGCGAATGGGTCCCTTCCAGATCAACGTCACCGAATCGCCGGCCGCGTCGAGCTCTCGTTGTGCGCGTACTGCTCCCGCGTGAATGGCTTGCCAGAACTCGTGCGTCGTGCCCTTCGGAATGACGGCGATCGTGAGCTTCTGGCGAGCTCCGTTGGAGCTGGCCTGTCTGACATCGCTCGCGCGCCCACATGCGATCGCGGCCTGCAACATAACGAGTGCGACGCCGACGCGGCTCCAGCGTGCGAAGGATCCTGGCTTCATCGTGTACCTCGCGACGGGATCTCGAGCACGATGACCGATGCAATCGTGCTCGGCGGAACGGGTGGCAACTCGACCGTGACCGATGCGCCGGTCCGGGAGATATTTAGCGTGTGCTTATCGGCAACCAGATAGGCACGCACCGGCGCTTCGGTGATACCGGTGAGCTCGAGTCGACCGTTCTTCGGCCAATCGAAGACGTGTGCGTACACGGTGCTCCCCTTCGCCGTGTAGCGGCCCCACGGCGGCTGACCGTAGGGGCTCACCGTCGTGCCGTAGATCGCCTCACCGTTCACCTGCATCCAGGCCCCCATCTCTCCGAGCCGGTTCAGGATCGGCGAGGGGAGCACACCTTCCGCGGTTGGCCCAACGTTCAACAGCAGGTTGCCACCCTTTGAGGCGACATCGATCAATGTGCGGAGCAGGGTACGTGTGTCCTTCCAGTCGTCGTCGTAGGACTTGAAGCCCCACGTGTCGTTCATCGTCATGCACGTCTCCCAGTCCACTCCCGGGAGTCCCTGCGGAGGCACTTCCTGTTCCGGCGTACCGAAATCCCCAAGACCGACCTGGCCCTCGCGATTCAGGCCACTCATCCCATGCCGGGTGTGACCGACGCGATTGTTGATGATGAGAGCGGGCTTCAGTGCGTGTAGGAAGTCGTAAATCTCCTTGCCGCGCGCGTCGCTCCAGTCGGCGATCCACTCCCCGTCGAACCAGAGCACGTCGATCTCCGGATACTGCGTGATGAGCTCGCGGAGCTGCGGCTTGATGTACGATTCCACGTAACGGTCGAAATGAGCATTGTGGGAGGTCGTCGAGTTGTAGTCCGGATAGTTCGGCTGCTGCGCATCAGGGTGATGCCAGTCCATGATCGAGTAATAGGCGCCGAATCGGAGTCCCTGGCGATGCGCGGCCGCCGCGAGGGCGCGGATGACGTCACGATGGTACGGCGTCGCATCGACGATGTCGTAACTCGAGACCTTGGAGTCGAAGAGGGCGAAGCCGTCGTGATGCTTTGTGGTGATGACGATGTACTTCATTCCCGCGCCCTTTGCCGCGCGCACCCACGCGTCGGCATCGAAGCTGGTGGGGTTGAACTGATGCACGAGTTGCTCGTAGTCGGCGACTGGAATGTGGGCGTCGTTCATGATCCATTCGCCGAGTCCGGGAACGCGCACGCCTTTGTAGCTGCCGGCTGCCACTGCGTAGGCGCCCCAATGGATGAACATCCCGAAGCGCGCCTCGCGCCACCACGCCATCCGCGCGTCGCGTTGGTCAGTGCTCTCGCGCATTTCAGGTTGGGCGGTGACGGCGTGCGACGTAGCGCCGAGGAGCGTGAAGGCAGCGGCCAGATACGCCAGACGCATTGTCGGTTGTCCTCAGTGTGTGGTGGCGAGATCGGGCGTGCTCCATGCTGCTCCGTGCGGATAGGCGTAGGCGGCGAGCGACTCGGGGCGCATCGTTATGCTGTAGCCGGGTGTTGTGGGTGGCATGTAGCGTCCACCGCTCACGACGACTGGATCTACGAAATGCTCGTGCAAATGATCGACGTATTCGACGATCCGATCTTCCAACGAAGCGCTCACGGCGATGTAATCGAAGATCGAGAGATGCTGAACGTACTCGCAGAGGCCGACGCCACCAGCGTGCGGGCACACCGGGACGCCAAATTTGGCGGCGAGGAGCAGCACGGCCAACACCTCGCTCACCCCGCCCAGGCGGCAGCTATCGATCTGACAGAAGCGGATCGCCTTCGCTTGGAGGAACTGCTTGAAGAGAACGCGATTCTGGCAATGTTCACCCGTGGCGACACCGATTGGCGCGATGGCGCGCGCGATCGCTGCGTGGCCAAGGACGTCGTCAGGACTGGTGGGCTCCTCGATCCACCAGGGATCGAAGCGCGACAACGAGCGCATGTTCGTAATCGCTTCGTTCACGTCCCAGATCTGGTTGGCGTCCAGCATCAGCTTGCGGTGTGGACCGATCTCTTCGCGGATGATCGCCGCACGTCGCAGGTCGTCCTCGAGATCGCGACCGACCTTGATCTTGAAGTGCGACCATCCATGGGCGATGCCATCGCGGCAGAGATTCCGGATCGTCTCGTCGGAGTAGCCGAGCCATCCGGCGGACGTCGTGTACGCGGGGTAGCCGTCGCGGCGCATCTCGGCTTCGCGCGCTGCACGCGAGGGCGCGTTTCGCTCCAGGATCGCGAGCGCGTCCGCCGGCGTGAGCGCGTCGGTGATGTAGCGGAAATCGATGCAGCCAACGAGCGCTTCAGGGGTCATGTCCGCGAGCAGCTTCCAGAGGGGCTTTCCCTCGAACTTCGCGTACAGGTCCCAAACGGCGTTGACGAGCGCCGCGGTCGCGAGGTGGATCACTCCCTTTTCCGGACCGACCCAACGGAGCTGCGAGTCGCCCGTTAGGCGGCGCCAGAAGCCGGCCATGTCGGCGGTGATTGCGTCGAGCGTGAGGCCGACGACAAGTGGTGCGAGTGCATGAATCGCGGCGACGCACAGCTCATTGCCCCGGCCGATCGTGAACGTGAGCCCGTGTCCTTCGAGGCCGTGCGCGTCGTCGGTTCTGAGGATGACGTAGGCGGCCGAGTAGTCCGGATCAGGATTCATCGCGTCGGATCCGTGGAGTCCACGCGAGGTCGGAAAGCGAATGTCGAATGCCTCGAATCCGACAATTTTGACTGGCGGTGAAAGGGATCTCATGACAGGCAAAGCTTAGGAAATGGCCGCTGAGCGGCCATGGTAACCTCAGATCACATAGCCGTGAAACCGCCATCGACCGGGAGCGCGACGCCGGTGACGAACGAGGCTTCGTCCGACACGAGCCACAGCGCTACATCAGCGCACTCCTCGGCGGTGCCAAGTCTCCCCATCGGCTGTGCCTTCGTGTAGCTCGACCAGCTCGCGGCGGGATCGGGCATGGCATCGGCAAAGCGATGCAGCATCGGCGTGTCGATGATTCCGGGACAGAGCGCGTTGACGCGGATGCCATGCGTGGCATAGTCGAGCGCAAGCGCTTTCGCGAACATGACGATGGCACCTTTGGACGCGCAGTACACCGGCGAATCAGTCTGCGCGACGAGGCCGGTCTTGCTCGCGGTGAAGAGGATCGTGCCACCCTTCGGTTGCTCCAGCATCATCGTTATGGCACGACGCGCGGCGTACATCGGCCCGAGCAGATTCACGGCGAGCAGGCGCTCGATTTCTCGATCGTCGCTCTCCGGCAGCACTTTTGGAAGCGTGATGCCGGCATTGCAGAATAGAATGTCCAGTGTGCCATAGCGCTCGACACACAGGTCGAGGGCGCGCTCGTTGTCCTCGCGACAACTCACGTCACCGCGAACGAAACATGCGGCTCCGCCACGCCGCTCTACTTCGCGTGCGAGCTCCGCGCCTTCGACGTCCTGCACGTCGACGAGCACCAGGCGCGCTCCCTCCTCGGCGAAACGAAGCGCACTCGCTCGCCCGATTCCGGTGCTCGCACCGGTGATGACCGCTGCCTTCCCAGTTAGGCGCATGCTCACATCTTCAAAGTCACGAAGCCGCCATCAATGGCGTAATTGCTGCCGGTAATGAACGCGGCCGCATCGGAGCAGAGGAACAGCGCGAGCTCGGCGACCTCCTCGGGCCGACCCATACGACCAATCGGCTGGGTCTTCGAGAGCTGCTCGAACATTTCCGACTCGCGACCGGGATAGCTGCGTGCGAGGAAACCATCGACGAAGGGTGTGTGAATTCGCGCCGGCGCGACACAATTGCAGCGGATTCGGTGGTGCACGTAGTCGCGCGCGACAGAGAACGTCATTGTCAGGACGGCGCCCTTGCTCATCGAGTACGCGAAGCGGTCGGGAATTCCAATCGACGAAGCCACCGAGGCGATGTTGAGAATGGCGCCGCCACTCGCCTGCTCCTTCATCGCGGCGATTCCCGCGCGCAGACAGTTGTAGACCCCTTTCACATTCACGGCGTATACGCGGTCGAAGTCCGCTTCGGTAGTGTGTTCGACGGTACCGACATGGGCGATCCCTGCGCTGTTGACGAGGATATCAATTGAGCCGTTGCGCCGTTTTACGAGAGCGAACGCGTCATCCACCTCTCGCTGGTTGGTGACGTCACATGGGACGGCGACGGCATCAGCGCCGAGCTTCTCGATCACGCCTGTGGTTTCGCCGGCCGCGGCCTCGACGATATCGAGCGTGGCGACCCGCGCGCCGGCGCGCGCGAAGCAAATGGCAATCGCGCGGCCGATTCCGGATCCAGCTCCGGTGACGAGAGCGGTCTTGCCATCGAGACGTAGCGGCGCTGCCGTCACCGTGGCTCCCAACGCTTAGTGCTCACAGTCGGTACACCCGCGCGGCATTTTCCGCATAGAAGCAATACCGTTCGCGATCGCTCCATGAGTCGGTGAAGTGAGCGGTGAAATCGAACCAGCTCGCGTAGTCGCCAGCCAGCGTCAGCACCGGCCAATCGCTTCCGTAGAGCACACGGTCGACGCCGAAGCAGTCCACAGTGTGCATGGCGTAGGGAAGAAGCTCCTCCTGTCGCCAGTGCGCCAGATCGGCTTCCGTGAGGAGGCCAGAGATCTTGCAGCAGACGTTCTCGTGTGAGGCGAGGCGAGCCAACTCTCGACGCCAGGGATCGCCCTCACGTGCTTTGATCGCTGGCTTCCCGCAGTGATCGAGAATGAATTGGGTGTCTGGACATTGCTCGACGAGAGCGGTTGCTTCGGGCAGCTGATCGTGGGTGATGCAGAGGTCGAAGGTCCAGCCGCGAGCGCCGACCTCTCGCACGCCCTCGACGAAGGTGCGCTGCAAGGCGAATCCGTGTGACTGGCCCTGGATGTTCTGGCGAACGCCCTTCACGCTCGAGGAGCGCGTTAGGCAATCGAGCGTGAGTCCGAGCGTGGCGTGGTTGGTGAGATCGGCAAAGGCGATGATTCCCGCTATCCGTGGATCGCTCTCGCGTAGATGTTGGAAGAACGCCACCTCGCGCAGCGCCTCCTCGGACAGACAGTTGCCCTCCACGAGCACACAGCGTGTCACCGGGAGGTCGGCGACCGCCGCGGAATAGTCGGTGGGTAGAAAGGCCCGCTGAAGCGTAGGGAGAGCGTCCAGCCACGGATACCGCAGCGTCGCCGGATCCCAGCAGTGCACGTGAGCGTCGACGATCGTTAGGTGGGGCCGTGGGCTCATTCGGACCAGCTCACACGCCAGCGGTCGAGCGCGACGGCGAGGACGATGATCAAGCCGATGATGATCTCCTGGATGTAATTCGGCCATCCCATCTGCTGGCAGCCGTTGCGCAGGAGAGCCATGATGAGCGCCCCGACCATCGACCCACCGATACTGCCCTCTCCGCCGAGCAGGCTGCCGCCGCCAATGACGACGGCGGCGATGGTGTCGAGCTCCACGCCATTCGCGACCGTCGGATCGCCCTGGCGCAGCCGAGACATCTGCAGCACGCCGGCGAGGCCGAAGATGAATCCCGCGCTGCAGTAGATCACGAGCTTCAACCGGTCGGTAGCGATGCCGCAGGCACGCGCCGCGGCCTCGTTGGAGCCAAGGGCAAAGACGTGTCGGCCGAACACCGTCTGTCGAAGGACGAGCGCTGCCGCCAGCGCGAGCAGTGCCGTCAGCCACACCCCCGGAGGAAAGATCATCCAGGCCTGTCGCGGAAAGGTGACGAGGAGCTCGTTCACCCACGTGCGGGGAAAGTTTACTGTTTGCTCATGGGCGAGCCATTTCGCCACGCCGCGAGCGATGCCGAGCATGCCGAGGGTGGCGATGAACGGCACGATGCGAAGGCGCGTGACGAAGAGTCCGTTCGCGAGGCCGACGGCGCCGCCGACGACGAGCGCGAGCAGGATCGCAACGAGGCCTGCCGCCCCCGATTGGAGCGCGAGCGCGGCCACGACTCCGGTGAGCGCGATCGTGGCGCCGACCGACAGGTCGATGCCGCCGCCGATCATGATGATTGTCATGCCGATCGCGGCCATGGCGACGATGACCGTCTGCGCCAGGACCACGCGCAGATTGAGCGGCGACAGATACCGCGCCGGCGCACCGGTGAGTACGGCGAAAGCGACCACCACGACGACGAGCGCCAGCGCTGGCGCCGCGCCCCGAAGCCACCGTGCGAGAGCGCGAGACGCGATCGGCGGTTGCCTAACGATTGTCGGCGCGGGTGCCGCGGTCACGGGTCGATCGGGCATGCGGACGCTTGCAACGGAAGTGGGCGACAACGGTAACGTGAAGGTCCCGTTGATGGCTAGTGGGCTGGCATTGACCGCTTTTATTGTCTTCACATTGGTCGGCCGATGTGCCACCTTTGCGCGCGTCATCCAATGCCACGTATGAGACGACACATTGCTCTAGGCGCTTGCCTTGTTCTCGCAACTGCGGCGCGGGTGCAGGCGCAACGCGTCCACACGCTCATGCCGTCGCCATCGACAGTGGCTTTCGGCTACTACGACGCGGCCGCGGCGCCCGTGCTTCGGGTGCAATCCGGCGACGAAGTCATTGTCGGCACGCTCATTACATCCAGCCCTAACCGGCTCGAGCAGGTGGGCGTGAAGCCGGCCGACGTCCAGCAATCGCTTCGTGCCATCTACGACTCCGTCAAGAACCGCGGCCCGGGCGGCCACATTCTCACGGGACCGATCTATGTCGAGGGTGCGGACTCCGGCGACGTGCTGGAGGTGCGGATCGAGTCGATCGATCTGGCGATTCCGTACGCGTACAATGGCTTCGGTCCGAAGCGCGGCTGGCTGCCGGAGGACTACGACTACGGCCGCACGAAGATCATTCCGCTCGACAAGGCGAAGAACGTCGCTCACTTCGCACCGAACATCGACATCCCGCTGCATCCCTTCTTCGGCAGCATCGGCGTCGCGCCGCCCGCGGCGATGGGACGCGTCAACAGCGGGCCGCCGGGTATTCACGCGGGGAATCTCGACAACAAGGAGCTCGTCGCCGGGACGACGCTCTACATCCCAGTGTGGGCAAAGGGCGCGCTTCTCGAGATAGGCGACGGCCATGCGGGGCAGGGAAACGGCGAGGTGGACATCACCGCGCTCGAGACGTCGCTCACGGGCAAGTTCAAGCTGATCGTCCGCAAGGATCTCCACCTGACGATGCCGCGTGCCGAGACGCCGACGCATTGGATCACGATGGGGATCGACTCGAACCTCGTCGTTGCCACCAAGCAGGCGGTGCGCCAGGCGATCGACTTCCT
Source organism: Gemmatimonadaceae bacterium (assembly GCA_036493735.1). Taxonomy (GTDB): domain Bacteria; phylum Gemmatimonadota; class Gemmatimonadetes; order Gemmatimonadales; family Gemmatimonadaceae; genus AG2. The sequence continues at coordinate 59,701 of DASXPH010000091.1, forward strand.
CATGACGACGAAGGGGCTGTCGCGCGATGATGCGTACATGCTCACCAGCGTCTCGTCCGACGTCGACATCACGGAGCTGGTGGATGGCACGTTAGGTGTTCACGTCATGATTCCAAAGAGCATTTTTAAATGAAGCTATCCGGTCGTAACAGCAGATTCCTCGCCTCGCTCGGAATGACAGTGCTGAGTGGCGTGGCGCTCCACGCCCAGCAGCTCGACCCTTCCTTTCTGCACGAGCTCCATTGGCGCATGATCGGGCCGCACCGCGCCAGCCGCACCAAAGCCGCCGTCGGGATTCCGAATCAGCCGAACGTCTTCTACATCGGCGTCGTCAACGGCGGCGTCTGGAAGACCACCGACTACGGCCGCACCTGGAACCCGATCTTCGACGATCAGCCTAACGGCTCAGTCGGCGCCATCGCGCTCGCGCCCTCGAATCCGAACATCATCTACGTCGGCAGCGGGGAAGGGCTGCAACGGCCCGATCTCTCCACTGGCGACGGAATCTACAAGTCCACCGACGCCGGCAAGACGTGGACGCACCTCGGGCTGGGCGATGGCCAGCAGATCCCTCAGATCGTCGTCGATCCGCGTGATCCGAACCGGCTCTTCGTCGCCGTCCTCGGCCACCCGTATGGACCGAACGCCGAGCGGGGACTCTTCCGCTCCACCGACGGCGGCGCGTCGTTTGAGAAAATACTCTACAAGGACGAGAACACAGGCGCCGTGGACGTGGTGCTCGATCCGGTTGATCCGAACACTGTGTATGCCGTCCTCTGGGAAGCTCGTCAGGCACCATGGGAGAATGGGCAGTTCTCCGGACCCGGAAGCGGCCTGTTCAAATCCACCGACGGTGGTACGACGTGGCGTCAGGTCGGCAAGGGTCTGCCCACGTTCGAGCAGGATGGACTCGGCCGGATAGGGATCACCGTCGCGCCGAGCATGCCGAGCCGGATGTTCGCGACGGTGGACGCCAATCGAAATAGTGGCCTCTATCGCTCCGACGACGCCGGCGAGAACTGGTACAAGGCGACGCAGGACTCGCGCGTCGCCGGACGCGCGTCGGATTTCGCCGAGGTGAAAGTCGATCCGAAGAACCCAGATGTGGTGTACACGGCGAGCGTCGTCACCTGGAAATCGATCGATGGTGGCACGACGTTCAAGGGATTTCGCGGCGCGCCCGGCGGCGACGACTATCATCGCATCTGGATCAATCCCAACGATCCGAACACGATGATCATCGCCAGTGATCAGGGCGCCATCGTGACGGTGAATGGCGGCGAGAGTTGGAGCTCCTGGTACAACCAGCCCACCGCCGCCTTCTATCATGTGGCGACGGACAACGCGTTCCCCTATCGCGTCTGCAGCGGCCAGCAGGAATCGGGATCGGCGTGCGTGTCGAGCCGCGGTGACGATGGCGAGATCACCTTTCGTGATTGGCATCCCGTTGGCGTCGAGGAATACGGCTACGTTGCGCCGGATCCGCTCGACCCCGATATCGTCTACGGCGGTAAGGTCACGCGTTACGACCGCCGTACCGGCGAGGTGCAGGAGGTGGCGCCAAAGGAGCTGCGGACGCCGGATTATCGAGTGCTGCGCACGGCGCCGCTGCTCTTCTCGCCGGTGAATCCGCGCGCCCTCTACTTCGCGTCGAACGTCGTTTGGAAAACGCTCAACGGCGGCAAGAGCTGGCAGCAGATCAGCCCAGACCTCACGCGGACGGATTCGGTCGTGCCGCCTAACGTCGGCAAGTACGCCGGCGAGCACGGCGCGACGATGCGGCATCCGGGCGTGATCTACACCCTAGCGCCATCGCCGATCCGGGAGGAGGTGCTCTGGGCCGGCAGCGACGATGGCTTGATTCGCGTCACCACCGATGGCGGGAAGACATGGCGCGACGTCACACCGCCGGCGCTCCGCGCTGCATCGTGGAGCAAGATCTCGATCATGGACGCGTCGCACTTCGACGCGAATACCGCGTACGCGGCGGTGAATGCGTTCCGCCGCGACGATCTCCGCCCGCATATCTGGCGCACCCGAGACGGTGGCAGGAGCTGGACGGAGATTGTGGCGGGCATCGACAGTGGCGCTGCCGTCAACGTCGTGCGCGAGGACCCGAAGCGGCGCGGGCTGCTCTTCGCCGGCAGCGAGACGCGCGTCTGGGTTTCGTTCGACGATGGCGACCACTGGCAGTCGCTCCGACTGAATATGCCGGCGACGTCGATTCGCGACCTCGTCATCAAGGACGATGACATCGTCCTCGGCACGCACGGGCGCAGCTTCTGGATTCTCGACGACATCACTCCGCTGCGACAGCTTCGGGCCAACGCGTCCGCGACGACGCTCTTCGCGCCGCAACTCGCGACCCGATTCCGCTGGAACAAGAACACCGACACCCCACTCCCGCCCGACGAGCCAGCGGGGGAGAATCCACCGGACGGCGCGATCATCGACTACCTGCTCGCGCCGGGAGTCTCCGGCGCGGTGTCGCTCGAGATTCTCGACGGCGCCGGCAGAGTCGTGAGGCGGTACGCGAGCACCGATACCGCGATGCCGCCCGCCGACGTCGGCAACATTCCCGCGTACTGGATTCGGCCGACGCCCGTGCTGTCCGCCGTGCCTGGATTGCACCGTTCCGTCTGGGATCTGCGCTACGAGCGGCCCGCGGTGCTCAACACCGATTATCCGATTGCGGCGACGCTCCACAACACACCCCGCGAGCCGCGCGGTCCGTGGGCGATGCCGGGCCGCTACACCGTGCGCCTAACGGTAAATGGTCGAGCGTACACGCAGCCGCTCGTCGTGCGCATGGATCCGCGCGTGAAGACGCCCGTCGCCGATCTCCAACAGCAGTTTGCCACGGCGACGAAGCTGACCGATCTGCTTCGTCAGGATTACGATGCGCTCACGCAGCTGCGTGCGCGCCGCGTGCAGCTCCGCGGTGCGCGTCAACAGGGGGACACGTCGGGCAGCTCGCTCGACACCCGGCTCGCGACGCTCGAGGGAGGTGGCCGCGGCGGTCGTGGCGCCAGTGCGTCGCCGTCACTGAGTGCGCTCAATGGTGAGCTGGCGGCGCTCTACAATATCATCGAAGGCGCCGATGCCGCGCCGACCACTCAGGCGCTGGCCGCCGTGGCGGAGGTCGAACGGCAGTTGAAGACGGTGTTGGCGCAATGGTCCGCCGTTGCTGGAGTGTCGTCGTCTAACAAACACTGAGCCTTTCTTTACCGCCCTCCGCGTCAAGAATCCAGTGATGCCTGATGCTACGGGAGCCCGACGCAGCCGAGCAATCAGTCCGCCCGGTCCACCTCATCTTCCGCCCCCAGGCGCCGGGGCGTGTCCTTCGCTGCGGCGTCGGCCTCGTTCTCGTCCAAGAGGCGTCGCCTAACGACGACTTCTTCGACGATCGGGTGGCGCTCGATCACCTTCTCTTCCTGCGTCGGGGCGGCGTATCGCACTCGACCCGTGTCGGCCCATGTCCGGTCGCGTGCGACACGGTCGCGTACCGGGTGATCCTTGTCTTCCGCTTCGGCGAGCGCCTCCTGCTCCGCGGGAGTGAGATCCGCCGAGTCCATTCGCACGAGCCGGCGCGCGCGATCGATCTCCACGATGCGTAGCGGCACCTGGGCGTGCTGGTCGCTGCCCGTGAGATCGACGTCGATCATCACCACTTCGTTCGCTTCAGGATCGATGAGGAGCTCTTTCACCTTCCCGAGCTCGCGCCCGCCGACCGTCCGCACCTCCCAGCCGCGGATGTCCGGCTCTCCCTCGGCAACGTCCCAGCTCCCGAGCTCGGACAATGGGACGAGGTGTTCCTCGTCGCGCGCGTACGGTCCGACACCAGCGGCGTCGCGCTGCCGGTCGCGTTGAATGTCAGCCATGACCTCTCCTTTGCTCGCGATTCAGGGTGTCTTCGTTGCTGGGGCGGTCGCTGGTGCACTCGGCGAAGTCGCCGTCGTCGTGCCAGCCCCGCGCTGCGTCGCGAAGTACCAGATTGCGACCGCGACGATGATGAGCAGCAGGATCAACAACCACACCCACCCACGTCCTCCACGCTGTGGCTCGACACGTATTTCAGCCATCCGCCCCCTCTCGAGTGATCGTTCTGGCACGGTTCTGCTTGCAAGGGCAGAGCCAAAGTGGTGGTTGGTGCCTGGTGATTGGTGGTTGGTAAAAAAAGGAAGGCCGGCGCAGAGCGCCGGCCAGTCCGAATTCACCAGTCACCAGCCACCAGCCACCATCATTGCGCTCTTTCCGCCGCCTTTCTCAGTGCGGCCTCGGCGCACGTTCGCGCCAGCTGCGCCTTGTACGCGCCTGTTTCTTCCGCCGACGCAACGAGGTGCTCGGCAGCGGCGATGATGTGATCTGGGTCCGCGACCTGTCCCGTCAGCGCTTCCTCGACGGCGATCGCGCGGAGCGGAGTGTTCGCGAGACCAGTTACCGCGACGCGTGCACGCTGCACGCGGTCGCTCATTCGCTCGAGCTCGATGGCGGCGGCGACCCCGACGAGCGCGAAGCGTGTGGCCGGATGGGGATGTTTCGCGTACGCGCTGCCGGCGCGCGATATCGATACCGGGACACGAATCTCAACCAGCAGCTCGTCCGCGGACAGCGCCGTGGTGTAGAGATCACGAAAGAATTCACCGGCGGCGATGAACCGCCGGCCCGACTGCCCCTGCGCCACGAACGACGCGCCGAGGGCGAGCATGGTCGCTGGGATATCGGCGGCTGGATCGGCGTGGGCGATGCTTCCGCCGATCGTCCCACGGTTTCGAACTTGTGGATCCCCCACTTGCGACGCGGCATCGACGATGGCCGTCGCCGTGTCGAACAGCTCGCGGCTCGCCGCCAACTCGGCGTAGGTCGTCATGGCGCCGATGGCGAGCAGGTTGCCGTCGCGGCGAATGCCGCGCAGCGATGGAATGCGCCGGAGGTCGACGACGTGCGTGGGCTGCGCGAAGCGCAGCTTCATCAGTGGCAAGAGACTATGCCCGCCGGCGAGCAGCTTGGCGCCGTCGCCGTGCTCGGCGAGCAGGCGAACCGCTTCGTCGACGGTGGACGGCGCCGAGTAATCGAATGACGCTGGGTGCATGATCAGGCCCTCCGTTGTTCGCCAGCGGATTCCATCGCGGTCCAGAGCTTTTCGGGGGTCAGCGGCATATCCAGGTGCGTCACGCCGAACGGTGCGAGCGCGTCCATCACGGCATTGGCGACCGCGGGCGTGGAGGCGATGGTCCCCGTCTCGCCGGCGCCCTTGATGCCTAACGGGTTCACCGGCGACGGCGTCACCGTGCGCGCCGTGTCGAACGACGGCAGCTGATCGGCGCGGGGGACGGCGTAGGTCATGAGCGACGCGTTCAGCGGCTGGCCATTGTCGTCGAAGCGCACCTCCTCCCACAACGCCTGCGCGATTCCCTGCGCGATGCCGCCGTGCACCATGCCGTCCACGATCATTGGATTGATGACGTTGCCCACGTCGTCGACGGCGACGTACTTCAGAACTTTCACATCACCGGTGGCGCGGCTCACCTCGACGACGGCGATGTGCGCGCCGAAGGGGAAGGTGAAGTTGCTCGGATCATAGAAGCTGTTCGCCTCGAGGCCGGGCTCGACGTCGCGGGGCAGGTTGTGAGCGAGGTATGCCGTGAGCGCCAGTTCGCCGAAGCCTTTGGCGCGGTCGGGGGCGCCGCGGACGAAGTACTTTCCGTTCTCCTCGGTGATGTCCTCGGGCGCCGCCTCGAGCAGATGCGCGGCGATTCTTTTTGCCTTGTCCTTGATCTTGCCGATGGCATTGTGGATCGCCGTGCCACCGACGGCGGCGCTACGGCTGCCGTAGCTCCCCATACCAAACGGCACCGCGGCGGTGTCGCCGTGCACGATCTCGATGTCAGCCATCGGAATGCCGAGGTCGTGCGACGCGAGCTGCGCGAAGGTCGTCTCGTGGCCCTGGCCATGCGCGTGCGAGCCGGTGAAGACCGACACCTTGCCCGTGGGATGGACGCGGACCGACGCGCTCTCCCAGAGGCCAGCCTGCGCACCTAACGAGCCGACGACCTGCGACGGCGCGATACTGCACGCCTCGATGTACGTCGAGATGCCGATGCCGACGTAACGCCCCTGCTTCCGCGCCTGCGCCTGCTCCTCGAGGATCTTGGGATAATCGAGCTTGCGCAACGCGAGATCGAGAGCCGGTGCGTAGTTTCCGCTGTCGTACTGCAGCGCCACCGGCGTCTGATATGGAAACGCATCGGCCGGAATGAAGTTCTGACGGCGGAGCGCGGCCGGATTCATCCCGATCTGTTTCGCGGCGATGTCGACGATACGCTCCAGCAGATACGCGGCCTCGGGACGGCCAGCGCCGCGGTAGGCGTCCACGGGCGTCGTGTTGGTGAACACCGCGTCCACCTCGACGTGAATCGCCGGAATCTTGTAGACACCGGAGAGCAGTGTGCCGTAGAGATACGTGGGCACGCACGGCGCGAACAGCGAGAGATAAGCGCCGAGGTTGGCGATCGTCTTCACACGCAGCCCGAGAATGTGCCCCTCGGCGTCCAGTGCGAGCTCGACGTCGGTGACGTGATCGCGACCCTGCGCATCCGTGAGGAAACTCTCGCTGCGCGTCGCCGTCCACTTCACCGGGCGCGCGATCTGCTTCGTCGCCCAGGCGAGGACGCACTCCTCGGGATAGATGAAGATCTTGGAACCGAAGCCGCCACCCACGTCCGGCGCGATGACGCGGAACTTGTGCTCGGGAACGCCGAGCACGAATGCGCCCATGATCAGGCGGTGGACATGCGGGTTTTGCGACGTCACCCACAGCGTCAGGTCTTCGGTTGCCTTGTCGTAGCTGGCGAGCGCCGAGCGCGGCTCCATCGCGACGGCAGCGAGCCGCTGGTTGAGCAAACGCTGACGGACGATGTGCGCGGCATCGCGGAACGCCGCGTCGACCGCCGCGGCGTCTCCGAGGCTCCAATGGAAGCAGCGATTGGCCGGGGCGATGTCGTGGACGAGCGTCGTCGCCGATGCCGCACCTTCGGTATCCACGACCGCGGGGAGCGTCTCGTAATCCACGTTGACGAGGTCGGCGGCGTCGCGCGCGACGTACGCGTTGTCGGCGATGACGACAGCAACGGCCTCACCGACGTAGCGAGCGCGATCCACAGCCAGCGGGGGATGTGGGGGCAATTTGATGTCGGGCAGCAGCCAGGCGGTGGGGATGCCGTTGACGCCACCAGCGGCGAGCTGCGCGCCGGTGAAGATCGCACGCACTCCCCGCACCTTTTGCGCGCGGCCGATGTCGATCGCGCGAATGCGCGCATGGGCGTGCGGGCTGCGCACGAACGCGGCGTAGGTGGTGCCGGGAAGTGTGACGTCGTCGGTGTAGCGCCCGCGTCCCGTGAGGAAGCGTGCATCCTCGCGTCGCAGCACGCTCGCGCCGAACACCGACTCACTCGTGTTGGGTTGAGACATGGCGAGCCCTCCTTACTGGACGATGGGGACGCCGAGCGGCGTGTGGATGGGCGTGCGCCCCGGACGTTCCGGGACCTCGGCAGCCAGCTTCTCGGAAGCGGCTTTCACGGCCTTCACGATGTTCTGATAGCCCGTACAGCGGCACATGTTGCCATCGAGACCCGTTCGAATTTGCTCATCGGTCGGGTGGGGCGTGCGCTGCAGGAGGTCGATGGCGGCCATTACCATGCCCGGAGTGCAGAAGCCACACTGGAGCCCGTGCTCCTGATGGAAGGCTTCCTGGACGGGGTGCATGCCCTCGGCAGTGGCGACGCCCTCGATCGTGGTGACCTCCGCGCCGTCAGCCTGGACGGTGAGGACGGTGCATGACTTGACGCTCTTGCCGTCGAGGAGCACGGTGCACGCGCCGCATTGGCTCGTGTCGCACCCGACGTGCGTTCCCGTCAGGCCAAGCGTCTCGCGAAGGTAGTGGACGAGGAGAAGACGCGGCTCGACCTCGTCGTGGTGCGGGGCACCGTTGACGGACAGGTGGATCTCGACCATGCCACTTGCTCCTCCGGGCTCGCGCTCGTTAGGTGAGGCGCCCAGTTGCCAGTTTGGTCGTCGGCGCATTGGGCGCCGGTGATCGAGACTAGCTTGGCTCTGGCCGAGGTGGGGGTCAAGATGGGCTCAGCCGCTCAGCGCTTTGCTCGACTCCTCTTCGGCCGGTTCTCCGGCTTCGCCTTTCCAGCCCTTGGCTTCTCCACCGGCCGGACCGATACAGTACCCTCAGCCCGCGCCAGATCCTCGTCGCTGATCCATTTCGTCGCCCAGCGACCGATCGCGTCGAGGGCGTCTTCGAGGGCGTGGCCCTTGGTGGTGAGCTCGTACTCGACACGCACCGGGGTCTCGGGCACAACCGTCCGCGTCAGCAGCCCCTCGCATTCGAGGGCGCGCAAACGCTCCGAAAGCATGCGGTCGCTGATTTCCGGAACCGCGGCGCGCAACTCGTTGTAGCGCGCTCGTCCAGCGAGGAGGCGGCTGATGATCGCGCCAGTCCAGCGGCCCCCGATGAGCTCGACGGCAACGTGAAAACGTGGACAGATATTACCGGCATCGGACATGCGCAGAAATCTACGGGTTGGTACTGACTTGACAAGAGCTACTTACCAAAATATAGTCCCTTGTCAGACGTAAGCAGATCTGCGGCGCGAGCTCGTGCCGTGAACCACCATCCGAGGAATGACCATGACAACAGCCGCCACTCCCACTTCCGGTACCACGACTACTTGGACCGTCGACCCGGCGCACTCGCACGTCGAGTTTGCCGTCAAACATTTGATGATTTCCACCGTGCGCGGTCGCTTCGGCGACATCAAGGGCACGGTGACCTATAACGAGGCCGATCCGTCGAAATCGAAGGTCGACATCGAGATTGGCACGTCGAGCATCGATACCCGCACCGAGCAGCGCGACGCACATCTCCGGTCAGCGGACTTCTTCGACGTCGAGAAGTACCCGTCGATGAAGTTCGCAAGCAAGCGCATCGAGGGTGACATCAACGGCGAATTCACCATCATCGGCGATCTCACGATCCGTGATAAGACCCGTGAGGTTCCGCTCGAGGCCGAATTCCACGGCAAGACGCGCGATCCGTGGGGCGGAGATCGGATGGGCTTCGAGGCGAAGGGCAAGATCAACCGCAAGGAGTTTGGCCTGACCTGGAATCAGGCGCTCGAGGCCGGCGGATGGGTGGTCGGCGACGACATCAAGCTCGCAATCGAGGTCGAGCTCGTGAAGCAGAAGTGAATTGGGTAGAGGGTTGTGGGTAGAGGGTTGTGGGTTGGAACGAGGAAGGCCGACGGCATCGCCGTCGGCCTTCGTTCCTTTTCCGCCACCCTCTGCCCGGTTCACCCTCATCGAGTTTCACCGCAACCCTCCACCCACAACCTCTACCCTTTCACCCTCTCAACGCCTCCACTGGATCAACCCGCGACGCCCTGCGCGCCGGCGCATAGCTAGCGATCGCTGCGATTGCCAGTAGCAGCAGGGTGGCGGACGTTAGTACGAGCGGATCGGTTGGGCTCACGCCGAAGAGCAGCGCGCCGAGCAGCCGCGTCGCCGCGAAAGCAGCCGCGAGTCCGATGACGACGCCGACCGCCGCAAGCGCCAGCGATTGCCTAACGACCATCGCCCGGACGGACACGCCACGCGCCCCCAACGCCATCCGGATTCCGATCTCGCCCCGGCGCTGCGCGACGACGTACGAGATCACACCGTAGAGTCCGATCGCGCTCAGGATGAGCGCCAGTCCTGCCGCCGTCGCGAGCAGCATCATCGTGAACGATCGTCGTGCGAGCGACGTCGCCACTACCTGCTCCATGGACCCGACGGCCGTAATGGGAACCTGGGCATCGATCTCGTTCACCGCGCGTGTGATTGCCGGCAGCAGCGTCAGCTCGCGCCCCGGAGCGGTGCGAACCAGCATGTGCATGTGAAGCTCGTCGATCTCGATGCCGAGGCTCTCATGCGGGTTCGTCGAAGGCTTCTGCGACGCGATCATCGGGAAGTACACGACCTGGCCAGGCGCCCGGTCGAGGCCGTGGGTGCGAACCGCCCCGGTAACGCCGACGATCGGATAGAAGGGCCCGTTGGTATTGCAGCAGCGCACACTGCGCTGTAATGCATTGCCGTTAGGCCAGAACCGGTTGGCGAACGCGCCGCTGATGACGGCGCCGCCCGCGCCGGCGTCGGTCTCCGCCCACGTCGGCGCGTGTCCCTGCAGCGGAATGCGAAGCGTCTCGAAATATCCCGGCGTCACTTGCAGCATTGGCACGCAATCGGCGCGCTCGCCGGAAGGAGCTGGAACGTCGACGACGGCTGTGGTACAGCCATCGGATATCTCCAACGGTAATTCGGCGCCGAATCCGACCGATTGAACGCCCGGCAGTGCGCGGATGCGCGCTGCCAACTGCTCGTAGAACGCGCCGGCCTGGCGATATGACTTTTGATAGCGCGCGTTAGGCAGCGACAGCGCCAGTGACACCACACCGCGCGGGTCGAAGCCGGGCTCCACCCCGCGCAGATTGCTCAGACTGCGGACGAGTAGGCCCGCGGCGCTGAGTAAGACGAGCGCAAGAGCTGTCTGCGCGACGACGAGGAGGTTGCGGGCCGCGCGTCGCCGGCGTGAGCCGGTCGCACCGCGGCCACCTTCTCGGAGAAGCGAAAGGTCGACACGAGAACGGACGAGTGGTACGAGTCCAAAGATGCCGCCCGCGGCAAGCGCGCAGCTGGTCGCGAACACCACGCTTTGCCAGGTGAGGTGGATCTCGTCGAGCCGCGGCAACGTCGCGGGCGCAATCGCGAGTAGCGCGTGCAAACCGGCCCAGGCCAACAGCATGGCGCCCAACGCGGCAGCGACCGCGAGCAGTACGCTCTCCGTGAGATAGTACGATGCGAGATCGCCGGTACTGGCGCCGAGCGCGCTGCGGACGCTGACTTCGAGTCGCCGCGAGTCGCCCCGCACGAGGAACAGGTTCACGACGTTCCCGGCCGCGATGAGCAGCACGAGCGCGACGGCGCCGAAGAGGATCCAGATCGCTTTGGTCACGAGATTGCCGACAACGTCATCTCGGAGCGACAGGACGCGCGTCGTGAAGCCGAGCTTCTGCATCCATGAAGCGTAGACGTTGGGGTACACCTCCGGGAATCGCGCCGTCAATCTCGTGAGCTCCCTTTGTGCGTCGTCGACGCTGTATCCGGGGCGAAGTCTTCCAATCGCGCGATAGGTGTGATTGCTGATCGCCGGCATCTCGGGATAGCTGTAGACCGGTGTCCAGACATCTACCTTGTAATCCGGCAGCTGCGCGTCGCTCGGAAGAACGCCGACGACCGTGACCGGATATCCCTCGAAGTCGATGATCTTGCCGACGATGTTCGGATCGCCACCGAAACGTCGTTCCCAGAAGCCGTGGCCGAGGAGCACGACCGCGAACGGGTCCTGTCGATTATCCGCCGCATTGAGCAGCCGTCCGCGCTCCGGCACGATGCGGAGGACGCTGAAGAGATTTGCAGTGACGACCGCCGTCGGAACCTGCTCGGCTCGATGTTCGCCGCCGTCACCCATGACGGTCCCGGCAAAATCGTAGTAGAGCGCGACGTCCTCGAGTGTCCTGCTCTCGCGCTCGAAGTAGAATTGCTCGTGCCGCGCGAGACCCCACACCGGCGACGCCTTTACGCCCGGTACCGGCGACGACAGCGCGACGAGTCGGTCGCCGTGTGGATAGGGCAATGGCCTCAGCACGACCGCGTCGAGAATGGTGAAGATCGCCGTCGCCGCGCCCAGGCCTAACGCGAGCGTCACGATCGTCATCGCGGTAAACGACGGCGCGCGCAGCAGCGCACGCAGGGAATGGGCGAGCTCGCGGCCGATCATGTGACCGAGATCCTTGCGTCTGCGCATGTGCACGATCTCCTCATCGATGGCGCGCATCGCGCGCCGATGACTTTCCAAGTCTCCCAATCTTCGCCGTGCTTCCGCGACTGCGGCCTCGCGTGACATCCCTGACGCGACGAGCTCCTCGATGCGTCCTTGGAGGTGAAAGCGAAGCTCCTCGTCCACCGCGGTCGCGACGCGCCACCGCGTGAGCGGCAGCTGGAAGGCGCGTCTCATTCCGCGCGCATCGCGACGAGTGGATCGACGCGCGCCGCGCGACGCGCCGGGATGTACGACGCCACGAACGCCACGGCCGCGAGAAGGAGGACGCCGCCGGCGATCGTCAATGGATCTCGCGGTCCGATGCCGTAGAGCACCGAGGCCAGCACGCTGCCGACGCCGAGGAAGAACAGCGCGCCAGCGACGACGCCAATGCCGGCGAGCGTCATCGCGCTCCGCAGGATGAGCCGCGTCACGTCGCCCGGATCCGCGCCGAGCGCGACACGGATGCCGATCTCGCGCGTTCGCTGGGCGGTACTGTAGCTGATGATGCCGTAGATGCCGAGCACGGAGAGCGCGAGCGACAGCGCGGCGAAGCCCAGCAGAACGAACATCGCCAGCCGCCGAGGTGTGAGCGACGCGCTGACGCGTTCGGGCATCGACTTCACGTCGAACACGGGCAGTTGCGGATCGACATCCCGCACGGCAGCCCGCGCCATGGCGGCCACCGTCGCGTTAGGCAGCGTGCTCCGAATCACGGCGCTCGCGCCACCGTACCACGGATTGCGCGGCATGTAGTGATAGATGGTGGAGTGCAGCTCCTGGCCGAGATATTCCTGCGGCACATTCGCCACGACGCCGACGATCGTCGCGCGATTGTTGTGGATGATCGCCTTGCCGATAGGATCCTCGTTCGGGAAGAACGACTTCGCGAGATACTCGTCGACAATGACCGACTCGTTCTCGCTTTCCGCCGCGTCCGCCGGTCCGAAAGTGCGACCGCGGAGCAGAGGGATTCCCATGGCGCGGAAGTAGTCCCCCTCGATCACCTGCGTGTTCGCATGGCGCGCCGGTTCGTTAGGCAGCGGCGGGCGTCCAGGGAGGTCGAACGGCGAACTGTCGCCACCGCCGCTGAACGGCAGGAACGCGACGAGGCCGGTGCTCGCGAACCCGGGAATGGCCTTCAGGCGATCGTCGAGCGCATTGTAAAAGGCCGCGCTCGCGGCATTGTCGCGGTAGCGCGATCGCGGGAGATTGATCCGCATCGTCATCACCGACTCGGGACGGAAGCCGGGATCGATCTCGAGCACGCGCGCGAGGCTGCGCACGGTGAGCGCCGAGGCGAGCAGCAGGACGAGCGTCAGCGCCACCTGGACAACAACGCTGCCCTGGAGGAACCGGTGCCGGCTGAGCGTGATCGACGTCGCGCGCGAGGAGTCCTTGAGGGCATCGTTCAGGTCGACCCGCGATGCGCGCAGCGCCGGCACGACGCCGAAGAGAACGGCGGCGGAGAGCGCGACCAGCGCGCTGAAGAACAACACGCGAGAGTCGAGGTGCGCGTCAGCGAGCAGTCGATACTGCGATTCGTTGAGACGGCTCACGAGACGCAGGATGGCAGCGCCAATGGCGATGCCAAGTAGCCCCCCGGCGAAGGCGAGCACGAGGCTCTCGACCAGCAGCCAACGCACGATCGTCGCCCGCCCAGCTCCCAACGCGGCCCGCACGGCGATCTCACGCGCGCGTTTTGCCGCGAGCACGAGCTGCAGGCTGCCAACGTTGGCGCACGCGATGAGCAGCACGAGCGCAACGGCGCCCATGAGCGTGAGCAGCACCGGACGAAGATCACCCGACAGATAGCTGACGAACGGCTGCGTGTGAAGGTCGAAGTGCGTCGGGACGTACTGCTCACCATGCAGCCGCGCCCACCTGCTCACCTCCACGGCGAGTGCGCTCGTCAGCTGCTCCGGAGAAAATCGATCGCGCGGCCGGGCGACGACGGTTATGAACTCCGAATTCCGCCGCTGCGCGGTGAGCCAGACCGGATCGAGGGTGAATGGCGTATACAGCTGGGCGCTGCGCGGGTATTGAAAGTCCGCCGGGAGCACGCCGATCAACTCGTAGCGAGTATCGTCGAGCGCGAGCGTCCGACCGACCGCGTGCGCATCGCCGCCTAGCACCTTCTGCCAGAACGCATAGGTCGCGACGACGACGTGCGGCGCGCCCGGCGCCGAGTCGTCCGGCCGATAGACGCGACCAAGATAGGGGTGCACAGCGAACACACCGAAGAAGTCGCCTAACGTGCGCGACAGGCCCAGACGCTGCGGTTCGCCCTGGCCGGTGAGGTTGGCGCTCCCACCGGCGAGGCCAGTGATCGCCGAGAAGAGATCTTTTCGCTGGATGAGATCATATGTCTCCCCGGGCGAGAGCTGAAAGTCGTGCAGGTTTATCCCGAGAAGGTCTTCCTGAATCACGACGAGGCGGTCGAGGCCAGGCGTCGGCAGCGGGTGCATCAACACGCCGTCGACGAGCGTGAAGATTGCCGTGTTGGCGCCGATCGCGAGGGCGAGCGTCGCGACGACGATGGTCGTGGAGAGCGGGCGACGCATCATGCCCCGGAGTGCATAACGAGCGTCGCCGATCAGTGCCGTCGCGCGCTCGAGGAACGACTGCCTCCGCTGCGTCGTTCGATCGATGCGCTCGACTTCGCTCTCGATCTGCTGTACGTCGCCAAAGCGCTCGCGTGCCTCGCGCTCGGCCTGCTCTCGTGATAAGCCTTTGCTCATGAGCTCCTCGACGCGTCCCTCGATGTGAAAGCGCAGCTCGGAATCGACGTCGTCGCGCAGGCCGCGACGGGAGAAGGGAATGCGGAAGACGCGCTTGCGCCGCGGCTCGCCGGTCATCGCGAGCCCTCCCGCGCGAGTACGAGTCCGACGGCCTCGGTGTAGCGCGACCACTTGGATAACTCGGCCGTGAGCTGGCGCCGCCCCGCTGCCGTCAGGCGATAGAACTTTGCTTTTCGATTGCGCTCGGTGTAGCCCCACTCGGCGTCCAGCCAGCCGCGCTGTTCCAGGCGGTGCAGCGCCGGGTAGAGCGCGCCCTCCTCGATCTGGAGTCGCTGACCAGTGACGTCCTCGATCCAATGGAGCACGGCCAGCCCGTGCATCGGCCCCCAGCTCAGCGTTTTGAGGATCAGGAGGTCAAGCGTGCCGCGGAGGAGGTCGAGGTCGGGAGGAGACATTGCGTTGTGGCGAGTTCACTCGGTGGAATGGTGATTGGTCGTTGGTGATTGGTTGACAAGGAAGGCCGGCGCTTCGCGCCGGCAATCCGAATTCGCCAGCTACCAATCACAAGCCACCACCCACCAGGCCTAAGTATCTTAGGCTTTGACGCCACGATCGCGCAAATGGTTGACGCGCCCCTTCCGAGGCGTCTTCGGGCGCGCTATCTCAACCCGCGACGGACCCTGTCGCCCGCCTTCGCTGCGCTTGACTCCCATCTCGCCGGAGGTCGTATGAGCTCGCGTCTCCTCGTGGTCGGTACCCTCCTCGGCGGCATCGTGTTGTTCGCCTGGCAGACCGTCTCACACGGCCTGCTCGGGCTTCCGGAGAAGGGGATGCGCGTATTCCCGGGCGACAGCGCGGGCGTCGTCGCGCACAACATCCGGGCCGCCGCGCCGACGAACGGCGTCTATTTCTCGCGCTACGGAGTGCTCGCCGCCGTCGACATCAGCGGTGATTTCGCCGACAAGACAAAGCAGTTCGTGCCGATGATGGCGAAGCAGCTCGCGCTCGATCTCGCCATCGCACTCGTGCTCACGCTCCTGATCGGCCGCCTCGCGTCGCCGAGCGTCGTCCAGACTGGATTGATGTACGCGCTACTCGCGCTCGTGTTCGCAGGCCCCGTCTTTCTGGCGAACGGCATCTGGTGGAATTTCCCGACGGAATGGAATCTCGGGAATGTCGCCGATCAGGTGATTGGCTTCTTCCTCCTTGGCCTCACCCTTGCCGCGCTGGAGCGTCGCTTCGCCGAGCCGCAGATCGAGACCGCGGAGCGGCAGGGGGTACGTGCGCCAGGAGGACTCGGCGAGGTGGGGAGGGGACAGCGGGTAGAGGGTAGGGGGTAGAGGGTTGTGGGTAGAAGAGCAGAGGGTCGTGGGTGGAGGACAGAGGGTTGCAATAAGGAAGGCCGACGGTTTTCCCGTCGGCCTTTGTTCCTTCTCCGCCACGCGCCACGCGCCACGCGCCACGCGCCACCCTCTACCCACTACCCACTACCCACTACCCACTACCCACTACCCACTACCCACTACCCACTACCCACTACCCACTACCCACTACCCACTACCCACTACCCGTATCAGTCCGCTCTCAGCGCCAACAGCGGATCCACTCTGGTCGCCCGGCGTGCAGGGATGAGGCAGGCGAGCAGGCCGGCGATCGTCAGCACGGCGACGACGCCGCCGAAGATAATCGGGTCGCGCGGCTCGACGTCGAAGAGGACCATCTTCATCAGCTGCGCCACGCCTAACGCGAGCGTCAGGCCGGCGAGCATGCCGGCGCCGAGCTGCCAGGCGCCCTGGCGGACCACCATGCCGACGACGTCGGTCGCCCTGGCGCCTAACGCCATGCGGATGCCGACCTCGCGCGTGCGACGGCCGACCGAGAACGCCATCACCGCGTACAGACCGACGGCGGCGAGGAAGAGTGCGATCCCGCCGAAGATCATGAACATCGTCCCGAAGACGCGGATGAACCAGAGCGGCCGCGCCATCGCCTCGGTCATCGAGTACACCCAGTAGAGTGGGATGTCGCGATTCAACGAGCCGACGAGGTCGCGCACCTGTGGTGTGATCGACATCGGCGCGCCCCTCGTGTGAACGGCCATGCTGACGAAGTTCTCATGATGCTGGGCAAGCGGCCGATAGATGAGTGGCGGCCGCATGTGCTCCGGGTCGCCCGCGAAGGTGTTCGGCACGACGCCGACGATCGTCAGCCACGGCGCGGTGCTGCGCGAGGCACCAAAGCGAATGCGCCGGCCGGTGGGATCCACGCCGGCGAAGTGCGTCGTGACGAATGCCCGGTTGACCACGGCGACGGGAAGCGTGCCGTCCCGATCAGCGTTCGTGAACGTCCGTCCCTGGATGGGTTTCAGGCCGAAGGTCGGGAAATAACCGGAGGAGACGGAGTAGCTGCCGGCGCGCGGATAATCGGCGTCCTTCGCGTAGCTCTTGCCCTCGACCGCAAAGTTGTCCTCACCATTCCTGACGCCCGGGAGCTGGCTGGTGAGGCCGGCGCTTTCCGCGCCGGGAATGGTCGTCAGGCGGCTCTCGAGCTGTTCGAAGAACTGCCGCTGGGCCGTCGTGTCGGTGTAGGTCGAGGGGAAGCCAACGCGGGCGGTGAAGACGTTCCGCGTCGTGAAGCCCGGATCGATGTTGCGGATATTTGTAACACTCTTGATCATCAGGCCGGCGGCGACGAGGAGCCCGCAGGACAGGGCGATCTCGAAGACGACGAGGACACGGCTCAGCCGGCCGATCCGGAAGCTCGACGCGCCGCGCGAATCGTCCTTGAGGATGTCGTTGATATCGGCGCGAGAAGCCTGGAAGGCCGGGAGGAGCCCGGACGCGAACGTCGCCAGCAGCGCGGTACCGATCGCGAACAACAACACGGGAGGATGGAGTCGGATGTCGAGCCAGAACGGCGGCTGGGTGTCGACGATCGCCCGATTGAACAGGCGGACGCCGATGAAGGCCGCGGCGACGCCGCAGGCTGTTCCGAGGGCGGCGAGGACAAGCGCCTCGGTGAGGAATTGCCTAACGACTGCACCGCGCGACGCGCCGAGTGCGGTGCGAATACCCACTTCCTTGGTGCGATGGGCCGCGCGGTCGAGGAGGAGATTGGCGACGTTGGCGCAGGCGATGAGCAGCACGAAGAAGACGGCGCCGAGCATCGTGTAGAGCAACTGTCGCGGCTCCGGTCCGAGCTGGCCGTCGATGAAATGCATGACCGTCGCGCCGACGCCCTCGTTCAGCTCCTTGTGGTCGGTCGCGAGATGCCGCGCGATGGTATTGATGTCCGCGTTGGCTGCGTCGAGTGAAACGCCGGGCGTGAGCTTGGCGATGACGCCGACGTGCTGTCCCTCGCCGCGCTTCAACGTCAGTGGGTCGAGCTGGAGCGGCAGCCAGAGCGCGCCGTCGTCGGGAAAGCCGTAACGATCGGGCATGACGCCGACGATCGTATAGGGAACTCCATTCGCGCGGAGCGACTTGCCGACGATCTCCCGGTCACCGCCGAATCGGTTCTGCCACATTTGATAGCTCAACACGGCGACCCGCTCACCACCGGGCGCATCTTCACCTGGGCGAATCGCGCGGCCGAGCAGCGGCTGCACACCGGCGACATCGAAGACCGACGACGTGACCCAGCTGCCGATGTAGCGCTCGGCCTTCTCGGTCCCGCTGACATTCACTGTACCGGAGTAGAAGGCGCCGATGACGGAGAAGCTGCGCTGCTGCGCGCGGACGTCGGCATAGTCGTGGATCGAGAGATCCATGCGCCGGAAGTTGCGCGCGAGGTTCTGCTCGAAGACGGATACGATGCGGTCGGCATCCTGATACGGCAGGCCGCGCATCATCGCGCTATAGACGATGCTGAACATCGTCGTCGTCAGCCCGATGCCCAACGTGAGCGCGAACACCGCGACGATGGTCAGGCCCAGGTGCTTCCGCAACGAGCGACTGCCGAATCGAATGTCGCGAATTATTGACATATTGCCGGGTGATGTTCGTGGTGGGCTCGAAAGTGTAGAGGCAGAGGGGTGGGTAGAGGGTGAAAAAGTCGCCCCCCAGAGAGTGATCTGCTCTTTGCCGTGATCACCCTCTACCCTCTACTCACAACCCTCTGCCCAAATGCGTTACGCCCCGACAAGCGTTGGGGTTTCACGCCCCACTTCGTCATATTTCGCTCATGCCGAATGACGCACGGGACAACCTGCCCGTATGGGCCGATCGCGGCGCCCGCGGTCCGCGCTTTCCACGCCTCACGAGTACCAGCGACGCCGACGTATGCGTCATCGGTCTCGGAGGCTCCGGACTGGCGTGCATCAGCGAGCTGCTCGCGTCGCGTGTCGCCCCGGGGCGAATCATCGGCATCGATGCGGGCGCCGTCGCGTCGGGTGCGGCTGGGCGGAACGGGGGATTCCTACTCGCGGGAACGGCGGAGTTCTATCACGATGCCGTCGCCAGCTTCGGACACGAACGCGCGCGGCGACTGTATGAGATGACGATCGACCAGATCGACGTCATGACTCGTGAGACACCAGACGCCATTCGGCGCACTGGATCGCTGCGGATCGCTGATTCCGACGACGAGCTCGCCGACTGCGAGCGGCATCTCGAGGCGCTGCGTGTGGACGGTTTTCAAGGCGAGTCGTACTCGGGTCCCGAGGGTCGTGGTCTCGTCGTGCCGACCGACTGCGCCTTCGACCCCGTTCGCCGCTGCTGGGCACTGGCATGCCGAGCGGCGGACGCCGGTGTCCGACTCTATGAGCACACGCCGGCTGTCGAGATTCGCTCGGGGGAAGTGATCACGAGTGATGCACGCATTCATTGCGATCGTGTCATCATCACCGTTGACGGAAAGCTCACGCGCCTCGTTCCCGCGCTCTCGTCGCGCGTGCGCGGCGTCCGGCTGCAGATGCTCGCCACCGGGCCGACGAGCGAAATTCGCGTTCCGCGACCGGTGTACGCGCGCTGGGGCTACGATTACTGGCAGCAGCTGGAGGACGATCGTCTCCTGCTCGGCGGCTTTCGCGATGCGGGTGGCGAGGCGGAGTGGACTGAGGATTCCACTCCGTCGGAGAGCATACAAGGGCTGCTGGAGTCGTTCCTGCGCGAGCGGCTCGGCGTGAGCGCGCCGATCACCCATCGGTGGGCCGCGACAGTCTCGTATTCGAGCGATGGTCTGCCGGTACTTCTGGAGAGTCAACCGGGGGTGATTGCGACAGGTGCCTACTCCGGTACCGGCAATGTCCTCGGCGCGGTCTGTGGCCGGGGCGCGGCGCGTCTCGCGTTAGGCATGCGCGCCGAGATCGCCGATCTGCTCGCGGTCTGAGAGAGGAGAGGAAAGGGAAATGGCCTTTGGGTCTCCGCAAAGCCGAAAGCTCTTGATGACGATGGTGCTGCTCGTGGTGGCGCTGGACGCCGTCGCGATCGGGATCTACTACGCTGCCGATATTGCGCTTCGGCCCAACCCGATCCACATGGGCTTCGTTGTCGTGTGGACGTTGGCTACCTTGGGCATTGTGGCGGTGTATATGAAACGCATTCGACAGTTACGCGACGCGGCAATTGGGCTGCGTCGCCCGGCAGGCCCGTGAGGCCCGGCCACGGCTAGTTTTGAAGCGGGCTGGCGCGCGCCATGCACCTCGCGAGGCGCGCGATAGATCGATCGACGCGAGGAATTATTCAGGAGGCAAGTGAAATGCGAAATCTGGGGCGTGGGGTGATCGTGGGTGTTGGTGTGGCGTTCTTGGCGGCGTGCGGCGGTGGAGAGAAGAAGGCCGATACGACTGGGGCCGCGGCGGCGCCAGCGCCGGCCGCGGGAGCGAGCGCGAGCGCTGCTGCGCCGGCCGCGGGTACGGGCACGGCGATGGCGCCAACTGGTAAGACATGGGAAGTGAAGATGCTCGGAGACGCGACCGGCTATAGGTTCGATCCGGTCAACCTCACGATCAAACAGGGCGACGCGGTAAAGTGGACGGTCGTGTCCGGACCGCCGCACAACGTATCGTTCTATGCCGACAGCATCCCGTCGGGCGCGCAGGCCCAATTGAACGCGAACATGCCGAACCCGATGTCCCCGCTCACGAGTCCGTTGTTCAACAACCCCGGCGAGTCGTACACTATCTCGTTCGCGGGAGTGGCGAAGGGGACGTACAAGTACTTCTGCACGCCGCACCAGGCGCTGGGTATGCACGCACAGCTCACCGTTCAGTAAGTTTTCAATTTTCGACGTGACGAAAGCTCCACGCGACGGTTCGTCGCGGCGGAGCTTTCTGTTTGTCGGGCGCCGCGGTGGAACTGGCGGCGGACGAGCTGGGTTAGAGCAATGGACAACGACGCGCCCCCAGTGATTCGAGCGATTTCCCTTTTCGCGCTGAGCGCTCTCGCTCTCGCGCTCGCCGTTCACACGGCCGGCGCGCAGACGGGTTATTACAACCTCGATTCCGGGCGACCGACGCGGATCGAGGATGCGGTGCCGACTCCCCGTGGCGAGCTCGAGGCACAATTTCTCCCTCTGCGAGGGGAGTGGGTCGGCGACGGTACAGCGCGACAGCGGATGGAGCCGAAGCTCGCCTACGGCGTCCTGCCGATGACGGAAATCGAGCTGCGCGTCCCTCTCGTGCGGTCGCAATCGCCTGGCTCCGTCGCGACGGTCGGTATCGCGAGTGCCGCGTTTGGCGCGCTGCACGCGTTCAACATCGAGACTCGCTGGCCCGCGCTCGCGCTCGCCGGTGAGCTGGTGCTGCCGGTCGGATCGCTCTCGGCACCGACGACGTCGTACGCGGTCAAAGGTCTGCTGACGAAGACGCTTCCCTTCGGTCGCATCGAGCTCAACGCGGGCGGCGGGACGTGGAGCATTCGCGTACCGCCGCCGGGTCCCGTCGCGACGCCTAACCAGTGCGGCGATCCGGGTCAGCCTCCCTGTCTTCCGCCCGACGTCCCGTGCAGCGTCGCGCCGCCGACTGCGGGCGGCCTGTCGTTCGCCTGCGCGCCGAGCATGGTCACGACCTTTTCTTCCGCGGCGACGGGCACGCAGCGCGCCACGGGCGCGCACTGGACAGCGGCGTTAGGCATCGATCACACCTTTCCGTTCGTGTCCACGCTCGTCGTTACGGATGTCGTGGTTGACCGATTCGAGGGACTCTACCCGCTCGACGACTGGACGGCGGAGCTCGGGATGCGAAAGCAACTCTCGCCGCAGGTGGTCGGCGATTTCGGCGTGAGTCGCCGGTTTGCCGGGACGACGCAAGCGACGTGGGTGACGCTTGGATTTAGCTACTCGATATCCCTAGCCCCTAGCCCCTAGCCCCAGTCCCTAGCTCTTTCTTTTCACTTTCGCTGTCGGTGTCGCCGACAACGGATCGTCGGGCCAGTGGTGCTTCGGGTAGCGGCCGCGCATCTCGCGCTTCACGTCGAAGTAGCTCGTGCGCCAGAAGCCGGCGAGATCGCGGGTCACCTGGAGCGGGCGCTGAGCCGGCGAAAGCAGGTGGAGCGTGAGCGGCACGCGGCCGCCGGCGACGCGCGGCGTCTCGGCGCCACCGAACATCTCCTGGAGACGGACGGCGAGCACCGGGCCCTCTGGATTGCTGTAATCGATCGGGATACGCGAGCCGCTCGGGACCGTGATGTGTGTCGGCGCGAGGTCGTCGAGCTCCGCGCGCTGATTCCAACTCAACGGCTCGAGGAGCGCCGCGGCGAGATCGAGGCGCGCGACCTCGTCGCGACGGCGAAGGCCGATGAGGCGTGGCGCCAGCCACCCATCGATCGATCGCGCGAGCGCCGTGTCGCTGACGTCGGGCCAGCTGGAGTCGACATGATGTAGAAACGCTAAACGTTGACGCAGCCGGCGCGCGCCATCGCTCCACGGCAGCGCGTCGACGCCGTCGGCGGCGAGCGCTTGGGCGAGGACGTGCGCCGCCTCTCCCGGGTCAACGTCGCGCAGCGGCTCGTCGTGCAGCACGAGCGCGCCGAGCGACAGGCGACGATGCGCCGCGACGCTCTGCGTACGATCGTCCCATTCAACGAGACGCTCCTCGCGAATCTGGCTGGTGAAGTACGCGTCGATGGCCTCCCGCGTCAGGGGCGCGGCGAGAAAGACGTGGCTCTCCGGCTGCCGGTCATCGACGGCGGCAATGGCCAGGTAGTCCTCGTTGCCTAACGCATCCGCCGCCTCGAGCGCGGCGCCACGGCCATTGCGCAAAAGGAAGCGGCCGCGGCCGCGACCGCGCCGTTGTGCGATGCGGTCGGGGTACGCCAAAGCGATCAGGACGCCCGCATCGTTGGCTTCACTGTCTCCGGACGCGCGGAGCTGGCGCGCCAACTGCGCCTCCTCGGCGCGGACGCGGCGAATGGCGGCTTGATCGGCGCGCGGATCGCCACCCTCGCTGGCGACGATATGAAGGCGGGTGCGGACGTCGATCTCGAGCCGGCCGCCGTCGCCACGCAACACATCACGTTCGCCGAGGAGAGCGGCGAGCCGGCACGCTGTGATGCCCGCGCCCAGCTGCTGACCACGCAGGATCATGTGGGCAAGACGCGGGTGCAGCGCGAGCCCCGCCATCGCCCGGCCATGCTTCGTGATTCGAGTGTTCTCATCGAGCGCGTCCAGCTCGCGAAGCAGCTCGCGCGCCTGCGCGAGGGCGGCGCCCGGCGGGGGGTCGAGCCATCGGAGGTCGAGGGGGTCGTTGATGCCGGCCGCGGCCAGCTCCAATGCGAGCGGCGCGAGGTCGGCCTCGAGAATTTCCGGCGTGGGACGCGGTACGAGTTGATCCTGCTCCACCGCCGTCCACAGGCGATAGCAGACGCCGGGAGCGACGCGACCGGCGCGGCCTCGCCGCTGCTCGGCCGACGCGGCGCTGACGCGTACCGTCTCGAGTCGCGTCATGCCGGTGCGCGCCGAAAAACGTGGCACACGGGCGAGTCCGCTATCGACCACAACACGGACGTCGCGAATGGTGAGACTCGTTTCGGCGATCGATGTCGCGAGCACCACTTTGCGGCGGCCGGTCGGCGCGTCGAGGACGGCGCGATCCTGTGCGTCCGCTGAAAGATTACCATGGAGCGGCGCGATGAGCAGGCGCGCGTCGTTAGCCGCACTCGCGAGCTGATCTTCGACGCGCCGGATCTCCGCCGCCCCAGGCAGGAACACGAGGATGCCGCCTTCGTCCTCCCGTAGTGCGCGCTGAATGGTGGAGACGACCCTCGTCTCCACCGAGCGAATGTCGCGTCGATCGATCGGCCTCTGTTCATAGCGGGACTCGACGGGAAACTCGCGTCCTTTGCTGACGATCACCGGCGCGTGATCGAGGAGCTGCGCCACCGGGGCGACGTCGAGCGTCGCCGACATCACGAGGAGGCGCAGATCAGGGCGCACGAGCTGCCGCGCATGGAGGGCGAGGGCGAGTCCCAGATCGGCGTGTACGCTGCGCTCGTGGAACTCATCGAAGATCAGGAGACCGACACCGTCGAGTGTCGGGTCGTCCTGGAGCAGACGTGTCAGGACGCCTTCGGTGACGACCTCGATACGCGTTCTCGGGCCGACGCGCGTATCGAGCCGGACGCGATAGCCGACGCTCTGGCCGACCTCTTCACCTAACGAGTGCGCCATCCACCGCGCCGCCGCGCGCGCGGCCAGGCGCCGCGGCTCGAGCATCACGATCTTGGAGTGGCCGAGCCACGGTTCGTCGAGCAGGGCGAGCGGCACGCGCGTCGTCTTGCCCGCGCCGGGTGACGCCTGCAGCACGGCGCCCGACGAGGAGCGGAGCGCTCCCCGCAGGTCGTCGAGAACCGCGTCGATCGGAAGTGGCGGAGCGTTAGGTCGCGTAATACTGCGTGATGCAGCGGGTGATGAGCTCCTGGAGGAGCTTCGTCTGACGATCGCTGTCGTCGGCGGTTCTGAGATCGGGCAGCGAGAACCAGAGCTCCTTCATGATCACGAGCAGCTGCTCGGCGTGAATGTTCTTGTCGCGCGCTTCCGCGGCGGCGCGTGCGAGCACCGACTGCAGCTCCTGCTCGTGACCACCGTTTCGCATCGCGCGCTGCATCACGGAGCGCAAAGCGTCCAGCGTGTCGGCCTCGAGTCGGGAGGACGGCGTTCGATCGAAGGCCATCATGAGGAGAGGTGACGCAAGGTGGCGATGCGCGTGGCGGCAACGCTCGGAAAGGGCGCGCTGAATTTCACGCGAGATTTTGGCGTCGTCAAGCGCGCTGGTGTGTGGTTTGCGACAATAAGTCGGATACCCCGAATGAGCCGTGATGTCAGCGAATCGTCAACGCTCTGATCGCATCGCGTCCAGCGACCACCCCGTTCTCATTCTCTCGGAAGACGCCGTCGTGGCGGCGTTGTTAGGCGGACTCGTCGAGACGCTGGGCTACCAGGTTCAATTCGCGCGACCCCCGGAGTCACCGGAAGACTCGCTGCGGCGGCTGAAACCGCGCATATGCCTCGTCAGCAGCGACGACCCAGCTGTCGCGCGGAGCGAGTTTCTGGGCCGCGCGGCGATGCGCGGGGTGTGCGTCGTCATCTTCGGGACAGCGGAAGCGCTCGAGCATGTGCGAAAAGTCGCGATCGACCACAACCTCGATACCCTGCTGATGCCTCCAGAGCTCGACGACCTCGAAGAGGTGCTCCAGCGCGCCAACGCCGGCTAGCGCTCAAGGCCGCTTCGTCGCCTTCGTGCTCGACCGCTTGGTAGTATCGACCGCCGCGCCTGTCGCGCCAGCTTTGGCGCCGGCCGCCGCCGCGCCCGCCGTGCCAGCGCTTCCGGTACCGGTATCGCGCCCTCCCGATTGACCGGGCGCGGCGCCGCCACCTCTCGTATTTCCCATATCGCCGCCGGTGCAGGCGCCGACAGCGACCATCACGATGAGCGACACGGCCGTGCGTTTCATATTTCCTCCTATGGCTTGCCTGTTCTGACGCAACAGCCGGTCCTGCCGCTGGCGCCGCGTTCGACAGCCGGATAGCTTGGCGCGCGTTCGCTGTTCCTCAAAACACACTGAATCCAAAACGATGACTTCAGCGCTATCGCGAATTGCGGCGTTCGCTGCCGTTCTGGTGACAGCGATCCCGTTCGACCGAGCGGCACTCCCTCGCGTGACGATCGACACCGGCGCGCTCGAAGGGGCAGTCGATTCAGCGACTGGTGTGCTCGTGTTCAAGGGCGTTCCGTATGCCGCGCCCCCGGTAGGCACGCTGCGCTGGCGGCCGCCGCAGCCACCGGCGCACTGGAGCGGCACGCGGGCGGCGCAGCAGCTCGGCCACAACTGTATGCAGGGGCAGCCGTACGGCGACATCGATCCGTACGCCGCGGGTGTCTCGGAGGACTGCCTTTACCTGAACGTGTGGACGTCGTCGTTAGGCAGCAGCGCGCCGGCGCGGCCGGTGCTCGTCTGGATTCACGGCGGCGGCTTCTTCGCTGGTTTCGGCGGCGAGGAGCGGCACAACGGCGCCCGCCTGACGCAGAAGGGCGCCGTCGTCGTCACGCTCAACTATAGACTGGGGCCGTTCGGATTCTTCGCGCATCCGGCGCTCGCCGCCGAGTCGCCGCGCCATGCGTCGGGGAATTATGGGCTGCTCGATCAGATCGCGGCGCTGCAGTGGGTACGACGCAACATCGCGCGCTTCGGTGGCGATCCATCGCGCGTGACGATCTTCGGTGAATCCGCCGGCGGCATGAGCGTCGGATCGCTCATCGCGTCGCCCCTGGCGAAAGGCCTCTTCCAGCGCGCAATCCTCGAGAGTGGCACCGGGGTCGGGGTGGGCATCGCACAGCGCGACGCCGCCCAGAAGGTCGGCGTTCAGTTCGCCGAGTCGTTAGGCGTACACAGAACCGGCGCTGACGCGGCGAAGCGGTTGCGGGCGGTGAGCGCCGACACCGTGCTCGCCGCCACCGCGCGCCTTGGCCCGCCCGGCGCGCCTCGCTTCTGGCCGGTCGTGGATGGCTGGGTGCTGCCGCTTCCGGTAGACTCTGCGTTGCTCCGCGGATCGGCGAATCTCGTCCCGGTGATCGTCGGCAGCAATCGCGACGAGGGGGACGAATGGATGGGCGCACCGACGCGCACCTTCGCGCGACTCGTCTCGTCGCACAACGTGCCTACGTATCTGTTCATGTTCTCCCGCGTCGGCGACGACAGCGTGAATCAGAAGCGCGGCGCGTATCACAGCGCCGAGATCACCTTCGTGTTCGGCCGGCCGCACCCGATTCTGCCGAGTGCGGGAACGACTCCGTACGACTCGACGCTCGCGGAAGCGATGAGCGACTACTGGGTGGAGTTCGCGGCACGCGGGGACCCGAATGGTGCGGGCGGTGGCAAGTGGCCGCCCTGGCCACGATACACCGCGACCAGCGATGCGCTGCTCGAGTTCGGCCCGCAGATCCGCCCGCGCACATTGGTGAAGAAGGCCGTGTACGACTCGCTCGACCTGATTGCGCGAGCGCAGGGGAGAGTGAGACCCTGAACTGCAGGGGCTAGGGGCTAGGGCCACGCGCAGAGATGGTGACCGCCGGCCATAGCCCCTGGCCCCTAAGCCCTAGCCCCTAATCTCCAGGTCCCTTCAACGCCGCCCACACCAACGGATACGTCGACACACTCTGTCCGCGATACTGAGGCCTGAAGCCGAACAGCACGACGCGTCCTGCGCCGTGCTTCACGTCCACGAGCGCGGCCTTACCATTGAGCTTCGAGCCGCCTAACAACCAACCCGAGAGCAAGGGATTTCCAGTGGCCGCATACGTCGCGACCGCGGTCGCCTGAGTGCTGTCGGTGATGTCGAAGGCCGGGCTCTCCTCGAACCAGATCGCCGGCGTGTGCGCGACGAAGCTCCTGGCAACGGGATGGTTCCGACGAATCTCGACGGAGAGCAGCGAGCCGGGAGCATAGAAATCTGTGCTGCGTACTCCGGCGAGCACGTTCTTCACGGGCAGCTTCAATGTCTCGATCGCATAGTCGGAGGCGTTGTTGAACGTCACCAACGTGCCGCCGTGCTCCACGAAATCGCCGATGGCGCGCGCACCGTCGTCCCCGAGCCCGCCACGGAGCGAGTCGGGGTAGCTGCCGCCGAGGCCGTGGGCGATCGCGTTAGGCGGCTGGTCGGGGATCACAATGACGTCGAAGCGGTCGGCGAGCTTGCCGCCGCGGACGTCGCGATCTACGATCGACGTGTAAGGCACGTGATAGCTGTCGAACACATAGCGCGTCCAGCCCTCGTCCATCGACGCATTGTAGCTGCGATACACGCCAATGCGCCGGCGGCTCCCGGTCAGGCCCGGGACCGACAGCGTCGGCTCGCTGACGCGCGCGACCGGCGCGCTCGTTGCCGGCGCGATGCCGCTCACTTCGGCGACGTCTGCTCCAAAGAGCAGAGGCAGCGTGTGCGCCGTGACGTCGTAGGGCCGCTTCGGCGGTCCGTTCGGGTACTCGCGCAGGTCGGGGTATTTCTGCCGCTCGAGCAGCGCCTTGGCAAAGCCGCCGAACGGCTGCCGCGTCAGCACGACGTAGCTGCCAGCGGGATACGTTGTGCTGGCCACCGTGACTGGCGCGGTCGCTTCGCGCACTTCGACCTGACCGCGCTGCAGAGTGGCGACGAGCCGCCGCAGCGCGGCATCGTCGGGCTGCGTTTTGGGGATCACGAACGCCGCGGGCCACGCGTCGCGTCCCCACGACGGCTTGGTCGACTGATCGGCGATCGCGTGCTCGCCTAACGCTACGTAGCTCTCGAGCCAGGCACGCCGGTCGCGGGCAGCCTGGGTGAGCATCGCCCAGGTTGCCTCGCTCTGGTACTTCACGATGTCGCCGTAGCGCCAGGTGCCGCCGGTCCAGAGCGCGGGATAATTCCAGGTAGCGTCGCGGGCGTCGTAGCCGCGGCCGGGGCCCAGCTGCTCGAACTCCAGCGTGAGCGGCGTCGCGAGGCGCGCGCTCGCCGTCTCCGTGAGAATGCGTACGCCGCGATGATACAGGGAGTACTGGCGCGCCGGCGACCACTCGTCGTAGGACGCGTTCGTGGCGACGCCAGTGAATCCATCTGAAATCATCCGCCAGCTCATCGCCATGCCCAAGGAGTTGGTACCCGCGGTAAGGACCGGATCTATATTCGGCTCGACCGGGTCCATGTACGGAGGAATGAAGATTCTTCCCGCGTTCGAACCTTGCTGGTGAATGTCGTTGACGATTTCGGGATCCCAAGGGGTATACAAGGAGTCCACTGTGTACTGCGTCTCGACCTGGGTGAACGCGTACCAGTCGCGGTTGTTGTCGTGGCCGGTGTAGTGATGATAGAGCTCCGGTGGCGAGCTCCCTTCCGCCTTCGTGCCTAACGTGGACCGGTACCAGTCGCCGACGATGTCGACGCCGTCGGGATTCTGCGACGGCACGAGCATGATGATCGTGTTGGCAAGGATGGATCGCGCCTCCGGCGTGTCGCCGCGGGCGAGGCGGTCGGCGATGACGAGCGGCGTCGTAAAGCCGCCGACCTCCGTCGAGTGGATGCTCGACGTGATGAGGATGATGTTCTTGCCCTCCTGGAGGAGGCGCTCGCGCTCCCCCGCGCCCTGCAGCCGCGGATCCATGAGCTTGCGTTGGATCTGGCGATAGTGCTCGAGGTTGGCGAGCGTCGCCGGATCGCTGATGAAGGCAACGAGGAAAGGCCGGCCGAGGGTCGTTTTGCCTAACGTGCGAACGCTGACACGCGGGCTGGCCTTGTCGAGCGCGACGAAGTAGTCGGTGACCTGCTTCCAGCTCGGGAGATGACGGTCGGCGCCGGGCTCGAACCCGAGGATCGCCGCCGGAGAGGGAAGGGAGCTGCCTGGATCGCGAGAATTGCCCTGAGTCCTCTGGCCGAGGAGGGCGGTGGCGGGCAGGAGAATCAGATAGAGTGCGGCTCGGAATCGCATCGTCGTTTGGCGGGTGACGGGTAGAAGCTACGAAAAGAAAAGCGGGCGCGCACGCGCGCCCGCCTACTGAATTCGTCCCGCGTCCCGCGTCCCGCGTCCCGCGTCCCGCGCCCCGCGTGCCGCTTCCGACGTCTAGCGCACGGACGGAGAACCCTGCGAAATCGCCTGAAGGTGTTCGAGGTCGGCCTGATGGTTCTTCACGAACTCGGCGTTTGCACGGCCAGCTGGAGTTGGCGGAGCGGTCTTCGGGTTGTTCATGAACCGCACCGCCTCCGCGGTCACGATGCCAAGCCGGTAGTAATCCTTCACCGTCAAATTCGCGCTCGTGATGGCAGCGGTGACCTTCGGGTCGGCCTCGAGCCATTTCTGACCCGCATCGTCGGTGCGCGCACCGACAATCGTCGAATCGAGGTGCGCGCGGACCTGCGGGTCGCGGGCGCGCAGCGTGGCGACGTTGTCGGCAGCTTTGAGGAATCGCGCCCAGTCGTCGTTCGTGAGCTTCAGATCGAAAGCGCGATTCACATTGTGCTCATCGGTGGACGTCACCTGAATGCCAGGACCAATCGCATTGGTCGTCGCGCTGATAGCGCCGTGGGTCGTGTCGCTCGCCGGCACGACGCTGCCGTTGGCCGTCGCCGCGGCGGCGCTGTCGCGGATAGCAACGCTGTCGTTCGTCGCTTTGCCGCGACCACAGCCGGCACCGATGAACGTTGCCGCGGCCAGCGCGGCGGTGGAAAGTCGGATGCGCATATGAAGGTCTCTTGTAGTGAAGGTTCCGAAGAAAACGCCGGTTAGAGCGCAGAGTGTGTGCCGGCGGTCGCTTGACAGACCCGAACCGGGGCGGAGCTTTAGCCGCGCCTCTCATTTCCGACCTCCAACGGGTGTCCCGATGCGACGCTCCCTGTTTCTCTTCATCCCGCTCCTCACGACCACGCTTGCTGCGCAGAGCCGGCCGGTGGTACGACAGTCGAAGCCGTCGTTCGCCGAGCCCTCCATCACGCCCGATCGGTCGGAGATAGCCTTCGTCTCGGGGGGCGATATCTGGGTCGTGCCGTTCGCGGGCGGTGCGGCGCACTTGCTCGTGTCGCACCCGGCGACGGAATCACGGCCGATGTATTCCCCCGACGGCACCCGGTTGGCCTTCATGTCCAATCGCGCCGGATCGATGGATATCTGGATCCTCACCTTCGCCACGGGAGACGTCCGGCAGCTGACATTTGATGACGGCAACGAGCAACTCGATGGCTGGTCGCATGATGGCAACTGGATCTACTTCTCCAGTTCGGCGCACGACGTCGGCAGCAACACCGACGTGTATCGCGTGCGCGCGACCGGCGGCACGCCGATGTCGGTGTCGGCGGATCGTTATGCGGCTGAATTCATGTCGGCGCCGTCGCCGGATGGCTCGCAGATCGCCGTCGTCGCACGTGGCATGGGACAGAGCCAATGGTGGCGTAAGGGACACAGCCATCTCGACGAGAGCGAGATCTGGCTCGTGAAGGGCGACGGATCGCGCGCGCCGACATATAAGCAGCTGTTGGCCCGCAACGCGAAGCAGCAGTGGCCGATGTGGAGCGCCGACGGCAGCGTGATCTATTATGTCTCCGACCAGAGCGGTGCGCAGAACATCTGGATGAAGCCGTTGCGCGGCGAGGCAAAGCGCCTAACGACATTCACCGACGGTCGCGTGCTCTTTCCGTCGATCGACGCCGCTGGCCGCGAGATCGTCTTCGAGCGTGACTTCGCCATCTGGCGATACGAGATCGCGACGAATCAGGCGCAGCCCGTGCCCATCATGCTGCGCGGCGCCGCAGCCACGAACGCCGATCAACATCTGGTCATCACGAACGGGCTGCAACAGATCGCGCTCAGCCCTGATGGCAAGAAGCTGGCGTTCATTGCTCGTGGTGAGGTGTTCGTCGCGCGCGCCGACAGTGGCGGGGACGCGTTACACGTCACGCGCACGCCGGCGGCCGAAGCCGAGCTGGCGTGGGCGCCGGACAGCCGGCGCGTCGCCTATGCATCCAATCGCGATGGCGCCTGGCACCTTTACGTTCACGATCTCACGAGCGGCCAGGAGACACAGCTCACGACCGGCGACAAGAGTGACGTGAATCCTCGTTGGTCGCCCGACGGGTCGCGCATCGCCTTCCTGCGCGACGCGCGCGAGCTGCGCGTCCTCGATGTCGCCACGCATAACGAGCAGAAGCTGGCCACGTCGGTCTTCGGGCGCCCGCCCTTCCTTTCCGAGCGCCCAATCGCCTGGTCGCCCGACGGCCGCTACGTCGCGTATCTCGGGGCCGGCACGAAGCTCATGGTGAACGCGTACGTCGTGCCTGTCGGCGGTGGCGCGTCGACGCAGGTGACCTGGCTTTCGAACACCCGCGCCAACACGCTCTCGTGGAGCGCCGACGGGACCTACCTCATCCTCGACTCGGGAATGCGGACGGAGCCGGGCATCGCCGCGCGCGTCGATCTCGTGCCGCGCACGCCGCGGATTCGCGAGGATCTCCTCGCGGCGATGTTCCGCGACACGACCCCGGGGCGCGCGACACCAGCGCCGGCGCCCCAGGCGGCGCCGCGCACCGATACCAGCCTAACGACGCCAGCCCGCGAGCCTCGCGCGCCACGCGCGACGCGCGTCGTCGCCGAAGGGATGCGCGAGCGACTCGCCGTGCTGCCCGTGGGCGTGGACGTGACGAGCGAGATCATCAGCCCCGACGGGCGCCAACTGCTACTCGTCGCGAGCGCCGCGGGCCAGCAGCAGCTGTTCACCTATTCGCTCGACGAGCTGATGACCGAACCGGCCATCGCTCGACAGCTCACGTCCACTCCAGGCTTCAAGTCATCGATACAGTGGGCGCCGGACTCGAAGTCGGTCTGGTTCCTCGAGCAGGGTCGCGTGGTCAACATGCCGGTGGAGTCGCGTCAACCGCGGCAAGTCGTCGTGCGCGCCGAGATGGACGTCGATTTCTCACGTGAGAAGATGGAGGTGTTCAACCAGGCGTGGGAGTTCCTCAACGACAATTTCTACGATCCGAACTTCCACGGCGCGAACTGGAACGCCGTGCGCGAGGCGTACGCGCCGATCATCGCCGGCGCCAAAACGCCTGACGAGATGCGCCGCTTGCTGAACCTCATGATCGGTGAGATGAATGCATCGCACATGGGTATCTCCGGGCCTGGTGGCGGCACTGGTCTTCCCGGCAGCGGCCGACTCGGTCTGCACTTCGAGCGTGCGGCGTACGAGCAGCGCGGCGAGCTCAAGGTGACGGAGGTCATTCCACTGTCGCCCGCGGCGCTCAGCGACCGGATTCACGTTGGCGATTACATCCTTTCGGTGGACGGCGCGCGTGTCGGCCCCGGCTTCAATTTGGATTCGGCGCTCAGTTACAAGTTCGATCATCGCGTGGATCTGTCGGTCGCCGCTGACGCGGGTGGTCGCGACAAGCGTCAGGTCGGTTTGCGCGCGACGAACGGGGTCACCGAGAAGGGCCTGCTCTATCGGGAGTGGATTGCCGACCGCCGCGCGTACGTCGAGCGCATCAGCAACGGTCGGCTGGGTTACGTGCACATGAATGACATGGGCGGTAGCGCGATCGCGCAGATGAACCTGGACCTCGGCGCCGAGGAGCACGCGAAAGAAGGCGTGGTGCTCGACATTCGCTTCAACAACGGCGGTTTCGTGAATGGCTATGCGCTCGATGTGCTGAGTCGCCAGCCGTATGTGCAGATGGTGCGTCGCGGCGTACCGGCGGTGCCCGGCCGGCCGGTGCTCGGACAGCGCGCGCTCGAGGCGCCAACGATACTCGTCACGAACCAGGCGACGCTCTCCGACGGCGAGAACTTCACCGAAGGTTATCGGACGATGAAGCTCGGCAAGGTCGTCGGCGAGCCAACGGCGGGGTGGGACGTGTACACGGGCGCGGGCACGATGGTGGACGGCACGTCGGTGCGGCTGCCGTTCATGATGAATGCGTCACAGGACGGTAAGGCGCTCGAGCTGGTGCCGCGCGCCGTGGACATACGCGTCGATCGCCCGTTAGGCGAGAGCTATACCGGTCGTGACTCCCAACTGGATGCGGCGGTGAAAGAATTGCTCGCGGAGATCGACGCGCGCGGCGGGCGAAGGTCCGCGGCTTCGGGCAAGTAACCCCTGTCATCCTTCGCTTCGCTCAGGATGACAGGGCCTTCCCTCTCCCGCTACCAGCGATTCGATTGTCTTGAGCACAAACCTCTCCTCGACATGTCCCGAGAATTACTGATGACTGGTTGCCGCTCTTCCGTCCGCGCCGCCCTCCTGCCGGCGCTCGCATTCATTGCTCTTGCAATGCCTTCAGTGGCATCGGCGCAGAGCACCTCGCATTCGGTCCCCAGCGCGATGCTGCCGGCTGTCGATCCCGCGCTCTTCAAGGGACTGCATTATCGCATGGTCGGTCCGAACCGTGGTGGACGCGTCACCGCGGTCACCGGGGTGCCGAGCGAGCCCGCGACCTTCTATATGGGTGTCGCCTCGGGCGGTGTGTGGAAGACGACCGACGCGGGGCAGACCTGGTTCCCGGTCTCCGATGGGAAGATCGCCATCGGATCGATCGGCGCCATCGAGGTCGCGCCGTCGGATCCGTCCGTGATATACGTGGGCACCGGCTCGGACGACATTCGGAGCAACGTGTCGATCGGGCGCGGCGTTTACCGCTCCATCGACGGCGGTCAGAACTGGAGCTTCGTCGGCCTGCCGAACGTGGGACAGATCGGCGCGGTGCGCGTGCATCCGACCAATCCCGACATCGTGTACCTCTCGGCGACGGGCAATCCCTTCGCGCCGTCGGCGGAACGGGGGATTTATAGAACGCGCGATGGCGGCAAGAATTGGGAGAAGGTGCTGTTCGTATCAGATAGCACCGGCGCGTCCGACATCGAGATGCAGCCCGGAAATCCGAGTGTCCTGTTCGCTGTCATGTGGCGCGGCGAGCGCAAGCCCTGGACGATCATCAGCGGCGCGCGCGAAGGGGGCGTGTACAAGAGCATCGACGGCGGGGATCACTGGACGAAGCTGACGGCGGGGCTGCCTAACGAACTAGTGGGGAAGGGAAATATCGCGGTGAGCGCGGCGAATCCCAGCCGGTTGTATCTGCTGTACGAGGCAAAGCCGGGGGGCGGCCTCTATCGCTCGGATGACGCCGGCGAGAGTTGGACGCTGGTCAACAGCATGCCAGCGCTGATCACGCGGCCGTTCTACTACACGACGCTCGCGGCCGATCCCACCAACGCCGACGTCGTGTACGGCGGCGCCGAAGGATTCTTCAAGTCGATCGACGGCGGCAAGACCTTCCGATCGTTTGCCGTGCCGCACGGTGACAATCACGACATGTGGATCAATCCACATAACGGCGGCATCATGATCCAAGCGAACGACGGCGGCGCGAACGTCTCCGTCAACGGCGGTCGAACGTGGTCCACGCAGTACAACCAGCCAACCGCCGAGATTTATCAAGTTTATACGGATAACCAATTCCCCTACAGGCTGTATGGCGCGCAGCAGGACAACACCACGGTCATCGCGTCGTCGCTGCCGCTGAATTCCGGTCAGGCCGAAGAGTGGCGGACGGGCCCGGGTTGCGAGACGGGGCCGATCATGCCCCATCCCACGAACCCCGATACCGTCTACGGCTCGTGCAAAGGGCAGTTCAGTCGGATGAGCCTCAAGACCGGCCAGGAGAAGCAGTACTGGGTGGGAGCACAGTCACTGTACGGCAACGTTCCGCAAGATCTCCTCTATCGCTTCCAGCGCGTGTCGCCGATGGAGATCTCGCCCTGGGACCCGCGCGTGATCTACTACGGTTCGCAGTTCGTCCACCGGACGACCGATGAGGGCGTGACGTGGAATAAGATCTCACCCGATCTCACGGCGAATGATCCAAAGTTGCGAAACGCCATTTCCGGCGAGCCGATCACGCGCGATATGACGGGCGAGGAGGTGTACCCCACGCTCTACTCGATCCGAGAGTCACCCGTCCAGCGGGGGGTGATCTGGACCGGCTCGAACGATGGACCGTTCTCCGTGACGCGCGACAATGGGGTCACCTGGACGAACGTGACGCCCAAGGATCTGCCGCCGGGTGGCCGTGTCGCGATGAT
This sequence comes from Gemmatimonadaceae bacterium, assembly GCA_036493735.1. GTDB lineage: Bacteria > Gemmatimonadota > Gemmatimonadetes > Gemmatimonadales > Gemmatimonadaceae > AG2. Next base: position 95,396 of record DASXPH010000091.1, read on the forward strand.
CGACCCGTCGCCGCACCGCGCTGGTTCGGCGTATTACGCGGTCTATCGCTACTTGTTAGGCGACTTCCAGCCGTACATCTACAAGACCGACGACTTTGGAAAGACCTGGAAGCGCCTCAGCACGGGTGCGAATGGTATTGCCGCCGACAATCCGACGCGCGTCGTGCGCGAGGATCCGGATCGTCCGGGCCTGCTCTATGCCGGCACGGAGTTCGGGATGTACATCTCCTTCGACGACGGTGGGCACTGGCAACCCTTCCAGCTGAACCTGCCCATCGTTCCGATCAATGACATCAAGGTCTTCCGCAAGGACTTGCTCATTGCGACGCAGGGCCGCTCGTTCTGGATCATCGACGATCTGACGCCACTGCACCAGGTGACGGCGCAGGTCGTCGCGGCGCCGGCGACGTTGTTCAAACCACGCGACGCGTATCGAATGCGCTACCAGGGTGGTGGCGGCTTCGGCCGCGGGCGCGGTCCGTCCGCGCCGCAGTATCCACCGCCTGGCGCGACGATCGACTTCTATCTCGGCCAGACGCCGGGCGGCCCGGTCACCCTCGATGTACTCGACGACGCCGGAAAGCTCGTGCGCAGCTTCTCGAGCGAAAGTGGCGCCGCCCAGGAGACCGGCGCGAGCGGCGGCGACGACGACGAGGAAGGTCCTCGTCGCGCTCGGCCAACGCCGCGCGTGCCCAAGGAACAGGGACTCAATCGCTTCATATGGGACCTTTCGTATCCAGGTCCCCGCGATGGCAACGGCCGAGTCGGCGGCGGCGGTCCGACTGCCGTGCCCGGCCGATACCAGCTGCGCCTAACGGTGAATGGCGGGTCGCAGACTCAACCGCTCGTCTTGCGTGAGGACCCGCGCGTCGCGAAGGATGGTGTAACCCTCGCCGACCTGCGCGATCAGTTCGATCACAACGTGCGTGTGCGCGATCTGGTGAGCGATGCCAATCGCGCCGTCTCGCGCGCGCGGAGCGTGGACACCCGTCTGCGCGACGGGACGGGAGCCGCCGCCGATACCCTCGCGAAGCTACGCGGGATCGAGGCCAAGCTCATCACGCCATCGATCCGCTACAGCACGCCGGCGCTGCAGACGCACATTACCTACCTCTATGGAATGACCAATCAAGCCGATCAGCGCGTCGGTCGCGACGCCAAGGAGCGTTACGCAAATCTGCGGCGCGAGCTCGACGCGATCGTTGCGCAGATGAACCAGCTGCTCGGACCCGATCGACAGACGGCTGACAGATAGTTGAAGCGACATTATCTCCACTCCACTCCTAGTCCCTAGTCCCTGAGTACGGCCGCCAGATATCGCGAGCCTGAAACACCGCCATTCGCATGACGACACCGCCGGCGCGCGTGATCGGCACACTCGGTAATGGCTCGATGGAGCGAACGTAAGGAGCGACGCGCGCAACCATTTGGAGCGGTGATCGCGATGGCTGCTCGGGCGCAATGATGAGCGCGTCCCGTCCGAGGGCGTTTATCGGCGGATAGGTGTATTGGAAGCCACGCGGGTCGTCGCTGAAGCAGACGACCCGTACCGACGGGCCGAGCGCATAGCCAACTTTGGCCGCGTCGATCCAGTGCGTCGTGATGACGAGCCCACCCGAGTCGGGCAGCAGCCCGCGACCCTTCAGCGTGGACCTCAGGTCGCGCCAGTCGATGGCTTCGAGCGTCGGATCGCCGCGTCGAAAGAGATTGGGCGCGAGCCGCATTGGCCAGCCGGTGGCGACGGCGCTGGCGGCAATCCCCGTCAGCATCACGAAGACAAGGACGGTCGCCACCAGGAACCGGCTAATGAGCGTATGCTCACGAGCACCACGCGCCTCGTACCGCACTACGGCATCGCCAAGCAATGGAAACAGCAGGAGATAGCCGGGCGCAGGCCAGTGGGGCAACCCCGGATTGCCGCCTAACGCGATTAGCGTAAACACGGTGATGGGTCCTGCCGCGAGGCAGCAGAGCAGCCATCGGCCGGCGTCGCGCGGTCCGCCCCGGAGGCCTCGCGCGAGTTGCCAGAGGAGGGATACACCGATCCACGGCAGCAGGTATCCGAGCTGTCCAGCCAGGTTCTGGAGTAGCGAGGTGAGGTGCAGTCCGTGAGAGGTAGCGCGGCCCGCCTGGAATCGAAACGACGCGAACTCGTGCTCCGCGTTCCAGATGATGGCCGGCGACATGACGAACAGCGCCAGGGCGACGGCGACGTACGGCTCCGATCGCGCCAGCCAGAAGCGCGCCTCGCGTCGTGTCGCGACGAACAGCAGGGTGCCCGCAAGCAGAAACACGCCATGATACTTGGAGAGCAGCGCGAAGCCCGTCGCGAGGCCCGCGGCCAACCACCAGCGCCATGCAGCACCAGCGCCCACGCGCGCAGCTTGCTCCTCGGGAGAATCGACGAACAATCGCGAGAGGCAGTACGCCGCCGTAACCATCGCGCACGCGAGCGGCCCGTCCGGGAGAATCCACCCTCCGGTGCTGAGGCCGAAGACCGGCGCGACATTCAACAGGAGTGCGGCGACGAATCCCGCGCGCTCGCCATAGAGTCGAGCCGTTAGGCGGAACAGCAGCCAGGTCGTCACCGCGAAAAGCAGGATGAACGGCAGTCGTAGCACGACGCGCTGCTCGGTGCCGAACACGCGCGCCATCGACCCGGCGATCCAGAATGAGAGCGGTGGGTGATCGAAGTAGCCGAGGCTCGGCACGCGCGCCTGCACCACCTCGTACGACTCGTCCACGCCCAAGCCCAGCAGCCACGCGAGCACGATCCGCGCGATTGCGGAGATGACGATCAGTGCCAGGGTGAGGCGCGTCGCGCGCGATCTGGCGTCCTCGAGCCGTACAGTTTGCACGGTTCCAAGGATATTCTCCTCTGCATGAAGCTGCGACTGATTTCCGCGCTCGCCCTTGCCGTGGCGTGTGCTCATCCCTCGACGCGTCCACAGGCGGCGCCGGCACCCGTTCATCCCTTCGACGCGTCCGCGCCCCTGACTGACGTGCAGCGCCACTGGGTGGACAGCACTCTCGCGTCTCTAACGCTGCACGACCGCGTTGGCCAGATGGTGATGGTGTGGGTTCTCGGCGACTACACCAGCAACGGCGACTCGAGCTTCGCCGAGGTACGCCGCTGGATTCAGCAGGACCACATCGGCGGGGTGAGCATGTCCCTGGGCACGCCGATCGAGGTGGCGGCGAAAATCAACGCCATGCAGCGGATCTCCTTGGTTCCACTGCTCGCCTCGTCCGATCTCGAGCCGGGATTAGGTCGTCTCGAGGGCGGCCTCTTCTCGCACTACCTGATGGATGCGGGGAGCGCGACGATCTTTCCGAGCAACATGGCGATCGCCGCAACCGGCCGGGATGAGGATGCGCACGACGTTGCGCACGCCATCGGCGAAGAGGCACGCGCCGTCGGCATTCAGATCGACTTCGCGCCTGTTGTGGACGTCAATAACAATCCGAGCAATCCCGTCATCAACACGCGCTCCTTCGGTGAGGATCCGGCGCGCGTGGCTCGCCTCTCGGCGTTGTTCGTGCGCGGACTCGCGGAAACCGGCACGGCGGCGACGGCGAAGCACTTTCCCGGGCATGGCGACACCGATGTCGATTCGCACGTCGGACTCCCCATCGTCGGCGCGACGATGGCGCGCCTCGACAGTGTCGAGCTCGTGCCCTTCCGCGCCGCCACTCGTGCCGGCGCGGGACTCGTCATGACCGCGCACATCGCGCTGCCCGCCGTCGCCGGCGACAGCACGACGCCCGCGACGCTCTCGCCGCGCATCATCACCGGGCTGCTCCGCGATTCGTTAGGCTTCCGCGGCGTCACGATCACCGACGCGATGACGATGGAAGGCGTCGGCAAGGGCTACACGACCGAACAGAGCTCCGTCCTCGCCGTGCAGGCCGGCTCGGACATTCTGCTCAAGCCGACCGACCCGACGCGCGCGATCGATGCGATCGTCGCGGCGGTCGGGCGCGGCGAGATTTCACGCCAACGCATCGACAGCGCTGCGCGACACGTGCTCGAGCTCAAGGCGCGGCTTGCCGTCAACGTGAATCGGTATGCGGATCTCGAGGCACTGCGCGACGTCGTCGGGTCGCCCGCGCACCGCGCGCTCGCCGCCGACGTCGCGCAACGTGCCATCACGCTCCTCCGGGATCACGACAACGTCGTTCCACTTCGCGGCCAACGCGCGCTGATCGTCCAGTACGCCCCGGAGACGGAGCTCAAGGCGGGCCGGGTGTTTGCGCCGGTCCTCACGTCCGCGCTGGCCGGGTCGCGGGCGGTGAAGATTCAGCCTAACGTGAGCAAGTCCCAGCTCGATTCGATTGCGGCGCTGGGGCAGGGCATGGACCGGATCGTTGTCGCGACCTATGTACGGCGCATCGAGGGGGAAGGCCGCTTCGCGATGCCGCCACACATCGCTGCCTGGATCGATTCGCTCGCGAAGCAGACGACCGGCCCCAAGGTGGTCGTGGCGGCGTTCGGCAATCCCTACATCATCCGCCAGTTCCCGAGCGTCGGCAGCTATATGGTGACGTATGGCGTTTCCGATGATCTCGAGCGCGGCGCCGCGCGCGCACTCCTCGGTCTGGCGCCAATCACCGGCCGGGCGCCGATTTCGCTTCCGGGCTTCTTTCGAGCGGGGGACGGGCTCGGTCGGTAATGGTGGTCGGTGATCGGTGATCGGTGGTCGGTAGCAACCAGCTACCAGTTACCGATCACCGTTCGCCGACCACCGTTCACCGATTTCACCGTTCACGGCCAGTTCGCTACTCCACCGTGGTCCTTGCACGCGTTGCCCTTGGTATGGCCAGTCCAAGTCGTGCCGTCGTTGCAGTTCGCCTTGTAGGTGTGCGGATGAACGGTCTTGTGGGCCTTCTTGCTCACATCGCTCGCTGCGTCATTGACGCCGTGCTCTGCCTTCTTTGCCGTCTTCTTGGTACCGTGCGCGACTTCGCCCGCTGCGTTCGAGACATTCTTGCCGGTTGTCTTCCCGGCTACTTCCACGTTGTGAGGCGTGCGCTTCGCCTCGTCCTTCACGTCAATGGCGGCCTTCTTGATTTCGTGTCCGGCCCGGTTCAAACCGCCCGGCTTCTGCACGCCACCGCGATTCGCGCAGGCAGCTTCCGACGTCACGATCGTGTTGTCGGCGCACGTCACCTTCTTCTCCTGCGCACTGGCGACGCACGGTATCAGACAGGCGATCGCCAACATCGATACAACGCTATGAACCTTCATCGATCCTCCTCAAGGACATGGGTTCCGCCATGGTCCAATTGCGGGAATCGTTCCCGTCCGTGGGATCCACCTCAGAAAGACCGGATACCAGGCGGCCTCGACAGAACACCTTAGCGCCCCTTACGCCTCTGGCCGCCACTGGCGATTTTGCCCATTTCGGGGGAATTGTGCTTCCGCTCCCTTTGGCGCTGAAGGCCGCTGACACGCACTGACACAGCCCTGAAACCACTGACAAGAGAGATGACTCTGAATCGCCGGAACACCCGACCTCAACAGGGCCGTTGCCGCTGTTTTGTCAGTGGTTTCAGTGGCCGCCCGAAGGGCGGCAGTGGTATCAGCGGCCTTTTGTCCTCCTATGACCACACACCCTCCTCGGTGCGCGGGCTGTTTCCTCGACTTCCCGCGTTCGAAGCACTGTTCCTGGTCTGTTTCATCGCGCCGGCGGTCAAGGCGCAACGCTTCGAGGTCGTCGTCAACCATGAGACGTTCAGTGCGCCCGTGACCGGACGCGTTTATGTCGCGATTTCCCGCCTCGACGATCAGCGACCGCCGATTCAGGAGGCGGGGGAGACCGGCGTTCCGATCTTCGCAGTCGACGTCAACGCACTGTCGGCGGGCACGAGTGCGATCATCGATGCCAATGCGTTCGGCCATCCCATTCAGGGCCTCCGCGACCTTCCGCGCGGCGAGTACTGGGCGCAGCCGTTCGTCAACATCTACACACGCTTCACGCGCGCCGATGGCCACACGGTGTGGCTGCACATGGACCAGTGGGAAGGCCAGAACTGGCGCCGCTCACCGGGCAATCTCTACGGCGATCCGGTGCGCATCACCTGGGATCCGGCCAGCACGACGCCCATTCACCTCGCCGCCAACCACGTCATTCCGCCGGTCCAGGTGCCCAACGACAACGAGTATGTGCGGCGCATAAAGATCCAGAGTGCCATCCTCACCAAGTGGTGGGGCCACCCGATCTACCTCGGCGCCACCGTGCTGCTGCCGAAGGACTACGACAAGCATCCCGACGCGCGATACCCGGTGGTCTATGACCAGGGGCACTTCTCGTTGCGCGCACCCGGCGGTTTCGGGGACAGCTCGGGTCGCGGTGTCGCTTTCAGTAAGTACTGGCTCAGTGACAGCGCGCCGAGGATGCTGCTGGTTACCCTGCAGCATCCTTCGCCGTACTACGACGACTCGTACGGCGTGAACTCGGCCAACAACGGCCCGTACGGCGACGCCATCACTCGCGAGCTCGTTCCAGAGATCGAACGGCGCTTTCACGCGTTAGGCACGTCATGGGCGCGCCTGCTCACCGGTGGCTCGACCGGCGGGTGGATCTCGCTGGCTCATCAGGTGCTCTATCCTGATTTCTACGGCGGTACCTGGTCCCTCTGCCCGGACGGCGTCGATTTCCGGTATTACCAGATCGTCAACATCTATAACGACGCCAACGCGTATTGGATCGACAAGGGCTGGATGCGCGTCGAGCGCCCGAGCCAACGCCATCCCGACGGCAACATCGAAGCGATGATGAAGGACGAGAACTGGTGGGAGCTCGTTCAGGGCGAGCACTCGCGGTCCGGAGGCCAGTGGGATATCTGGGAAGCGACATACGGGCCAGTTGCCGAGGACGGATACCCCGAGCGCATCTGGGACAAGCACACGGGTGTCATCGACAAGCGTATCGCGTCGTACTGGCGCGAGCACTATGATCTTCGCTACATCCTCCAGCGCGACTGGGCGACCCTCGGCCCGAAGGTCTACGACAAGATCAACGTGTACGTCGGGGACGCCGATTCGTATTTCCTCAATATGGGCGTCCACCTGCTCGACGACTTCCTGCGTCAGACGTCGAATCCAAAATGGAAGGGCGAGATCGTCTACAAGCCCATGGCGCCGCACTGCTGGGGACCGAGCCTCGAGGAGCTCCTGCCGAAAATGGCGGCGCAAGTCGAGCGCAACGCACCAGCCGGTGCGTCTCGAGCCTGGAGATACTGATGCGACTTCGTGCTCTGTCCGTCGTTCTCGCTCTCGCGATGGCGCCATGGCATGCCAGCCGGGCGCAATCGCCAACCTCCGCCACCAGCACCACCGCGGCTCGACAACTTCTCCGTCTCGAGGACGCCTGGACGACAGCGGTTGTCAAACGCGACGCGGCGTTTTTCCGGCGAAACCTGCATCCCGATTACGTCTACACTGACGAGCGCGGCAACTTCAGCAAGGAGCAGGTCATCGCGGAGCAGACTGGCGGCGCGGATACCGTGACGTCGGCCGAGAACCAGGATATGCAGGCGCACGTCCACGGATCCGCAGCGGCCGTTACGGGAATTCTCATCATCCGCGGTCACGGCAATGCCGGCACCTTCCAGCATCGCTATCGCTATACCGACAGCTTCGTCCGTGAGAATGGCCGCTGGCTGATGTTCGCGTCGCAGGATTACGAGATTCCTGCTCGCTGATGCATCTGGTTGTCGTCCTGAGCCAAGCGAAGGATCTGCTGCTAGGCTGTCTCCTGCTCGGGGTCTCGGTGGTTGCGCTCGGGTGCGGGAGCAAAGTCGATATCTCCTGGCATCAGGAGACCGGTTATCGCTGGCGCGCGCTGGACGTCGGACACGGTTCGCGCGTGGGCTTCGCCGCACTGAGCGCCTCCAAGAGCGGGCTCACGCATCGCAATGACATCGACGACCAGCATGCGATGGCGAACCGGAACCTCCTGATCGGTGCTGGCGTGGCGATCGGGGACATCGACGGCGACGGCTTGCCCGACGTCTTCCTCGCGTCCGTCGAGCGGCCAGCGGCGCTCTATCACAACGACGGCAATTTTCACTTCACCGACATCACTGCCAAGAGTGGTCTTCACGTCGATGGCCTCGCGACGCTGAGCGCCGCCTTCGCCGACGTGAATGGTGATGGCGCTCTCGATCTCCTCGTCGGCACGTTAGGCGGCCCGTTGAAGCTCTGGCTCGGCGACGGCCATGGTCACTTCACGGATGCGACCGAAGGCAGTGGGTTGGTCGGCGGCTTTGCCGTCACCGGACTCACCTTCGCTGACGTCGACGGAGACGGCGACCTCGATCTCTTTGCCGCCACGTACAAAACGCGCAACACGCAGGACGCCTATCCGCCGGAGGCGCGAACGTTCGAGCAGGTCGTGCAGAAGGTCGGCAATCATTATGAAGTGGTCCCTCGCTGGGCTAATGACTACCGTGTCGAGGATCGGCCCGAGATGGGCGGTGTCATGCGCTCCCAGCGCGCCGAGCCCGATCTGTTCTTTCTCAACGACGGGCATGGACACTTCACACGAGTTCCCGTCTCGGGCCCGCGCTTTCTCGACGAAAACGGAAAACCGCTTGCACAGGAGCCGGACTATTTCACGCTCGCGGCGCGGTTCTACGATGTGAACGGCGACGGCGCCCCCGATCTCTATGTCTGCAACGACTTCGAGGATCCGGACCAGTTCTGGATCAACGACGGCAAGGGAAACTTTCGCCTGACGGCGGCGTTGAGCGTTCGTGAAACGAGCAATACCTGCATGTCGGTGGATTTCGGGGACATCGATCGCGACGGGCACGTCGACCTCTTTACCGCCGACATGATGAGCCCGACGCTTGCCGCGCGGCAGCGTCAATTCGCGACGAACACGCCGTTGCCGAAGCGCGTTGGCTTGACGGCTGACCGCCAGCAGTGGATGCAGAATTCACTGCTTCGGTCGCGTGGTGACGGCACATGGGCCGCGATCTCGAATTTCGCCGGTGTCGAAGCGAGTGACTGGACGTGGGGCTCGGCCTTTATCGACGTGGATCTCGATGGTTACGAGGATCTTGTCGTCGTCAATGGTCATTGGTGGGACGTTCGCGACGCCGACACCTTCCAGCGCATCCGTGCCAACCATATCCCGTGGAACCGCGAACAGGGCGAGTTCCCGCGCGACGCCGCGCACAGCGTCGCTTTCCGAAACAATCACGACCTCACCTTCACGAACGAGAGCCACGACTGGGGATTTGGCAGGGACAGCTCGATCACCAACGCCATCGCGCTCGGTGATCTCGATGGCGACGGCGCGCTCGACATCGTCGTCAGCCGTCTGAACGACACGCCGATTGTCTATCGCAATCAGACGACCGCGCCGCGCATCGCCGTCCGGCTCCGCGGCACGAGTCCGAACGACTACGGTATCGGCGCTGAGATAACCGTGCGCACTCCTTCGCTGCCAGCGCAGAGCCGGCAGATGACGGCCGGTGGCTATTACCTCTCGGGAAGCGACGCGGAGCTCGTCTTCGCTACAGGACGGGACAGTGCCGTTACTATCGAGGTGCGGTGGCCTGGCGGACGACTATCGACGATCGCGGCGAAAGCCAACCGACTGTATGAGATCGACGAGTCGGCGGCGTCGGCGCGTTGGCAACCGGCGAAGGATTCCAGTGGCCTTGGCGTGTTCGAAGATGCCACCCGCCTGTTGGGCGGCCAGACGCATGTCGATTCCATCTTCGACGACTACCGCCGACAGCCCCTTCTGCCTAACAAGTTCAGCCAGCTGGGCCCGGGTGTGAGTTGGATCGACGTCGATGGCGACGGGAGGGAGGATCTCGTCGTCGGCACGGGCCGCGGCGGTAAGCTCACTGTGCTGCGGAATCAGGGCGGCCGCTTCAGCCCCGCCGTGCCGCCGGGGCCGCCGGCCGCCTGGGACCTGACGACGATCCTGCCCGTGCCTGGCGCGGATAACGGCGCGCCGTCATTGCTCGCCGGCCAATCGAATTACGAGGCTGGCTCGCCCGGCGAAGCGCTCTCCGTACCGTCGGCGATCTCCTTCGCCTTGCACAACGGCGCGCTCGCGGCGGCGGCGCCGGCGCTGCCACCCGATACCGCCAGTGTCGGTCCGATGGCGCTCGCCGACGTCGATGGCGACGGTCGCCTCGAGCTCTTCGTCGGTGCGCGGATCATCCCCGGTGCCTGGCCACTACCGGCGCCCGCGCGACTGTATCGAAGATTGCCTAACGGTGCCTGGGCTCCTGACACCGTGAACAATCGCGTGCTTGCCGCCGTCGGACTGGTGTCGGCGGCAGTCTTCGCGGACCTCGATGGTGACGGCTGGCCCGACCTCGCCCTCACTTCCGAGTGGGGCCCGATTCGCGTGCTGCATAACGAGCACGGTCGCTTTCGTGACGTCACCAAGGAATGGGGCTTCGCCGGTATCACGAGTCGCTGGAACGGGCTCGCGGTCGGAGACTTCGATGGCGACGGCCGGCTGGACCTCGTCGCCACGAGTTGGGGACGCAACATCCCGTGGCGTGCGTCGCCGACACGGCCGTACGAGCTCGTTGCTGGGAACTTCGGCGGCGCCGGCCTGGGATTGCTCTTTGCGCAGCGCGACTCCGTTTCGGGGCGTGAAATGCCCCTCGAGCCGCTCTCGCGGCTCGCCATCGCCATTCCTGGTGCGCCGGGCCGCTTTCCGACCTTGGCTTCATTTGCCAAGGCGACAGTCGATGACGTGCTCGGCGACGCGTCGCGATCCGCGGTGCGTGTCGGCGCGACGACCTTCGATCATCAGATCTTTCTCAATCGCGGCAATCATTTCGAAGCGCACGCTCTGCCGAACGTGGCGCAGCTCGCCCCAGCCTTCGGTATCGTCGTGGCCGACTTCGACGGCGACGGCCACGAAGATCTCTTCCTCGCGCAGAACTTCTCGCCGACGTCGCTGGACACGCCGCGCTTCGATGCCGGGGTAGGTCTGCTGCTCCTCGGGGATGGCCGGGGTGGTTTCAGGCCGCTGAGCGTCCACGAGTCGGGCATAGCCATTCTCGGCGACCAGCGCGGTGCCGCCGCGTGTGACTATGACGGCGACGGCCGAGTGGATCTCGCGGTGTCTCAGAATGGCGCGCTGACGACACTGTGGCACAACCGCGCGGCGAAGCCTGGAATCCGAGTACGCGTCGACGGCGGATCGGGGAACCCGTTAGGCATCGGGGCGCGCATGCAGATCATCGCCGCCGGCCGCCGAGGTCCGATGCATGAGATTCATGCCGGGGCGGGATACTGGTCCGTCGATGCCGCGACGACGGTGCTTGCGCTGCCGGAGGGCGCGGACTCCCTCGTCATCTACTGGCCGGGCGGGCAAGCGCGCTCGGTCGCCCTCGCGCCAGGCCAGAGGTCGATCGTCGTTAGGCGCTGACGATCATTCCTGCTTTCTCGTCGGGCCCGAGCGCGTCCAGACCACGACCACGCCGCAGCCGGCATTACGGCCAGCGTATTCGCCCGGTACTTCCGTTGGTCCCGTGTAGACTTCGATGGCGACGACGTCCCGAATGGGGGTCATCGGTCCGAAGTCGTTCATCTCCTGGCCGTCGACGACGTATTCCGGGAGGCAGCGCACCGGCGCCTGTGCCATGTGAACGTGACAGCTGCCGCCCCCGCAATCGTATATGACGCCGCGCATGTTCTTGATCGCGTCGGGCAGCGTATAGGCGCCGCTCTTCACGATCTCCGACTCCGTTAGGTACTGTCCCCTACCATTTTGACGTCGCCGCTCGAAATCCGCCAAACGATAGTTCACCGGTTTGGCCGTCGCGGTTACAGGGACTGCCGGGAGGCTCTGTGCTGACGCGAGCCGGCCCGCTTCGGTGGAATCCAGCTCGATTGGCTTGTCGGTCACGGCGCCCTCCGACATCTCGACGTCCACGCGCAGCGTTGGGAAGCCCTCGGCGTGCACGACGAGTTTGCTCACTCCAGCGGGAAGACCGGAGATAGAGTAGCGCCCGTCGCCGTCCGCGAGAACCGAGCGATCGTGCGACGGGACATTGACTTGCGCTCGAGCAACGGGGTTGCCCGTCGACTTGTCGGTGACGCGGCCGCGCAGCATGCCAGCCGTCTGAGCGTGAACCGCCTCGACGGCAACGAGCAACGGAAAGACAACGCCCCAAAGCCCGCTAGACAGGCTGGTCATCACGAGTGCCATGCGTGTTCCCCACCAAGATAATAGGCTTTTCTTAACGAGTCGGGAATCGTGCTGAGGTGACCAGAGCGAGGGGTGGGAGGGTTGCCATCGGTGACCAAGTGGCAGTCACTACTTGCCACCCCCGAGACCGGGCCTCATAATAGCCGCGCCGCTGCAGCCTTAAACGCTGGAATCTCATCACCTAACGAATCCGGCTCCCCCTTACAACAGCTCCGTCCACACACTCGAAGGACGCGCAGTGTCGGTCGCACGATAAGCACGCTTCGCTGCAGTTGTTGTCGTAGTTCTCATCGCTCAGCACTCCCACCACTCACGCTCAGCGAGGTTACTCATGGGCGGTACCAACTCGTTCCGTAGGGTCGGATCAGTACTCGCCGCGGTTTGCGCGCTCGTGTTCGTGACGAACGTCGCAGCTGCCCAGAACAACGCGGTGATTTCAGGGCGTGTGACATCGCTCGACGGGCAGCCTCTCGGCGGCGCCAACGTGGCCATCCCTGAATTGGGAGTGGGAAGCGTTGCCGATGCCAACGGGCACTACAACTTCACGGTAGACGTCGGCTCCCGAACGGGCCGAGCCGTGAACATCGTGGCGCGGTACATCGGCTACAAGCCGAAGCGGCTGCCAGTCACCCTAACGGCTGGCGCCGTGACGCACGACTTCGTCCTCGAGCGCGACGTGCTGAACCTCGAGGAAGTCGTCGTCACCGGAACGAGCGAGGCGACCTCGCAGAAGAAGACGGCGTTCAGTGTTGCCGTGGTGGACAATACGCAGATCAAGGAAGTACCGTCGGCGACTCCGCTCGGCGCCATCGAAGGCAAGGTTGCCGGAGCGAGCGTCATCAGCTCGTCGGGCCAACCTGGCGGAGAGCCGTCCATCCGCTTGCGCGCGGCGACGAGCCTGACGGGACGTCAGGATCCGCTCGTCATCGTCGACGGAACGATCACGAAGCTCGGCCTCGCCGACATCAACTCCGAGGACATCGACCGCATCGAGATCGTGAAGGGAGCCGCCGCCAGCTCGCTTTATGGGTCGGACGCCGCGAATGGCGTCATCCAGATCTTCACGAAGCGGGGCAGCAATCTGGCGGAAGGCCAGACGAACATCACGGTCCGCAACGAGTACGGGTCGAGCTATTTGCCGCACTTGATCGACCGGAATCTGCACAACAATTACTTGCTGAAAGATCCGAACAACCCCTCCGCGGGCTTCGATCTCTCCAGCGGCAGTCGCACCGGCAAGCCGGACCTGATCGTCGACAATCCGTATCCGGTTTACTACGACCAGTTCCGCGAGGTCTTCCGGCCGGGCCAGAAGCTCACCGATTACGTCAGTCTGGGTCAGCGTCGGGGCAACAGCAACTACAACATCTCGTTCGAGAACGAGCACGATCAGGGCGTACTGAAGCTGCTCGACGGCTATCGTCGTCAGAATTTCAGAATGAACATCGACCAGTCGCTCACCGACAACCTCGACATGGGCGTCGGTGGCTTCTACGGGCGATCCACGGCGCAGCAGGCGGACGACTGGTTCGGTCTCTTCTTCGGCATGACGTTCCTCGAGCCCAACGTGAAGATCGACTCGGTCGTCACGAAGTGTCCGGGCACGACCATCTGCACCTACGTCGGCGATTACAACCCGATCGTCAGGCAGCCGCCACTCTCGGGCAACGTCGACAATCCGCTCTACGATCTGCAGGTGCTCCAGAAGAACAACGATCGCGATCGCTTCACCGGCACGTATCGCGTGTCGTATCGCATGCTCAATTGGCTGACGGCTGACGGCAATGTCGGTTACGACGAATCCGGCCAGGTCTACAAGAGTCTGACGCCTAACGGCTACACCGGCTCGTCGGGCAACGTCAGTCAGGGCGAGCTCTATTCACAGAGCACAAACAATCGCTCGTACAACATCAACGCGTCGCTGACCTCGGTGCGCCAGTTCACGAGCGCGATTCGGAACACGACGAAGTTGGCGGCGCTGTACGAGGACCAGACCAATCAGTACACGAACGTCGACGCCAAAGCACTCTCTGTACCGCACGTGCCCGAGTACACGGCGGCGTTCCTGGGCGCGGCGGTGGTGCCGGGATCGCAAACCCAGATCATTCGTGCCCGCGATGCCTTCGCGGTAACGACCTTTGACATCAAGGACCGCTACGTCCTCGACGGTCTGGTGCGCGTCGATCAGTCGTCACTCTTCGGCTCGCTGGCACGCACGGCGACGTATCACCGCATCTCGGGCGCCTATCGCGTCTCGCAGGACTTCCACATTCCGGGCGTCGAAGAGTTTAAGCTCCGCGTCTCGCATGGCACCGCGGGGCTTCGCCCGCCATTCGACGCGCAGTACGAGAGCTATACGCTCAATGGTTTGCCCGCGAAATCGATTCTCGGCAACGATTCATTGAAGCCGGCGTTCTCACGCGAGACCGAGTACGGCTTCAATCTGAACTTCCTCACGAACTACTCGCTCGACTATAGCTTCTCGCAGAAGCGCACCACGGACGAGATCCTCCTCGTTCCGCTCTCGGGCGTGACCGGCTATCTCGGTGGCCAGTGGCGCAATGCTGGAACGCTGAGCGGGAACTCGCACGAATTGGCGTTCGGCGCGGTGCTGCTGTCGAAAGCGAATTCGTTCTGGCGCGTCAACATCACGGCTGACCGCACCCGCCAGAAGATCGACGCGCTCGAGGTGCCGCCGTTCTTCGTCGGACCGGATCCGAACGATGGAAATACGAAAATCTTCCGTATCGCTGCCGGTCAGCCGTTCGGTGTGATCTACGGCTCGAAGTGGATCCGCACACCGGATCAGCTGGCGCAGACGATCGCCGCCGGCATGTTGACTGGCACTCCCGGTGACTACGTCGTCAACGAAGAGGGCTTCTACGTCAAGAAGACGGCCTACCACACCATCGGTGAAACCCCGCTCAAGGCCTACTTCTGCGCGCAGAGCTCGGGGGGCGTCTGCACCAGCCCTCAATCCGTTACGCAGATCGGCGACGTGAACCCGGACTTCAACCTCGGCCTGAACTCGACCTTCCAGTGGCGCGGGTTCAGCCTGAGTGGAACGCTCAACTGGGTGAAGGGCGGCCAGATCTACAACTACACCCGTCAGTGGCCCTTCAACGAGCTGCGCGACAAGGTCTACGATCAGAGCAGCAAGCCGGCAGTCAGCTGCGCCGCGGACTGGCAGACCTCGAACCCGACATGCCCGTACTCGACAGGCAAAAAGCCGTCTTCGTACTACAGCCAGTTCTACAACAACTTCGATGCTAACGATTACTTCGTGGAGAACGGCACGTACGTCCGGCTCCGCGAGCTCGCGGTGAATTGGGCCCTCCCGCAGAAGTGGACGACGCACTTGCCGTTCGACTTCCGCACGGCGCGACTGGGTGTCGTCGGGCGCAACCTCTGGACGAACACGAAGTACAGCGGCTATGACCCAGACGTCACCGGTCCGGGCGGCGGCAACCCGTTCGCCTACCGCGTCGACTACTTCAGCTATCCCACGTATCGCACGTACACAATGATGCTCGAGTTCGGCTACTAATCACCAATGTTCTGGAGAATGACACATATGAGAATCTGGAACATGGCTCGCTCGCTCGGCGTACTTGCTGCGTTTGCAACGTTCGGCTGCAAGTCGCTCGACGTGTCGAACCCCAATGCGCCGAACAGCGCGGAGATCCTGACGGATCCAACGCTCCTGGAATCGGTAGCTGCCGGCACCATGCGTACCTGGTTCAACGCCTACAGCACCCTCGATGCAACCGGTGTGCTGAGCGTGCAGGCGCGCACGCTCTCGTCCTCCTGGAACAACGGCAACATGAATTTCTATTCCGGGATCGACATCAACCCGTCGGATACCACCGTCGATCCGTCGACGTGGACCCGGAGCACGCGGAGCTGGCAAAACGATCTCTCGGCGGCGGGTCGCACGAGCGTTCAGTATATCTGGAATGGGATGTACTCGACGATTTCCTCGGCCAACGATGCACTCAAGGGCATCCGCATCCAGAACGTCGTCATCGGCGATGCGGCGCGCACGAAGCGTGCGGAAACCATCGCGCAGTTCACCCAAGCAATGGCGTACGCCTCGATCGCGCTGACCTACGATCAAGGCTACTACCTCGACGAGAAGACACAGAATCTCGCCGCGCTCACGCGCGTGTCGCGAAAGGTGCTGCGCGACTCGGCACTCAAGAAGCTCGATGCGACGATCGCATTAGCAAACGCGAACCAATTCATTGCCGACGCCGGATGGTCGAATGGTGTCGCTTACAACAACACTCAAATTGCCCAGATCGCGAACACGATGGCGGCGATGCTGCTCACGTTCTATCCACGCGACGACGCCGAAACGAGCACGGCTGGCGTCGTCGACTGGGCGAAGGTCGCGA
Source organism: Gemmatimonadaceae bacterium (assembly GCA_036493735.1). Classification (GTDB taxonomy): domain Bacteria; phylum Gemmatimonadota; class Gemmatimonadetes; order Gemmatimonadales; family Gemmatimonadaceae; genus AG2. Next base: position 111,993 of record DASXPH010000091.1, read on the forward strand.
CTTATGCTTCGAAGGGTATGTCCACGGGTAATCCGGATACCCTGGCGTTCATCGGCGATGGTTGCAGCAACTGGTGCCAGAACATGATGCCCTGGTTCACCGACTACAGCTCGGGCCGCATCAGCACCCGGGTCGCGCACCTGATCGATCCGGTGACGCAGATCGATCCGTACCCGTTAGGCATCGGCAACAGGCAGCCCAATTCGCCTGACGCGCGCATGGGCGATGGTTCGTTCGGCGACGCGACGATCGAGGACGTTTATGAGAACGTCCCGAAGGACGCGGGTGCGGGCACGGACTTCGCCTGGTCGGCGGGCGGTGAGGTCTTCCGTCCCGATCGCGGCTACTTTCAACAGTCGAACATTGGCATTATCCGCTGGGACGCTTCGGGCAACGAGGCGTCGAACGGTCAGTTTGCCGGATTCGGTTTCAGTCCTGTCATCATTCCATCGATGAACGATCTGATCTGGGCGGAAGCGAAGCTGCGTCAGAATGATGCCGCCGGTGCTTCCGCGTTGATCGACAAGTCGCGTGTCGGCCGCGGCAAGTTGCCGTCGTCTGCATCCGCGATCGCCACGCCGGGATCGCCAGCCGATGGTCCGTGCATGTCCAACGGCAAGCTCGCCAAGGACGGCACGCCCTGCACGCTCTGGTCGATGCTCCTGTACGAATACGAGATCGAACTGCTGCAGATGGGGCCAGCGCCATACTGGAACCAGCGCCGCCTGCCGCTCGTCAAAGCGACGGCCTGGGAGCGTGCAACAGGTTGCCGCACGACCCCCTGCACGCCGAACGCGAACACCATCTACAACGGACCGCGCTATATCCAGGGACTTCTCCCGGCAACACCGCGCGAGATGCCGGTCCCGGCAAGTGAGCTCGCGATCAAGAGCGAGCCGTTCTACACCTTCGGCGGCAAGCAGCCACCCAAGGGAACGGAAGCGCCCTGACCACGTTCAGTAGCAAAGCGAGAAACCCCGGCTCTTCGCCGGGGTTTCTTGCTTCAGGCCCACACCATCGGCGATACGTGTCTCCTCAACTGCGAATGACGAGCGTCGACTGGCGAAGGTCGGCCTGAAGCGTCCACTCCACTGACTGGCCGGCGAAGACGTGGATCGACTCCGACGTCAACGTGCGCCGCGATCCGATGGGATCCGCCAGGAGCTGAAACTCACCCGTCGCGCTCAGCTGATGAAGCGACACGGTGAAGTGCTGCGTCGACGCCGTGCTCACAGTGCCGAGCCGCAGTCGCATGCTCTGATACGTGGCGTAGACAGTCATGTCCAGCGGATTGTTGTTCGATACGCTGATCTCGACCACCTCTGGCTCGTCGCTACTCGGCATCACAGAGTGCCTGAAGCATCCCGGCGCGAGTAGCAGCAGTAGGGCGGGGAGGAGCGATCTCGCGAGTCTGAGCGTGCTCCTACGCGAGATACCACGCTCCGTCGGTGCGGTCATGTTCCTCCCGGAAAAATGGATGGCGGTCCAGCCGTGGCCGCCTCACATAGCGGTTCCTGACGCAGCCGGTCAAGAGGGGCGTGACGCGTCGAGCGTGGCGCGTGGCGCGTGGCGCGTGAGCAGCCAGCGCCCAACGCTCAACGCCCAATGCTCAACGCCCAACGCTCCACGCTCAACGCCCAACGCCCAACGCTTAACGTCGCCGGATGATGACGGGGCCGTTCGTGGTGACGGCGCGAATTGTCGCGCCGCCTCGGCCGAGCTGTGTCGTGATGCGCCGACCGACCATTCCTCCCTTTAGCGTGATCGGAAAGTCGATGCGCATCCCTCCATTTACCGTGCCCGTCTCGAGCTGCGCCGAGTAGCCGTCGGGGACGTCGAGGTTGACCGGCCCATTGGTGGTGCGGAGGTCGAGTCCCGGCCCGCGCCACTGATCACCGTCCAGCTCCACGTTGAGGGGCCCATTCGTCGTCTCGCCACGCACCTCTCCGGACACGCCGCTCAGGTGAATGCCGCCGTTGACCGCGCTCAGCTCGAGCCGAGCATCGACGTCTTCGACGCTGACTCCGCCATTCTGCGTGGCGACGTGCAGGTCTGTTTGCCGCGGCATCCACACGTCGTAGCTCACTGACCACGATTGGCGCCGCCGGGTGGACGGCCCTTCGGCGCGTACACGCCCGCCGCTCGTCTCGATGCTGATGCCAGCCGCGATATCGCGCGCCTGGTCGGCCTCTTCGGCCTCGCTCTGGATCTTGGCGACGACGAGCACCTCGGAGCGATTCCATCCGTGCACGCTGACGCCGCCATTCTGCTGGCCATCCACATCCAGCATCCGTGGTGTGGAGATTCGCTTCTCCCGTACCTCGCAGAAGCGAACGCGGTCGTCGTTCCCACGGCTCTGGCCATCGTGGCATCGATCCATGAAGTCATCCTCGACGCCTTGCGGGTCCCGCGCGCCACGCTGCGCCAGTGCCGGCGCGCTGCAGACGAGGAGCAGTGTCAGTGCTCGAGCCGTGATCGTGGTGATTCGCATGAAGTGTCACTCCAGTTACTGATTTGCTAACGAAGGCCGATCTACCGTGCCATGGCTGCGCGGGGGGCCAGCCACGCCAACCCCTTTACGTAGACACACTTCGGGCTTCGATGGTTGGAAGGTCCAGTGGGGCGTATATTCCGCGCCGACCGCCCATTACCCTCGGAGCTCTCATGCGCCGCATTGCCCTCCTTGTCATCGCCGTGAGCCTCGCGCCCGCCAGGCTGCCAGGCCAGGCCGCTCAACGTTTCCGCGCCGATGTACACTGCGCTCCCGACAACGGTGGCATCACGTTGCCTCGCGGTTTTTGCGCGACGGTCTTCGCCGACAGCCTGGCTCAACCGCGCCACATCACCGTCGCGCCTAACGGCGACGTCTTCGTCGCCCTCAATGGCGGCGGCATCATGGCCCTACGTGACCGGAACGGTGACGGTGTCGCCGACGACCGTCAGAAATTCGGCGACGCCCATGCCACCGAGGTCGCGCTCTTTGATGGATATCTCTATACCGAGAACGGCTCCGACATCATTCGTTACAAGCTGCCTGCCGGATCGCTCGTGCCTGCGGGTGCGCCCGAAGTGGTCGTCACCGGCCTGCCCAAGGGTGGTCATGGCGCGAAGACATTCACGATTGCCAGTGACGGCTCGCTCTACGTGAACGTCGGGTCGGGGACGAATGCCTGTCAGAGCGAAGATCGACACCTCGAGGTGGCCGGTGTCGATCCCTGCACCGAGCTCGAGACGCGCGCCGGCATCTGGCGATTCGACGCTCGAAAGCTCCAGCAGACCCAGAGCCAGGGCGAACATTTCGCGCGCGGCATTCGCAATTCGGTTGCAATCACGATCGATCCCCACGATGGCGGTCTGTACGTCGTACAGCACGGCCGCGATCAGTTGGGTGGCGGCGGAGCGAATTGGCCCAAGCTCTACACCGACGAACAGGGCGCCGAGCTGCCCGCGGAAGAGCTCTTTCACGTGGAGCGCGGCAATGACTTCGGCTGGCCGTACTGCTACTTCGATCCGCAGCAGAATAAAAAAGTCCTGGCTCCCGAATACGGCGGCGACGGGAAGCAAGTCGGCCGCTGCTCGGCGAAGAAGGGAAATATCGGGAATTTCCCCGCGCACTGGGCGCCCGACGGTCTGCTCTTCTATACGGGCTCGATGTTTCCGGCTCCATTTCGCGGGGGCGCGTTCATCGCCTTTCACGGATCGTGGAACCGCGCGCCTCTTCCTCAGGCCGGTTACAAGGTCATCTTCCAGCCGATGAAGAATGGCCGAGCCGACGGCGCGTTCGAGATCTTCGCCGACGGCTTCGCACAGAATCTCAAGGTGCAGCGCGGCGCGCGCAGCAGTGGCAATCGGCGGCCTGTTGGGCTGGCTCAGGGTCCTGACGGCGCTCTCTACATCACCGATGACGCTGGTGGTCGGGTGTGGAGGGTGGTTGTTCGGTAACTGGCGGCTGGTGACTGGTGGCTGGTGACTGGTGGCTGGCGACTGGTGGGATTCGGATTAGCCGGTGCTCCGCGCCGGCCGTCCATATCCACCAACCACCAACCACCCGTTGTTGTATTTTTCAGCCGTATCCTTTCCCAGAGCTTCTCCATGTCTGTTGCTGACCGACTTCAGCGCTTGCACGACGCGGGCGTCTCCATCTGGCTCGACTTCATCGAGCGCACGATGCTTCGGAACGGGGATCTCCAACGGCGCATTCGCGACGAGTCGCTGACCGGTATGACGTCCAATCCGACCATCTTCGAGAAGGCGCTCGCGGAAGGGTCGTCATACGACGACCAGATTCGCACCACCTCGGGAGACTTCACCGCGATGGAGCTCTTCGAGCTCATCGCCACCACCGACGTCCGCGATGCGTGCGACATCTTCCGCGGTGTGTATGACAAGGAAAACGGGACGGATGGCTTCGTGTCGATCGAGGTCTCGCCGGCCGCCGCTCACGACCTGCTCAATACCGTGAGTGAAGCAACGCGTCTATGGTCGACGGTCGATCGACCCAACGTCATGGTGAAGGTGCCCGGTACGGTCGAGGGCGCTGATGCCGTGCACCGCCTCATCGCGAGCGGCATGAACATCAATATCACGCTGCTCTTCTCGCTCGAGGCCTACCAGCGCGTCATCGAGGCGTACATGGCCGGGCTCGAAGAGCGCGTTGCCGCCGGCAAGGACATCCACGGCATCGCCTCCGTCGCGAGCTTTTTCGTCAGCCGGGTAGACAGCGAGGTCGACAAGCGGCTTGATTCGTTAGGCAAGTCCGCGTCGGTCGAGCAGAAGAAGAAGATCGACGCCCTGCACGGGAAGGCGGCGATCGCCAACGCCAAGCTCGCCTACGAGATTTTTCAGCGTGAATTCTCGTCGCCGCGATGGAAGAAGCTCGAGGCGAAGGGCGGTACGGTACAGCGGGTCCTCTGGGCCAGTACGAGCACGAAGAATCCCGCGTACCGCGACGTCATGTACGTCGAGCAGCTGATCGGTCCGCACACCGTGAACACGATGCCCCCACAGACGATCGACGCGTTCCAGGATCATGGCGAGATCGCGCGAACGGTCGACAAGGACCTCGACAAGGCGCGCGCTGTGGTCCGCGATCTCGACGCGCTCGGCATCTCGATGAAGGACGTCACTGACAAACTGCTGACTGATGGATTGGCGAGCTTCCAGAAGTCGTTCGACACGCTCATCGCCGGGCTCTCCAAGAAGACCAAGGCGCTCGGACGCGACCTCGTCGCGTCCCGATAACACTTCGCCCAAACACTCGACTTGACATTCTGCCGCACGAAAATCGTCTGCACGCTAGGGCCTTCCAGCTGTTCCCCCGACGCGCTGCGGAGCTTGATGGACGCGGGCCTGAGCGTCGCCCGCATCAACTTCTCGCATAGCACGCACGAGCAGCACGCGGCGACGATCGCGCTCGTCCGCGAGACAGCCAAAGAGCTTGGCCGGCCCGTGGCCATCCTCGGCGATCTGCAGGGGCCACGCATACGCGTCGGCGACCTCCAGTCCCCGATCGAGCTGGCCGACGGATCGGATCTCGTCCTCGCGCCGGAGGATGTCGTCAGGCGCGACGAGATTCCCGTCACGTACGAGAACCTCGCGAGTGACGTCCACGTCGGCGACCGCATTCTCATCAACGACGGCCTCATCGAGCTCGTCGTGCTCGATGTCGCGCCGCCACGCGTTGCCGCGCGCGTGCTGCATGGCGGTCGCCTGACGAGTCACAAGGGGATCAATCTGCCGGGTGTCGCCGTGTCCGCGCCGTCGATCACCGAGAAGGACCGCGAGGACGTCGCGTTCGCGGTGGAGCAGGGCATCGACTATCTCGCGCTGAGCTTCGTACGCCGCGCGCAGGATGTGGCGGAGCTCCGGGCGATGATCCCACGCGATATCCTCGTCATTCCGAAGATCGAAAAGGATTCCGCCCTCGAGAACATCGAGAGTATCATCCGCGCATCCGACGGCATCATGGTCGCCCGCGGTGACCTCGGGGTCGAGCTGCCCTTCGAGCAGGTGCCACTCGCCCAGAAGCGTATCATCTCGTTATGCAACCGCCTCGGCCGGCCGGTGATCACGGCGACGCAGATGCTCGAATCGATGATCACGCATCCGCGGCCGACGCGCGCCGAGGCGAGCGATGTCGCCAACGCGATCATCGACGGCACCGACGCGGTGATGTTGTCAGCCGAGACGGCCGCTGGTCAGTATCCGCGACTCGCCGTCGAGGCGATGAATCGCATCATCGCGGAAGTTGAGCAACAGGCGAGTACGTTCCACCGGGAGCAGCATCGCACGGATGAATCGGCGATGTCGACCGAGTTCGCCATCGCCGCCGCGTGCAATGCCGCGTCGGGGATGCTGCGGGCGCCATGTTTGATCGTGTTCACGAAGAGCGGCTTCAGCTCACGCGTCGTCGCCTCGCAGCGTCCCGACGTGCCGATCCTCGTTCTCACCGATCAGCCGCGCACCTATCGACAGCTCGCGTTGGTCTGGGGCGTCATGCCGGAGCTGGTGCCGCATTGCAGCACGTACGAGGAGATGGTGCGCATCGCGCTCGGTGTCGTGCGCCGCCGCGGCCTGGCTCGCACCGGCGATCGCGTGATCGTCACCGCCGGCGTGCCCTTCGACGTACCAGGCACGACGAACATGTTGAAGGTGGAGACGGTGTAAACGCGGGACGCGGAATGAGGGGCGCGGGGCGTGGCAGATCGGCGCACCCCGCATCCCGCGACCCGCTTCCCGCGCCCCGACCATGCGTCTTCTCTTTCTCGGTACCGGCACCAGTTTCGGCGTCCCGATGCTCGGATGCGGATGCGAGGTGTGCCGGTCGCCGGATCCGCGCGACAAGCGCACGCGCGTCGGCGCCCTCATCGAGACCGATGATGGTACGAGAATACTCATCGACACGCCGCCGGAGCTGCGCCTGCAGTTGATCGCTGCCGGTGTCGATCGGATCGACGCCGTGCTCTTCACGCACGACCACGCCGACCACACCCACGGCATCGACGATCTACGCGCCTTCACGGTGCGTCGCGACGCGCCGCTGCCGATGTACGGTTCGGCGGAAACGCTCGACAGCCTGCGCCGCAAGTTCATGTACATCTTCGATGACCGGCGCCCGGTCGCCGGCACCTCGAAGCCCGAAGGTCGCGCGCACATCGTCGAGGCAGAAGTTCCTTTTCTCATCGGCGACACCGAGATCCTGCCCGTCGCCATCCCACACGGTCCCATCACCGTGTTCGCATTTCGTATCGGTCCGCTGGCGTACATCACGGATGCGAAGACTGTCCCGCCGTCGGCGATCGAGCGCTTCCGCGGCGCGAGCGTGCTCGTCATCAACGCGCTCTTCCGGACGGAGCATCCGACGCACTTGAGCATTCCTGAATCATTGCGCGTCGCTGCCGCCATCGGCGCCGAGCGCACGTATCTCATTCATCTGACTCACGACAACTTTCACGCCGATCTCGAGGCCGAGCTCCCGAGAGGTGTGACGCCGGCGTTCGATGGGTTGACGGTGCGGGTGCCGTAACGGCACCCGCACCGTCAACCCATCGAATGCCGGGTCAGTCCCTCGCTTGCGCTCGGGACAAGTCTTATTTGGAGTCGCGCGCGCTGTTCGCGCGCGCTCCCGCTCCCCTCGCCTGTCTAGCGGATTTTTCGGCTCGCCTTTCTCGGCTCGCTTCTTTCGGTTCGCAGTTTTCGGCTCGCAGTTTTCGGCTCGCTCTTCTGGCTTAATCCGCACCCGAGTATGACTCTCAAACTGGACTACACCAACTTCATGGCCGACGTCGTCTCCGGCGGCATCTCGTCCACCGATTGGCGCGACGCCGCGGCGACCTTTGCGCGCGCGCACGCGGGATTCACGCGTCGTCGCGAGGCGAACGAGCTTGGATTTCTGGACCTGCCTGGAAACACCACGCTCCACAGACAGTCGGCTGATTTTGCCACCAGAGTACGCGGTCAGTTCGATGACATCGTCGTCCTCGGGATTGGCGGCTCGGCGCTCGGGCCGATCGCGCTCCGAACCGCGCTGCTCAAGCCACAGTGGAACGCTCTCTCGAAGGACGAGCGCGGTGGCTTGCCGCGGCTTCAGGTACTCGACAACGTCGATCCGCGCACGATCGCCGCTCTTATAGACCGGCTCGATCTGTCCCGCGCGCTCTTCGTCGTCATCTCGAAGTCCGGCGGCACGGCCGAGACCATGGCCCAGTACCTGGTCATCCGCGGGCGATTGCAGAGCAGCGTCAAGGACGTCACGCGACACTTCGTGTTCGTCACCGATCCGGAGAAGGGCGCGCTGCGTACGATTGCTCGGGCCGAGAGCATTCCCGCGCTCGACATTCCCCCCAACGTCGGCGGGCGCTACAGCGTGCTGACACCCGTCGGTATGCTGCCCGCGGCGCTCACGGGGATGGACACGAGCGCCCTCCTCGCGGGTTCCGCGGACATCGCGCGGCGTTGCGAGTCGGAGATGCTGGCGCAAAATCCGGCTGGTACTTTCGCGACGCTGCAGTTCCTCGCCGACACCAAGCTCGGGCGGCACATCCACGTGCTCATGCCGTACTCGGATCCACTGCGCGACATCGCCGATTGGTTCGTGCAGCTCTGGGCGGAAAGCCTCGGCAAGCACAAGACGCCGAACGACGCCGGCATCGGCCCGACCCCGCTGGCGGCGCTCGGCGCGACCGATCAGCACAGCAAGGTGCAGCTCTTCATGGAGGGTCCGCCCGACAAGACCGTCAGCTTCATTGCGGTCGATGACGAGGCGGTTCAGCTCGAGATCCCGAAGCTGCACTCCGACGTGAAGGAGTTGGGCTACCTCGGCGGCCATCGGCTGGGTGAGCTGCTCGACATCGAGCGGCGTGCGACCGCAGGCGCACTTGCCCGACGTGGCCGGCCAAACCTCACGATCCACGTCGACAAGCCGGACGCGAGGCAACTCGGCAGCCTGTTCATGTTCCTCGAGATCGCGACGATCTACGCCGGAGAGCTATACGGCATCAATCCCCTCGACCAGCCAGGCGTGGAGCTGGGGAAGCAGTTCACGTACGCCATGCTCGGTCGGCCGGACGCGGAGCAGGCCCGACGGGAATGGAACATGCTTCCAAAGCCCGATACACGATTCACGATTTGACGCCGCACTGTCGAGGCCTTGCCCCCCCTGGAAGGCACCGACAGCTTCCGATTTTCCAATCCTTCTTCGCTAGCCCCCAACCTCTCGTCTCGTGTCCCATTCTTACTTCGGCGCGGCTGTCACGGTGCATGACGGTCAGGTCACCGTCAGCCGCGAAGCTGCCCTTGCCACACCCGCGATGGATGCACTTGCCCGCGCCGCCGTTTTCGGCGACGCCGACGAGCGACATCACGCCCGCTGGTTGATCTGGGAGCTCGGGCAGGCTGTCGGCGTTCGGCCCGCATCCATCCATGATCTCTACATGGCGCGTGGCCGCGGTGAAGTTCATGGATTTACCGTTCCGGCCATCAACGTGCGCGGTATGGCCTACGACACCGCGCGCTCCATCTTCCGCACCGCCAATCGCATGAAAGCGGGCGCTTTCATCCTCGAAATCGCCCGATCCGAGATCGCTTACACGGACCAGCGGCCGAGCGAATACGTCGCCGTCATGCTCGCAGCCGCCCTTCGCGAGGGATTCCGCGGACCCGTGTTCATTCAAGGCGATCACTTCCAGGTGAACGCCAAGAAGTTCGCGGCCGATCGCCGCACGGAAGTGGACGCGGTGAAAGCGTTGGCGAGGGAGGCGATTCACGCCGGCTTCTACAACATCGACATCGATACGTCCACGCTCGTCGACATCTCCAAGGCGACGCTGGACGAGCAGCAAAAGCTCAACTACGAGGTCGGCGCTGACATTCTCGACACGGTTCGCGAGCTCGAGCCGGAGGGCGTCACCATCTCCGTCGGCGGCGAGATCGGCGAGGTCGGCACGAACAACAGCACGGTTGAAGAGCTGCGTGCGTACATGGACGGGTTGAATCGGACGCTGCCCCGCGGCGTCGAAGGCGTGTCGAAGATCTCGGTGCAGTCGGGTACGTCGCACGGCGGCGTCGTGCTTGCCGACGGCTCCATCGCTGACGTCAAACTGGACCTCGACACGTTGGAGCGACTCTCGAAAGTCGCGCGCGAGGAATATGGGTTGGCGGGCGCCGTCCAGCATGGCGCGTCGACGCTTCCGGATTCAGCATTTCATAATTTTCCAAAACGTGAGACGGCGGAGATCCATCTCGCGACGAACTTCCAGAACATGCTTTTCGACAACCTGCCGCTGTCGCTGCGAGAGGAGATCTATGCGTGGCTCCGCGACAATGCGAAGGAGGAGCGGAAGCCGTCGGACTCCGACGAGCAGTTCTTCTACAAGACGCGAAAGAAGGCACTGGGGCCCTTCAAGCGGCGTTTCTGGGATCTACCCGACGAGCACAAGGCGCGGCTCGCTGCCGCGTACGACGAGAAGTTCGGCTTTCTCTTCGAGCAGCTCGCGGTCGGAGGGACGAGCGCCGCGGTCGCCAAGTACGTGCATCCGCCGGAGCAGCATCGTCCCGAGCCGAGCGAAGAGACGGTCGGTGTCGCCGCGGCGCCTGACGACGCCGAAGCGGGCGAATAGCCGGCCTCATGGAGGAGCAGCTAGTGGCGAGCGCCGAACCAGCTAACGAGCCAACCACTCGTTCCGTGGACGAGTTGTGGCTCGACGTGCTCCAGCAGGTGAGCGCGCGGACAGCGCACGAGCTCAAAGGCGCGCTGAACGGCGTCGCCGTGAATCTCGAGGTCGTGCGATCGCGTTCGGTGAGAGCTGATGCCGCGGCCGCGGCCGTCGCTCCCTTTGCTGCCTCCGCAGCGGATCAATTGGACGCGGTGGTCGGTATGACGGAGGCGCTGCTCAGGCTCGCGCGTCCGCCGCGCGAGAGCGTGGATATCATCGAGACGCTCGACTCGCTCGCGTCGCTGGTGGCTCCGTCGGCGCGCGCGGAGGGCGGCTCACTCCGGATCGAGACGCAGCGGGAGATCGGCAACGGCGCGGTGCAGGCGCGCGGCAATGTCGTTCGGCTCGTGATCGGGGCAACGATCCTGGCTGCGCTCTCACGAAAGGGAGACATTCGCTGCAGAGTGGACGTGGGCGAAGCGACCGTCGTTGGGATCGCGTGCGTGGATGCCGAAGGGCCGCTCGAGCTTCCGAGCGATGTGATGGCTGCCGCGGCGGCAGCGGGCATCCGAGTGCAGACTGAAGGTCAGAGTATTTCATTGGCGTTCCCGCGCGCGGGCGCGTCGCGGCAACGCACACCCGAGAGAGCATGAAGCACGCAAACGCAAAGATTCTCATCGCCGACGACGAGAAGGCGATCACGGCGGGACTTGGCGCCATTCTCGCCGACGAGGGCTATGGCATCGAGATCGCCGAAGACGGACAGAAAGCGCTCGACCGTCTCGCGAGCGAAAAGTTCGGTGTCGTTCTCGCTGACTTGAAGATGCCAAAGCTCGATGGCATCGCGCTCCTCAAGTCGATTCGCGAGCGAAAGATCCCCACGGAGTTCATCATGATCACCGGCCAGGGCTCGACCGAACTGGCCATCGAGGCGATCAAGCAGGGCGCGGTCGACTACATTGAGAAACCACTAAACACCGAGCGCCTCAACAAGCTCAAGGCGCAGATTCCGAAGCTCCTCGACCAGTTCGCGCTGCAGGAGAAGAATCGCGAGCTGACGGCGAAGCTCGAGGGACTCACGCATTACGGTGAGCTCACGGGGCAGTCGGAATCGATGCGTGCCGTGTACCAGGTCATCGACGCGGTCGCGCCATCGAACGCCAGTGTGCTGATCCTTGGCGAATCAGGAACGGGAAAAGAGCTCGTCGCGCGGGCGATGCATACGAAGAGCGAGCGGTCCAAGGGGCCGTTCTTTGCCCTCAACTGCGCGGCGCTGCCGAAGGAGATTCTCGAGAACGAGCTGTTCGGCCACGAGAAGGGTGCATTCACGGGGTCGACGAACGAGAAGCCTGGTGCGTTCGAGATGTCCAGCGGCGGCACGCTCTTCCTGGACGAGGTTGCCGAGATGGCGCCCGACATCCAGGTAAAGCTGCTGCGCGCGCTCGAGACGCGCATGGTGCGGCGCCTCGGTGGTAAGCGGGAGATTCCCGTCGACATCCGGGTCGTGGCCGCGACGAACAAGGACCTCCAGAAGGCACTCGCCGAGGGCGAGCTGCGTGAGGACCTCTACTATCGCCTCGCCGTCGTCGAGATCTACCTACCGCCGCTGCGCGAACGAGCCGACGACATTCAGCTTCTCGCGAAGGAGTTCCTGTCTCGTTATTCGTCGGAGAACGGTAAGGCCAGTATTACGGGCTTCTCCGATGAGGCATGGAGTTGGATTCTCTCCTTCCAGTGGCCGGGCAACGTGCGCGAGTTGAAGAATGCCGTGCAGCGCGGTGTGATCATGGCGCGTGGCGACAAGCTTGGCCTGAGTGACATGGTGCAGCGTCATCTTCGGTCTGCACCAGAACCAACGGCGATCACGATGCCGGTCGGCGAGACGACGGTTGCCGACGCTCGGCGACAGCTGATTCTGAAGACCTTCGCCGCGGCCGGTGGCGATCTCTCGCGCACCGCGAAGATGGTCAGCGTCTCCGTGGACGAGGTGCGAGGCGAGTTGATGGCGCTGTTGGAGGGGCCGGTCCCGAGCAACGGCAGCCTGTCGATGGAAGCCGAAGCACGAATCGCCCGAAAGCCGGACAACATCGCCGCCGCACGCGGCGCGGCGAAAGGCAAACCAACGAAGAAGAAGTGATTGTCTGAGCACTATGGTCGTTAGGCGTCAGGGGCGCAGTCCCTAGCCCCTAGCCCCTAAACCCTAGCCCCTAATTTCATGTCGCGGCATTACGACTTCGATGACGATGAACCGTACGTTGTCATCGAGAAGCAGTCCGGAACGCTCAGCTCGTTCTTCGTCGGGGTGGCCCTCGGCGCGGGCCTGGCCCTGTTGTTCGCGCCACAGAGCGGTCACGACACACGGCGCGGGCTGCAGCGTCGGGCCCGCCGTGCGCGACGGACGGCGCGTCGCATGGCGAACGACGTCACCGACACGGTAGTCGACACCTTCCAGGATGCGCGGCGTCGCGTCGAGGAGCGAATCGACACCGCTCGCCAGGCCATCGAGGTGAAGAAGGAGCAGGTGCACCGCGCAATGGAAGCAGGTCGGGCCGCCGCGCAGCAGGCGCGTGAGGAGCTCGAGCGACGCATCGCCGAGACGAAGGCGGCGTACCAGACGGGCGCGGAGAGCGGGGTATCGGCGAGTCCCGCGCCGCAGCGGCGCGCGCCGAGCGCGGCGATGGCCTCCCGGGCGGACGAGGAGACCGAGGAGACGTGAGCACCGCCGGCGTCCCGATCGAAGCGGGCACGCCGGAGCCCACCTCCCGGTCACCGCGGTCGACCGGTTCGACCAAGCGTCCGGCGCTCGTCAGCCTCGGCTGGACCATTCGCGATTACGCAAAGCGCGTCTGGGACAACAGCTCGGAAGACAACGTCTTGTTCCTCGCCGGCGGCATCGCCTTCAACATCCTGCTCGCCGCGGTGCCATTCGTTTTGCTCCTCATCGCCGGCGTCACATATCTGCTGCCGATCCTCTATCGGGGCCAGTTCGATTCGGCCAACGCCGTTTCGTTCTTCCTCGATCGACTCTTGCCGGCGCACGAGGAGTCGCCGACCTCGCCGATTCACAAGCTCGTAACGGATATTCTCCGCACGCGGAAATCCTTCACGATCTACGGCGCGATTGGTTTCATCTGGTTCTCGACGCGCCTCTTCGGCTCACTGCGGACGGTGCTCGCGAGCGTCTTCGACATCGAGAACGAGCGGGGCATCATTCAGGGCAAGCTGTTCGACATCCAGCTCACGATCGTTGCCACGCTGCTCTTCGTCGCCAGTACGGCGCTGAACACGTATCTCTCCGTCGCGACCAAGAGTGGCGTTCAGTTCCTCGGCCGCCTGGGTTTGCGCAACGATGTCATGGGTGGTGTCGAGTACTGGACGGGCCGCATCATCGCGTTCGTCTTCATCGCGTGGATGTTCTTCTCTCTTTACAAGTATCTGCCCGTGCGGCGCGTTCGGTGGCGTAGCGCGTGGATCGCGGCATTGTTCACGAGCACGCTCTTCGAGGCAGCGCGGTGGATTTTCAGCGCATACGTGCGGACGTTCAACCCAGGCTCGCTCTACACCGGCACCCTCACGGCCATCGTGATCGTCGTCGTCTGGACCTATTACGCGGCGATGATCTTCATCCTCGGTGGCGAGGTCGGTCAGGTGTACGAGCTGCGACGAATGCGCCGGCTGCAACGAGAAGTGTTCACCTAACAAGGGCTAGGGCTTAGGGGCTAGGACGCGTGGTGTGTGGCGCGTGGTGCGTGTCGCGTAGGTAGCTCGTAAACACCCACCAGATCAACGCTTCGATCCGTCTCCGCCCCTAGCCCCTAGACCCTAATCCCTAGTCCCTCGCACCTATGGCCTAGAGGTTGCCCTCTCTCCGAGGACGACGTTCACTCGGAGAGCATCATGCGCACCGCCACCCTTGTCGCCCTGTTCAGCATCGGACTCCTCGTCGGCTGTAAGCGAACCGACGATGGAAAGCTCGTCCTCGAGCGTCCGGGCGAGATAGACGTGAAGATGAAGAGCGACACCCTCCACGTTCCGTCCATCGGCACAACGAAGGACACGATCACCACGCCGTCCATCGGCGTCAAAGAGGAAACGCTCATTGTCAAGAAGCCGGTGATCGGAAGCGAGAAGAGAGAGGTGACGAAGCCGGTGATAAAACCGTGAGTGGTGGCTGGTGATTGGTGACTAGTGACTGGTGAGTTCGGACTGCCGGCGCTTCGCGCCGGCTTTTCGTTTTTACCAGCCACCAGCCACTAGTCCCCAGCCACCAATTGCGAGCCGACCCGCCCGCTCGTATTCTCTACGCGCACCGGCGCCTGCACTGCCGTCATCGAGAGCGCCTCCGCCTCCGAGGAGAGACGTCATGTCGCTCGGCTCGTTTTTCAAGAAGCAGTTCGTCGACGTCATTCACTGGACCGAACCGGGCGATGGCGTCCTCGCGTACCGGTATCCGATGCAGGACATGGAGATTCAATACGGTGGTCAGCTCACCGTGCGCGAGTCTCAGATGGCACTCTTCGTCAACGAGGGGAAGGTCGCCGACGCCTTCGGGCCGGGGCTGTACACGCTCGAGACGCGCACGCTACCGCTCCTTACGAATCTGCGAAACTGGGATAAAGCCTTCCAGTCGCCCTTCAAGAGCGACGTCTACTTCTTCTCGACGCGACTGCAGACGAATCAGAAGTGGGGCACCTCCAATCCGATCACGCTGCGCGACAAGGATTTCGGTATGGTGCGGCTGCGGGGCTTCGGGATCTACTCGTACCACCTCGTGAATCCGCTTCTGTTCCACCAGCGGGTAAGCGGCACGCGCGACATCTACACCGTCGCCGACATCGAGGGACAGCTGCGTAACACGATCATTGGCCGGGTCTCCGATACGTTCGCGTCGAGCCAGATTCCGTTCCTCGACATGGCGGCGAATCTGGAGGAGTTGGGCAAGAAGATCGGCGAGCAGCTCGCGCCGAACTTTGGCGAGCTGGGACTCCAGCTGGACTCCTTCGTCGTGCAAAACCTCTCGTTGCCCGACGAGCTCCAGAAGCACCTCGACGAGCGAATCGGCATGAACATGGTCGGCAACCTGCGCGACTATACGCAGTACCAGGTCGGCCAATCGATACCGACGGCAGCGGCAAACGAGGGTGGCGGAGCGGGGCTCGGTGCCGGTTTGGGAGCGGGTATGGCGATGGGCAAGGCGATCGCGGACGCCGTGGGTGGTCAGGGCGGAGCCGGCAACGCGCCGAGCGGGCCGACCGCTCAGCCGTTAGGCGGTGCGGACGCGTCGTCCCCGTCGGCGACGCCCGCGACCAAGTTCTGCGTCGAGTGTGGCAAATCGATTCCACGGAGCTCGAAGTTCTGTCCCGAGTGCGGCAAGCCTCAGGGCTAGTGTCGCCGGAGTCGCTTACCGACGGCCGCGAATGGGCGGTGGACGCGCACGGCTGCTCGCCGGCGCTCCTGGCGGACCTTTGCAGTCTCCAATCTTTCTTCGACGCGCTCGTGCGGGAGCTGCGCCTCACTCCCGTCGCCGATGCGGTCTGGCACGTCTTTCCGGCACCAGGCGGCATTACGGGGCTGCTTCCGCTCGCTGAATCGCATCTCACCATCCACACCTTTCCCGAGCATCGCTCCGCCTGCATCAATCTTTTCTGCTGCCGCCCGCGTGCCGAGTGGCCCTGGGCGGAGCGCCTTCAGCAGTGTCTTGGCGCCACGGAGGTCGAGATCTCGCGGCTCGAGCGCCGTTTGCGCGCACCGGCCACCTCCGGCGCATCCTGTCCGTCCACCGTTGGACTCTGACGTCATCACGCTGCCATCCAGCTGTGCTCCAGGCGAACTGTCCAAACTGCGGCGGTCAGATCAGCTTTCGCTGGTCGAGCGCCGTCCAGACCACCTGTCCATTCTGTCGCTCCATACTCGTTAGGCACGACGTCGATCTGCGACGAGTGGGCGTCGTCTCCGATCTGCCGCCGTCCACGTCGGCCGTTCAGCTGGGCACCGAAGGACGCTACAAGGGCACGCCCTTCGTTGTCGTTGGACGCATCATCTACGAATACGACCGCGGCACGTGGAACGAGTGGCACATCCGGCTCGGCGACGACAGCGCGTGGCTCAGCGATGCCCTCGCCGAGTATGCGGTTTCCCGACGACTGGATACCCCGACCAATGTGCCCGCGGCCGCCAAGCTCCGCGTCGGTCAGCAATTCACGTTTGGCGGCGCGCCGTTCACGCTCGCGCGGGTAACCACGGCGAGCTATCGAGGGGTGGAGGGCGAACTGCCGTTCGAGTACTGGGACAAGTCGAAGGTCACCTTCGCCGACCTCGACTCAAAAGATGGCCGCTTCGCGACGCTCGACTACAGCGATCCCGAGCCGTTGCTCTTCGTCGGTGAATATCAGGAGTTCGACCAGCTGCAGTTCTCGAATCTGCGCGAGATCGAGGGATGGTAGCGCCGCGCGTCAAAGGTCTGAATTGTCCGCGCTGCGGCGCAGCGATCGAGCTGCGCTCCGGTGAGCTGGCGCAGACCGTCGCCTGTCCATCCTGCGCCGCGATTCTCGACGCCAAGGATCCCAACCTGCGCGTGCTGCAGGAGTTCACGGGAAAGATGCGCTATCAACCGCGCATCCCGTTAGGCACGCGTGGCACGCTCAAAGGTGATCAGTACGAGGTCATCGGCTTCCAGGTTCGCGGCATCCGTGTGGACGACGTGGACTACCACTGGAGTGAGTACCTGCTGTGGAATCCCTACAAGGGTTTTCGCTACCTCACCGAATACGATGGCCACTGGAATGACGTCGTCGTCGTGAAGAACACACCGGAAGAGAAGGAGGGTGGAAGACAACCCACCGTCGGCTACCTCGGTGAGACGTTCAAGCACTTTCAAACCGCGACGGCGAAGACGCAGTTCGTGCTCGGCGAATTCCCTTGGGAGATCCGGTTGGGCGACACGGCGGAGACGCGCGACTTCGTGTCGCCGCCGCACATGCTGTCCGAGGAGAGGACCGCCGACGAGCGAACCTGGTCGCTCGGCACCTACGTCACGCCGCAGTACATCTGGCAGGCATTCAAGCTGCCCGGCACGCCGCCGGCGCCCCGCGGCGTATACGCCGACCAACCGGACGCGAACGCCGCCGGCGCCGGTTCGCTCGGGAAGATTTTCCGGCTGTTCGCGGCGATTATAGTAGCGCTGTTTGTCGTCAGGCAGATCACCGCGCGGCGCGACCTCGTCTTACGTCAGGTGTACTCGGTCGCGTCCCACAATCCGGACTCCACCGCGTTCGTCACGCCGGTGTTCACGCTTGCGGGCCGAACGTCGAATGTTCGCCTCACGCTGGAGACGGACCTGGAGAACAACTGGGCGTATTTCAGTCTCGCCCTGATCAACGAGCAGACGGGAACCGCCTACGATATGGGGCGCGAGGTGTCGTACTATCATGGCTACGACGATGGCGCGTGGAGCGAAGGCTCTCGCACCGATCGCGCGACCATCCCGACGGTGCCATCGGGGCACTACTATCTGCGCGTCCAGCCGGAGCTCGGCAGCGACGCCGAGCGGCCAATGAACTTCCTGCTCACCGTCCAGCGTGACATGCCCGGCGTCGCGTTCTTCGTCCTTGCGCTGGGAGTGCTCGCGGTGCCGCCGCTCTTCGCCACGTTCCGTCATCATGCCTTCGAGCAGATGCGCTGGCGCGAGAGCGACTACGCTCCATTGAGCTCCGACGACGAATGATGCGCCATCACCTTCTGTATTCGCTCTTCGGCGTCTTGCTCATCGCGACACTCGCGATGGCGGAGTGGCGTGGTTGGAGTCTCACACGCCCCACTGAGGTCAAGAACGTCCCGCGCAGCGTGCGTGACAATCCTGGATCCTATCGACCCGCGTATCTCTACACCGGCTCCGGCCGATATCTCCGAGGGAAATGACATGAATCCGGACGTGCTGAGGAACCTGGCGTCGAACGTGGTCGCCGGCGTCGTGTTCACCGTGCTGGGACTGGTGTTGTTCATTGGCGCGTTCTTTCTGTTCGATCGTATCACGCCGGGCGTGCTCTGGAAGGAGTTGATCGAGGATCAGAACACCGCCCTTGGCGTGTTGATGGGCTGCGTGGCGATCGCGCTCGCGATCATCATCGCCGCTGCCATTCATTGAGCGTGCTGCGCACGCTCAATGAATGGCCTGTCGGTCGCCCGTCGCTCGTCGCCTATCGCCCATCGCCCACGTGTCTGTAGCACTCTTCATTAGCGTCCTGGCCATCGCCGCCTGCGGGCTGATTTACGAGCTCGTGGCCAGCGCGCTCGCGTCCTATCTGCTCGGCGACAGCGTGCTGCAGTTCTCGACCGTCATCGGCACGTATCTCTTCGCGATGGGCGTCGGCAGCTGGCTCTCCCGCTACCTCGCTCGAGGCCTCGTCGCTCGGTTCATCGGGATCGAGCTGCTGGTGGGCATCATCGGCGGCTTCTCGTCAACGCTGCTCTTTCTGGCGTTCGCGTACACGACAGCGTTCCGCTTGGTCCTGTACGCGCTCGTTGTCATGATCGGCATTCTGGTCGGCCTGGAAATACCGCTGCTCATGCGCATTCTCCGCGACCGCTTCGGATTTCGCGAGGTCGTCTCGAACGTGCTCACGTTCGACTACCTCGGCGCGCTCGCCGCCTCGCTGGCCTTTCCCATCCTCCTCGTCCCCAAGCTGGGGCTCGTGCGAAGCGCGATGCTCTTCGGCATCGTGAACGCCGCGATCGCGCTCTGGTCCACCTTCCTGTTCGCCAACCTGCTCGGGGCGCGCCGTAGCATGCGCGCCGCGTGTGCGGGCGTGCTCGCGACTCTCGTGATCGGGATGACCCAGGCGAAGCGCATAACGACAATCGCCGAAGACAACATCTACTCGGACGAGGTCATCTTCTCGCGCGATACGCGGTATCAGCACATCGTGCTCACGGCCTGGAAAGATGATCTGCGCCTGTTCCTGAACTCCCATTTGCAATTCAGCTCGCGCGACGAATACCGCTATCACGAAGCGCTCGTCCATCCCGGCCTCGCCGCCCTGCCGGGTGCCCGTCGCGTGCTGGTTCTCGGCGGAGGCGACGGACTCGCCGTCCGCGAGATCCTCAAATATCCGAACGTGGAAAGCGTGACGCTCGTCGATCTCGATCCCGAGATGACGCGCCTCTTCGCCTCCCATCCCCTGCTGACGAAGCTGAACGGCGGCTCATTGACCTCGCCCAGGGTTCACCTCGTGAACGCCGACGCGTTCGTGTGGCTCGACGGCAACACGGATGTCTTCGACTTTGCGGTGGTCGATTTCCCCGATCCGAATAACTATGCCGTCGGCAAGCTGTACACGGCGGCGTTCTACCGTGCGCTCGAGCGGCACGTCAGCCGCGGCGGATTCTTCGTCGTCCAAAGCACGTCACCCCTTTTCGCGCGACAATCCTTCTGGTCGATCGTGGAGACGCTGAAGCGCGCCGGACTCACGACGTATCCGTACCACGTTTACGTCCCATCATTCGGCGAATGGGGCTTCACTCTGGCGGCCGCGCCCGAAGCGCCGCACTATTCGCCACCGGCGATTCTACCCGCGCCGCTCAGATATCTCTCGGCGCCGGAGGTCGCGCAGATGTTCACCTTCCCGCGCGACATGCAGCCGGTCGCCGTCGAGCCGAACCGGCTCAACGACCAGGTCCTCGTGCGCTACTACGAGAAAGAGTTCGACGCGATCAATCGTTAGGCATGGCGATCAATAGACGCGAGTTCATCGCCGGGCTGATTGGCGCTCCAGCGCTCGTCCGTCTCACGCGCAAAGCACCGCCGCAGATTGCCGGGGGATTCGTCGACGACGGCATGAAAGCTGGCCACGCGCTGCGCGACGGAACCGGTGCGCCCACGCCGCGCGAGCGACAACGCGTCGCCGTCGCCATCGTCGGTGGTGGCATCTCGGGACTTTCCGCGGCATGGGAGCTCGACCGCCGCGGGCTGCACGACTTCGTCGTACTGGAGTTGGCGGCCGATGCCGGCGGCAACGCGCGATCGGGCGCGAACGAGGTCAGCGCGTATCCGTGGGCGGCGCACTACATCCCCGTGCCCGGCCCGCGAGCGACACTCGTCCGGGAGCTGTTCGAGGAGCTCGGCGTCCTGCGCGACGGCGACTGGGAGGAACGCTACCTCTGTTTCTCGCCGCAGGAACGGCTCTTCATGCACGGCGAGTGGCACGCCGGCCTCGAGCCGGAGTTCGCGATGTCGTTAGGCGATCGCGAACAGTTCCGGCGCTTCGGCGAGCTCGTTGCGAGCCATCGGGCCAGCGGAGAGTTCACCATCCCCAGTGCCCTCGGCATGGTTCGCGCGTCGCCTCTCGACCGGATCTCTATGCAGGCCTGGCTCCGGCAGCATGGCTTCACGTCGCCGCGGCTGCTGTGGTATGCCGAGTATGCTTGCCGCGACGATTACGGTGCCTCGCTGAGCCAGACGTCGGCGTGGGCCGGTATCCACTACTTTGCCTCCCGCGAGGTTGACGAGCAGGGCCCGCTCACCTGGCCAGAGGGAAATGGCTGGATCACGAAGAGGCTCCTTGCGAAGCTCGGGCACCATGTCGAGACGAGCGCCCCTGTGCTCCGCGCGCGCCACGAGGGAGGACGCTGGCGCCTAACGACTCCAACGACAGTCTATGACGCCGACGCCATCATATGGGCGGTGCCGGCCTTCGTCGCGCCTTACGTTGTGGACGAGCTTCGCGGCGAGCGACACCAGACCTCGTTCGTCTACTCGCCCTGGCTCACGGCGAATCTGACGCTCGATCGGTGGCCAGCCGAGCACGGAATCGAGCCGGCGTGGGACAACGTGATCTACGACTCCCCTGGCCTGGGCTACGTCGTCGCCACGCATCAGTCGCTGCGCACCTTTCAGGATCGCACGGTGTGGACCTACTATCACTCGTTTGCCGAGCTCACGCCGGAGCAGGCGAGACGCGAGCTGCTGACGCGGGATTGGGCGTACTGGCGAGATCGCATCCTCGATGACCTCGCGCGCGCGCACCCGGACATTCGTGACTGCGTCTCGCGCATCGATGTTCTGCGCCTCGGCCATGCGATGATTCGGCCGACGGTCGGGTTCCTCACGGCGACCGAACGCGCTCAGCCGCGGAAGCTGTCGCGTTTCTTCCGAGCGCACTCGGACCAGAGTGGGCTCTCGCTGTTCGAGGAGGCGCAGTACCACGGCGTAATGGCAGCGCGTGAGGCGATGGCGGTGGTGGGCGGGCGGCTGTCGGTGGCCGGCAGTCGGTGAGACCTTCCCGCCATTGGACTGTCGGCTATATTCCACATTGTCCCAGGTCCCGGAGGGCGAGAGCCTTCTAACTCCGTCAGGACCCCGAAGGTAGCAGCGGCATGAGGTGTCTCTTGTCGCTTCGGTCGGCCTGGGACACTCGCGCGGGGATGATTGCTCATCGAGCGACATCCCCGCGCGACTCGTTTCGCGGGACGAGTGGCGCGTGGCGCGCTATCTTATGCGCGTTGCTGTCCCGCGCCCCGCGTCCCGCGCCACGCGTCCCATGCTAGCTCTCGCCCGCAAATACCGCCCAAAGCGCTTCAGCGACGTCGCCGTGCAGTCGCACGTCTCGGCCACGCTGAAGGGCGCCATCGCCCGCGGGCGCGTCGCGCACGGCTATTTGCTGTGCGGCCCGCGCGGCGTCGGCAAGACGACACTCGCGCGCGTTCTGGCGATGGCGCTGAATTGCGAGGATCGCGGCGCCGATGGCGAGCCGTGCGGTGTCTGCACGTCCTGCGAGCGTATCTGGAGTGGCGCATCAAGCCTCGACGTTGTCGAGATCGACGCGGCATCCAATCGCGGCGTGGACGACGCGCGCGAGCTGCGCGAGCGGGCCATGTATGCGCCCTCGGGCGACGAGCGGCACAAGGTGTACATCGTCGACGAAGCGCACATGCTCACGCGCGAGGCATGGAACGCGCTGCTCAAGATTCTCGAGGAGCCGCCGCCGCGCGTCGTCTTCGTCTTCGCGACCACGGAGCCGCAGAAGATCGCGCAGGCGGCCGCGCCAGTGTTGAGCCGTCTGCAGCGCTTCGATTTCAAGCGCATCGGGCCGGGTGAGATCAAGGAACGTCTCGCCAGAGTGCTATCGGACGAGAGCGTCGTGGCGGAGCCGCAAGCGCTATCCATGATCGCGCGCGCCGCCGACGGTTCGATGCGCGACGCGCTCAGTCTCACCGATCAGGTCCTCGCCATGGGTGAGGGAGAGGTGACGGCTGAGCGTGTTCGGGAAGCGTTAGGCCTCGTGCCGGAAGACGAGTTTCTCTCGCTGCTCGACATCGTTCTTGAGCGACGCGCCGGCGACGTGTTCCCATTCGTCGGCCGGTTGGCCGATGCGGGAATCGATTTCTCGCTCTTTCTCAGCGGGCTCGCGGACATGGTGCGCGCCCAGCTCGCGATCCTTCTCGGCGGCGAGGTGTCCGATTTGCCGGACCGCGCGCGTGCCGCATTGGACGAGCGTCGCGCGCGCTGGTCGGCGGCGGATCTGCTTCGAATGCTCTCCGCGATCGGTGAGCTGGAGCCGCGCTTCCGAAAGAGCGGCCAGCAGCAATTGCTGCTCGAGACGCTCCTCGTTCGCTTTGCGCTACTCGATCGAACGGTCGAGATCGAGGATCTGCTCCGCGGGTTGAGCGGTGAGGGCGGCGCGCCCGCGCCGGCGCGTTCGGTGCCGGTGAGCCGCGCCGCGGACGCACCGCGCGCCCGTCGCGATACGGCACCCCGAACACCCTTGGACGACGCCCCGCGAGCCACGATGCCGCCAGCGCCTGTGGCTCCGTCGATAGCCAACGAAGAGCCGGTGTTGAGTCGGCCAGCGCCGGCGCTCGCCGATGCGCGGCCGCCGGTGGCGCCTGCGCCTGCGAAGCCTAACGGGGCCGCGGAGCCGCTCGACATCGCTCGAGTCTCCGGCCGCTGGGATGAACTCGTTGCCAAGCTGCGCGGCGACGGCAAGCGGGTGCTGTCGTCGGCGCTGTCGCACGCGCTTCCGGTGTCCGTCACCGGCTCCGGGGACCTAACGATCGAGCTCGACGAACCGAATGAGTTCCTCGCGCAGGCAATCGAAGGAGGGCGACCGGAGATCGTCGGCGCGCTTCGCCATTGGTTCTCGGACGTCAGGGCAGTCCGGCTGCGCCAGAACCCCGAGCGCGTGTCCGGAACGCCAACGCGCGTCACCGACGAGATGGTGCGCAATGATCGCCTCAACGCGCTACGCAAGCGCGACCCGATCCTCGGCGCGGCGATCGACGCCCTCGACCTCGATGTAATCGACTAGCTTGTTTATGCCCCTCTCCTGACTCCCATGCGCGACTTCATGAAAATCCTGCAGCAAGCGCAGGAAATGCAGGGCAAGTTTCAGAAGATCCAGGAGGATCTGCAGAACATCACCGTCACCGGCAGCGCGGGCGGCGGCCTCGTGACCGCAGAGGTGAGCGGCACCGGGCAGATTCGCCGGGTCAAGCTCGACCCGTCGGTGATCAACCCCGCTGATCCCGAGATGCTCGAGGATCTGATCGTCGTCGCGCTGTCGGATGCGCAGAAGAAAGCGCAGGACGAGGCGCAGGCAGAAATGGGCAAGCTCACGGGGGGGCTGAACCTTCCCTTCAAGCTGCCTGGCCTCGGCTGAGCGACTAGGGACTAGTCTTTAGGTTCCTCTTGTCTGTCATCGACGACCTCGCGTCCGAGCTCGCCAAGCTTCCAGGTATAGGCCGCAAGACGGCGCTCCGGCTCACGTATCACCTCCTCAAGCAACCCGCCGAGCAAAGCCGCAGACTTGCTGAAGTGCTGGCCTCACTCCGCGAGCGCGTGCATCCGTGTGAGCGCTGCTTCAACCTCACCGAGGGTGATCTGTGCGCGATCTGCAGCGATCCGCGTCGTGATGCAACGCTGCTCTGCGTGGTCGAAGAGGCGCCGGACATCGGTGCCATCGAGCGCGCCGGCGAGTTTCGCGGGCTGTATCATGTGCTCGGCGGACGACTCTCGCCGCTCGACGGCGTGGGACCAGAGAGCCTTCGCATCGACGATCTCGTTCGGCGCGTGGCGGAGAACGACATCCGCGAAGTGATCCTCGCGACCAATCCGAGCCTGGAGGGCGAAGCGACCGCCCTCTATGTGCAACGTCAACTTGCTTCACGCCCCGTGACCGTCACGAGGATTGCTCGTGGACTGCCGGTCGGTGGTGACCTGGAGTATGCCGACGGAGTAACAATCGCCCAGGCCCTCGCGGCCAGGAGGACCATGTGAGGGGCCGGACAGAATGGGAGGACGCCAAAGCGGTGACCGCCGGGTTTCTCGGCGGTCTTATTATCGGCCTGTTGGTCTGGAGTACCCAGATTCGGCGGTGCCGCCGTGACTTGTTCAGTCGCAGCCCCGTCCGCCGTTTGGCGGCGCTCGGCTACATCAGCGGGCGTCCCAGCATCGACGCGGCGCGCCTGCTCACGGAGTACGTGAGCTGGGAGCGACGGCCGTCGTTACGGCGTCGTGCTGAGCGATTGTTGCGGCGCATGCAGCAGAAACTCGGTTGAGCGCGCGAAGAGTGCGCAGGATACGAAAAGACTTGCTGCGAGCGAGAGCCCGCAGCTTTGATCCGGCAGGGACGAATGCCCGTTGGTGCGGCAAGTTGGTCATTCACCGAAGACGATTTCGGCGCGATCACCAAATCGCTGGAGCGGTTCCTGTTCGACAGCAACGCGCGCTGTGCGTTGCTCGTCGACCGCACGGGACAGCTCGTCGCGACCGTTGGTGAACAGCCGAAGTTCGATCCGACCGCATTCGCCACCCTCACCGCCGCTGACTTCAGCGCCAACGACCAACTCGCGAAGCTCATTGGTGAGAATGATTTCAACTCGCTGTTTCACCAGGGCGAGAAGGAGTCGATGTATCTCGCCGACGTCGCGCGCCGCGTCATTCTCGTCGTGCTGTTCGACAACCGCACGACGTTGGGCCTGGTGCGACTGAAAATGAAGCAGACCGTCGACGAGCTCACGAAGCTATTTGAGCAAGTTTTCAAGCGTGCCCCTGGCGGACCCGGGCAACCCAACATTCTCGCCGGCGCCGACGACGAGATCGACAAGCTGTTTCAGTAAGGGAGAACGACAGCATGTCGATGATCAACTACGCCTCACGCGAGATCAACTGTAAGATCGTCTATTACGGCCCTGGTCTCGGCGGCAAGACGACGAATCTCGAGCACGTCTACGGCAAGGTCTCCCCAGACACGCGCGGGAAGCTCATCTCACTCGCCACCGAGACCGAGCGGACGCTCTTTTTCGATTTCCTGCCAGTCGACCTCGGTACCATTCGCGGCTTCAAGACGCGCTTCCATCTCTACACCGTGCCCGGCCAGGTGTACTACAACGCAAGTCGCAAACTCATTCTGAAGGGCGTGGATGGGATCGTTTTTGTCGCCGATTCCCAGATCGAGCGTATGGAAGCGAACCAGGAAGCGATGCAGAACCTGTACGACAACATGTCGGAGTACGGTTACGATCTCACCCGGATGCCGTTCGTGATCCAGTACAACAAGCGGGACCTGCCCAACGCGGCCCCGATCAAGGACCTACAGACGGCATTGAATCCCGGCTGGGAGATCTCGGATCCCTCCCGGATGCGCGTGACGGCAGATCCCTTCCGGGCCGGCGAGAACATAGTGGAGCAGATCTCCAGCGGCGAATGGGTCGAGCATGCGCCCTACTTCGATGCCGTTGCCGTGACCGGCGAGGGCGTCTTCGATACCCTCAAGGCGGTCAGCAAGCTGGTTCTGAAATCGCTCGCCTGAGCCGCCGCCGGGGCGCAAGCTCCCAGCGGTCAGTGGACCGAACTAGAATTGATAGGTGACGATGGTACCGCGTGTGCCATCCGACACAGCGTGAAGCGTAGTAAGTGCCCACTGATGTCTCACGCTGAAATCCGATTTGCTGTCGCTGGCCCGCTCGAATGAATCTTCCGAACGCACTGACGGTAGGACGCATCGCGATTACACCTCTCATCGCGGTGTTGCCATTTGCTCCAGCCACGACGCCGCGACTTCTCGCATTCGTCCTCTTCGTCGTCGCCGGTATCTCCGATTACGCGGATGGTGTGCTCGCGCGTTCGCGAAAACAGGAGACGACCCTCGGGAAGCTGCTCGACCCGCTCGCGGACAAGCTCCTGCTGGTCGGGACGTTCGTGCCGATGTGGGCGCTCATGCAGAGCGCCACCGCGAATTTCTCGAGCTCTTCGTTCACGACCGGTGACCTCACGCTCCACTCGCTGCCCTTCATCACCCTCTGGGGCGACGTGAGCTTGCCATGGTGGATCGTCGTGATCGTGCTCGGTCGCGAGCTCGCGATGACGATCTTCCGTCAAGCGGCGGCACGCCGCGGCGTCGTCATCGCCGCGATTGGTCCTGCCAAGGTCAAGACGGTGTTTCAGATCGTGTGGCAGGGCGGCGCCTATCTCTGGTTCGCGGTCGCGACAGCTGGATTGATCCACGGCTGGAATGGCGGCATCTGGCGCGGTCTCGGCATCTTCATTGGCACGGCAGGCACACTAACGATGACCGTCGCCGTGCTGCTCACGGTCTATTCGCTCTGGCTCTATGTGAGCCGCTACGGTCGCGTCTTCGTGCAGAGCGGCGCGCGAGGTTGACGCAGTATGGACGTTGAGCTCATCACCATCGGCGACGAGCTCCTCCTCGGCTTCACGATCGACACGAACGCCGCGCACGTAGCACGCGAGCTGGCGGCCCTCGGCATCGGGATCAAGCGCCGCGCAACGGTTGGCGATGTCGCCGAGGAGATCGCGATCGCTGTCCGTGAGGCGCTGGATCGCACCGGCGCGGTAATCACGACCGGTGGCCTCGGCCCCACGAGCGACGATCTGACGAAGCCGGCCATCGCGGCGATCTTCGGCCGAAGGATGCTGCTCGACGAAGCGCACGTCGCGTGGATGGAGCAACGTTGGCAGCAGCGCTTCGGACGACGAATGCCCGAGTCGAATCGCGCTCAGGCCATGCTCCCCGAGGGCTCCACGAAGCTCGTCAATAATCATGGCTCCGCTCCGGGCATCTGGCTCGAGGATGATCGCGGACGCTGGGTGGCCATGCTACCGGGCGTTCCTCGTGAGATGCGAGGCATGCTCGCGGATACCCTCGTTCCTGAGCTGCGGGGACGCGCAGCGGGGTCCGGTGAGCCGACAGTGGTCAGGTCGCGTACGCTGCGCACCACTGGAGTCGCGGAGTCGCTCCTCGCCGATCAGATCGATCGGATCCGCGAGAGCCTCGGAGCGGTGTCGCTCGCGTATTTGCCCGGAGCGGACGGCGTCGATCTGCGGCTCACAGTTCGGGACGTAACCGATGTGAAGGCCGATGCGATTCTCGATGCTGCGGGATCGATGATCCGCGGCAGGTTGGCGCGGTCGATTTACGCCGAGGGGAGCACAGACCTCGCTTCCATCGTGCTCGACTTGTGTCGCGCATCGCGTCTCACGATTGCCGTCGCCGAGAGTTGCACTGGTGGGCTGCTCGGTGCCCGGCTCACAGCCATTCCCGGCTCCAGCGACGTCGTGCTTGGCGGCGTCATCGCTTACGCGAATGACGTGAAGCGCGACCTTCTCGGGGTGAGCCAGGGGTCTCTCGATAGGCATGGCGCCGTGAGTGAGCCTGTGGTGCGCGAGATGGCGGAGGGGGCGCGCACACGGTTGAACGCATCCATCGGCATCAGCATTACCGGCGTCGCCGGGCCGGGTGGTGGAACTCCCGAGAAGCCTGTTGGAACGGTCTGGATCGCCGCGGCGTTCGCCAATGAAACACGCCCGCTGCAGCTCCGTTTGATAGGCGATCGCGAGGAGATTCGACGACGTGCGACGCAGAGCGCGCTCGAGCTCGTGCGTCGATCGCTCGTCGAAAAGGACTGAGGCAAAGCCCTGGACTGTCGCGTGCACGGAGGTTGCACCCCTCGTCAACCCGAGCACATTTTCATTCAGCGGTAACGCTCGCGTTTGCTAACCAGACAGCGCGCGCCGTGCGCGCACAAACGCGAGTGTGGCTCGCGAGGATCCACCGAAGATGAAGCGTTCAGACAAAGACCCCGCGCGTCGCCCGACAGGTGAACAGGGCGAAGCGATGACAGACGATTTCGTTCCTGCGACGCGAGACGACGGCGGCGAAGAGGCTGACGCCGTCGAGGAGCAAGGTGCAGCGCCGGCGTCCGGCGACGAGGCAGCCAGCGGCGCGGAAGCCGACCAGAAAGAGCGCGTGCTCGCTGAGCAGCAGGACAAGTATCTGCGGCTCGCCGCGGAGTACGACAATTACCGCAAGCGCTCCGTGCGCGAACGGCAGGAAGCCTCTATGCGCGGGCAAGCCGACCTGCTACGCGGAATACTGGATGCACTCGACGATCTTTCGCGCTTCGCGCATGTCGATCCGTCGACGACCGACACGAAGACCGTCGTCGACGGCGCCGCGCTGGTCGAGCGCAAGTTGCTCAAGACGCTCACGGCGATCGGTCTCGAGATCGTCAACCCGATCGATCAGACCTTCGATCCGTCGCTGATGGAGGCTGTCGCGACGGAGCCCGCACTATCATCCGAAGACGATCACGTCGTCGCCAAGGTCTACCAGCAGGGCTATTTGTTCAATGGTCAGCTGCTCCGCCCGGCGCGCGTGGTCGTGAAGCAGTGGAACAGCTGAGGACGCACTGAGCGCCATGGCGCAGAACAAAGACTTCTACGCGGTTCTTGGCGTCTCCGCATCGGCGACTCAGGACGACATCAAGAAGCAGTATCGAAAGCTCGCGGCTCGCTATCACCCGGATAAGAATCCGAACGATCCGAAGGCGGCAGATCGTTTCAAGGAGATCTCCGAGGCCTATCAGGTTCTCGGCGACGCGGACCGACGCAAGCAATACGATCAGATGCGGCAGCTTGGCGCGTTCGGCGGCTTCGGCGCCGGCAGCCGCTCCGGGCCACGACCTGGCGCCGGCGCGCCTGGAGCAGGCGGTGCCGCCGGCGGCAATTTCCGATTCGAGGACTTCGACATCGGAGGCCTCGGTGGTCTCGGCGACATTTTCAGCTCGATGTTCGGCGGCAGTACCGGCGGTCAGCGCGCTCGAACCCGAGGGCCCGAACGCGGACAGGACGTCGAGATACAGCTGGAGGTTCCATTCCGAGTCGCCGCGTTGGGCGGAAAGGTGCCCGTGGAGCTCGAGGTCAATGAGGAGTGCCCCACCTGTCACGGTTCGGGCGCCGCACCCGGAGCCAAGCTTCAGACCTGTCCAGAGTGCAGCGGCCGCGGTACGATATCCTTCGGGCAGGGTGGATTTGCCGTGCAGCGTCCCTGTCCGATGTGCCTTGGCCGTGGTCAGGTGCCGACGGAGCGATGTCCCACCTGCAACGGCGCTGGCGAAGTACGCACGCGTAAGAAAGTTCTCATCACGGTGCCGGCGGGTACCGACACTGGCTCGCGCATTCGCCTGAAGGGTCAGGGTGGTCGTGGCCAGCACAATGGAACGCCGGGTGATCTCGTCATCAGCTTTCAAGTGGAAACCGACCGCTTCTTCCGACGCGAAGGGCTCGATGTCATTGCTCCCGTGCCGATCAACATCGCGCAGGCGACGCTCGGCTCGCGAATCAGTGTGCGCACCATCGACGGCAAGCGTGTCGCGATCCGAATACCTGCCGGTACGGCGAACGGCAAGCGTTTTCGGGTTCGCGGCCAGGGTATCGAGAAGGATGGCGCCAAGGGAGATCTGATCGTGCAGGTGGATGTGCAGGTGCCCGAGAAGCTGACGGAAGAACAGGAGCGGGCTATGAAGGAGTTCGCCGAGGCTGGTGGGCTGAAGTATTGAGAGGCGGCAGATGCCAGATTCAATCACGCACCACGCGAGCGGCGCGCTCGACTTCAAGGACGTCAACGGCATTCGTTGGACAGTCTCCGAGATTGCGCGTCTCGACTTCTCGGAGCGACTGATGGCGATGCTACCGCACCCGGAGCGACGGCAGGGCTGGCTGCTGTTCGAGTCCGAAGCAGGGGAGCGGCGGCGGTTCACGCCGATACCTGACGACTGGCGCGCGATGTCCACCTCGACGCTCGAGAGTTGTCTTCAGCACGCCGTGTGGTACAACGACGCCGAGCACCGGCGGCGCGAAGATCGCGAGGAGCCCTAGGCGGCCAGTATCGGCAGCGAGGCGCGGGCGCGGCGTGAGGCCTCGATGATCCCGCCGCCGATTACCCGCGTTCCATCGTAAAGCACCAACGACTGTCCGGGCGTGATCGCCGCCACCGGTTCGTCGAGCGCCAGCTCCAGCTCGTTAGGCGTGATACGAACCACTTCCGCCGCGGCGGCGGCAGCACGGTGCCGAACCTGCACCGACAGCTGCGATCCGACCGCCGGCGGCTCGGTGAGCCAGTTGAGCTCTCGCGCGACGACGCCGCGGCCGAGGAGCTCGGCGCGGGGACCGATCACCACCGCCCGCTGGTCCGGTCGAATGTCCACGACGTACATCGGCTCGCGGAATCCACCCGGCAGACCGCGGCGCTGACCGATCGTGTATCGCGCATAACCCGAGTGCGTACCGATGCGAGTTCCATCGGAGAGCAGCAGCGGTCCAGTCGAAAGCGCCGGCGCGTCGTCACCCAACCGCTGTCGCAGGATCTTCGTGTGATCGCCGTCCGGGACGAAGCAGATGTCCTGGCTCTCCGTCTTTTCGGCGACGACCTCGAGGCCGAGGCGATGCGCGACGGCGCGGGTCTCCGCCTTGGTGCGGTCCCCGACGGGCAGCAGCATGCGCCTAACGACCTCGCGATCGATGCCCCACAAGAAGTACGACTGGTCCTTCCGCGGATCCAGGCCGCGGTGCATCACGCCGTCGACGATCCGCGCGTAATGGCCAGTCGCGATCCATTGCGCGTCGATGCCGTCTGCCTTGCGGAGGAGGTCGCGGAACTTCGTGAAGGTGTTGCAGCGGACGCACGGGATCGGCGTCCGGCCGCGCGCGTACTCGTCCACGAAATTGGCAACGACGTCGCGCCCGAACGCGCTCTCGAGGTTGAGGACGTAGTGCGGCACGCCGAGCTGCTGGCAAACGCGCCGGGCGTCGTTGATCGAGTCGAGCGAACAGCAGGGCCGGTCGGGCACGTCGTCGCCGTAGCAGAAGAGCTTCATCGTCGCGCCCACGACATCGTAGCCCTGCTCGACGAGCAGCGCCGCGGCTACGGACGAATCGACTCCGCCCGACATCGCCACCAGAACCCGCTCCCTCATCGTTAGGCCCCGACAGCCTGAGCGCGAGGAATCGGAGGAAGACCTCGCGCCTTTCGAACGAGGGCGGGGAACACCTCGGCGACACGCTCGATGCCCCCCTTCGTCGTGAGGCTTCCGAGGCTCATTCGGATCGCCGCATTCGCGATATCGGCGCGAATGCCACACGCCGTGAGCACGTGGGATGGCGTCACACTTCCGCTCTGACACGCCGAGCCGGCGGAGCACGCGATGCCCTGAAGATCGAGCGCCATCAGCAGCGACTCACTGTCGGTTCCCGGTACGGAGACGCTCAGGATATGCGGGGCGCGGCGTGCGTTGCGCCCGTGGATGATCGCGTCGGGAACGGACGCGAGAATCGCCTGCTCCAGCTGGTCGCGCATCGTCGTCAGGCGCCGGCCCTCTTCGTCACGCTCGGCCAGCGTCAGCTCGGCGGCACGGGCGAGACCAACGGCGGCGGCGACATTCTCCGTGCCCGGGCGGCGCCCGCGATCCTGCGTCCCGCCGTGGAAGAGCGGCTCGATGATCGTGCCGCGGCGAACGAAAATCGCGCCGCAGCCCTTCGGCGCGCCGATCTTGTGGCCCGAGATCGAGAGGATGTCGAACGGCACGGCGCAGGCATCGATTGCCACCTTGCCGAACGCCTGCACGGCATCGGTGTGAAAGAGCACCCCGCGCGCATGCGCGATTCCGGCGAGCTGCTCGATCGGCTGGATCGTGCCGACCTCGTTGTTCACCCACATCACCGACGCGATGGCGACGTCGCTGTCCGCGAGCTGGTCGAAGGAGCTCTGGTCGACCGTGCAGTCGCCCGTCATCGCACAGAGGCGCTCCTCGGCTCCCTCCTTACCGGCCTGGTGCACGGCTGCGAGCACGGCCTTGTGCTCGATAGGCGTGCTGACGACGGCGTTCCGTCCCTGGGCACGGCGCGCACGCCAGGCACCCAGCACAGCCAGATTGTCGGACTCCGTACCGCCAGAGGTGAAACAGATCTCGTCCGCACGCGCGCCAAGACAGGCCGCGACCCGCTCTCTCGCCTCGTCCAGCGCGACACGCGCCTCGCGCCCCCAACGATGGAGGCTAGAGGGATTGCCGAAGCGAGGACCAAAAAAGGGTTCCATCGCCTCGCGCACCTCGGGTCGAACGGGCGTCGTCGCCGCGTGGTCGAGATAGATAGGCTCTGGCATTTCAAGAATATACCGTAGTGAACGATTCTTTTCAGCGTGGGTACGAAGGCTGTCAACGTGGGTATGATGGCTATGTCGAGGGACGCAACCATGCGATGCTTCCAGCCACTCACGCTCCTCGTAGCGCTCTTGTACGCGCTGGGTAGTGCTGGGGCACAGAAGACGCCCGATCGGCCGCCGATCGATCTTTCGCCGCCGCCTCCGCCGGAGCCGCCGAGCAAGGGAGATCCTTTTTCCGGATCAATTGTTGGTGACTGGGCCTTTCCGGTTGGGGCGTTCCGTCAGCACGAGGATGGCGGCGGTGGGTTCTACGTGGACGGCGCCTACGCGCTGGATCGCGCGCGTCACCTTGCCCTCCGCGTGGACGGCGGATTTCT
The DNA here is from genome assembly GCA_036493735.1 of Gemmatimonadaceae bacterium. GTDB lineage: Bacteria > Gemmatimonadota > Gemmatimonadetes > Gemmatimonadales > Gemmatimonadaceae > AG2. Next base: position 145,473 of record DASXPH010000091.1, read on the forward strand.
GATGTACGGCTACGTAAGTCACGACCTCGCCGTCCCCGAGTACGACGACATCGGCAATTTCCTCGGCTATCAGAACGTCTCGTACGCCGTGCGCCAGCATCAGATGTACTCGCTGGACATCGGACCGGAGATCACTGCGCTGAGTGGCAACGTGCGCCCCTATGCGTTCGCGACCGCGGGCGTCTCGTACTTCTACAGCAGCGTCAACCTGCGGCCACCGCAGTACGCGGGAGATGACGGCATCGATCGCACCGTCTTGAGCTCGGGCAATCTCGCCTGGAGTACGGGCGTGGGGCTGCGGATCGGCGGCCAGAATCCGCGCTCAGGCTCGTTCGACGTAGGCATTCGCTTTCGCCGCAACGCGCGCGCGCATTACGTGAACGACAGCTCGCTGAGTACCCTCTCAGATGGCACCGTCGTGGCGACACCGTACTACGGCTCAGCGAACATGCTGCAGGTGTACGCAGGGTTCTGGGTGGGACCGAACAGGCGGTAGCGGGATGCGGGATGCGGACTCCTGATCGGGCGAGAGGCGAAGGAGCAAGCGCGCAGCGCTTGCGACTCCATATGGATTCGCTCCGAGCGAAGCGAGGAGCGCAGC
>DASXPH010000092.1:0-30746 GCA_036493735.1 Gemmatimonadaceae bacterium
GTGGCGCGATCGCCTCTTCGTCACCGGCGCGCTGCGCGTCGACAACAACTCCGCGTTCGGCTCCGACCTGCACCGCGTCTTCTACCCGAAGGCATCGGTGTCCTACGTCGTCTCCGAGGAGCCCTTCTTCCACGTGCCGTCGGTGAACGAGCTGCGATTGCGCTTCGCGTGGGGACAGGCCGGTAACTCGCCCGGACCGTTCGACGCGATTCGATCGTACACCACATCGGTCGTCACCACGTCCACCGGCACGTTGTCAGCGCTGCGCTATGGCTCCGTCGGGAACCCGAATCTCAAGCCGGAGCGCGGCACAGAGATCGAGCTCGGATTCGAGAGCGCTTTGCTCGACAGGCGACTGACGCTCGATGCGACATACTACGACAAGACGACGCATGACGCACTGCTTCCGGTCGACGTCCCCCCGTCCACCGGATTCGCCGGAACACAGCTGCAGAACCTCGGCACGATCTCCAATAGCGGCGTCGAGATAGTGTTGGGAGGGACGCCGCTCCGAGGCCAGTCGCTGACGATCGAGAGCTCGCTCACACTCGCGACCAACCGCAATCGACTCCTCTCGTTCGGTGACGAGCGCGCCCCGATCATCTTTGGTGATTACGCTCCGGTGCAGCGCTACCAAGAGGGTTTTCCGCTCGCCGCGTTCTGGGCGCAGCGCGTCCAGTACGACGCGAACGGGAAACTCGTCAAGAACGCGAGCGGACAGCCGATCCTCGACCCGGTGAGCGTCTATCGTGGGCCATCCGTGCCCACGCGCGAGATGAGCTTCTCGAACGACTTCATCGTGCTCGGCAACTTCCGCGTGCACAGCCTCTTCGACTACAAGGGTGGCAACTATCAGTTCAACGTCAAGGACTGGCGGCGTGACCGCGCCGGCGTGTCGTGGCAGACAGTCAACCCTAACGCCAACCCGGACGAAGTGCTCGCGCGCATGTTCGCCTCGGAGAATTACTTCTTCGTGCAGCCCGCGGACTTCATCAAGTTCCGCGATCTGTCGCTGAGTTACGATCTGCCGCGGCGCTTCATCGGTCACGTCGCCGATCGCGCGACGCTGATGCTCGCCGGCCACAACCTGAAGATCTGGACGAAGTACGGCGGTGCCGACCCCGAGATCAACTTCGACGGAGGCAGCTCGACCTTCAATCGCAACGACAGTTGGACCGTGCCGATGACGCGGCGCTATTCCCTCTCGCTCTCGGTGGGCTTCTGATGACCAACACAACGACATTCCACGCGAGCGCGGCACTCATGCGTGTACGCCGCTGCCTGACGATCTCCCTCGCCGTGCTGCTCGTCGGCGGTGCGACTGCATGCAAGGGCATTCTCGACGTTCAGAACCCTGGCGCGATTCAGGAAGGACAGCTCAACGACCCGGCGCTTCAGCAGCTCATCGTCAACGGCGCCATCGGAGAGTTCCAGTATGCGTACGGCCAGTACGCACAGTGGTCCGCGGTGCTCTCCGACGAGGCGTTCACCGATCACACGAACGTGGACGTGCGCCAGTTCTCGCTGCACGACTTCACCGATCTCAATACCATCAACTCGGGTGTGTACGAGTACCTCCAGCGCGCGCGCCAGTCGGCCGACGACGCCGCCTCACGCCTGAAGGCGATGCTGGGGACCGGTGCGTCGTCGAGCCTGGACGTTGCCCGCGTCCTCGCCTACGGCGGATACGCGTACACCTTGCTCGGCGAGGGCTTCTGTGAAGCACCAGTAAACCTGAGCGCTCCCAAAACGTCCGACGAGCTGCTGCAGATCGCGCTGTCGCGATTCGACGAGGCGATCACCGTGGCAACGGCCGCGTCCACGGGCAGCAACGTCGCGGCCGCCCAGGACATCATTCACATGTCACAGGTCGGCGGCGCGCGTGCCGCCCTCAAGCTCGGCGACGCCGCGAAAGCGCGCAGCTACGCCTCGCAGGTGCCAGCGAGCTACGAAAAGCTCGCGTACTACTCGAGCAACACAGTGCGCGAGAACAACGCGCTCAACGGTCTCACTCACGCGTCGGGCGCGTCGCTCGGGATGGCGCCGCCATTCCTCGGACTCAACGATCCGCGCGTGCCGCAGCCGGCGTCCACACAGCTCGGGCTCACCGGCGGCTCGATCTACACGCCGCTCACACCGTACATGTACAGCGAGTGGGTGTCGTCAGGCAGCGCGCCGCGCATCAGCGTTGAGAGCGACATGCGGATGGCGACGGGCCTCGAGGCACGGTACGTGATTGCCGAATTGGACGGTCCGGTGCAGACGACGTTGGATTTCGTGAACGAGCGGCGCGCCGTGGGCGGCGAGGCGCCGGTGTCGCTGAGCGGTGATCAGCTGATGGCCGAACTGCGCGCACAGCGGGCGCGGGACTTCTATCTCACAGGTCAGCGGCTCGGCGATCTGCGCCGGTATGCCAAGGCGGGCATCAACCTGTTCCCGACGGGGAAGTATCCCGTGTTCACGGACTCGTATGGAGGAGCGACCTGCTTCATCATTCCGCTCAGCGAGAAGGCGGGGAATCCGAGTGCTTAATCGACGCGCAGCGCGTCGCGTTAGGCACCCGCCACGAACGCCCGGCGCGAGGTACTCCGTGCATCACCCGCGGTAATGCGGATCTTGGGAGAGTAAAAAGCGAAGGGCCCGAAGTTCCGAAGGGCGCGAAGTCCCAAACCGCGCCGAGTTCCGAACTGCGCGAACTCCCGAACTGCGCCAAGTCCCAAACGACGTTAAACGTCCTTCGGAACTCAGCGTCGTTTGGAACCTGGCGCACTTTGGGATTTCGCGCCGTATGGGACTTCGCGCCGTATGGGACTCGCGCCGTATGGGACTCGCGCCGTATGGCACCTCGCGCCCTCTGGCACCTCGCGCCCTATGGCACCTCGCGCCTTCCGCTCTTTCCCTTGGGTTGCCCGGCTCCGCTCGGCTGATATCATCATGTCGAGCACCGACGAACAGACCATCACCAGCCTCGGAAATGGCCGGCAAGCTCGGATTTCGAATACTCCCAACTCCGCCGCGCCTCAGCGATGACATCATCGCGCGCTTCAGGGGCGCCGCGAGCGCGAACGTCGCGGATGCAATGGGCCGATTCAATTTCATGGACCCGGGCATCCGGTCTCGCAGTGGATTCGCGCTGTGCGGTCCCGCCGTGACCGTGCTCTGCCGCCCGGCGGACAATCTCATGGTTCATAAGGCGCTCGACGTCGCGCTGCCGGGCGACGTCGTCGTCGTGAACACGGTCGGCAATACGACGACGGCGGTTTTCGGCGATCTGATGTGCCGCACCGCGGCGGCAAAGAAGCTCGGCGGAATCGTCGTCGACGGCGCGATTCGAGATGTCGAGGGAATCACCGCGCTCCGTTTCCCCGCCTTCAGTCGTGCCGTGACACCCGGAAGCTGTGACAAGGATGGTCCGGGCGAGCTCAATGTGCCGATCGCATGCGGCGGTACGGTGGTGATGCCGGGCGACGTCATCGTCGGCGACGACGACGGTGTCGCCGTCGTTCCGCGCGACCATGCCGAAGAGGTGCTTCGCCTCCTGGACGAGCTGCTCGACCGCGAGCGAAAGCGCGTCGCCGAGATCAACCAGGGAATGCTCATTCGGAGCGATGTGGACGATCTGCTGCGGCGAAAGGGCGTGATCGCGTGACGTCGCTCGGGCCGGACGACGATCCATACCTCCTGATGACGCCGGGTCCGACCCGCGTGCCCGAGCGCGTGCGCCGTGCGGGTGCGCGGGCGATGCTGCATCACCGAACGTCGCAGTTCTCCAACGAGCTGTCGGAATTGCTCGAGCTCATCCGCCCAATCTTCGGCACGCGGCAGTTGATACTTCCGGTGCACACCACCGGTCGCGGCGCGCTCGAGGCCTCGCTTTGCAATCTGCTCTCACCAGGCGATGCGATCATCGCCTGCTGCAACGGCGCCTTCGGCGAGATGTGGGCGAAGATCGCTGAGAACTATGGAATCATCGTCCGTCGAATCGCGCGCGATTGGAAGCGCAACGTCACGCCGAACCAGATTGCAGAGCACCTCGACGCCGACGCGTCGATCAAGGCGGTGCTCGTCGCCTACTGCGACACGTCCACCGCGGTGCGGAACGATGTCGCGTCGATCGCTCGCGTCGTGTCGAACCGACCGACGATGTTGTTCGTCGACGGCGTGTCCGCGTTAGGCGGGATGCCGTTCGCATTCGACGAATGGGGCGTGGATGTCGCGGTCACGGCCTCCCAGAAATGTCTGATGTCGAGTCCGGGGCTATCCTTTGCGGTCCTCAGCGATCGCGCCTGGAAAGCGATGGAGTCCGCTCGACTGCCGCGCGGCTACTGGGATTTCCGGCCAATCCGCGAAACACTCGGAAAGCGGCGTCCGGAGACGCCTGGAACGACGCCGGTGCATCTCGTGCTCCAGGTCGCCGAAGCGCTCCGCATGATTCACGAGGAGGGCTTCGATACGGTGCTGCGTCGGCACGAGGAGATCGCGTCGATCGTTAGGCGTGGTATCCGACGATTGGGACTCGAGCTCCAGTGCCCGAACCTCGATGCGCTGTCGCCGACGGTTACGGCGATAGCGCTTCCGGATGCCGTGAGCTCCAAGACGCTGCGCCAGGGACTCGAGGCGCGGGGAATTCTCACGGCCGCGGCGATGGGGGAGTTCGAGCCACGTGGATTCCGCATCGGCCACATGGGTGACATTCGGCTCAATGACGTAGAGCGTACGCTGGCGGCGCTGTCTGAAGTACTGATTTCGGCGCCCGCCGCGACTGGGGCGACGCGATGAGGCTGGAGACGAAGATCGCTGCCGCGCTGGTCGGCGGTGCCATCATCGGTGTTCTTGCTCGTGCGCCCTTCCCCGCCGCGGCGACGCTCGGCCGCGTCGTCATTGCCGCCGAGCCACTGGGGACGATCTTCATTCGGCTCGTCACGATGGTGGTCGTGCCCCTCGTGATCGCGAGCCTCTTCGTGAGCGTCTCATCGTTAGGCGACATTCGGCGCCTCGGGGCGATCGGCGGCAAAACGTTGGCCTACTTTGCGGTCACGACGCTGATGGCGGCCGCCATTGGGCTGACGGTCGCCGTACTGTCGCCAGTGGGCACGGATGCGACCACGCGTGCCGCGCTGGCGAATCAGTCATCGGCGCCGACGGCTGCACCACCCCCTCCCGATTTGATAAGCACCATCGTCGAGCTCGTGCCGCAGAATCCGGTCGCGGCAGCGGCGCAGGGTGATCTGCTTCCGCTCATCATCGCCGTCTGCATCTTCGGCGCTGCCGCCACGATCCTCCCCATGCATCGCCGGGAGCCACTCGTCGCCTTTTTTGTCGCCGTGAACGACGTTTCGATGGTCGTCGTGCGCTGGCTGATGTCGCTCGCGCCCCCAGCGGTATTCCTGCTCGTGGCGGGAGCAATCGCACGAACCGGGGCAGAACTGCTCCTCGGGCTCGTCGGCTTCGCGCTGGTGGCCGTGGTTGCGATGGCAATCCACGTCGTCGTGACGATTCTTCCCGCGCTGCGCTTCGGCGCCCACGAGCGCATAACGACGTTCCTTGCTGGCGCATCCGAGCCCCTGCTCCTTGCCTTCTCGACGGCCTCGTCGAGCGCGACGCTGCCGGTGAGCATGGAGGCCGCCACGACGCGTCTCGGTGTCTCCAACGAAGTCGCGAGCTTCCTGCTCCCTGCAGGCGCGACGCTCAACAAGAACGGGTCGGCAGTGTACAAGGCCGTCACGGCGGTCTTTCTCGCCCGACTGTATGGCATGGACCTCGGCTCGGGCGCGATGCTGGCAACGGTTCTCGCGTCGACCGCGGCGGCATTTGCCGGCGCTGGCGTACCTGGCAGCTCGCTCGTGACGACACTCATCGTTCTCGACGCCATTGGACTGGGCTCGCACGCCGCGGCGGGAATTGCGCTCGTCGCGGCAGTGGATCGTCCGCTCGACATGTGTCGCTCACTGGTGAATACAATGAGCAATCTTGTCGGATCCATGTGGATCAGTCGAACTCGAGCTCCGGCGAACGCTCAGCGACCGCAGATCAGAAGTGAGCTTTCGGATGTCGAACGCAAAGACCATCAGCGAAAAGATTCTGTCGCAGCACGCCGGTAAAGACGCGAGCGCTGGAGATGTCGTGGTTTGCGATGTCGATCTCGTGCTCGGCACCGACGCGTCGGCGCCAATGGCGATCGATTACTTCGAGCGCATGAATGGCGAGCGCGTCTTCCATCCCGACCGGGTGATGTTTGCGCTCGATCACTACGCGCCTCCGTCGAGCCCGAAGACCGCGGGCTTTCACGATCGTGTCCGTGCCTTCGCACGGCAGCATCGAGTCGAACTGAACGAGGTGGGCGCCGGAATCAGTCATCAGATCGCGGTCGAGACGGGTCGAGTCGTCACCGGAGATCTCGTGATCGGTGCCGACAGTCATACCGTCACCGCCGGGGCGCTCGGCGCCTTCGCGACGGGCGTGGGCTCGTCGGACATCGCCGCCGCGATGATCACCGGCAAGGTCTGGTTGCGAGTCCCCGAAACGATCCGCGTCGAGATCACGGGCCAGCGCGCGAGCGGCCTCACCGCGAAAGACATCGCGCTCGGCCTCGTCGCCGAGTTGGGGCCGGAGGGTGCGAATTATCAGGCCCTCGAGTTCCACGGCGAAGCGTTAGGCACGCTGACCGTCGAGGAGCGCCTCGTGATCGCCAACCTCGCGGTGGAAGCGGGCGCCAAAGCAGCCATTGTACCACACGACGAACTGACCGCCGCGTATCTCGCCGGCCGAACGGATCGGCAGCCGGTATCAGTCGAGGCGGATCACGGTGCGCGTTATGCACGTACCGTGACTGTCGATCTGTCCGCTTCGACTCCACTGGTTGCCCTGCCGCATGCGCCTGACAATGTCGTTGCGCTCGACCGCGCCGTCGGTACACCCATCCAGATGGTGTTTCTCGGGACCTGCACGGGTGGGCGCGTCTCCGATTTCCATGCCGCCCTGGCCGTGCTCGAGCGCGGTGGCGGCCGACTCGCGCCTGGCGTGCAGCTCGTGGTCACGCCGGCATCGCGCGAGGTGTATCTCCACCTCGTCGCCGACGGAACACTGGCGAAGTTTGGAGCTATCGGCGCAGTGATCACGACCCCGGGATGTGGCGCGTGCTGCGGCACGAGCGGCGCCATTCCCGGCGACGGCGTCAACGTCCTCTCGACCGCCAATCGGAACTTCAACGCGCGTATGGGAAACGCGACAGCATCGATTTATCTCGCGTCACCGGAAGCCTGCGCCGCGGCGGCCGTGACGGGTCGGATCACCGATCCGGCGTCGATTGGTTAGCGTACGCTCATGACACGCGAGATAGTTGGCCGCGCCCGCCGCCTCGGCGACGACATCAACACTGACTACATCGTCACCTCGGCGCGCAAGCGCGACTCCCTCGACGAGACGGTGCTCGTGCGGTATCTGCTCGAGACGCTCGATCCGGAGTTTGCGGCGTCGGTGCGACCCGACGACATCCTTGTTGCCGGCCGCAACTTCGGCTGCGGTTCGGCGATGGAGATCGCGGTGACGGTCATTCTGGCGGCGGGAATTCGCGCCGTGGTTGCCCAGAGCTTTGCCCGGACTTTTTACCGCAACGCCATCAACAACGGGTTGATCCCGATCGAGTGCGACACAGAGAACATCGCGGAGGGCGACACCGTCACGATTCGATTCGGTGACGACCGCATCGAGGTCGAGAATGCACGCGACGGGTTCGTCGTAGTCGGCCGGCCGATGCCGCCGTTCATGCACGACATCCTGAAGGCAGGCGGCCTGGTGGGATATCTGCGCCTCGCGGCGAGCGAGATGCGAAGCCCGACCCGATAGCGTGACGGCACCTGCAGAGGCGCGTCGTACCGTGAGGGGCAATCCATCTCATGGCACACGCCACACATTCCGACAGCTTAGACCCACTGTTCCTCTCTCTCCAAGAGGCACTGGCGGGCCATTACGCGCTCGAGCGCGAGCTCGGTCGTGGCGGAATGGGCGTGGTGTATCTCGCCCGAGACGTGCGGCTCGACCGGCCCGTCGCCATCAAGCTCTTGCCGCCGGAGCTTGCCGCCCACGACAAGCTGCGCGACCGATTCATGTTCGAGGCGCGCACCGCCGCGCGATTGTCCCATCCGCACATCGTTCCCATTCATGCCGTCGATGTGGTGCGGGGATACGTCTTCTACGTCATGTCGTACGTGGACGGCGAGACGCTGGCCGAGCGGGTGGGCAATCGCGGACCACTGCCACCGCGCGAGGCGAGCCGCGTACTGCGAGAGGTGGCGGGCGCGTTGGCGGCCGCGCATGGCCAGGGCGTGGTGCACCGCGACGTGAAGCCAGGAAATATCCTGCTCGAGCGCGCCACCGGCCGCGCCATGGTCACCGACTTTGGCATCGCCCGGCCCGCCGACGGAGGCGACACGGCAGCGGGCGAGTTGTTAGGCACACCCGAGTACATGAGCCCCGAGCAGGCTGCCGGCGAGGCTGTCGACGCGCGCAGCGATCTCTACTCGCTCGGCGTGGTCGGCTACTACATGGTCTCCGGCCAGCTGCCCTTCACCGCGCCGACTACTCAGGCCGTTCTCGCCAAACAGATCATCCAAGTGCCGCCGCCGGTGGCGAACGTTGCGGCGGGAATCCCGCGCTCGCTCGCCACCGCAGTCGATGTGTGCCTCATCAAGGACCCGTCGCAGAGATTTCAAAGCGCCGAGGCGTTGGCGGACGCCCTCGCGCCAACGCTAGTGCAGCGACGTGAGGTGCCGGTACCGGTCCGCGCGTTTCTGGATCCTCGGAAGATGTGGGCTCTGGCCGTGTCGCCTGCCATGATGATCACCGGTGGCGTTGTCGTGATGACCACCGGCTTGCCCCACATCTTCACCACGCTCGGCTACGTCGGATTGATCCGCGCGGTCGGAGTCGGCAACGTGGTGCTCGGCGCCCTGATGCCGCTCATCCTCGCTTCGCGCTGGCTGCGCCCATTGTTGAGAGGCGGATATGGCGTGTCCGACATTGCCGGCGCGCTGCGCGCAAGCTTCGATCAGCGTCGGGAAGAGCTGCTCTTCGAGTACGGCACCAAACCCACGACACGTGAGAAGCGGCTGACCGAGCTCACCGTCGCTGGCGCCGCACTCAACGTCGGCGCGTGGACGGCGCTGGTACTTGGCGCCACGGCTCATTGGCTGCTCCCCTTTGCATTCATCAGCGGCATGTGGCCCATCGCCGGCGTTTTCAGCGCAACGACCTCTCGCGCGCGTAGCAATAAAGGCTCGTGGTGGGCCAGACGGTGGGAGGGGGCGATGGGTCGATGGCTGACGAAACTCGCGTCCATGAAGCTTGGCGCACGGTCCGCGGCGGCCGATCGCCCTACCGAGATGGCCATCGCCTTTTCCGCCCAAGCGCTCTACGACGAGTTGCCGAAGGCACTTCGTCAGTCGCTCGGCGACGTACCGGCGATGGTGGAGCAGTTGGAGCGGCAAGCGCGCGCGATGCGTGAGCAGATCGCGGCACTCGATGAAAGCATCGCGTCGGCGAGGGCAACGCGGGCTTCTGTACGAGCTGGTGAGCTCCAGGAATTCGTCGTTGGCGATCTGACGGCCGCGCGCACGCGTGCGAGCGAACACCTCGCCGACCTCCTCGCCGCACTGGAGGCCACTCGGCTCGATCTGCTACGGCTGCGCGCGGGCCAGCGTACTGCGGATCAGATCACGCAGACGATGGCTGCGGCGAAGGAGCTGGGCGACGACATCGAGCGGCTACTCTCGGCGCGAGCGGAAATCGACGCGGCGTTTCGGACGTCGCCGCGGCGGCTAGGCACTGAGCCCACGCCGGCCTGACGAGTCTTACTACCGCTCAGCCTTGCGTTGCTCCATCTCCAACTGCCCACGGCGGATGGAGCACCACTCCTTGTGCTCAGCGGCCACGGGCATGCCGCATTCGACGCAGATACGAACGCGCTGGGTGGGCGCTGGGGTATTCGACGAGAAGAGCCGCTTGAAAAACGACATTCCGGGTCTCCTGGGTAACGGTGATAAGACGTTGTCCCTACGCAACGAGCCGTTTCCGGGTTACAGCTCTCCCGGTCGGATTGGCCGCGCCGGAAACACTGGTTAGATCAGGGAATCCGGCAAAGGGTTGGGAGACGCGGCCCTTGCCGAGCCCTACCAGATTGCCGCCCGCTGCTGGGGCGGCCGCACCATTGGGTCCCCCTCCCTGCATCCCCAGGCGGCGGCGAATTCCGGCATGTTGGACAACGGGCCGTTCACGCGCCACATCGACGGTGAGTGCGGATCGGTGTTCACGCTGGTGCGCGCGTACTCGGGACGCGTTACCGCCCGCCACATGCGTGCGTAGGCCAGGAAGAATCGTTGCTCCGGAGTGAAGCCATCGATCGCTTGCGGACGGCCTTTGCGCGCCAGCAAGCGCTCGAGCGCGAGGAATGAAATCTTCACCCCGCCGAGGTCGGCAATGTTCTCGCTGAGTGTGAGCCGGCCGTTCACGTGCGTCGCCGAGTCGACGATCGTGTACGCGTTGAACTGGTCGACGACCCGTTCGGCGCGGGCCTGGTATCGCGCGGCGTCGTCCGGAGTCCACCAGTCTCGAAGATTGCCCGCCGCGTCAGCGTGCCGCCCACGATCGTCGAAGTGATGGGTCATCTCGTGGCCGATCATCGAGCCGATGGCGCCGTAATTCACCGCATCGTCGGCCGAAGGATCATAGATCGGGGGCTGCAGAATGCCCGCGGGAAAAACGATGTCGGTCGACAGGGCGAATGCGTCGACCTGGTGCGGCGCGACCGACCACAGTTCCCGGTTCACCCGCTTGCCGACGCGCGACAGCTCCTGATGCAGCGACCACTGCCGGACGGCGAGAAAGTTGGCAACGAATGATGTGTCATGGAGCGCGAGCGACGAATAGTCGTGCCACACGTCGGGGTAGCCGACCTTGATGCGTATCGCGGCCAACTTGGCGAGCGCCTCACGCTTGGTGGTCTCCGACATCCAATCGAGAGCGGCAATGCGATCATGCAGCGCTGCTTTCAGGTTCGTCACCAGCTCGAGTGCCCGCTGCTTCGCAGCCGGGGTGAAGGCGCGCTTCACGTACTCGTGCCCCACCAGCTCGCCGAGCCGTCCTTTGATCGATGAGACGCACAGTTTCTCGTGCGCAAGCTGTGTCGAAGCGCCCGTCAGGTGGCGATGGTAGCGGAAATCAGCACTCACGAAGCCACTGTCCAAGGTCGGCGCAAGAGTGCTCAGGACTGCCGCGCGCAGGTATGACCGCCACTCGGCCAGGGGTGCATCGGCGATGAGACTGTCGACGCCACGGAGGAAGCCTGGTTCCTCCACGTCCACGACGGTAATACGGGGAGCGTCCGTCATCGCGAACTGCTGCTTCCATGCGAAGTGCGGCGTCATCCGCTGGAGCTCGCCGACGCTCATGCGATGATAAGTGGCGCTCGGGTCGCGCGACTGCTCTGGACTCAAAGACACCGCAGCGAGGCTGCCTTCGAGGAGCATGTCACGTGCAGCCTCGTCACGAGCCTCTCCGGGCGAGTCGCCAGCGCGCACGAACAGCTCCCTCAGATACTCATCGTATGCCTGACGCACCTCACGCGTGCGCGAATCGGTTCGGAGATAATAGTCGCGGGTAGGCATGCCGAGACCGGCTTGTGAGACGACCGCGATCATGCGCGTCGCGTCCTTGGCGTCCTGACCGCCGTCGAAGCTGAACACGACGCCGACGCTCAGGCCCTGGAGGCGCGAGATGGCCCGAGCGACGTCGCTCACGCGGCGAATCGAATCGAGTGGTGCGAGAAGGGGAACGAGCGAAGCAATGCCTTGCGCGTTGGCACCAGAGGTATCCATGCACGAGCGATAGTACGCGCCGATGAGCTGCATGGGACTGCCCCGGCGTGCCGAGCGATCGCGACTCGCTTCCGCAAGGATGGTGGAGAGCGTCGAGTCCACCCGTTCGGTCACCTCGGCGAACGCGCTCCATTTCGGCTGTGCGGGCGGCACCGCCGTGCGCGCAATCCAGCCGCCGTTTGCATAACGATAAAAGTCTGTGCACGCCCCACAGGTCGTGTCGAAGTTCGCGGGGTCTATGCGGGTACCTGGCTGCTGCGCGGGCAGCTTCGCAATCGCGGTCAGCAGGAAGATGACAATGAGATACACGCGCATCGAAAGCTCTTGGGTTCGGTTGATCGATTTCGATTGAGATCGCGCATTGGCTGTCGGGCCTCCATGTTATCGCCCCGTCGCGCCAGGGTTCAACCCGCGCACGCAACTAGCAGCACATCGAGCCGCCATGGCAACCATCTCGAGTCCGCATGCTTCCTCCGAGTCTCCGGGCGGCGCAAGGGATGTCGAAAGCGCGCCGGGTTGGCACCCCGCGACGCGCGTCGCATTCCGCTTCTGCTTCCTGTATTTCGGGCTCTACGTCGTCACGACGCAGATGCTCCAGGCATTCCTCGACATACCAGGACTGGAGCTTCCCGACCTCGGCATCCTTCCGCCCGCACGCCCGCTGTTCCTCTGGATCGGAAGGCACATTCTCGGACTCGCGCCGCCTTCGCGTATCGTCACGGGTACGGGCGACACGGTGTACGGTTGGATTCAGAGTTTTTCGCTGCTGCTCATCGCGATCATAGGGACAGTGATCTGGAGCGTCGTGGCGCGACGGCGTACCGCGCAGGCCACCCTCTACGGCTGGTTCCGGCTTTTCCTTCGGATCGCCCTGGGAGTGACATTCGTGTTCTACGGGTCGATCAAGGTCATCCCGACGCAGATGCCGGCCCTCGACCTCCCTCGTCTGGTCGAGCCTTTCGGCAATTTCTCACCCATGGGCGTGCTGTGGTCCTCTACCGGCGCGTCGCCAGCGTACGAGATCGCCACCGGAGGCGTTGAATTACTCGGCGGACTGCTGCTCTTTTTTCCCGTCACGACGATTGTCGGCGCCTTGGTCTGTCTCCTGAGCGCGACAATGGTCTTTCTGGCGAACATGACATACGACGTGAATCTGAAGCTGTTCTCGTTCCATCTGATCGCGATGTCGCTGTTCCTCCTCGCGCCGAATGCGCGCCCGCTGTTCGACCTCTTCATTCGCCATCGCCCCGGCTCGCTCCGACCCGAACCGGCGGTTGATGGATCACCGTCTGCCTGGCGTAAGATCGTCATCGCGCAAGCGGTGTTCTGCGTCTACACACTCGCCATCATTGGCTATGGCAGCATCACTATTTGGAAAACCTCCTGGCTGAGCGGCGGCCCGCGGTTGGCGATATTCGGAATCTGGGACGTCGATTCCATGGCCGTGGGCGGCGCGGCGAAACCGCCGCTGCTTTCCGACTCGACGCGCTGGCGGCGCGTGATCTTTCAGGGGCCAATGGCGACCTTTCAGCGGATGGACGACACGTTTCGCCAATACGCCGTGACCGTCGATAGCACGGCCCGATCGCTCACCCTCTCGCCCGTGGACACGACACCATCGGACATACGCTTGACGGCCGACACAACCAAACCGAAGTCGCTGCTCACATACCGACGCGTGGATCGTGAGCATTTGATCATCGACGGCAAGATGGACCAGCAGGATGTTCATCTCGCGCTGACCTTCCGCGATCCCGACTCGTTTTTGCAGCGGAGCCGAGGATTTCACTGGATCTCGGAGGTTCCGTTCAACCGATGAAGTCGCGGTTTGTCGATTTCAGCCACCTTCGTTCGACGTATCGGTAAGGAGGCGACCGGAACCGTCGGCCTTCACCACCTTCATCCTTGGGGATCACCAATGCGTTACATGACCATCGTAAAAGGCTCCGAGAACCTCGAAGCGTCCGGACCGCCGCCGGCCGCCCTGTTCGAAGAGATCGGCAGGCTCATGGAGGAAGCGGTCAAGAGCGGTAGGATGGTTTCGTTCGGCGGTCTCAAACCCACCTCGTCGGGCGCGCGCGTACGCATCACGAACGGGAAGATCGTCACGATCGACGGGCCGTTTACCGAGTCGAAGGAAGTGATCGGCGGGTTCTCGATCTTCAACTTCGCGTCGAAAGAAGAAGCGCTCGAGGAAGCCCGCAAATTCATGGAGCTGCACCGAGCTCACTGGCCAAAGTGGGAAGGCGAGGTCGAGATCCGGGAGATGTACGAGGAGGAGGACGATGTGAGGGCGGAGCAGATCGAAGGGAGTCGGGCACTCGCACAACACTGAGTCGAAACAGCGCTGAGTCCCAAACGGCGCGACGTCCCAAAATGCGCGACGTCCCGAAGTGCGCGACGTCCCACAGTGCGCGACGTCCCATAGTGCGCGACGTGCCGAACGGCGCCGTTAGGAACCTGGCGCCCTTAGGAACCTCGCGCCGTTTGGGACTCAGCGCCGTTTGGAACTCCGCGCCGTTTGGAACTCCGCGCCTCTAGAGGTTGCGCCTTTTCAACTCGCTGACTGCGTGATCCACCGCGCGCGCCGTGAGCGCCATATAGGTGAGCGACGGATTCTGGCATGCCGTCGACGCCATGCACGATCCATCCGTTACAAAAACGTTAGGCGCGTCCCACACCTGATTGTATTTGTTGAGTACGGAGCTGGTCGGCTTCGTTCCCATGCGCGCCGTACCCATCTCGTGAATCCCCATTCCCGGGAAATACCCCTCGTCGAAGGTGCGCACGTTCTTCACGCCGCATGCCGAGAGCATCTCGGCCATGTCATTGGCCATGTCGACGCGCATCAGCCGCTCGTTCTCACCCGTGGCGCAGTCGATCTTGAGCACCGGCAGCCCCCACTTGTCCTTTCGTGTCTCGTCGAGCGTCACGCTGTTCGCGTGGTTAGGCAGCATCTCACCGAACGCGGTGCCACCGACACTCCACTGACCTGGCTCGGCCGCCGCGTCTTTGAAGCCCCCACCGACGCCGAGCTCCGCGACGGCGCGGGACCAGCCCTCGCGATTCGCCGAACCCTCGTAGCCGAACCCGCGCAGATAGTCGCGCTTCTCCCCAAAGAGGTTGCGATAGCGCGGGATGTAGGCAGAGTTGGGCTTCCGCCCGTATTGGTCCTTGTCCTCCATGCCGTCGATGTGTCCTTCGGCGCCGACGCGGAAGTGGTGGTCCATCAGATTGTGGCCGAGCTCACCGGAGCTGCTCCCAAGCCCACCGGGCCACACGTCGGTGGCCGACCGCAGAAGCAGCCAGGTCGAGTTGAGCGTCGACGCGCAGAGAAAGACGATCTTCGCTTCGTAGTCGGTCGCCTTGTTGGTCACGGCGTCAAATACACGAACGCCCGTCGCGCGTTTCGCGTTCTTGTCGTACAGCACCTCGGTGACGATCGCGAAAGGCTTCAACGTTAAGCGACCCGTTTTCATTGCCGCTGGCAGCGTCGATGACTGTGTGCTGAAATACGCGCCGTATGGGCAGCCGAGTCCGCAGGCGTTGCGGTATTGGCATGGACTACGCCCTGGGAGTGGCAGCGTGAGGTTGGCCGTGCGTGCGGGGATCAGGCGGCGCTTGCCATCGAACAGATTCGTTAGGCGCTTCGCTATCGAATCCTCGGCGCAGTTGAGCGGCATCGCCGGCTGGAACTCGCCGTCGGGGAGCTGCGCCAGTCCCTCTTTGGATCCGGCGATGCCCGCGAAACGCTCGACGTGGTCGTACCAGGGCGCGAGCTCGGCGTAGCGGATCGGCCAATCAGTCCCGAGTCCCTCCTTTGCGTTGGCCTCGAAGTCGATATCGCTGAATCGGAAGCTGCAGCGTCCCCACATGAGCGATCTACCACCAACATGGTAGCCGCGATACCAGTCGAAGCGCTTCACCTCCGTGTACGGCGACTCTTCCTCGTTGGTCCACCAGTCGGTGTTCTTCTCGTTGAGCTGGTGTGCGCGACTGAGCACCGGATAGCGGCGAATCAGCTCCTCCGTGCGCCGGCCGCGGTGGGGATACTGCCAGGGCGCCTTGGTGGCGTTCGGGTAGTCCTTGATGTGCTCGATGTTCTTTCCGCGCTCGAGCAGCAGGACTCTCAGGCCCTTTTCAGCAAGCTCCTTGGCGGCCCAGCCTCCCGAAATACCCGAACCGACGACGATGGCATCATACGTTGGCACTTTCACGGCAACCTCTTGCTTTGAATTCGCGTCGCCTGGATGTTGGCCGAGGTACGCGACCGACGCCAGGAGCCGTAAAACGTGCTTCGAGCGCGCCGGCGACTCATATCTATCACGGGAGGCACGGTGAACAAGCGGCTGATATACCTCTCTATCGCCATGCTCGGCTCGACTGCTGCCGCTGCATCCCACGAGACCCCGTCGCCGCGCCGCGTGTCACAGGCGCCTCCAGTGACGCCACCGTGCGGTCCAGGGCTGGACATCAAGAACACAGCAAGAGATTCGCGCTGCTTCGAGCTCAGGACGTACACGCTGGCAAAAGGCAGCTCTGCCGACCTTCTGCACGCTCGCTTTCGCGAGCATACCATCGCACTCTTCCGAAAGCACGGCATGACTGTGATCGGATTCTGGCAGCCGGTCGCCAGGCTCGATCAACTCGTGTACATCCTCGCCTATCGTGATGCGGCGGCCAGAGACTCGGCATGGACGGCGTTCAGCGCGGATCCGGACTGGGTGAAGACGCGCACCGAGATGCAGGTCAGCGTCGACGTCGATAACAGCTTCATGGTGGCCACTGATTACAGCCTGCTGAAGTGAGAGACTGGACCGTTAGGCACTTTTCGCGTGACAACGTCCACATCCCGCGTTACTTTCGCGGCTGCCCAGGCCAGGAGATCACATGCGTCATTCTCTTCTCTGCCTCCTTCTCGCTCTCGCCGCGCCCCTTTTCCTCGGCGCTCAGCAGCAACAGGCCGCTGATCCGTCGCGTCCGGCCGTTGCCGCGGCACGCGCCAGCTGGAGTACCGCGCACACCTACATCGTTCGCTCGGCGGAGCAGATGAGCGAAGCCGACTTCGGATTCAGGCCTGTCGCTACCGTTCGCACCTTCGCGCAGATCGTGGCGCACGTGGCCGACGATGAGACCGGATGGTGCGCGCAGATCCTCGGCGAACCGCTGAAGCAAACGCAATACGAAAAGACGCTCACGGCGAAGGCCGACGTCGTCAAAGCGATACGGGATGCTGGCGCTTATTGCGAAAAGGCGTACGCGCTGACCGACGCACAAGCCGCTGCCGTGACGACGATCTGGGGCGGTCAACAGCCGAAGATCAAGGGTCTCGTGGACAACGCCGCTCACGACTGGGAGCACTACGGCAACATCGTCACGTATCTCAGGGTCAAAGGGATGGTACCGCCGTCCTCGCAGAGCCAATAGACACGACCGCTGCTCTCCTTGACAGCCTAGGAGAGCAGCGCTAATCTAACCTCTCCTGGTCCGCCTAGGAGAGAGTACTACGTGTCGCCCGTCGAGCTCCTGCCCGGCACCCTCGATCTGCTCATTCTCAAGGCCGTGTCACTCGGGCCACAGCATGGGTACGGGATTCTGCTTCGCATCGAGCAGATCTCCCGCGGTCATCTGCCCGTCCAACAAGGCACGCTCTACCCTGCACTCTATCGGCTCGAGGATCGTGGACTCCTCGCCACCGAGTGGGGCACATCCGAGAACAACCGCCGCGCCAAGTTCTATACATTGACAGTTGAAGGCCGGAAACAGCTCCGCACCGAGCGCTCGAGCTGGGAACAGGTTGTCGCCGGCATGACGGCCGCCCTGCTCGCGACGCCCAAGTCGTTATGAGGGCACTCATCAGCCGCGCCCGCGCGATGGTACGCCACCTTCTCCGCCGCGCAACGCTCGAGCGCGAAATGGACGAGGAGTTCAACAGCCACCTCCAACATCGCGCGGATGACCTCGAGCGCCGCGGGTTGTCGCGCGACGCTGCCGAGCGTGCGGCGCGCGTCGAGTTCGGCGGCGTGGAAGCGCAGAAGGAGGTAGCGCGCGACGCGCGCGGGTTGCGTCTGTGGGAGGATCTGCGAGCCAACGTCGCGTTCGCGGCGCGCGGCCTCGGGCACCATCCGATCCAATCGCTGATTGTCGTCACGACGCTTACCCTCGGCATCGGCATCAGCGCCGTCGTATTCTCCGTGATGAACGCGCTCGCGTTCCGTGCCCGCGTGGACCGCGACGCCGCGACGTTCACGCGGATCCTGGTATCGTATCGCACGGACACGACAGCGCCGTCGTTTCCGGGTCCAGCTCCCCTTAGCGATTTCCTGGCGTACGCGCGCAATCTCAGATCACTGTCCTCGATTACGGGATGGCAGCACGTTCAACTGGCACTCTCCGACGGCGCGCGTCCCACACCCGGCGCACTCGTCACGTGCGGCTTCTTCGACGTGTACGGGCCCGTGCGGCCGATCGCGGGCCGCATGCTCCAACGCGACGACTGTGAATCGCGCGCACCCGTCGTCGTGATCGGAAATGAGCTGTGGCGCTCCACCTTCGGCGGCGACACCGCCGCGGTCGGCCGCGTGCTGCGGATCAACGGACAGACGGTTCGTGTCGTTGGCGTCGCGCCGGTATTCAGCAGCGCCTCGACTGACGATGAGCTTTGGCTGCCGTACACGCTGCGCGAGTCGCTTCACCTCGGGCCTAACGACGCCGCATCGCCGCAGGTGATCCCGTTGTTCATAGATGGCCGCCTCGCACCGGGAGCCGCGCGCAGCGACGTCTCCGCCGAGGCGCGAGTGATCGCCGCGCAGCAAGATCAATTGACAGCAGGGCGCCATAGCGCGGTGTTCGTCAGCGACGGCTCGCTCATCACGAAGCCGGGAAACGGCGTCGTAGTGAGCGGCATCCTCGCGGTGGTCTTCGTCGGGCTGGCTTGTCTCGCGCTCGTCGCCTGCGCGAGCGTGGTGTCGATCCTGCTTGCGATCGCGCACGGCCGACGCACGGAGATGGCGCTTCGCATGGCACTCGGCGCCGGCGCGCCACGCCTCGCGGCAATGCTCGGAACGGAATCGCTGGTGCTCGCGTGTGTAGCCGGCGCGGCCGCGTCGGCGCTGACGTTCCGATTGCCGCGCATTCTTCTGGAATGGATCATCCAACGGTCGGTCAATTTCTCGCTGACGCCGGATTGGCACGTCTTCGCCTTCCTGCTCGTCACGACGATCAGCGCGGCACTGGTGGCAGCGAACGCGCCGATTCGCTTCGTGCTCGCTCTCGACCTCAACTCAACGCTCCGTCGCGTGCCCGACCACTCGGGGGGCGGCGTTAGACGCGGGAACTTGCTCATGAGCGCGGAGATCGGCGGAGCGGCCGCGCTGCTCGTGGCGACGATCGCGCTCACGCGTCTCCCAACGCGGATTGCGAATTCTCCGCCCCGCTTCGACGCGAGTCATGTGTTGGCGATGAATCTGCGCGCGCCGCAGCCCGCGACAGGTGGCTGGCGAAGTTTTCACGACGACGTCGAACGTACCCTGATGACTGTAACTGGCGTGCGCGGGATCGCGTTCGCGACGGCCCAACCGGTCGGCGATGAGGGAACGGGTGTCACGGAGGTAAAGACTGCTTCGGGACCTCGACGAGCAATGCCATCGATCGAGGTGTCTCCGAGTTACTTCGATGTGTTCGGGATCCGCGTCGAGCGCGGCCGATCGTTCACGTTGGCTGACGCGGATTGCGCGGCGGCCGTGTGTCCGGCGATCGTCTCTCGTGAGGCGGCGCGTGAGTTGTGGGGCAGCGCTGATCCGCTTGGACAACATCTCACCCTCGACGCAACCCACACGCTGGCCGTGATCGGCATCGCATCGGACGCATCGAGCGAGGTCGCCGAGCCTGTCCAGGCGTCGATGATGTACACGCCGTGGCGACCGAACACGCGGCTCTATCAGCCATTCGTGAAGGTCGAGGATGCCGGAAGCGGCGTCGTGCGACGCACGACGTCGCTCGTGAGCGAGCGATTCGCGGGCGCGGTCGCGGCGCCGCGGACAGTGGAAGAAGAGATGAGGCTGGTGACCGACGCGTTTCAGCGCATCGGTGAAGTGGTCGGCCTCGTGGCGGCGATCACCGCCATTCTCGCCATTGTCGGTGTGTACGGCGTCGTCGCGCTCGCGGCCAGACGACGCTTGAAGGAGATGGGAATTCGGTTGGCGCTCGGGGCGCGACCGATGGACGTGTACCGGGCGATGGTAGCGCCTAACGTGCGCCCGCTTGCAACGGGTCTCGTGCTCGGCGCGCTATTCGCGACAGTGTTGGCAGTGGAGTCGGATCGATTGGTGGCCGCAGTGTTCCCGGCGCGCCTCGTAGATCCGGCCGCGTTCTTGTTTGCGGCGTTGGGGCTGGCGGCGGCGGTGACGATCGCGATGCTGTTGCCGGCGAGGCGCGCGACCGTGGTAGATCCGGCGCTGGTGCTGCGGCAGGACTGATTAGCGCTCACTTAATCGACGCGCCACCGCGGCGAGTGGGCTTTTTGGCTTGACAGGGATGGCACGCGGCACAATGTTGGGATCTGTGCCGTAGGGCGCAACGACCTCTGTGTCGGATGGGCTTCGCCCGCCTACGCGACGTTCACCGTAGCTTGCGCCCTCGATGCCCAACATCGACCATCTGAGAAAGCAGGCGAAGCTGTACCTTCGCTGGCACCGCGAGCGGTATTACCCGGTTGCTGCGCGAATCCGAGCCGTTTTGCCGCGCTACCGTGAGCTATCCGACCGCGAGGTACTCGATAGCCCCTTCAGGTTAGCGGACGCACAGGAGCTCGTCGCGAGAACCGCGGGCTTCGAGAGTTGGGAAGCATTGCGTCGGGGCAAGCACTCTCTGCCTAACAATCCAACCGCTATTCCCGCCATGACCGTGCTCACTGCCGCCGAGCCACAACTCTACGTTCGAGACATCGCTGTCTCCACCGAGTTTTATGTGCGACGGCTCGGGTTCTCGCTCGCGTTCAGTTGGGGCGAGCCACCCTTCTATGCGCAGGTGTTCCGCGATGGGGCCCGGTTGAATCTGCGGTGCGTCGACGCGCCGGTCATTGACCGGCGTCTGCGCGATGCCGAGCAGTTGCTCGCGGCGACGATCACGCTCGAAGATGCGAAGCCACTCTTTCTCGAGTATCAGGCATCAGCGGTAGAATTTGCTGAACCGCTCCAGAGTCAACCGTGGGGCGCGCGAACCTTCATCGTCCGGGATCCGGACGGGAATCTCATATTGTTCGCGGGCCGTGGCGAGTAGTCACACGAATGCGGAGGAACGCGATGATCGCACGAGTCTGGCACGGTTACACCAAGCCGGAGGATGCCGATGCCTACGAAAAGATGCTGAAGCCGGAGCTCTTGCCGGGGATCAGCAAGAAGGCCGCCCTGTCGCCGTTAGGCAGAGCAGGCGGCCTCATTGAGCGCGACTGTCCCGTGCGGGCGATTGTCTCGAGAGGGCCCCGGCGAGGGATAGCCCGACCTCTAGTGCGGGGGTCCGGCACGGCGTATCCTATCGTCGGCTCCTAGGAGGTCATCGTGACGACCAAAAGCGTTGCCGGTACATTCGTGCTCTCCCTCATGTTGATCGTTGCCCCGTCGCTCGCGCTCGCCCAGAGTGACACGGCGGGAATGAGCGGCATGGATCACATGAACATGGGTCATGAGATCGTGATCCCGAAGGGCGCCCTGTTCACCAAGGCCGACGTCGAATTCATGCAGGGAATGATCGCTCACCACGCGCAGGCGATCGTCATGTCGAGGATGGCCGAGTCGCACGGCGCCAATCCGCAGGTGCTGAAGCTCTCGAACAAGATCGACCAGTCGCAGCTGCCGGAAATTCGCATCATGCAGGCGTGGCTTCGCCGGAACAACCAGTTCGCTCCCGACACGTCGTCTTGGCACCACGTGATGATGTCGGGCATGCTGACGACCGAGCAGCTCGAGAAGCTCGACGCGGCCAAGGGGGTGGACTTCGACCGCGCGTACCTTCAAATGATGATCCAGCACCACGCCGGCGCGCTGCGTATGGTGGACGACCTGTTCAACAGCTCGCTCGCCGGACAGGAAGTGGACGTAAACGTGTTCGCGAACGACGTCGTCACGGCGCAGACCACCGAGATCGGCATCATGCAGAGGTTGCTCACACAGCTCCCGGCGAAGTGAAGCACTGCCGGTTGGCTCTGCTGCGCAGAGCAGTTTTGTTAGAAGCGCGCGGGGCCCCTGCCCCGCGCAGCGCATTCATCACCATACACCGGAGTCTCTCCCGATGCGCAGTGCAGTCAGACTGATAAGCCTCATCGCGACGCTCAGCGCGCCCGCGCTCCTGTCGGCGCAGAGCTATCCGAGCGCCAGCGACCCGCGGAACAACCTCAAGCCGGGCCGGTTTGACGCCGGCGTCGCGGCGAGCAACATGCGCCTCGTCTCGTTCTCGCCCAAACCGGCGCAGTTCGACTCGACCCGCGGCCTCACGTTCATCAACTCCGACCTGGCGTTCGGCGGCCATTACGCATATCAGGGAAACTTCGCCGGCTTCACGGTGTGGGACGTGAGCGATCCGGCCAAGCCGGTCGTCGCCGCGGTCGTCGAGTGCATCACGTCGCAAGGCGACCCGTCGATCGTTGGCAACCTGCTGTTTGTCTCCGCCGAAGGCGCGGGCAATCGCACTGATTGCAGCAAGGGCGGCGTGCAGAACCCGAAGGATCACATGGCGGGCGTGCGCATCTACGACGTCTCCAACCCGCACGCGCCGAAGCTGATCAAGAATGTGCAGACTTGCAAAGGCTCGCACACCCACACCGTCATCCCGAGCCCGAAAGATCCCAACATCGTCTACATCTACGTGTCGGGGCAGCAGGCAGCGCGGCCGGATTCGGAGCTAGCCGGGTGCAAGAACGGCACGGACCCCGCCGACCCAACGAACTCGCTTTACCAGCTCGACATCATCAAGGTGCCGCTCGACCACCCCGAGCGGGCCGCGGTGATCCCGGGCGCGCGTATCTTCACGGGACTCGAAGGATCCCCGGATTGCGTCACCTTCTGCGCACCGCCGGACGCGCGCCGTGAAGCGCGACGGGCCGCCCAGGCCGCGCAGGCTGGCGCGCCTAACGGCGCTCCCGCCCGTGACCCGCTGCACACGGGCCCGCGCAACTGTCACGACGTGACTGCGTATCCAGCGTTCCACCTGCTCGCCGCGGCCTGCTCGAGCTACGCGATCATGGTCGATATCTCGAACCCCGAGCACCCGGTTCGGCTCACCGCGATCACCGACACGAACAATTTCCAGGGGCGCCACACCGCCGGGTTCAGCAACGACGGCAAGAAGACGCTGTGGACCGACGAGTGGGGCGGCGGCACGGGCCCGATGTGTCAGGCCGGCAGCATCATGGAGCTGGGAGGCAACACGATCGTCACGTCGAGCGCGGACAACAGGAAGATGACGCAGCGCTCCTACTTCAAGCTCCCCAGCTCCCAGACCGCGCAGGAGAACTGCGTCTCGCATAACGGGGGTCTCATCCCGGTGCCGGGGCGCGATCTCTACGTGCAGGGCTGGTATCAGGGTGGCGTGGACGTCATGGACTTCACAGACGCGGACCACCCGACCGAGATCGCATTCTACGATCGCGGTCCGATCGACGAGCCGGCCGATACGACGAAGGCCAGCGAACGTTCGCGCTACACGATCGGCGGCTCATGGGGCGCGTACTATTGGAATGGCTACATCTATAGCTCCGAGCTCGATCGCGGGTTCGACGTCTACGAGTTGACGCCAAGCCCGCAGCTCTCGGCCAATGAGATCGCCGCAGCCAAATTGGTGACACTGAAGGAGTACAATCCGCAGAGCCAGCCGAAGCTCACGTGGCCGGCGGCATTCCCGGTGGTGCGTTCGTACCTCGACCAGCTGGTGCGCACCGAGGGCCTAACGAGTGACAAGACGTCTGCGATCGCCGACGCGCTCGATGCGGCGGAGAAGCAGCACGGCGCGGCGCGTGCAGCCTCTCTGCACAAACTCGGGAGCCAGGTGGACGCTGACGCGAAGGGCGCCAAGGATCCGGAGCGGGTGAAGAAGATGGCGTCGGAAATTCATCGTCTGGCCGCGGCATCGAAGTAGCTCGTTGAAGCCTAACGGCGCCGAGTTCCAAAGGGCGCTGAGTTCCAAAGGGCGCGGAGTTCCGAAGAGCGCTGAGTTCCGAAGAGTGCTGGGTTCCGAACGTCGTTAGACGTCGCTAAACGTCGTTCGGGACCGGCGCGGTTTGGGAGTTCGCGCCCTTTGGGACTTTGCGCCGTTCGGGACCTCGCGCCGTTGGTGACTCGTCAATCCGGATTCGTCCCCTGCATCTCGAAGAAGAAATAGAGATTGGTTGGCGCGTCGGCTCCGACCCGGCCAGCCGCCTGGAGCTCGCGCACCTTCGTTAGGCTCTTCGCCGCCGCGATCGCGTTCCACGCATCGAGACTGGTTACTGGAATGGTGACGGTCTGATGCCACCCAGCTTGTTGGTCCACGACAATGTGACTATGTGCGGGCGCGAAGACGCTGTCCGGTCCGCCCACGCGCGACAGGTCGAGCGAAGGCGGGTGATTGACACAGACAATGCCCTCCGGGCAGTGCACCGTGCTCGGATCGGGGCTGAAGCCGAGCGGTGCGAGCACGTAGAGCGTTGGGAAAAGCCCCGAGCGGGGCGCGCTCGTCGGCCCGGCGCCGACCTCGCAACCGGTAGACACCGCGCTCTGTGGAGGCTGGGCGCAGAAATACAGCCGGGTGTAGCGAAGCATCACCGTCCGACCGTCGAACCAGCCGTGGACAAAGCCCTTCGCGTCCCCGGCCGCCGAATTAGGGTTCTCTGAACTGGACGATGAGCTCAGATCCCGAGAGACACGGGCGTCATTCCCGGCGTGCGGCACCACGGGGCCGGCGTCACCAGCGCATGCTGCCGATATCACCGCCGCGGACACGCTCAGAAGGGCTCTGCGCAAGAGCTTCCACATACGAACCTCCGGCCAATGAGTGATGGACGAAGGACGGTAGGACCGGATTCAGGATCGCGAACAGCCCCAAAAATGAACCATCGGTCGCGTTAAGGCTTTCCTGATCGGATCCGGGCGCCTTTCCTTTGCCCAAGACCGACCTGAAACCAGCGACGCGCGGGATGTCGTATGGGTACGCCATAGGGAGACTCACTCGCAGCCCCACCCCCACCGGCCCATCGCTATGAAGCCAAGTGTCATGCTCGTCGTGACGTCGCTGCTGTCGATAGTCCTCTTGTCACTCCACATCGCGGAGGACATCGTGCTCGGCTTCTCCGCCGGAGGCCTCACCAATCTGCTTGGCATCGCCATACTGGTCGTCTATCTCTACGGTGCTCTGCTCTTGAGCGGCCGGCGTACGGGATTGGTCATCGTCCTCATCGGCGCCATCATCGCCGCGGGCATGCCCGTCATCCACATGAGCGGCGCCGGCGTCGGCGTCAAACGATCGGCCGGCGCCTTCTTCTTCATCTGGACCCTCTACGCACTCGGCGTCTCGGGAACATTCGGCATCATCCTCTCGGTACGCGCCTTTCGAAGCTTGCGAGCGACTCAGCCGACGGGGCCCTCATGATCTCCCAAATGTCGTTTAACGACGTTCGGAACTCAGCGCCCTTCGGAACTCAGCGCCCTTCGGAACTCAGCGCCGTTTGGGACCTGGCGCAGTATGGGACTTCGCGCCCTTCGGCACTTCGCGCCGTTAAGATTTTGCTGACCGCGTCCAGAGTATGAGCGCCCCGCACGCTGCGGCGTCATGAAGCTCGGCCGGCACGGCCGCAGGCCTCTGATAGAACTCGACCCCCGTGAGCTCCTCGGCGAAGATCTTGTCGAGGTCCGGCGGGTTGGCGCCCGCGAACGGATAGATCCGAAGGCCGTCGCGGACCACCGCGGCGTAGCACGGTGACGACGCCTTCGCCCGTGACTGCATGGCGAGAAGAGACTCTCCGTGCGAACCGGAGGCAATAAACGCGCCCGCATCCATCTTGAGCAGATTCGAAACTGGACGTCCCGATGCCGCGTCGAGCTGTGCGCGCGTGAAGAACTTGCCCTGCCCTTTCGCTCGCCGAGCATCGAAGCCGGCGAAGGTGAGGGCGGTCTCTTCTCCCTTGGCCTTCGCCGTGTCCGACGCCGGAATCGGGAGGAGCTCGAGCTGGATGGGCTGTGGAACGTTCGCGCCAGTTGTGAAGTTGTCGAAATACGCCTGGTAGCCGCGCGCGACCACCTCGATGATGTGGCCACCATCGAGCAGGTCGGGAACCCGAACGATGCCCGCGGCGTCGGTGGTTCCGGCCTCGATGGTATGATCGATGGTGACGGTCGCGTCGCGGATAGATATCGTGTCACCCGCCCGGTGAAGGCGGATCGCCACGTCTCGGGTGTCCTGTGCTCCCGCACTACGGGCCGACAGCATCGCGGCGCCGAGAGACGCCAGGCAAAGAGCTCGCACGATTCGCATGAAGGTCAGAGTCCGGTCGGAGTCAAGATTGCAGACAACGAAGTCGGAGGGTAACACGTTTGGGCCAAATGACAGTGGAGGTTCGTGCCCTTATGGAAATGGCGTATCGAGAGCGCTGGAAGCCCGAGATCGCGGCGATGCGGCGGACGCTCGCCGACTTGGGGATGCAGGAGGAGTGTAAGTGGGGTAAGCCCACCTACACCGTGGATGGAAAGAACATTGTCATCATGCAGGGCTTCAAAGAGTACTTCGCGCTCGGCTTCTTTCAGGGCGCCCTGCTGAAAGACCCGAAGAAGCTTCTCGTGCAGCTCGGCCAGGTGCACGCCGCGCGCGTGATGAAGTTCACGAGCGCGAAGGAGATCACGACGAGGGCGGCAACCATCAAGTCTTACGTCCGCGAGGCCATCGCAGTCGAGAAGGCTGGGCAGCGCATGAAGCCGAAGAAGACCGAGGATTTTCCGGTTCCCGAGGAGCTGAGCGAGCGATTCCGAAAAGACCCGCGTTTCAAGCGCGCATTCGAAGCGCTGACGCCGGGCCGGCAGAGGAGCTACCTGTACCATTTTGCGGCGGCCAAGCAATCCGCGACGCGGACGGCGCGAATCGAAAGGGCGATGCCCGCGATCTTCGAAGGCAGAGGGTTCCTGGAACGACGCTAAGGGCTCTCGCGGCCCGCGGCCCTTCCCCGAGAGCCCCTGGCCGCGTGTGACGCGCGATCAGCAGTAGCTACGAAAGCATCTTCGCGAACAACGCAAAGAGCGTCTCGTCGTGCCGCTTTGCCGCTCCCGGATCGTATGTCGGCGTGTCCGGCGGCACGAAGCCATGGCGCGCATGATACTGCTCGATTGTGTGTGTGACGCTGGCATCCCTCAGAGCCTCGTCGAACCGCGCCTGCTGCGCCGCGTCGAAGCTCTGATCCTCCATCGCCGCTCCCACATAGATGGTCGCCTTCATTCTGTCAGCGAGGCGGTGCGGGCTGTCCGGCGAATCGGTGGCCAGGCCAGCCGGATGATAGGCCGCCGCGGCCGCGATGCGATCGCCGTAGTGCCCAGCGGCGTACATCGCGAGGCGACCGCCCATGCAATATCCTGTAATTCCGATCTTCTCCGCGCGCACGTCCTCGAGACCGTCCATGTACCCGAGCAACACATCGGTGTCGCGCATGACGTTCGTTGGATTCGCCGAGGGCATGATACGCGTCATCAGGTCAGCGCGCTTTTCCGGATCTGAAAACACGCTCACGCCGTATTCGGCATTGTAACCCACACGGTAGAAGAGATTCGGCAGCAGCACGAAATAGCCCTGCCCGGCAACGCGGTCGGCGATCGTCCAGAGCGCGGGCCGCATGCCGATGCCGTCCATGAACATCAACACACCGGGCCACGGACCTTCACCCTCCGGTTGAAACGCGTGCGTCGGGCAAACTCCATCCTGTGTCTCGAGCTGTAACTCCGTGTGCTTCGGCATTTCGTTTGTCTCCTCATAACATTCGTGTTCCGCTCGCCTCGATCGCGGTGAGCGCAAGCGGTACCGGGGAAGG
This sequence comes from Gemmatimonadaceae bacterium, assembly GCA_036493735.1. GTDB lineage: Bacteria > Gemmatimonadota > Gemmatimonadetes > Gemmatimonadales > Gemmatimonadaceae > AG2. The sequence goes on from DASXPH010000092.1 coordinate 27,907, forward strand.
CTCCCCTTGACATCTATGGGAGAGCCGCCGAGTATGGATCATGCCACGCAACGATGCGCTCCAGGGCACGCTCGATCTGATCGTGTTGAAGACGCTCGCGCAACTCGGTGTCATGCATGGCTTCGGCATCGCGCTCCACATCCAGCAGGTCTCGAATAATGCGCTGCGCGTGGAAGAGGGCTCGCTCTATCCCGCGCTGCGCCGAATCGAGCAGACAGGTTGGATCACGTCGAAGTGGAAATCCACCGAGAACAACCGTCGCGCGAAATATTACCGGCTCACCGCCGCCGGCCGCCAGCAACTCGCCCGAGAAGAGCGCAGTTGGTCGCAGATCGTCCAGGGTGTGAGCGCTCTGCTGCGCTACGCATGATATGAGTGCTCTTGTACAGCGGCTGCGGTCGCTCACCTCGCGCCTGCTCGGCGTCTTCCGTAGCCGAAGTATCGAAGACGACCTCGCGGCGGAGCTGCAGTCACACCTCGACATGCGTGCGGAGCTACTGGTCGCGAGAGGAACGCCTCCCGAAGAAGCGCCAGACCAGGCCAAGCGGCTCTTCGGCAATCCTACCTATATCAAGGAAGATGCACGCGGCCAGGAGCTGCTGCCGGGCGTCGAATCGATCGTGCAAGACGTCCGCTACGGGCTTCGCCTTCTCCGGAGGAACCCGGGCTTCACCGGCGTGGTGGTACTCATGCTCGGCCTGGGGCTGGGACTCAACGCGGCGATGTTCAGCGTCTTCCATCAGGTGCTGCTCGCGCCGCTGGAATTCCCACAAGCCGAACAGTTGTACATGCTCTCCTCGCACGCCCGCTCGCTCGGCGACGACCGGCGCGCGATGTCCGGCCCCGACTTTCGCGACTTTCGTGATCAGAGCACCGCGTTCACTAACCTCGCCGCCGTCATTCCGGGCTTCGCCGAGGTGTGGACGGGGGACGGCGAGCCGCGTGTCGTGAATTGTGCAGCGCCGACGCGGGACTTCGTGAATGTGCTCGGCATCCGTCCGCTGCTCGGGCGTTGGTTCGTGCCGGACGAATTCCACGACCTTCACAACAGCACGCTGCTCGTCTCATACAAGTTTTGGAAAACCCAGCTCGGCGGCGATCCGCACGTCATCGGCCGCATCATCCACATCGAGGACGTCCCATCGGTGATCGTCGGTGTGATGCCGCCCATGCCGGATCTCTACGCCGACGTTGACGTGTGGCTCAAGCTCACGACGGAGCCGTCGTGGGATTTCATGAACTGGCGAGCCAACAAGTTCCTCGATGTCGTCGGCCGACTGAAGCCCGGTATTGCTCCGCAAGTGGCGGAGCAGGAGCTCACGGCCATTCTGCGCCGCGCCGATCGTGAGCCGGCCGACGTCCAGGCACGGCTCACGCCACTGCGCGACTTCGTTGTCGGCTCCATCGCCCGCCAGCTGGACATCATGATGACGGCGGTGGCGCTCGTGCTGCTCGTGATCCTCCTCAACACCGCGGCGATGCTGCTGGCGCATTCCATCAAGCGCGCACCGGAGCTGGCGGTGCGCCTCGGACTTGGCGCCAGTCGCGCGCGCCTTCGTCGACAGCTCTTGATCGAAGGCCTGTTGCTCAGCGCCGCCGGCGGTGTGTTGGGCATTGTCGTCGGCCTGATCACCATCGGCGCGATGCGTCATTACTCTCTCATCTCGCTTTCGCGTTTGGACGGGCTGCAGCTGAGCGGCGCCGCGATCGCGGTCAGCGTTGGAGTCGTGGCCCTGAGTAGCATCATCTTCGCGCTGCTTCCCGGTACGCTGCTGAAGCTCGATCTCGCTGCAGCGTTCCGCGGAGCACGCACCGAGACCGGCCGCGCGCAACGCCCCTTCGGCGTGTTGATCGTTACCGAGATTGCGTGCGCGGTGGTGCTCACCGTGGGCGCGGGGCTGCTGGTGCGCAGCTTCATGCGAATCCAGTCGGTACCGCTTGGTTATCGACCGGAGCGAATAGTCTCGGCGTATCTACGGACGAACTACGACAGTCCCGAGGGCTACGCGTTCTGGCGGAGCGTCCTCAGCGCCGCTGGTAGTGTTCCCGGCGCGACGGCCGCTGCGATCTCCGACTGCATGCCATCGACGCGCGCCAACGCCGCGATCATCCGCTTTGCGGATCGCCCGAATGTGCCCGGCCGCGAGCCGTCGACGGAGGGATGTTGGATCAGCGCCGACTACTTCAAGGCGTTAGGCGTTTCGTTGGTGCACGGACGATTCTTCACCGACCGCGACGACGCCGGTCGTCCGCCGGTCGTGATCATCAACGTCGAAGCCGCGCGGCGGTTGTTCCCGACCGAGGATCCGATCGGCAAGCGCATCGCCGTGAGCTATCTCTCTCTGGGCAGCCGCAGCACCGGCGAGCCTCGCATGCGTGAGATCGCGGGAGTGGTGTCGGACCTGCGACAGCGCGCCGTCGACACGCCGCCAGGGCCGGCCGTGTACCTGCCGTACACGCAGGACGAGACGTATCACGTGCTGAACTCGATGAGCCTCTACATCCGCGGCGCCGGCGCTGATCCGCTCACGCTCGGACAGAGCGCGCGCGAGAAAATTCAGTCGCTCTATCCCAATCAGCCGGTGGAGCGCATCCGCCCCATGCGCGACGTGATCGCGAGATCGATCCAGCGGCGCACGTACGCGGCGCTCTTGATGACCGGCTTCGCCGTGTTGGCGCTGCTGTTGTGCGGGCTGGGCATCTACGGCGTGACGTCGTACGCCATGCAGCAGCGAACGCGTGAGTTTGGCATTCGCATGGCGCTCGGCGCGCAGCGACGTGATGTGCTGTTCGACGTGTTCAAGCGAGGCGGTGTGCTCGTTGCCGTCGGCCTCGTCGTC
>DASXPH010000093.1:0-78736 GCA_036493735.1 Gemmatimonadaceae bacterium
CCCCCCCCCCCCCCCCCCCCCGCTTCTCTTTCTCGAGCTAGGTGCCGATGACTACTGGCACTGCAATCGGCCGAAGGGCAAAGGCATCGTGCAGTTCTTCGTCGTACCGTTCTTCGTGATCACCACCTTCGCCGTCGTCGAGCCATCGAACGTGATCACTTCGCGGTGCGACGCGCTTGCGGGAGACTTGCCGCTCACCGTGATCGTCGCCGTCATTTCGCGGATGATCGTTCCGGCCGTCGGGAACGTGGGACGGCCATCCTGAAGCGGAACGACAAGACCGGTCACGGTGTCGCCGACAGCGCGAGACGCGGTGAATGACGTGCCGTCGTCTGTCTTCCCCGACGACTGCTCGGAAGCCATCGATTTGCTGTCCACTGTGCGCTGCGTGCTGCCCGCCGCCAGTCCGCTCACCGTGCGACTGCTATTCTCCTGAATCTGCGACGTGATCTCGCCTTCGTCGCGCGTCACGGTTCCGGTCACGGTGACCTGTGCGTTGATCGTGTTCGTCGTCGCACCGGGCACCTGCTGAACTGCGCCGGAAGCGTCCGTGAACGCGAACGACCGCGAGACCGTCAGTCCTCTGCGCGTGGTGACGTCGGGGCAAGTAACGCGGCCAGTCGTGCTGGAGAAGACGCAAATGGTCGGGAAGTCGCTCAATCCAAATGGGCCGCGATCCCAGCCCCTGGCGAGGCCGATGCCGCCGAAGAATTCGGGACGGAGTCCCCCGCCCATCATGCCACCATCATCTCGGGCATTGCGGTCCGGCTTCCACGGAACGCCGGCGTCGCTACTCGCGGAAAAGGAATTGTCCGTCGAGCTATAGCCGGCTGGCGTCGACTGAAACGCCGGTATCAGCATTGGTGAGATACTGGAGGGCGACGTCGTCGAATCCGAACACGCAGCGGCAGCTACGATCGCAACGGCGGCAAGAAAACGGATGGTCGTACGGATCATGGACTTTCTCCGATCTGTGGATGTCCCGCGCCGCGCCTGGCGTCGCGCGGTCGCACGTCGGCGACCGAACATGCGAAATACTCGCCCATGCCAGAAGTCCGCCGTGATCATTCTCACACGGCGGACTTCTTAGTCTGCTCTTAATGCGAAGCCCGGAGTCGCTGCGCTCCCCGAAGACGCGGGGCGTTGCCTAACGAGCGCCGTGCGTCGTGCCGCCGTCAGCGAGCTCGCGTCTGAGACGAGCGGGAGGTCGTCCGGCTGGTGCTTCGGCTGCGGTTGCCACGAGCGCTAGTGCGCGCACTTTCCCTCGACACTTTGCGCGGGACCTGGCGGTCGCTGCCACTGCTGGTTGACTCCTCGTCCTCGGAGCCCGCTTCCGCCTCGAGGTTGACCGAAGATTCGGCGATCTGAGTCAGGAGCTCGTTCGCGTGGCCCTCTTCATCGAGCGTCTCCTGAAGGAGATCGGCCTGATCGTCGAGGCCGAGCAGCCGCGCGTACGTGCGTACGGTACCGTAACCCGCCATCTCATAGTGCTCGACATGCTGCGCCTTCGAGATCATACCAGCGTCGAGCACTGCTTCGGTCGCGTCCTCCTCGAGCAGCTCCTTGGCTTCTTCGACGAGGCCCTCCATCCCCTTGCACTTCTTGCCACCAGGCCGCTCACCGAGCATCTCGAAAATCTGCTCGAGTCGCTCGACATGCCCTTCGGTCTCCTGAAGATGAGTGGTGAACGCGTCCTTCAGCTCAGGATTGGTCGCATTTTTTGCCATCTTCGGCAGCGCTTTCACCAGTTGCTTCTCCGCGCTGTAGAGATCCTTGAGCTCGTCGATGTACAGCTCTTTGAGTGACTCCATCTCCATACTTTTTCTCTCCCTCAGCCCGTGGTGAATGTGATTCTCCGGCCCGCGGTAGGGAGGCAAGACGTATTCCGGGGACGGTGATTAGTGGCCTGTGATCGGTGATCACCGTCTTGACACCACTCTTGTACCACTACTACAATCAGACAGGCCACGACGGAGTCGTCACATGCGTATCGGGGATTTCGCAGTCGAGGTAGTGCCGCGCGGGAAGGGCGTTGGTGTTCGCGAGATCGGTTCGGGACACGTGCTGGCGCGTCCTGGCCAGGTCTACGCCCTTCGCCTTCGCAACTTCGGACCGTTGCGCTGCGTTGCCGAGGTGAGCATCGACGGACGCAACGTGACCGCCGGCGGTCTCGTCATCGACGCGTGGTGCACGGAGGAGCTCGAGCGACCCATCTCATCAGACGAAGACGGCCGATTCACGGTCGTCGCCGAGGGCGACGAACGAGTCTTCGGGCCCGATGGCGGCCGGGACAACGGCGCGCTGGGTCTCATCGATGTGCACTTCCGACGAGAGCTGCCGGGCGGTCCGGAACGTCCTCGTCCGCTGCCGCCGACGCTCGGCGTTAGTAGCAGGCGAGACCTGCATGGCAGTGGACCGGGCAATCCTTTCCGACCCCGTTTCGACGAGCTCACCAAATACAGTTTCGGCGCCGACGACGCGCTCCCTAACGATGCCGCGATCATGGCGCGGAATCTCCGGCGGCCCCCGCAGTCCCTTCGCGCGCCGGCCGAGGCCGATGATTCGCTCGATCTGGACGGGCCCGGTCTAGATGCGCCCGATATCGAGAGGGCCGCCGGCACCGGGCTCACCGGGCACTCCACCCAGCGCTTCCAACCGACTCAGCTCGGTGCGCTCGAGAAGGAAGCGACCGTCGTTCAGCTTCGGTTGGTGATTGCCAGTGTTGAAGCGATCGACGCGGCGCGCTCCCTGGTGGAGGAGCCGACGGCACCGGCTCGTCCCACGGCTCGCCCGTAGGTAGAGGCATGTCGAGCGAACAGCGTCCAACAACAGCACGAGCGCATCGACGACCGGGCGCGCGTCGCGGCGATCCTCCGGTAGCGTCTCGAATGGGATTGCGCGCGGACGCCGTGCGTGAGATCGAGCAGGAACTCGACGCCTGGCGCACGCGAGCGGTGCCCGATCCGTCCATGCCGCTGGAGGCGGACGATGTCGCTCGCCTCGTCGGCGACTGCCTGACGTCACTCGGCATCGATGAGGCAACGACGTCGAGCTTCACCGTCAACACGGTTCATTTTTATCGGCGGAAGGAAATTCTCGACGCGCCCGAAGGGCGCACCTCGGCGGCGCGCTACACCGTACGCCATCTCTGGCAAGCCGTTGGCGCGCGCCTCGCGGGACAGCTCGGTTTGCTCACCCTGGCCGAAGCACGCGAGGCGATGAACGGCCGGAGCGAGCGCGTCCTGATCGCGTTCGTCGCCGAGCGCGTGCTCGACGCCCGGGCACGCCAGGCCGTTCGCCGAGGCGCGGTCCCGGTCGTGGTCGCCCGTCCACTGGCGCCCGCGGTCGTCGGCGAGAACCTAACGACGGCTACCCATCCACTATCGCCGCCGGCCAACGGTGCGTCGCGCACGACCCGCACCGACGCCGTAGTATATTCTTTACCGGGGGACGCGTGGTGCGTCGTTCCGGCCGCGCATCCTGCGCATCGATCCCCGGCGGCAGCCCGCGCGCTCGCGCGTGCGCTCACCGACGCCCTGCACGCGGCCGGCGAGGCCGCCATCGATTCCTGACAAGCCATGACGAGTCTACACGTACCCTACATCATCGAGCGCTCCAGTCGCGGTGAGCGGAGCTACGACATCTTTTCGCGTCTGCTCATGGACCGGATAATCTTCCTCGGCTCGGAGATCAACGACGACGTTGCGAACATCATCATCGCGCAACTGCTCTTTCTCGAGGCCGACGCGCCGGGCAAGGACATCCAGCTCTACATCAACTCACCCGGCGGCGACGTGTCAGGGGGGCTCGCGATCTACGATACGATGCAGCATCTGTCGTCACCCGTCGCGACGATCTGCATGGGCATGGCCGCGAGCATGGGCTGCTTCCTCCTTGCCACCGGCCGCAAAGGAAAGCGCAGCGCGTTGCCTCATGCGCGAATCATGATGCATCAACCGTCAGGCGGTGCAGCGAGGGGCAGCGCCGCCGACATCGAGATCGTGGCGAAGGAGATTCTGTACATGCGATCGAAGATGTTCGAGCTGCTCGGCAAGCACACCGGGCAGCCGCTCGAGCGCATCGAGCGCGAGTTCGATCGCGATCACTACATGTCCGCGGAAGAGGCGCGCCGCTACGGGATCATCGACAAAGTGGTCGAGCCGGACGTTCGTCTCCTTCAGGCCGCGAGCGCGATCGAGAAGTCGGCGTAATGACTTGCGCTCTACGGAAGCACTCGTCGAGTCTGGAGCAAGCAGCATCGAGTTGTGGCAAGATGATATCGAGTCGAGAGCAGCTCACCTGAGTGTCTGGCCAGATGACGTGAGCGCGTGGCAAGGTGACGTGAGTGTATGGTCAGGGGACGTGAGGTCGCGGCAAGGTGACGTGAGCACGTGGCAAGGTGACGTGAGTGCGTGGCAAGGCGACGTGAGTGTATGGTCAGGGGACGTGAGGTCGCGGCAAGGTGACGTGAGCACGTGGCGAGATGACGTGAGTGCCAGACCACCTGAGTAAGTGCATGGTCAGGCGACGTGAGCACGCGCAAGGTGACGTGAGTGCGCGGCAAGGCGACGTGAGGCGAAAATCGCCGAAGAGAAGCCAAAGGTCGAGCGGCCGCGAGGCCTCCGACTAGAGCACCTGGCGACGGAGCCGGCATTTGACGATATCCTCGTGAGAGGCATGCAGCGGAGGAATCGTGCTCACTCGACTCGGCATCATCAGCGCTCTAGCGATTTCGCTGTTCACGTTCGGAGCCGCGACCCCGCCCACTCTTCTCGACAATGGCCTGGCGCGCACCCCGCCAATGGGATGGAACAGCTGGAACCACTTCGGCTGCGACGTCAGCGAGCAGCTCATCGGACAGGAAGCGGACGCCATCGCCTCGAGCGGCATGCGCGACGCCGGTTACCGCTACGTCGTCATCGACGACTGCTGGCAGACAGCGCGCGACTCGCACGGCGTCATCGTCGCGGACAGCGCGCGCTTCCCGCACGGCATCAAGGCGCTGGCCGATTATGTCCATAGCAAAGGCCTGAAGTTCGGCATCTACACTGACGCCGGCACCAAGACCTGCCAGGGAAGGCCGGGGACGCTCGGCCACGAGCTACAGGACGCCCGGACCTACGCGTCGTGGGGCGTGGACTACGTGAAGGAGGATTGGTGCAACGCCTCCGGCCTCGTAGCGCATACCCAATACGCGAAATTCCGCGACGCCCTCGCTCGCTCCGGCCGCCCGATCGTGTTGAGTATCTGCGAATGGGGATCAAATCAGCCGTGGGATTGGGCGCCTCCAATCGGCAACTTGTGGAGGACGACGGACGACATCGGCGACAACTGGCCGTCGATGCTCTCCAACCTCGATCAGAGCTCACAGCATAGCACAGTCGCCCGGCCGGGCGCGTGGAACGACCCCGACATGCTCGAGGTGGGCAACGGCGGCATGACCGACGACGAGTATCGCGCGCACTTCAGCCTGTGGGCGATCATGGCCGCGCCACTGATGGCCGGCCATGACGTACGCACGATGTCGCCGGCGACGAAGGAGATCCTGACCAATCGCGAGGTGATCGCCGTCGATCAGGATTCGCTGGGCAAGCAGGGCATCCTCGTCTGGGAGGAGAGGTCAGAGCTGCAGGTCTGGGCCAAGCCGCTCGCCGACGGCTCGCGTGCTGTCGCTCTGCTCAATCGCTCGGCCTCTCCCGCCAAGATCACCGCCTCCTTCGCGCGCATCGGCCTCCACGTGGATTCGGCCACTGTGCGCGATCTCTGGGCGCACGAAGATCGAGGAACCTTCCGCCGCGAGTATGCCGCGGAGGTGCCGAGTCATGGGGTGATCATGTTGCGGATTTTGGCCGCACGACCGAGAGCGAGCACTACGTCCTGACAGTGCTCGCCTCGGTCGTGACGGAACCGGAACGGGCCCGCAGCCAGAGGAGCCAGAGCACCATTGGTGGCACCGCTATCCATAGGGCGGCCGTCAGGAAATGCACTGATCCAGTCCAGAGCACCTGACCTGCCTGCTTCACGACGAGACTGAAGATTCCGTCGGCGAAGTTGAAGCTGATCTCACCCTTTCCCGGAGCCGCGCCAGTTGCGCGCAGGATGGCCGGCACCGCTGGGCCAAACGTCACCGCGAGCAATGCAGTCCAGTAGGCAACCCAGGAAAGGAGTAGGTGCTGTGGACGCCAGCGAGAGAGGGAAAAGAGGCTCATCGTCCGCCACCGCGAGAAGAGTCCAAAACTGATACGCCACGAATGCAAAGTGGTTTCCTGGACGCAGAGGGGGGAAGGGCCCGGCGCGATGGCGAACGACTTCGCGTAGCTATAGCGTTCGACCTCACCCACCAGGCCCAGCAACAAGGAGTTCTCGATGCGACTTCGCACTCTCGCCGTTTTCGCGCTCCTCGCCGGCGCCGCGCCAGCTCACGCACAGGATGGCGACCGCGCCGCTGTTCTCGCGACGGTACAGAAGGTGTTCGACGCGATGCGGACGCGTGACACATCGCTGCTTCGTCAGGCATTCGATACAACCGCTCGACTCGTCGGCGTGTCGACCCGCGGCGGCCCACCGGCGGTACGTCTAACGATGCCCACGGCGTTCGGCGGCGCGATTGCGTCGGCGCCGGCCGGTGACGTCTGGAATGAGCGAATCTACGATCCCGAAGTCCGCATCGACGGCGACGTCGCGCAGGTGTGGGCCTACTACACCTTCCACCGCAACAAGGCATTCAGTCATTGCGGCGTCGACGCCTTCATGCTGCTGAAGGTGGGCAGCGACTGGAAGATCACTCAGCTCGCGGACTCGCGGCGCACGACGGGGTGTACGCACACGGACTAGTGACTAGTGGTTGGTGATTTGTGGCTGGTGAAGTCGGAGTCCGGCGAGCTTTGCTCGCCGGCTTTTTCTTTTCCCGACCAACCACCAACCACCAACCACCAACCACCAACCACCCTCAATGCATTTCCCCAGCGGCCGCCCTCCCCTTGGGCTTGCGGATTACTAGAATCGCTGGCGCAGTGAGGATGAAGCTCTTGAGGATGAGCATCCAGGTATCGTTGTAGCTCAGCATCAGCGCCTGGGCAGTCAGCGCCTGGTCGATCGAGGCATACGCCGCGGCCTGGGCTTTCACATACGCGTAACCCAACCCGATAAAATGCTGGAGCGCGCCCTGAAAGCGCTCGATGAACGCGGGATTGGAGGCGTAGACGTTGGCCACGAGATCGGCGCGGTGCAGTGCCGTCCGGCTCTCGAGATACGTCCCGATGAGCGCGATGCCGAAGGAGCCGCCGAGCTGGCGCGCCAGGTTGATCAACCCCGAGGCCTCCTGCGCCTCGCTCGGCTTGAGGTTCGCGTACGCGACGTTGTTGATCGGTGTGAAGAGGAAGCCGAGCGCGACGCCGCGGATGATCAACGGGTAGCGTGCGTCCGCCTCGCCCGCGGCAGTCGTTAGGTGGCCGAGCTTCCACATCGAGTAAATGAAGATCGCGATGCCGATATAGATGAGGATTCGCGCGTCGACGAGGGGCTTGGCGCCGTTCAGCAGGCGGCCGCAGACGATCGCGGTGCACGCGGTCGCGATGCCGCCGGGCATCAACGTCAGCCCTGTCTCGGTCGGCGTGAAATGCAGGAGGTTCTGCGTGAACAGCGGAAACAGGAACACGCCGCCGTAGAGACCGAAGCCGAGCGTGATGAACAGGAAGATCGAGCCGGCGAGATCGCGGTTCTTGAGGATCCTGAAGTTGACGATGGGGTGCTCGTTATGCTTCGAGAGCTCCCACCAGACCATCGCCACCAATGACACCGCGGCAACGATGCTCAATCGAATGATCAGCGCGTCGTTGAACCAATCCTTCTCGCGTCCCTCCTCGAGGACGTATTGCAAACACGCGAGGCCAACCATCAGCAATCCGATGCCAAGCCAGTCGACGGGTCCGCTTCGCCGCTTAGCGTTAGGCGGATCGTGGAGGAAGGTCGTGACGAGAAAGAACGCCACGATGCCGATCGGCACGTTGATGAAGAAGCACCAGCCCCAGTGATAATTGTCGGTGATCCACCCACCGAGTGTCGGGCCAAGTGTGGGCGCGACGATGATGCCCATGATGAAGATGGCCTGCACCAACCCCTGCTGCTCGCGCGGGAAGATCTGACGCAAGGTGGCCTGCGCTGTCGATAGCAGGGCCGCGCCGCCCGCGCCCTGCAACACGCGCCATACGATCAGCTCGCCCAGGCTGTTCGAGGTGCCGCAGAGAAAGGAGGCGACGACGAACAGGACGATCGAGAAGCCGAGGTAATTCTTGCGCCCGAAGGTGGCCGTGAAGAACGCCGTCATCGGCAGCACGACGACGTTCGAGAGGATGTAACCGGTGCTCACCCACGCGATCTCTTGAATGGTCGCGCCCAGGTTTCCCGCCATCTGCGGCAGCGCCACGTTGATAATCGTGGTGTCCAGCACCTCCATGATCGCCGCGGTGATGAGCCCGAGCAGGATGAGCCACCGGTACTCCGAGACATCCGCCTCTTCGGTGGATCGCGCACGGGGCGCGGCGACGGCGGATTCGCGAGCGGCGTCTGTGGACACGGTGCGTTGAGCGCTGAGTGTTGGGCGTTGTGCCAGCAAGCTACTACGGGCAAGAACCCGGCGCGGGTGGCCGACGCGCGATGCGTGTGCCATGATCAGGCCACCACCTCACTCGAGAAGCAATCATGCGTCACGCAGTCCTCGTCGTTCTGTTCGCTACGTTCGGTGTCTCGGCGCGCGCACAGAATCAGCGCGGCGCGCAAGCTCCCGTTGTTCCCGCCATTCAGCCGCGTGTCGACGTGGCCGTCTGGCCCGGCGCGACGAGCTGGCGACACATCGGTCCTGCCTCCTTCGGCGGCCGCATCGATGACATCGAGGCGGTTGCGGATGATCCGCGCATCATTTTCGTCGGCACGGCGTCGGGCGGGATCTTTCGGAGTCGAAACAATGGCGTGACATGGGAGTCCGTCTTCGATGGCTACGGCACGGCGCTGTCGATCGGGGACATCGCCATCGCGCCGAGCGATCCAAACATCATCTGGGCCGGCACGGGCGAGGCGAATAGTCGGCAGAGCTCGACCTGGGGAGACGGCGTGTATCGCTCCCTCGATGGAGGCACGACCTGGCAGCACATGGGTCTGCGCGAGACGCAGACGATCGGTCGCATCGTCATCGACCCGCGAGATCCGAACATCGTCTTCGTGGCGGCGGTCGGCCACCTCTGGGGGCCTAACGAACAGCGTGGCCTGTATCGCACCAGAGACGGCGGTAAGACGTGGCAGAAGGTTCTCGGCGTCGACGAGAACACGGGTGTGGTGGACGTGGCGATGGACCGCGATGGGCGCACGCTGTTCGCCGCGACGTATCAGCGCCGGCGACGAGCCTTTGGGTTCGCCGGCGGCGGGCCGGGCAGCGCGCTCTGGCGCTCGCTCGACGGTGGCGACAGCTGGGAGCGCCTAACGAATGGGTTGCCAGGCGGCAACACCGGCCGCATCGGCATCGACATCTCGAAGAGCGATCCGAACGTCGTTTTCGCGGTGATCGAGAACAAGAACGGCGGCGTCTTTCGGTCGATGGATCGTGGCACGACGTGGACACGGCAGAACCCGGTCGATCCACGGCCGAGCTACTACAGCCAGATCCGCGTGGACCCGCAGCATCCCGACCACGTGTGGCTCCTGGGCACGCCGCTCTTCGTATCGAACGACGGTGGCAAGAACTTCAGGAGTGATTCGACCTACGAGCGCATTCACGTCGATCACCACGCGCTCTGGATCGATCCGCGCCGCCCGGATCACATGATGCTCGGCAACGACGGCGGGTTGTACTTCACGTACGATGGGGCGCGGCATTGGGATTTCGTGGACAATCTGCCGATCGGCCAGTTCTACGACATCGCGATCGACTCCCGCGAGCCGTACTGGATTTACGGCGGTGCGCAGGACAACGGCACGTGGGGCGTGCCCAGCCGGACGTACGCGAAGGTCGGAATAACGAACAGCGACGTCGTGAACATCGCCTATGGCGACGGGTTTCAGGCGGCCGTCGACCCGCGCGATCCGCGCGTGATCTACGCCAACTCGCAGAGCGGCCGGGCGTATGTCGTCGACCTGGAGACGCGCGAGGAGAGGGGAATCACACCCGTGTCGTCGGACCGAAAGGAGAAGTACCGCTTCAACTGGAACACGGCGATCCTGTTGTCGCCTAACGATCCAAACACGTACTATTTCGGCGGCAACAAGCTGTTCCGGTCCTACGATCGCGGCTCCACTTGGAAAGAGATCAGTCCGGATCTGACAAAGAACCAGGAATGGAAGAAGCTCCCGTTAGGCGCCGGCGTGCCGCCGCGCGATGCGGACATGCCGTCGCGCGACGACGGCGTTAGCGACTACGGGACGATCACGACGATCAGCGAGTCGCCAAAGGCGGCTGGCACCCTCTACGTCGGCACGGACGACGGCAATGTGCAGACGACGACCGATGGCGGCGCGCACTGGACCGACCTGACCTCGCGATTCCGACTGCCTGGCGCGCGCTGGGTGAGCAAGGTACTCGCGTCGCGCTATCAGCCTCGGACGACGTTCGTGGCATTCGATGGACACAACGACGACGACATGAAGCCCTACCTCTTCAAGAGCATGGACGGTGGCGCGACGTGGGCATCGATCGCCGGTGATCTTCCCGACGGCATCGTGGTGAAGACCCTCGAGGAGGATCCGAAGAATCCCAATCTGCTCTTTGCCGGCACGGAGTTCGGCCTCTACTGGACGCACGATGGCGGGCGGCACTGGACGATTGCGAGTGGCAACATGCCGCGCGTGATCGTGGACCGGATCATCGTCAACGACCGCAACAACGATCTCGTCCTCGGGACGCATGGCCGCAGCATCATCGTTCTCGACGATATCGCGCCACTCGAGGCGGGCGATCCGTCGTCGTTCAGCGAGGACGTCCAGCTCTTTCCGATTCGGCCGGCGACGGAGATCTATGAATGGCGCATGCTCCCGTTCCCCGGCTCCGCCAAGTTCGCGGCGCCCAATCCGCCCACTGGCGCTCTTGTTTCGTATATGCTAAAGGAGACGGCTCCGGTGATGATGGCAGGTTTGCCGATGCCGTCGGTTCGGGGTCCTCGCACGAGCGGCGACAGCGCGCCTCGACCTGACAGCGCCCACGTCGTGAAGATTCAGCTCTTCTCCGCCGACGGCGCGCTGGTGCAGGAGATGACGGGGCCCGGTGGAAAGGGAATGCATCGCGTCGTCTGGGATCTGCGGCATCAGTTCAAGGTGCCGCCTCCGCCCGACGAGGAAGGCTGGTTCGGGACGCTCCGTGCGCCGTACGTTCTTCCCGGCGAGTACACCGTCAAGCTCATCGCGAATGGGCGGGAGGTGACGCAGAAGGTGCAGGTACGCAGCGATCCACGTGTCAACGCGAGCCCCGAAGCCCTGCGGGCACGGATCGATGCCGGCATGAAGATCGGTGAGTTGAATCGTGCGTTCACGGATGGGGTGAAGCTGTTCGAGCGCACGGACGTGGAAGCCAGGCAGTTGCGCGCGGCGCTGAAGGACGCGAAGAGCTCGGCCGCCGTCGCGGCGGCGGACAGCGCGCTTCGCGACGTGACCTCGCGTCTGGATTCCCTTCGGCCGCGTTTTCGCGCTCAAGGATTCGGCAGTCCAATCGGCCGCGCTTTCGATCTGCTCGGGGCGATCGAAGCCTCGTCCGGCGCGCCTACGGAAGCACAGCAGCGACTACTCGATCACCTAACGACGGGACTCCGCGAGAACATCGAGCAACTGAACGATCTGGCGTCGAAGCGAATGGTGGATGTGCGCGCGAAGGTGGGGTCGACGTTGTCCGTCGACACCGTGAAGCTCCCGGATTGAGGGACGGGAGCGCCCGAGTTCAGGGTCTCCTGTCCCGTCCCACCGCCAGGGCAGCGTTCGTTCGGGCCTCCTTGATCATCTGCAAGGCCCGCTGGAGTTGAGCTCCATTCAAGACTTCGTACGCATCGTCCTCGGAGCTGTGCAGGTTCGTGCGCAGGGAGTCGAGCGTGCGGTCGAGGGCGGGATTCGGCGGGTCGGGGAGATCGCCACGCGAGTGCGGCACCTCGTGCTCGTGGTTGAGCCGCTCGAGATACTCCAGCTGCCGCATCAACGGCGTGTTCAGCGAATCCAGCCGCCGCTTGATCACGGCGACGCGACTCAGCTGGTCGCTCGTGAGCGACAGATCCCTGGCGTGGGCGATGATGATGTTCACGCCATTGGCGAGTCGCAGCTCGAGTTCGGGGCCAATCTGTTTCATCGCCGGGTCGTCGCTGGTCGGCGATCGGCCGATGCCCATGCTACTGCCCCGGCCGGGCAACTGTGCGCCGGCGCCAGCGCTACCCGCCAGAAGCAGCACGGCCACGCAGGCAAAACGAATGCGGGTCATGCCATGAAACTTACTCGGCGCGCACGGCGATGACTGGGAAACTCGCTTACGAGAATTTTTCTTGACGGGCCCTGTGGCTGTAGACATCATACACCCATTGGCTGTAGTCATCCTACACCCACAGCCCGCGTCGAATGCCACTCTCTCGCATCGAGCTTCTTCAGGGCACGCTCGACATGATCGTGCTGCAAAGTCTCCGCTGGGGGCCGAATCACGGGTATGGGCTCGTCCAGCTCATTCGCACCAACTCCCGTGGGGTCCTGCAAGTCGACACGGGCTCGCTCTATCCGGCCCTCCATCGGTTGGAACGCGAACAATCCATCGCCGCCTCGTGGGAGTTGTCGGAGAATCGACAGCGTGTTCGCGTCTATCGCTTGACGCCGGCGGGGCGGAAGCGACTCGCCGCGGAGCGGTCGAGGTGGGAGCAACTGTCGGAAGCAATCGCGGGAATCTTCACGCCGCCCACGCAGGAGGAGACATGAGTCCCTGGCGAAGTCATACGCGCCGCAGCGAAGAGTTGGACGAGGAGATCCGGAGCCATCTCGAGATGGCTATTCGCGACCGTATCTCGCGCGGTGAATCGCCGGAGGAAGCGGAGCGCGCGGTGCGTCGCGAGTTCGGCAACGTGACGACGGTGCGCGAGGTGACGGGCGACATGTGGTCGGGGCAGAGCGCCGAGCGGATCGTGCAGGACCTTCGCTGGGCCATCCGCAGCGTCATACGCGCGCCCGGGTTCGCGATCGTGGCCATCCTCACGCTCGCGTTAGGCATCGGCGCGAACACGGCGATCTTCAGCGTTCTGAATGGCGTCCTCCTCGAGCCGCTGCCATTCCCCAACTCGCACCAGCTGGTGTTCATCACGAGCCAGTTCACGAAGCTCGGCCTCGATCATTTTCCTGTCGACGCCGCCGAGTTCCTGGAGTTTCGCGAGCGGAACAAGTCGTTCCAGCACGTCGGCGCGTACTTTGTGGGCGCGGTGAACATCGGTGGCGATGGAGAGCCGCCGGCGCGGGTGACCTCGGCAATTGCCAGCGCGAGCATCTTTCCCACACTTGGCGTGACACCGCGGCTGGGCCGGACCTTCACCGATGAAGAGACTCTGCCGAACGCGGCGCCGGTCGCGATTCTCTCGTCGGAGATCTGGGAAAGCGCCTTCGGCCGTCGACCTGATATCGTGGGCCGACAGATCGACATCGAAGGCCAGAAGATGACCGTTGTCGGGGTCATGCCGCCGGGCTTCGACATCCATGACCAGAAGGTGAAGATCTGGCTGCCATTGACTCTCGATCCGGCGCAACGAGATAAGTATCGCGGCGGCCACTTTCTGCTGATGGTGGCACGGCTCGCGCCTAACGTGACGCTGGCGAGGGCGCGCAACGAGCTCCAGACGCTGCTCGCCCAGTGGCCCGCGCTGGATGGCGCCGACACAACGGCGGCGCCCGGCACGCCGGCCAAAGTTCATACACCAACCACTACCACGCACCGGTTACGCTACGACGATCTGCAAGCGGACATGGTCGGGAGCATCGGTACGGCGCTCGTGGTCTTGCAGGCGGCGGTCGCCCTCGTCCTGCTCATCGCCTGCGCCAACATGGCGAATCTGCTGCTGATGCGTGCCGAGACGCGCCACAAGGAGCTTGCGGTGCGCGCCGCGTTAGGCGCTGGACGGGGTCGGCTCATGCGCCAGTTCATGGCGGAGAGCCTCGTGCTCTCGTTTGCCGGCGCGATCGCCGGACTCGCGCTCGCGTATTGGGGTGTGCATGCCCTGGTCGCGGCGAACGCGGGCAGCATCCCCCGCGCGGCGTCGGTCGCGCTCGATGGCCGCGTCCTGCTCTTCACGCTCGCACTCGCAATCGTCACTGGCGGGCTGTTTGGGCTCGCGCCCCTGCTGCACCTGAGCAGCGCGAGCATCGGCCTCACCCTGCGCGATGCCGGTAGTCGCACGACGGCGGGGGCGTCCCGCAACCGCGTTCGCCGTGGCCTGGTCGTAGCCGAAACGGCGTTTGCCGTGATGCTCGTCGTCGGGGCCGGGTTGCTCCTTCGTAGCTTCTGGAATCTGATGCGCGTCGATGCCGGTTTCGATCGGACGACGCTCGCGACGTTCAACGTCGTCCTGCCGAGCGCGACCTACAAGGACTCGACTCGCCGCGTGATGTTCTTCGATAACCTGACGAGCCAACTCGCGGCCGTCCCGGGAGTGCAGGCAACCGCGGCGATGAGTGGTCTGCCGCCCCTCCGCCAGATCAACGCGAACGACACGAACATCGAAGGCTATGTGCCCTCGCCGAATGCCCCGCCGCAGAACATCGACTACTACCAGTATGTGACGTCGAACTATGTAGCGACCATGGGGATTCCGGTCGTCGCTGGACGTTCGTTCGGCCCCGGGGACGACGCGCAGTCACCGCCAGTAGTGATGATCAACCAGACGATGGCGAAGCTGTTTTACGGCAATACCAACCCGATCGGGCGGCGTGTACAACCTGGCGGGTCCAAGGTGTGGTTCACGATCGTCGGTGTGCTGAAAGACGTGAAGCAGGGCGGAGTCGACTCGAAGACGGGAACCGAGCTCTATCTCCATTTTGCGCAGGCACCGGCTACACAGGGCTTCGGGCTGCGCAACATGCACGTCGTCGTCCGGTCCAAGCTGCCGCCGGCAACACTTGCCGCGACGGTCCACCGTCTCGTCGCCAGCCTCGACCCGACCCTTCCGGTCGTGAGCTTCCGGACGATGGACGAAGTCTTCTCCGATGCCGTGAGTCGGCCGCGATTCCTCGCGCAATTGTTGGGCATCTTCGCCATCGTCGCGCTCGCACTCGCCGCCATCGGCACATACGGCGTGCTCGCGTACTCCGTCACCGTGCGTCGTCGTGAGCTCGGCATCCGCATGGCCCTCGGCTCGAGCGAAAGCGGACTGCTGTCACTCGTCCTCCGGCAGGGAATGGCGCTGGCGGCTATCGGAGTCGTCGTCGGCCTCCTCGGCGCGCTCGCCGTGACCCGGTTAGCGTCGTCGCTCCTTTTCGGAGTCAAGCCCACGGACCCATTCACGTTCTTGGGGGTCGCCGGCTTCATGCTGCTCGTTGCGCTGGTCGCCTGCCTCGTGCCGGCCCGAAGGGCGACTCGCGTCGATCCGCTCGTTGCTTTGCGGGCCGAATGACGCAAAACGGGACCGCGGTGCGACGCGGTCCCGTTCTCGGATTTGCTTCCGACGTCCCGATCTACCAGTCCCACTGCTGGAAGGGCGAGAACGGCTTCGGCGCATACTGCCAACCGCGCGAGCTCGACTGAATCATGGTGGTGATCTGCCGCGACGCATGGGCGTTGTGCTGCCCGTAGAGCACCCGCGATTCGGCGTCGTAGCCCAGCTCGCGCCCGTTCTCACGCGCGCGTAACGGAACGTGGAAGCAGCCGCCGAGCGAGGCCGCGGCTGCGGCGGCGATGAGAATCTTTGCAATTCCTCCTGCTCGACGATGACGCATCCCAACCTCCGCGTAGGAATTTGTATACAAGGTCACGCCGCATGAGCTGTTCCGCAAGACGTCTCGCGACCCTTTAGCCTAGACACGCTTCCACCCCTCTCACCCCTACGCCAATACACGACCCAACTGGGCGTCGTGCGCTATTTTGTGCACGATGCCCGATATCGTCTTTCACGATCCACCGCGATTCCCGCGTGGATTTCGCTGCGCCAGCCGACTCATCGGACTCAAGCCGAGCGGCAAAGACCTGGCGCTGTTCGTCAGCGAGGTCGATGCCGCGGCGGCGGCCGTCTTCACGCGCAATCATTTTCCTGGCGCACCCGTGATTCTCGGGCGTGAAACGATTCGCGGCGGTCGCCTTCGTGCAATCGTCGTCAACAGCAAGGTGAGCAACGTCGCGACCGGTGCGCGCGGCGTGGAGGATGCGCGACGCATGGCGTCCGCCGCCGCCGCCGATATCGGCTCGGTGCCAGATCGCGTGCTCGTCAGCTCTACCGGCGTGATCGGTGTTCCGCTCCCGATCGACCGGATCGAGGATGGAATTCGCGGCATCGCCGGCGAGCTGCAGTCGGATCCACTCATAGGCGCGCAGGGCATCATGACGACTGACACGCACCCGAAAGCGCTCTCCGCCTGCATCGGCGACGCGACGATCACCTGGGTGGCGAAGGGCTCGGGGATGATCGAGCCGAACATGGCGACGATGCTCTCCTACATCTTCACCGACGCACGGATCGACGCGGCGGCGCTCGACCGGATGCTACGTGAAGCGGTGAGTACGTCGTTCAACATGCTGTCTGTGGACACCGACACGAGCACGTCGGACACGTGCGCGATTCTGGCCAATGGCCTCGCCGGCGAAGTCGATGCGACCGCATTTCAGGAAACGCTCAACGCCGGTTGTATTCGGATGACGGAGATTCTCGCCCGTGACGGGGAAGGGGCGACGCATCTTCTGCGCGCGACGGTTCGCGGCGCCAAGACAATCGAGGATGCGCGGAGGGTCGCCAAGGCGCTCGTCAATTCACCGCTCGTGAAGACGATGGTGCACGGCGCGGATCCGAACGTCGGCCGGTTGCTGATGGCGGTTGGCAAGTGCTTCGAGTGTACGATCGCTCAGGAACGAACGGATGCGTGGATCAACGGCTATCAAGTGGTCCGTCGTGGGGCGCGCCTCGACTTCGATGACGCGACGGTGCGCGAGGCGCTCCGTCGCGAGATGGTCGATCTGGAGGTGGCGCTTGGCGTCGGAACGTGCGACGCGCGAGCGTATGGCTGCGATCTGACCAAGGGATACATCGACGAGAACGCCGCGTATTACTCGAGTTGATCGGCCTTCATCCAGGGACAGGACACATGCGAATCGCACTCTCCGCGCTGTTGATGCTCTGCGGTGCCATCGTCGGTGCTCAGCAACCAGCGCTCGTTGTCCTCAACAAAGCACAAGCAACGGCATCGATCATCTCGCTGGCGGACGGGCGCACGATCGCAACGATGCCGGTCGGCGACGGTCCGCACGAGGTTGCGGTGGCGGCGGATGGCCGATGGGCGGTGGCGGCGAATTACGGCGGCCGCACGCCGGGGCATACCCTCACCGTGCTCGATCTGCCCGAGCGTCGTCCGGTTCGCACCATCGAGCTCGGGACATACCTCCGTCCGCACGGCATCGCCTGGCTGCCCGATGGCCAGCACGTGGTCGTGACCTCGGAGCAGGCACGCGCCGTGGAGATCGTGGACGTGCCTAACGGGCAGGTCACCCGCGCGATCCAGACGGGGCAGCCCGGGCATCTGCTCACACTCTCGAGAGACGGCCATCGCGCGTGGACCGCGAACATCGCGACCGGCAGTGTGTCGCTGATCGATCTCGACAGGGGCACCGTTCTGAAGACAGTCGTCACCGGCAAAGGGCCGGAGGGGCACGATGTATCGCCTAACGGGAAGGAGCTGTGGGCGGCTGATCGCGCGCTCAATCGCATCACCGTGCTCGACGCGAGTACGCTCGACTCGTTAGCGAGCATTCCCACCGGCGAATTTCCGAATCGATTGCACTTCACCCCCGATGGTCGCTGGGTGCTCGTATCGAACATTCGCTCGGGCACGGTCGACGTCATCGATGCCGCCACGCGGCAGACGGTGGATCACATCACCTTCACGTTCGATTCGACACGGGCAAATCCGACGATGCTCGGCGCGATGGGGCGATCGCCACAACCCGAGGGGATTCTCATCGCCCCCGACGGCCGCCGCGCCTGGGTGGCGCTGTCGGCAATGAATCAGCTGGCCGAGGTGGACTTAACGAGCCGGAAGGTCGTCCGGTACATCACCACCGGTCAGGAGCCAGACGGGATGGCGTATCTGGCTGCATATACCGCTAGATAGGCTGTTTATAAATAGCGCGCAATTGCCATCGTCGTCGCCGACAGGACCAGCAGCCAACTCATGATGGCCTGAGCGCGCGAAAACTTCTGGCGCAGCGGCACCGCCTCGGTGGCGAGATCTGCAGGCGGCGCGGCGCCCGCGCGTTGAGACTCTTCCATGCGCTGAGCGATCGCACCGAGCTTGCGTGCCGCCGGCTGCGCCATAGCGCCGTGGACGCCGGCCGCGACGATGGCGAGCAGCGCACCGATTGAGAGTGTGATGCCCATTGCCGAGCGGCCGAACCCACCGCCTGACGCTTTGGAGTCAATACCAAAAAGCGCGAACCCGGCCAGGATCGTTAGGGCCATCCCGACATTGATCCAGAACTGCAGTCGCTGTCGGCCCATCAGTTGCGTCACCACGGCGCCGCCGCTCGGCCCGACGGCACGCGCTGCCGGCAGCAGGAAGGCGGAGAGAGTGAGCGTCGCGCCGACCCAGAAGATGCCGGCGAGGATGTGAATCAGGCGGACGATGGCCATGACGGAGTTGTTCATGCGCTCAACTATACACCGCCAGGGCCCGGAATGAGGCATGCGACGTTCCCGGCGTGTGTCGTCCATCACGTTCTCGGGAAAACTCGACTGTCGCGGCCGCTGAGCAGCCTGTGCAATCGAGCCGAGCAGCCGCGATCAGTACGCTTCTTGCCAGACTTTCGTCCGCTGTCGACCCGGCGTCACGGACGACTGCCGGCAACTTCAAACGGACGATGGAGGACACACCCATGCCCACGAGATACGGGCGTCACTGCGTGATCGCGCTTTCAGCGGCGACCCTGCTCGTTGCCTGCAAGCCGAAAGAGAACGCCACCACGGACACCACGACGGCGGCGGGAGCCGTCGCGACGGGATCCGATTCCGCCAATCGCGCGCGTACGGACACCACCAACGCCGCCGCGGCCAATAACAACAACAATTGGACGGACGCGCAGATCCTCGCCTTCGCCTCAGCGGCGAACAAGGGTGAGATCGCGGAGGGCAAGCTCGCCGAGACCAAGGCGACGAATCCGAAGGTGAAAGCGTTCGCGCGGCAGATGGTGACGGATCACAGCGCCATGTTGGCGGAAGGCAATTCCTTCGCGAAGAAGAACAGCATCACTCCCGATTCGACGAAGGGCGACGTCCAGGACCTGCAGAAAGACGCGCATAACGAGCTCCAGGACATGACCTCGAAGGCGAAGGGGAAGGACTGGGACAAGGACTTCGTCGACAAGGAAATCGACGGGCACAAGAAGGTGCTCGAGAAGATTCAGACCTTCCAGAGCTCCACGCAGAACCCGCAGCTGAAAGAGATGCTGACGAAGGCGCAGACGAAGGTGCAGTCGCACCTCGACAAGGCGCAGGCGCTGAAGGACAGCACGTTGAACAAGTAGTGGTTGCTGGCTCGTGAGTGGTGGTTGGTGAATTCGGATGGCCGGCGTGTTGCGCCGGCCTTCCTTTTTTGCTGGCCGCTCGCCCGAGCGCTAGCCCCTGGCTGTCAGCCAGGCCACCGCTGCCTGGGCCATCTCCTTCGGCACCATGTGCGGCCCAGCGAACTCGTGGAACTCCAATGGGTAGCCCAGCGCGACGAGCCGCTGCGCGAGACGGCGGCCGCAGCTGTCGATCGGAAGAATCCGATCGTCGGTGCCATGCGACATGAAGATGTGCGGCCGTCCAACGTTGGCGGCCGGCGCGAGAATACACGGCGAGAAGGCGATGATCCTCGAGAAGAAGTCGCCATTCGTCATGCCTAACGACAGAGCGTACGAGGCGCCGTCGGAAAAGCCCTCGATCGTGATGCGCGACGGGTCGATCGCGCACCGCTCGAACACGTGTGCCAGCGCCCGATCGATGAAGGCGACGTCGGCACCGTAGGGACCGTAGAGAAAGTCCCAGGTCCCTCCGCGTGAATCGGGGGCGACGAGCACGAGACCGGCGGCTTCGGCGAGGGGAAGAAAGGGACGAATGCCGATCTCCGACGACTGTCCGGCCCCATGGAGCATGAGCACGAGCGGCGCCGGCGAGCTGGAATTGTACGACGAGGGCACGTACAGGATGCCATCGCGGCCGTACGCGAGGCCTAACGACGATCGCCCGATGAGCGGCGAGAGCGGCGGCGCCGATGGCCGCGAGACCAGCCGGCCAGCAAGGGGACGCGGCGCGTCGGTGGATGGTGCCGAGCGGCAGCCCTCGATGACCCCTGAGGCGACAGTTGCCAGTGCCAGTCGCAGCACGTCGCGCCGGTTCATCAGCCGCTCGTTTCCTGGCTGCGATCCTTCACGTTCGTGTGGATGCATCGGCAATGCTTACGATCCGCGAAGCCTGAAGCAGACAAGCTATCGCCAGCGCGGCGCGACGCGATAACTTCCGCCAATCTCGGAGGCCCATGTCCATCGAATCGCTCGACTCCAGCGCGCCGATCGTCGCGCCATCGCAGGCACTCGCGACGCCCACCGGCGAAGTCGCGCCGGAGTCGCTGAGACGCATCGAGCTCTTCGCCGACCTCCGCTCCGACGAGCTGGCGTGGATCGCGGCGCACTCCGAGCGGATCGTTCTCGCGCCGGGGCAATTGCTTCTTCTGGCCGGCGAGCCGGCGGAATGGATGTATAT
This sequence comes from Gemmatimonadaceae bacterium, assembly GCA_036493735.1. Classification (GTDB taxonomy): domain Bacteria; phylum Gemmatimonadota; class Gemmatimonadetes; order Gemmatimonadales; family Gemmatimonadaceae; genus AG2. The sequence goes on from DASXPH010000093.1 coordinate 20,925, forward strand.
CGCCCTCGAGGGTACGATCGAGGTTCGCCGCGAGCAATTGGGGTCGAACGTCCCGGCATTCGTGTTTCACGCCGGTGACGTGACCGGCGTGCTGCCGTACTCGCGGATGAAATCGTTCGTCGGAAATGGACGCGCGGCAACGCATGCGGTGGTCGCGCGCTTCCCGCGCACCCTCTTTCCCGAGCTGCTGCGGCGAGTCCCGTCGCTCGCGTCGCGCTTCGTGGCGGTTCTCATCGATCGTGTGCGCGACACGACGCGACGCGAAGCCCAGCTCGAGCGTCTGCTCGCGTTGAGCAAGCTGTCGGCGGGGATCGCCCACGAGCTGAACAACCCCGTTGCCGCGATCCTGAATACGTTCGGCGAAACGGGTCGCCGCCTTCGCTATCGCGGCGAGCTGGTGATCGAGCTCGTTCGGTGCGGGGCGTCGCCGGAGATGCTCGAGCGCCTCGAGACGCTACGGCAATCGCCGCGGACGGCCGCGGCGATGCGCGATCCGATCGCGCGCAGCGACAGCCTCGACGAGATGGACGCGTTTCTCCGCCGCGCTGGATTGTCGGACCCATGGCGCTACGCGGCAACGTTCGTCGACGCCGGCTTCGACGTCGCCGCGCTCGAGTCGGTGATCGCGGACTTGCCTAACGAGGCACGGGCGGCCGCGCTGCGCTGGCTCGAGTCTGGTCTCGCCCTCGAGTCGCTCTTCACGTCGGCCGAGCGCGCCGGGGCGCGGGTCGCCGAGATCGTGGATGCGGTGAAAGGCTACACGAATCGCGACCGCGGGCGCGCGATGACCGAGGTCGATGTCCGCGCGGGACTGGACGCGACGATCGCGCTCTTCACGAGCCGCTTCCGCGAGCGCGGCGCCTCCGTCGTGCGCGAGCTGGACACGCCGCTGCCGCGTCTCCGCGGATATCCGGGCGATCTCAATCAGGCGTGGTCGCATCTCATCGACAACGCGCTCGACGCCGTGACGCCACTCGGCGCTCAGGGACGTGTCATCGTCGGTGCGTGGCCGATGGAAAGCGCAGTACGCGTCGAGGTCAGGGACAACGGACCCGGAATACCGCCGGAGCTGCAGGAGAGGGTTTTCGAGCCCTTCTTCACGACGAAAGAGCCCGGCCACGGGACGGGGCTGGGCCTCGACATCGCGCGACGCATCATCACCGATCTCCACGGCGGAGAGCTGAGCGTCGAGTCGAAGCCGGGCGATACGAGATTTATCGTTAGGCTGCCGCTCACCACCGTCGCCACGCTGGGCATCTGACCGCCATCTACCCCAACCCTCTCTCGAAAGCGCCGACGTCCGAGAAGTACCGCACGACGGTCTCTGGCTGACCGGCCTGCGTGTACAACTCGTCGCGCGGCGCGGCAATGAGCGTCTCCATCGCCGCCGCAACGTCGTCGGCGTTCTGAATTTGAGGGCTGGATCCGCCGCCAGTCCGCGACGCCCAGGTCACCGCGGGCGTGCCGCCGAGGGCGTTGCGGGCGAACTCCGTCGTCACCATGCCCGGCATCACGAGCGACACATGAATGTCCGGGAACTCCCGCCGCAGATCCATGCGCAGATTGGCCGTCAGGGCGTTGAGCGCGGCCTTGGCCGCGTTGTATGCGGACCGATACGTGGCGATCGGAACACGTGACAAAAATGACGAGACATTGATAAGATGGCCGCGTCGGCGCTCTTTGAAGTGCGGGATAATCGCCTGCATCCCATACAACGCGGACTTCACGTTTACGGCCATCATCTCATCGAACTGCTGATCGGTGAGCTCGAGGACAGGTGCATTGATCCCGCGGCCCGCGTTGTTGACCCAGACGTCCACGCCGCCGAAGGCATCGAGAGCCTCGTCGCGAAGCCGTTCGACGTCGGCTCGGCGGGTGACGTCCACCACGACGGTCCGCGTATCGGAGCCCGCGTCGCGCGCGACCTCCTCGAGCGCGTCCGGGCGCCGGGCGCCCAGAACCAGCCGGAGCCCCTGGCGGCCCAGGCGCCGTGCGAGTGCCGCGCCGATCCCGCTGCTCGCGCCGGTGATGACGACTGTTGATTCGCGTTGCATCTTATTCTCGTCTCCCCGATTCGCTTCCGCTTCCGCATGCGCGAGGCCGCGCGTGCAGCCACTTCCGTCATGTCCAAGAATATCTCTCTGCCGATCGCCGCGGCGCTGGTGGTCGCCGCTGCTTCGTGTGTCGCGGCGCAAGGCTCGGTTCGAACCGCTTCTCCTGACAGCAGCGATCGAAATGAGCTTCCCATCCTCGAGGTGCATGCGCCATCGACCTACGGGGCGTGGATCGCGGCGGCCCGACACTCGCAGTTTCGGACGCGCACCGGCGTGCCCGGCTACAGGGATTTCTACGAGGCGAGCGCTCGTTTCGGATGGTCGATCGGCGATCAGTCGCGGCTGGTGAGCGGGACGTACTTCATCGACCTGATTCCGGCAGCGCTCTCCACGGACATGCCCGACTATCAGTGGAACTCGAGGTGTCGTCCCGAAACGTACTGTCCGGGCGCGACGCCAATTCCGCACGACGTCTATGCGTTCGGCATCACGCCATTCGGATTCGCCATGAACTTCGGAGCCGGACCGGCACGCCTAACGATCGAGACGAGCGCCGGCGGACTGCTCTTCTCACGTCGGATCCCCGATCCCGTGGCGGCGCGCTTCAACTTCACGGCTTCCGCTGGGCCGACGCTCGAGCTGCGATTGACGCCCGCGGGCTCGCTGCGCATCGGTTACCTGTGGCATCACACGTCGAACGGCGGGACTGGCAAGGTGAACCCCGGGCTCAACTCCGGCATCCTCGCGATCGGGATGCTGTGGCACGCATCAGTGCGGCGGAACTGACTCCGGCGGTGCAGGGGTCAAGGCCGCGGATCTCTCCACATCCACGGTGTAGCCGTCGCGAGCGAGGAGGTCCTTCAGCACGCGCGCGGCACTGCTGTCGGCGTGAACGAGCAGCCCCGACTGCTCGCCGGCCAGGTAGAGCTGATGCCGGACTTGACGCTGGATGGCATCGCGATCCTCCGGCCGGAAGGGGTTGAAGAGCCCCGCCTGCTCGTCGTAGGTGCGCACGTCGAGCACTTCGACGCTCGTCAGGCGCGCGCGGGGCAGTGTGATCGTTATGCGCCGCGCCGCGTGGTCGATCTGGACGTTCGTCGCCGCGCCGAGGTCGATCCCGGCGCTCACCTTGCCGGTGACGACGAGTAGTGCGCGCTTGGTGAAGCCATAGCGCGAGGCGTCGTAGACCACGACATCGCGCAATGTCATCTCCGTGGAGACGAGCTTCGCGACGTCCTGAAGCTGCTGGACGACGAGGTCGTGGCTGATGCGCGGCGGCTCGGGCTTGGGCAGCAGCGTGAAGCTCTCCACCCGGCGGGCGAGCCCGACACCGAGGCCGATGATCAGGATCAACGTCGCCGCGAAGAGGAGCCCGAGGATGCTTCGCGTCCAACGGAACACAGATGACATCCTGACAAGGTAATTCGCTGTCGGCCGTGCGAGGGACGGAGCCGTCGAGCCGCGACGAGAGCCGATTGCCCAAGTGAAGGACGACCGACATTATCCGGCGTCAACTCTCACCGACTCATCTCACATGCGCCGAATACTGACTCTCGTTGTATCCCTTGCGTTCCTCTCCGGCGTCGCCCGCGCCCAGCAGACGACGGCGGACACAGTTTATGATATTGTAATCAAGAACGGACGCGTCCTCGACGGAGAGGGCAATCCGTGGATCCTCGCCGACGTCGCGATCAAGGACGGACACTTCGTGAAGGTCGGCCGTGTCGCGGGGCACGGCAAAATGGAGATCGATGCACGCGGCAAGTACGTCTCGCCAGGCTGGATCGACATGATGGATCAGTCGGGCGGCGTATTGCCGCGCAACGGTCTGGCCGAGAACAAGCTGCGCGAGGGCGTGACGACGGCCATCGGCGGCGAGGGCGGTACCCCGGTGCCGGCATCGCGCATCCCGGACTACTTCGCGACGCTGGAGCGCCAGGGCATCAGCATCAACTTCGGCAGCTACTTCAGCGAGACGCAGGCTCGCGTCGCTGTGCTCGGTCGCTCGGCGCGGGCGCCTAACGCGGCGGAGCTGGACCGGATGCGCGCGATCATGGACACGGCGATGCGCGCCGGCGCGATGGGAATGTCGACGGCGCTCATCTACCCGCCGTCGAGCTATTCCACGACGGACGAGCTCGTGGAGGTCGGCAAGGCGGCGGCGGCGTTAGGCGGCATCTACGCCAGCCATATTCGCGGTGAGGGGAAGGAGGTCGTGCAGGCGGTGGGGGAGGCGATTGCGATTGGTGAGCGCGCCGGCATGCCGGTCGAGGTCTTTCACCTCAAGGTCGCGCATCAGCCGGGTTGGGGCATCCTCATGGATTCGGTTCGCGCTGAAGTCGATGCGGCGCGGGCTCGTGGAGTGGACGTGGCCGCGGACATGTACGTCTACACAGCGGGAGGCACCGGTCTCGAGGCAACGATTCCGAGTTGGGCGCACGAGGGCGGTACCGATTCCCTCAAGGCACGTCTCGCCAATCCCGCGATTCGCGCCCGACTCAAGAACGAGATCAAGACCGGCTCGCCAGGATGGTGGAACATCATCGAGGCCGCCGGCGGCTGGGATGGAGTCGTGCTGGTGAATGCGCGCAATCCCGCGAACAAGAAATATGAGAACAAGACAATCACGCAGATCGCGAAGGAAATGGGCAAAGATCCCGCGGACGTCGCATTCGATCTCGTGGCGCAGGGGCAGGATCGCGTGATGGCGATTTACCATATGATGGGCGAGCAGGATATCGAGACGGCGCTCCGCTTTCCCTGGACCAGTATCGGCAGCGACGCGGGTGCAATCCTGAAGTACGGCGAGCCTGACGAGACGGGTCTGCCGCATCCACGCAGCTTCGGGAATTTTCCGCGCGTGATCGCCCGTTATGTGAAGGAGCGCAAGGTGCTCACGCTCGAGGATGCGATTCGGAAGATGACCTCCTGGCCAGCGACGCGAATGCGGCTGGCGAATCGCGGCGCCATACGCGAGGGCAATTGGGCTGACGTCACGATTTTCGATCTGGATCAATTACAGGATCGCGCGACCTACGAGAGCCCGATGGAGTTCCCAACCGGAATCGAGTGGGTGCTCGTGAACGGTGTCGTCACGATCGATCACGGCCGGCACACCGGCGCCAAGGCTGGGCAAGTCCTGAAAGGACAGGGATACAACTGCAACTGTCGATCGGCATCAATTGGGGATAGGTAGAGGGAAGAGGGTGGAAAGCAACGAAGGCCGACGGCGTTGCCGTCGGCTTTCCTTATTCCAACCCTCTACCCGCAACCCTCTACCCTCTACCAAAACAAAACTCGCGTGTCACGAGCATGCTCGTGACACGCGAGTTGTTGTTCGAAGCCGAACTGCGCTTCTTATCGGCCGTAGGAGACGTTCAGACCGAAGACGTTCTTGCCCTGGTCGATGAAGACCTTCTGCATGCCGACGCTGACGCCCCAGCCATTACGGTTGGAGACGCCGAGGCCAGCGCCCATCATGAAACGGTTGCCGCTCTCGGAGGCCCCAGTGGCGCTGAGACGGCCCCAGCCGAAGCCAGGGGTCACGAACGGAGCGAACGTCATGTCGCCGCTCTTCAGCACGAGCGCGACGGGCACGCCAGCGCTGACCGACAGGGCGGTGATGCTGTTGCCCCCGCCGTTATCCGGATTCGCCCAACCGAGATCACCGCGAACGCTCATGGTGAAGAGGTTGGCATCCTTTCCGTCACCGATGGCCCATGCACCGAGATTGGTCTCGGCGTTGGCGCCGAGCATCAGGTTGCTCTTGAAGCCCTGCGCACTCGGGCTCACCATGCCGAGGCTGCCGCCGAGCGAGAAGCCGCTCACCGGCATCGAGACCGACGCACCGAAGGAGTTGAAACCTGCAGTGTTGTCGGAGAGGTGGCCGTACTGGCCAGAGATCGAGTAGCCCTTCGGGATTCGGCCGAGCATTGCGGCGGTGACGATCGGCGTCATCGCGCCGACCGGCGTCGTCGAGAGTGCGACGTACGCGGCCGCATCGCCCACACTCGGGCCTTGCGCCTGTGCAGACGCAGCGACTCCCAGCGACGTGAGCGAAGTCAGAACGATGGCGAACTTCCTCATGATCAATCCTCCAAGAGGAGTGGGTGTGATCAGTTTCACATCGGCGGTTCCTTTCCCGCCGCTAGGGGGACGATTCGTTTACGGATGAGGCAACTATTGACCTCTTTGTAAGGACTTTCCGACCCACTTGACTTTTCGCGGTGCCTGTTGAAAAATCAACACCACACGCTCCCGAGGTTTTTTTCAGTGGCTACTCATCGAACGGACGAAGCGCTCACCCGCCGCGAGCGCCAGGTAATGGACATCCTGTTCCGGCGCGCTGAGTGCACCGTGTCCGAAGTCATGGGTGATCTTCCCGATCCGCCCACCTATTCCGCCGTTAGGTCCATTCTCCGCATCCTGACGGAGAAGGGACTGATCACGCATCGCGAAGACGGCCCACGGTATGTCTATCTGCCCTCGAAGAGCGCCGAGCGCGCCCAGGAAGATGCGCTCGAACACGTGGTACGCACGTTCTTCGACGGATCTCACGAGCAGGCGATGACCGCGCTTCTCCGGATCTCGGATGCGGAGCTCTCCGACCTCGAGATCGATCGTTTGCGTGACCGGATCCGCCGCGCTCGGTCGAGCGGGAGATGATGATGAGCACTTTCATAACGACGCTCACCCAGCCGGCAGTGGTTGCCTGGTTGATCAAGGCCACCGCTCTCCTTGTCGCCGCTCTCGCCGCGACATCACTCCTTCGCCGCGCATCGGCGGGGACACGACATCTCGTGTGGCTTGCGACGCTTGCCGGCATTCTGTTGCTACCCGCCGTCTCGCTCTCGCCAGCACTGAGGCTCGCGATTCTGCCGTCGCAGCTCGTACCGGCGCTTCCCACCGTGACGACATACCAGAGCGCCCCTGCCGCACCGGTGCGCGACGTCATCGTCCCGCCGGCAGCGACCGGGTCACCCGCGAACGTGACGCCGCTCCCGGCCGCCGCGCCTCGCACCGACAGAGCGCTTCCTAACGTGACGCACATGCCGGTGTGGGCGATGTTGCTCGCTGCCTGGGGCGTAGTCGCCGCGGCCCTTCTCGGCTGGCTCGCATTCGGTGCTCTGTCCGTCCGCCGGATCGTGCGCTCGGGCCGCGAGCTCGACGAACGGAGCTGGACCGCGCCACTCTGCGAGATTGCCGACCGCCTCGACCTCGACGCCGTGCCGCGCCTGCTCTCGAGCCCACTCATCGAGATGCCATTCGCCTGCGGCGTCCTCGAGCCAACGGTCGTGTTGCCGGCGAGCGCCGAAGGCTGGAACGACAGCCGTCGCCGTGCTGTTCTCTTTCACGAGCTCGCGCACGTGAAGCGACACGATCTCGTCGGGCATACGTTAGGTAGGATCGCCTGCGCGCTGTACTGGTTCCATCCGTTGGTGTGGACGGCGGCGCGCTGCCTGCGCGCCGAGAGCGAGCGCGCGTGCGACGATCTCGTGTTGTCGTGTGGCGCCCGTGCCAGCGATTACGCCGATCATCTGCTCGACATCGTCATCAGCGTGCGGCACCACGGTGCGCCGGCGACGGCAATGCCAATGGCGCGCCGCCGGGAGCTCGAAGGACGCGTTCTCGCCATACTAGATCCAGCGGTCGTCCGTATCGGCCCCGGCCGAATGCAATCGGTGTCGATGCTCGCCGGTGTCGGCGCGCTCGCACTCACCGTCGCCGCAATGGCTCCGGCTCGCACGTCGAAGCCGAGCCTCGAACGCCTGTCCCTCGCTGGCGACTCCGTCGCACGTTCGGCCAGAGTCAAATCCAGCCAGACACAAACGCAGACTCAGACGAACACGGTGACGTCTTCGTCGAACCACACGTCGCGTGTCGTCGACAAGGTGAGCATCGCGTCGGATCCGACCCCGGCATCCTCCCCCGCTCCGAGCGCGAATCGAGCGCCGGCGCCCGCTCCGGCGCCGACACCTTCGCCAAGCGTCGCCGAGCCGGTCACCATCGCTGACGCGTTAGGCGCGGTCGGCAAGGTCGCCGTACGCGAGGCGGCGGCGGCGGTGAGCGGTGTCCTCGGCGGCCACGCGAAGATTTTCGTCAACGGCAAGCCGGCGGTCGATTCCGCGAAGATCGCTTTGCTGCTCAAGGTCCTGCGTACCGATCCGGATGCAAACGTCCGGAAGATGGCGGCATGGGGACTGAGCGAAGCCGGCGACGTGTTGGGTGCAACGGACGCTCTCGCCGAAGCAGTTCGCAGCGACGAGGACGACGACGTGCGCGAGATGGCGGCATGGGCGCTGGCGGACTCGCATCGCGACGTGGCCCGGCGCGCGCTCGCCGCGGCGCTGCGTCGCGATCCCAGCGAACATGTGCGCGAGACCGCCGTATGGGGTCTTGGCAACGCCGGCCTCCGCGACGACGACCGCGAAGTGGTCGAGGCGGCGCTTGCGTCAGACGAGAGTGAGGGGGTCCGGGAATCCGCGGCCTGGGCGTTAGGCAATACACCGCGCCGACCAGCCGCGCCCGCGCTCGTCACCGCGTTGCGCGACCGCAGCCCTGAGGTTCGTGAAAGCGCGGCCTGGGCGCTGGCGGAGATCGAGGACGAAGACGCCGCGCCAGCGGTGCAGTCGGCCTTCGGCCGCGAAACAAATCCGTCCGTGCGCATGGCCGAGCTTCGTGCGCTCACGTTCATGCATGTGGACGACAGGACCATCCTCGACGCCGCGCTCGCGTCCAAGGACGCTGAACTTCGCGCTCGCGCCGTGCGAATGCTCGCGGGCTCGGGCGGTTCGTGGCCGGAGCCGCGGCCGCGCCCCAGACCACGACCGATGCCGTGATTGACCGTTAGGCGGGTCCCGGGACAATCCCCGGGACCCTCGGCCATGGCTTTACGTGCTGAATATTCAGCATTCTATCGGAGGAGAGAATGTTTCGTTCGAGCTTACTCATCATCAGCCTGTTCGTCACCGCAAGTCCGGCGCGAGTCGCCCCTGTCGCCTCGCCCACACGGGCGTCGATGCATCATCATACGCCAGATGTGCGAGAGATCCTTGGCAGTGCCCGCGGCGTGTCTCCGTTGATTTGCCTTCTCGCGGGGGACGGCGTTGCCTCGACTGGACGGTGGGGCGGCGGCTTCTGGGACGCGCCAGCAATGTCGATCGGAGCGGAGGTGCGGATGCGCGTGCGCGAGATGATGCGCTCGCCCCTCTCGAGCGAAGATGAACGCGCATTGCTCGACGCGCTCGGATCGGACGATGCATGCGTGAGGCATCTTGCCTCGACGATCATCGGCCGGAGCGACCAGAAGGTGTTTGTCGGACCGTTGTCGTCGAAGACGGGCGCGGCGTCCCCGGGTGAGCGGCAGTCGGCAGCGATCGCGCTCGGCCTCCTCGGCGCACGCGAGGCGGTCGATCCGCTGCTCAAGCTGCTCCGTGATCCCTCGCCCGACGTCCGTGCCGACGGTGCGTGGGCGCTGGGTCGTGTCGGCGACAAACGCGCCGCGCGAAATGTCTCGGTCCTTCTTCGCGACCAGTATCCCGATGTCCGTGCGGCCTCGGTGGTCGCCCTCGGCCATCTCGAGGCGCGCGACAATGTGGACGATCTGCTCCGGGTGCTGCATGAAGACACGAGTCCCGAGGTGCGTCGCGTCGCCGCGTGGGCGCTTGGCCAACTCGAGTCGCGGAACGCCATCGCGGGGCTGGCGAACGCGCTGCGAAGCGACCGCAGCAACGAGGTTCGCGAGATGTCGGCGTGGGCGCTCGGCCAGATGAATTCCCGAGACGCTGTCGAGAGCCTGACGAATGCGCTGCGCTCCGACGACGATCCCGACGTTCGCGAGACGGCGGCGTGGGCGCTGGGCGAGATGAATACGCGCGGCAGTGCCGACGCGCTCGCCGACGCGTTGGGGCGCGATCGCGACGCAAAGGTACGCGCGACGGCAGCTTGGGCGCTGGGCCAGATTCACTCCGACCATGCGCCGGCGCCGCTCGTTGCGGCACTCAGGGACAGCGACGACGACGTACGACTCAAAGCCGCGTGGGCGCTGAGCCAGATCGGTGATGCCGCTGCCGTGCCGGCGGTGACGCAAGCATTGAAGCAGGATCAGCCCGAACGCGTCAGGCAGGCGCTCGTGCGCGCGCTGCTGGAGTCCGGTGAGCACTCGGAGGAAGCGCTGGAAGGACTGCTGCAATCCAAGGACGACAAGACGCGCGAGCTGGCAGTGCGCGCGTTGTCGGGTCGCAAGGGTCCCTGGCCCTGGCCGTGGCCCTGGCCGAGACCGCGGCCGACGCCCTAACGGGCGCCGCGCGGGTAGAGGGCAGTGGGCAGAGGGTGGCGGAAACGGAATGAAGGCCGACGGCAAAGCCGTCGGCCTTCCCTTTTCCAACCCTCTGTGCTCTACCCTCAGCCCTCTGCCCGCAGTGCCCGCATCGGGTCCACGCTCGCTGCACGGCGAGCGGGGATCCAGATCGCGAGCAGTGCGACGCCGAGCAAAGTGCCGGGGACGACTGTGAATGCGACGAGATCGATGGACGGCGCGCCGTATAGAAGCCCGTGCAGCAGCCGCGACGCGACGAAGGCACCGGCGAGGCCGATCACCGTGCCGATGATCACCAGTTTCATACCCTGCCGCATAACGAGTTGCACGACCTGCTGTTGCGCCGCGCCGATCGCCATGCGGATGCCGATCTCGCGCGTCCGCTGCGCGACCGAATACGACATCACCCCGTAGACCCCCACCGCGGCGAGCACGAGCCCAAGGAGACCGAACATCCCCAGCACCGCACCGACGATGCGTGCCGGGAAGAGGGCGACGCCGAGGAAGGTGTTCATCGTGCGCAGATCGCCGACGGGAAGATCCGGGTCGAGCGCCGCGACCTCGGCGCGGAGGCGCGGTGCAAAGGCGGCCGGGTCGCCGAGGGTCCGAATGTGGATCGCCATGGCAGCGTGCCAGTTCTGCGCGAGGGGCATGTACATGAACGGTGTCGCGGGCTCGCCTAACGAATGATACTTCGCTGTCGCGACGACGCCGACGATCGTGTGGTCCCTTCCGCCGACTCGAATGCGCTTGCCGATCGCCTGCTGCCCCGGCCAGAAACGATCGACGAAGCGTTGATTGATGATGAGCACGGCGGCGGCGCTGCTGTCGTCATTCGTCGTGAAATCGCGCCCTCGCAGTAAGCGCATATCGACCGCGGCGAAGTAGCCAGGCGAGACGATGTTGTAATCGACGTTCATCCTCTCATTCTTCGCCGGCGTATAGCCGGGAATCTCGACACCGGTATCCGAGCCGCTGAGACCGAGGATGATGTCCATGCCGAGGGCCGCCGCGCGGACGCCTGGCATGTCGCGGAGGCGCGCGAGCAGGCGGCGATAAAAGTCGTCAATGCGCGCTCGGTGGTAGCCGTTCAGTCCCGGATCAACGGACGCCAGGAGCAGATTATCACTCGTAAAACCCTTCTCGAGCGTCGCGGCCGCGCGGAGGTTACGCACGAAAAGGCCGGCGCATACGAGTAGGATCAAGGAGAGCGCGACCTGCGCGATCACGAGCGGACGGCTCATCCGAGCGCGCGAGCCACCGGCCGGAGCTTCGCCCTTGAGCGCGGGAACGAGCGACGGTCGGGTCGCCTGCAGTGCGGGCACGAGCCCGAAGAGCATTCCCGTCACGAGCGCGACGCCGAGCGTGAACAGGAGCACGCTGGCGTTCAGCCGCAAGTCCGGATCGATCGGGATGTCGATGGGCAGCTGGACCCGATTGACGAGCGAGATCACGCCGGACGCCACGAGGATCCCTCCGGCGCCGGCGAGAAGCGAGAACACGAAGCTTTCGGTGAGTAGCTGCCTAACGAGCCTGGCACGTCCCGCGCCGAGGCTGAGTCGCACCGCCATCTCACGCTGGCGATCGCGGGCCCGGGCGAGAAAGAGATTCGCGACGTTGACGCAGGCGATGAGCAACAGGAGCACGACAACCGTCATGACCACCGTCGAGAGGGCCACCTGCGTACTGTGGAATTTGGGATGAATGCCCGCCTCGGCCTGAGTGAGAACGTTGATTCCTGACTTGTCGTAGTCGGCCGGATAGATCTCACGAAGCTGGTTGACGATGGCCTGCATGCGGTCGCGGGCGCGCTCGACCGTGACGCCGGGCTGCAAACGAGCGACCATGTTGAGGTAATTGTTGTCGTGGTCGTCGTAACGACGACCCGGCTCGATCTCAGCGAGCTGCGTCAGTGGTACCCAGAGCACCGGTACGACGATGGGAGCCGGGCCACGGAATTCCGAAGCCATGACGCCGACCACCGTGTAGCGATGGCCGTTCAGCAACATCGTGCGTCCGATGATCGTCGGATCGCCGCCGAACACCGATTGCCAGCCCGCATGACTCAGCACGGCGACTGGATGCGCATTGGGTGTGGAGTCCTCGTCGGCGGAGAAGGTCCGGCCGCGCTCAGCTCTGGCGCCGAAGGTCGAGAACAGATTGGCCGAAACGATCTGGCCAGTGATGCGCTCGGTGCGTCCCCCCATCGAGAGATTGAGCCCGACGAAGTCCCAGGCCGCCACCCCGGAAAAGACGTCAGCCGATCGGTCGCGGACGTCCCGGTAGTGGCCGGGCGAGTTGGCGCCGTACGGAAAGCCTGGCCAGGTGCGAAAGAGCTGCACGATGCGCGACGGCTCGCTCACGCCAGGCAGCGGTCGCAGGAGCATCATCTCCACCGCCGAGAAGACGGCGGTGTTCATGCCGATCCCGAGTGCGAGAGTGAGGATGGCGATGCCGGTGAAGAGCGGACTCTTACGGAGCAGTCGGCCGGTGTAGCGGAGGTCGTGCAGGAAGGTGGTCATGGTTCGCTCTCACTCTGAGGCGACAGAGGCAGTGCGCGAGTATGCCGAACGCCGTACGGAGTAGGGGCGAAAGCGGTTGCAGTCAATCGAATAGTGACGTGCCGCACGCCTGCGGGGCTGATTGACGGCGCTCGGTCCTGGAACGATCATCTAGCCCCGACCCAGACCGAGGAGCTGAGCACGAGTGCCCACCGACGTCAGTAATCCGCAGTACTACCATAAAGTCGTGGACTGCCAGTGGGCATGTCCGGCGCACACCAACGTTCCGGAGTACATCCGGCTGATTGCGCAGGGGCGTTACACCGAGTCGTATATGCTCAACAGGCAGTCGAACGTGTTTCCGGGCATTCTCGGACGCACCTGCGACCGGCCCTGTGAGCCAGCCTGCCGCCGTGGCCGCGTGGACGGCAAGCCGGTCGCCATCTGTCGATTGAAGCGTGTCGCGGCCGACTTGCGCGACGATATCAGTGAGTTCTTACCGAAGATTCCGGCGCAGAAGAATGGAAAACGCGTCGCGCTGATCGGGGCCGGTCCGGCCTCCTTGACGGTCGCCAACGACCTGATGCCCCTCGGTTACGACGTCGTCATTTACGAGAAGCACGATCGGGCGGGCGGTCTGATGCGCGTGAACATTCCGTCGTTCCGGCTGCCGGCCGAGGTGCTCGACGAGGAGACGAGGGTGATCCTCGACATGGGCGTCGACATACGGTACGGCACGCCCGTGACAAGCATGCGCGAGCTGTTGGGCGAAGGCTATGACGCGATCTTTGTCGGCAGCGGGGCACCGAAGGGAAAGGAGCTGGAGCTGCCCGGACGGCGCGACACCGACCAGATCTACATCGGCATCGAGTGGCTGGCGAACGTCCACTTCGGACACGTCGAACGCATTGGCGAGCGTGTGCTCATCATCGGAGTCGGCAACACGGCGATGGACTGCTGCCGCACGTCGCGTCGTCTGGGCGGCACGGACATCAAGGTGATCGCACGTCGATCGCGCCCCTACTTCAAGGCGTCGCCCTGGGAGTTGGAGGATGCGGAAGAGGAAGGCGTTCAGATCATCGAGAACCACGCGCCCAAGCGCTTCGTGATCGAACAGGGCAAGCTGGTCGGCATGGAACTGGATCGTCTCCGCTGGTTCGAGCAGAATGGCAAGCAGAAGAGCGAAGTGATCGAGACGGTGCGCATGGACTGCGACGCGGTGATCCTCGCCATCGGCCAGGACAACGCATTCCCCTGGGTGGAGCGCGACCTTGGCGTCGCCTTCGACGATGAGGGGATGCCGGTCGTGGACAGGAAAACGTTCGCGAGCACTAGACCAGGGGTCTTCTTTGGCGGCGACGCGGCGTGGGGACCGGAGAACATCATCTGGGCAGTCGAACATGGACACCAGGCGGCAATCTCCATCCACAATCATTGCATGGGTATTCCGCTCGAGGAGCGTCCCGCGTACGGGATGAACCTGGTGAGCTCGAAAGTCGGGATGCACGCCTGGAGCTACAGCAACGACTACAGCCCGGCGACCCGCTCGAAGATGACCCATGAGGAGCTCACGAAGCGCTTTTCGAAGCTGTCGGTGGAGGTGGAGCTCGGCTTTACCCCCGAACAAACCGCTGCGGAAGTCGAGCGTTGTCTCAACTGCGACATCGAGACGCATTTCACGGCACCGCTATGCATCGAGTGCGACGCATGCGTCGATGTCTGCCCCGTGAGCTGCCTGACGATCGCGCCGAATGGCGCGGAGCCCGAGCTGCGGACACGCCTGTCGGCGCCGGCGCTCAATCTCACACAGGAAGTGTTCGTGTCAGAGGCGTTGCCGCAGACCAAACGCGTGATGGTGAAAGATGAAGACGTGTGCCTGCACTGCGGCCTGTGCGCGGAGCGTTGTCCCACCGCGGCGTGGGACATGAGGGAGTTCGACTTGTTGGTGCCGTATGCGGGACGAGACGGTCTAGGGGCTAAGGTCTTGGGGCTAGGGATTGCACCGAAGGGCCCCGAGTCGCGCGCGCTCTCTAGCCCCTAACCCCACGCTTTGTGGTCAACGATTTCGCTTTCAAGATTGCCACGGTCAACGGCACCGGCTCCGCCAGCGCCAATGGCCTGCTCATGCAGGCCATTTATCGGATGGGTATTCCGGTCTCCGGCAAGAACGTCTTCCCGTCGAACATCCAGGGACTACCCACCTGGTACGAGATCCGGGTGAACAAGGCCGGCTACACGGCGCGTCCCGCGGACGTGGACCTCGTCGTCGCGCTCAACCCCGCCACGTACGCCAAGGACGTCGTCGCGGTCAGGCGTGGCGGCTGGCTCCTGTACGATTCCTCCTGGCCGCTGGACCGCGCCCTCCACCGCGACGACATCACCATCCTCGGCGTTCCATTCGGCAACATGTGCGTCGAAGCGTTCGCGGGCGACCGCGAGCGAACGCTCATGCGCAACATCGCCTACACGGGCGCGCTGGTCGCGCTGTTGAACATCGATATGGATGTCGTGTCCGAGATCATTCGCGAACAGTTCTCGAGGAAGCGGGCGCTGCTCGACTCCAACTTCCGAGCGCTGCATCTCGGTTACGATTACGCGAAGAAACACTACGAGTGTCCGCTCCCGATCCGACTGGAGCGGATGACCGCGACGCGCGACCAGGTTCTGCTCGACGGGAATACCGCCGCGGCGTTAGGCTGTCTCTATGCCGGGGCCACGGTCGGCGCGTGGTATCCGATCACCCCGGCGACGTCGCTGATGGAAGCGTTCATGGGCTTCTGCAAGCGTTACCGCGTCGATCCAGAGACGAAGCGCAACAACTACTGCATTCTTCAGGCGGAAGACGAGCTGGCCGCGGCGGGCATAACGATTGGCGCCAGCTGGGCAGGGGCGCGGGCGTTCACGTCGACCGCTGGACCGGGCATCTCGCTGATGAGCGAGTTCATTGGCCTGGCATACTATACCGAAATACCTGGGGTGTTCTTCGACATCCAGCGCACCGGCCCGTCTACTGGCATGCCGACGCGCACGCAGCAGGGCGATCTCCTCTCGATCGCGTACCTCTCGCACGGCGACACGAAGCACATCGCGCTGTTTCCGTCCAATCCCGCCGAGTGCTTCTACATGTCGGTCGCCGCATTCGACCTCACCGAGCGTTTTCAGACGCCGGTATTCGTCCTTTCAGACCTCGACATCGGCATGAACGATTGGATGGTACCGCGCCTCACATGGGACGACAGCTATCGTCCGGACCGCGGCAAGGTGCTGAACGCCGAGCAGCTCGAGAGGGTGCAGCGCTTCTCTCGGTATCTCGATGTGGACGGCGATGGGATCGCGGCACGAACGCTGCCTGGCGTGTCGGCGAAGGGCGCATACTTCGTGCGCGGCTCGGGACACGACAAGCACGGCGCGTATACCGAGGACTCCGCCGAGTATCGAGAAGTCGTCGATCGCCTGGCGAAGAAGCTGAGGACGGCCGAGGAGGCCGTCCCCGCGCCCGAGATCCACCAGCGCCCCGGTCGGCCCGCGTCGGTGGGTCTCGTGGCGTTAGGCGGCACCCACGCCGCGATGCTCGAGGCACGTGACAAGCTCATGGCGGATGGCATCGAAGTGGATTACATGCGAATCCGCGCGTTCCCATTCGGCGCCGCGGTCCGCGAATTTCTCGAGGGCCACGAGACGCTCTTCATCGTCGAGCAGAATCGCGATGCGCAGCTACGATCGCTGCTGGCGATCGAGACCGGTATGCCGCGCGACCGCATGACGGCCGTGCTCGACTACGGCGGACTGCCACTCACGGCCGATTTCGTGACCGGCGAGGTCACGCGAACATTGGAGGCGCACGTATGACCTCGATTCAGAAGCCGCCCGTCAGGCACCCGTCACTGCAAGCCAATGCGCTCGGCCTCACCAAGCGGGATTATGAGGGCGCGATGTCGACGCTGTGCGCCGGGTGCGGACACGACTCCGTGACGGCCGCGATCGTCCAGGCTTTCTACGAGCTCGACATCCCACCACATCGCGCGGCGAAGATGAGCGGCATCGGCTGCTCGTCGAAGACGACCGCTTACTTCATGCGACAGTCGCATGGCTTCAACTCCGTGCACGGACGAATGCCATCGGTGGCGAGCGGCGCGAATGCGGCGAACCGGGACCTCATTTACATCGGCATCTCGGGCGACGGCGACTCGCTGTCGATCGGGCTCGGCCAGCTCTGCCACGCGATTCGACGCAACGTGGACATGCTGTACGTGCTCGAGAACAATGGCGTGTATGGACTGACCAAGGGTCAGTTCTCCGCTTCGGCGGATGTGGGATCGAAGTCGAAGCGCGGCGAGGCGAATGTGCAGCGCCCGATCGATCCTGTCCTCCTCGCGCTGAGCCTCGGCGCGACGTTCGTCGCGCGTGGCTTCTCGGGCGACAAGACGCGGCTCGTTCCGATGCTGAAGGCCGGTCTGCGCCACAAGGGCTTCGCGCTCATCGACGTGATCTCGCCCTGCGTGAGCTTCAATGATCACGAAGGCTCGACGAAGAGCTACCGCTTCACGCGCGAGAATTATCACGAGCTTGCGCCTGTCGATTTCGTGCCGCTACAGCGCGAGATCACCGCGTCCACCGAAGCTGGCGCGAGCGTCTCGGTAACGATGCACGATGGCAGCATCGTACGGTTCCGAGAGGTCGGCGACGACTACGATCCAACGGATCGCGACGCGGCGTACGCGCACGTGCGCGCGCGCCAGGAGCGCGGCGAGATCGTCACCGGCCTTCTGTACATCGACGAGAGCTCGTCGGACATGCACGACACGGCCAACACGGTATCGCGTCCGCTCGTGGACTTGCCTTACGAGTCGCTCTGCCCCGGCGCCGCGGCGCTCGAGGCGCTCATGGACGAGTATCGGTAGGTGCTCGCTGATCCGTGGTCGGTGATCGGTGGTTCAGGATCACCGTTCACTGTCCACCGATCACCAGACAGCGGCTACTAATCCCGACTCTGGCTGCCCGGCCAATCTCGCTCGGTGATCCGGCACTGCGCGCGCGGCGCGGCGTGGACGGCGCGCGTAACGCGGCATTCGTAGCGAGCCGAATGGTCGCCGATCGCGTCCGCGTGAACGATGAGCGTATGCTCGTCGAGCTGTGAAATGTCGCGGAGTCGTAAGAGGCCTCGGGGATTCCCGAAATTCTGCTCGTCGGCGGCGCAGACGGAGCGCGGGACCACCTTCGCAGGCTCGCCATGCAGGGCGCGCAACACCGACGCGCTCGGATCGGCATCCTTCAACGTCCCGTCCGGTTCGGTCGTGGCGACACTGAGACAAACCCGATCGGCACTGTCACCGATCACCTCGTCGAGCAAGGCACGGAAGGCGGTCACGACCGAGCCCTCATCGTTCGGAACGGCGGCCATGATGAGCGGCGTCGAAGATCGTTGCGCCATACAGCCCGTCGTCGCGCCCGCGATCAGGACGGCCGAGGCGATGGTGCGAACGATCTCCTTCCGCGAGGCGAGCGCGGCACTGTGGCGTCGAAGGGAGCGAGTCTGCTTCATCTGCTGAAAGGGTAATGCAGGGTTGCGACCAGTGAGATTAGCTCAAAGACGAGCGTTACTGGTGACTGGTGACTGGTGGACTGGCTGCCGTCACACATAGGACGTTGCGCCCGGGCACGGCACGTCGTCCCAACGGTGCCATGTCGCGACGCCAAAGAATCGATTGTCCTCACGAGCGCCGCCCAGGGATGGCGGTCTGCTTGCACTGCCTTCATGCCGCCCGCCTCGAAGCCCGCGAGCACCGCCAACGCGCCATCATGCGCTTCGGCGCCTGGACGCTGAGTCTCGCCGTCCTCGGAGTCGTCGGGGCAGCCGGGGTGAACGCGGCCACGCATCCGGATACCCCGACCACGCAACGCCCAGCGAAGCGAGCCCAGGCCCAACCGATCGCTGTCAGGGCGCCGTCGTCACCGGACTCGGCGGCCGTCACGGTCGCTTCCGCTGCCGCCGTGATCCAGCAGGGGGCGCCTGCCCAAGCGGCTTCGCCGGCCGCGGACTCAGCACACCCCGCGATTCCGATTCCAGCGCCAACCCCTATTCCGGCGATCCAACCTCCGGCGGCGCCACCAAGTTCGAGCGCGAAGTCGGTACCCTCTGCTGACTCAGCGGCGCGAGCGGCGATTGGCCCGATCATTCCACAGGGCCGCACCGATCTCGCCGACAGCCTCTTCGCCATTCGCGTCGCGGACACGGTCGTGGTCCATTTCGACACGTCGCCGTCGCGCACGCGGCGGGCCGACAAATTCGAGACGATCGTTAGGCAGACGCTCAAGGTGGTCTACGGGCCCTTCGCCGACAGCGCGCTCGCCGCGGTGCCCGCCGGGCGACTCGCCGCGCCTAACGAGCTGGTCACGACGCTGCCGACGCGGGGCATCCATCTCGCCGGCCCACACGGTGCCCGCGTCGCACTCTGGCCGGAGACGCGTCCCGGGCGAGACGGGCCACTCGTCATCGCGTATCGGACGGTCGTCGAGCGGTAACATTTCCCCGCTCCTTCTGGCGGAGCGGGCGCTTCCCTTGCATGATCGAGGGGCCGTCGACCCGCCTACTGGCTCGGCCCCTTCATGCACACGCATCCCGATCTGCTCGCTCAACCCGTCGAGCGCGCGGCGCGCATCGTCGCCCTCGACCTGCTCGACACCGCGGTAAAGGCACGCCAGCGCCTCGATGATGCCTCGGACGCTGATGCGCTCCACGACTTTCGCGTCGCCGTTCGCCGGCTGCGAAGTTGGCTGCGCGCGCTACGCCCCTGGCTCGGTGATAGTACGCCCAAACGAGCCGCTCGCCGTCTGAAGAAGGCGGCGAGACTGACTGGCAGCAGCCGTGATGCCGAAGTGCATCGTGAATGGCTCGTAGCGCAACGCGCAGCGCTCAGTGTTCGGCAGCGTCGCGGGCTCGCGTGGCTTCTCGAGCAGATCGAAAACGACAAGCGAAACAGCGACCGCCTCGTCGCCGGCAAAGGCGTGCGAGCCTTCGACCGCGCAGAATCGACGCTCGCCAGGAAGCTCAAGACGTTTCGCACACGCGTCGACGATGACACCGATGAGCTGCCTCGGTCATTCGCGTCGGTGGTCGCCGAGCTGGTGCGCGCCCAGGCGGCAAAGCTCTCACGACGCCTAACGCGCATCGAGTCCTACGAGGACGCGCGCAACGTGCATAAGGCGCGGCTCGCCGGCAAGCGGCTTCGCTATCTGCTCGAGCCGATCACGAAGCCGGTCGAAAGCGCCAATCGGCTGGTTCGCGAGTTGGCCGAGCTGCAGGATGTACTCGGCAGCTGGCACGACGTCCACGTGTTCTCCGATGCCATCGAGAAGATAAACGACGACGTGGCCGCAAAGCCCACCGACGCGGCGTTGGACATTGACGCCGCGTCCGGCGCGGCACCCCGCTCGGAGTCACGCGACATCAGCCTGGGTCTGTTCGCGCTCACCGGACGTCTTCACGAACGCGGCCGGCAGGCGTTCGCCGAAATGACCCAACGCTGGCCCGACGCCAATCGTTTCCTCGATGAGGCGGAGGCAATCGCCGAGGCGCTCGACAGACAGGCGGGTGAGGGCAAGGAGATCGAACGGAAGTATCTGCTCTCACGATTGCCGGATATACCTAACGACGCGGCCATAGAGGAGATCGAGCAGGGGTACATTCCCGGTACCAGGGTGCTCGAGCGACTGCGGCGTGTCCGGACACCGGACGGGGTCGCTGACCGTTGCATCCGCACGTTCAAGCAGGGCGCCGGTCTCGTTCGTACCGAGATCGAAGAGGAGATGCCGCCGTCGCTGTTCGAGCAAATGTGGCCACTCACCGAAGGACGCCGACTACGCAAGCGTCGTCATGCGGTTGCCGACGGCTCGCATACCTGGGAGATCGACGAGTTCCTCGACCGCGATCTCGTACTTGCGGAGATCGAGCTCCGCAGCGCGACCGAGGAGGTTCAGCTTCCCGACTGGGTTGCCGCCGTGCTCGTGCGCGAAGTCACCGACGAGCCGGCGTACACCAATGCGAGGTTGGCGTCAGGAGATGGGGGCAGTCCCGAGGAGATGAAGAAAGAGCTCGATCAGGAGGAGCGCGGGAATAACGGTGGCGACCGCACCCGTAATGGCGCGCGTGCATCGCATGAGCCCCGTCCGCGGGCGGCCCGGTTCAGCGCCGTAGAGCCAACGATCGGCGAGCCCCCACGCGCCTAACGACCCAAGGGCCAACGCGACCGCGGCGATGCGCCAGTGGCCATGGAGGCCCCAGTCGATGGCGGAGGGAATTCCGATCTGCATCAACTGGTAGAGCCGCGTCGGGACGCTGGTGCGCGCGTAACTGGTGAGCAGCGCGCCCAGTGTCGGCTCCGCGGTAACTTCGTTTGGCGCCCGTGCACGAGATGACCTGACGACACTCATCGATTCACCCCTGCGTGTCGCAGCTACCAGGACAACGTCTCGACTCCCTTCTTGACCTGCGGCACGCCGTCGCTCATCCACTTCGGTTCCGGCTTGCCCATGAGGTAGTGATCGAAGAACTGCTTCATCCTGATCTGAAAATCCTTCTGATTCTCCTTCCGCGCCAGATGGTGCGGCTCGCCTGGGTAGGAGAGCAGGATGACGTGCTTGCCCCACCGCCGCGCCGCGCCGTAGAACTCGAGGCCCTGATGCCAATCGACGGCGTTGTCCGCGGTGCCATGCAGAATCAGGAATGGCGTCGTGATCTCGCGGACGTGGAAGATGGGCGACTGATCCTCGTAGAGATCTTTCGCCGTCCACGGCGTCGCACCATCGCCCATTCGCACCTGGCCCAACTCCATGATGCCCTGTTGCAGCGTGCCAGTGCCTGGATACGTCTCATCGTAGAAGCTGATCAGGTCGGTCGGCGGCGCGCCGGTGACGACGGCCGCGAACATCTTCGAGCGGGTCAGGATGTACGAGCTCTGATAACCGCCCCAGCTGTGCCCTTGAAGTCCAATGTGCTGCGGATCAGCATAGCCTAAATCGATGACCTTCTTCACCGCACTCTCGACGCAATCGACGGCCGAACTGCCGGGCTTTCCAATCTCATAAACGACGTCCGGCTGGAGCACGAGGTAGCCATTGGACGCGTACGTCGAGATATGTGGACGATCGTCGTACACGGGCATCGAGAAGGTATGATGCGTGTTCGACATGATCTCGTAGAAGTACACGAGCATCGGATATTTCTTGCCGGGCTGGTAGCCGGCGGGCAGCGTGAGCGTGGCCTGTAGCTTCTTGCCCTTGCTGTTGGTGTAGTCGACCAGGACCTTGCTGCCCCACGCGTACTGGGTGAGCTGCGGATTCGCATCTGTCACTTTGCGAGGCGACGTGAACGCCGTCGTCGAGACCCAGTAGTCCGGGAACTCGTTGAACGTCTGCTCGGTGAAGATGAGCCGATCGCTCTTCTCGGCCTTCTGCGCCTGGCCGACCTGCTTGTCGGCCCACACCAGCGGCGCCGGGGCCTTCCCCAACGAACCACTCCAGTAGCCCGTCTTCTTCGTCCACTCGCCGTATGCGGAGAAGAGAATCGGCTTGCTGAGATCGAGGCCCTCGTCCTCATCGCCGCCGAGCCCCGCGCCAAAAATGCCGCCGCCCCCGCCGCGGCCGCCGCGCGCCGCGCGCCGATCGAGACGAACGACGCGGAACTGGATCTGTTGGGCGTCGCCGACGCCGCGCGTCACGTCAATTGCCGCACCACCGTCGAGGGGAACCGCCCAGACGTCGTATTTGTGGTTGAGCAGGACGTACTTTCCGTCCTTGCTCCACGCCGCCACGCCGTAGGTCGGCAGTTCATACGGATGATCGTCGTCGGTGTCGACGAAGCTCAGCTTCTCGCCGTCGTCGAGATCAACGGTCTTCATCGTCTCGAGGTTCGTCGCCTTGACGTGTTTGTCCTTGAGATAGAGAAACCACTTGCTATCCGGCGACGTGCCCATCGTTCGGACAACCTTGGTCGCGATTAGGGTTCGGTCACCCGTCGCCGTGTTCACGCGATAATAGTCGGCGTGGCTGCCGCCCCACGCGACTTCGCCGCGGTACACGGCATCGTCACGCCCGATGCCCCAGAGACCGTTGGCCGTCGCCGTCACCTGCGGCATGTCGTCGCTGCCGAGCTTCACGAATCGCTTCGTCGCCAGCATGACGACCGCTGGAACCGTCGCGCGGCGGAGCTGCTGGAGGCGGATCATCTGCACCGACTGCGGATCCGCGTCCTTCCAATGCCAGACGTCCACATTCGCCTGCGGCTCACATTCGCTTCGATCGATGCACGCGTCGCTCTTCGCCGGCTCGTCTTCCTGCTCCTTGATGCCGACGAACAATCGCGAGCCGTCCTTGCTGAAACGCGGTGTTGAGAATTCGCTCAAGACGTCGCCCTTTGGGAAGCTCGCGTCCTTCGATGGGTCGTACTCGAATGCAGCGGGCTTCGCCGTGCCGATCTGGGACCAGGCAAGGAGAACGTTCTCGCGCTGCTTCTTGGCGGTCGGCTTCGCGCCACGCAGGACGGCGAGGTTGTCGCCGTCCGTGCTCCATTGCAACTGGTCGTAGACCTGCGCGGCGCCGTCGAGGGCCCTCGTCTCGCCGTTCGCCAGGTTCACGAGGTACACACCATTGCCGAG
The DNA here is from genome assembly GCA_036493735.1 of Gemmatimonadaceae bacterium. Lineage (GTDB taxonomy): Bacteria > Gemmatimonadota > Gemmatimonadetes > Gemmatimonadales > Gemmatimonadaceae > AG2. The sequence goes on from DASXPH010000093.1 coordinate 44,449, forward strand.
GTGCTCGGTGGCGTCGACCGTATAAGCGAAGAATCGACCGCTGTCGTCGAACTCGTACTGATTGACGTTGCCGATGTTGCGGCTGGCGCTCGATGTGAGATCGCGCAGCAGGAGATCGGCGCCGTCATGGGTCGTATCAGACGCGACCTTGTTCGTGCGCACGGCGAGCCAGTGGCCGCCCTTGGCGAACTTGAAGGTTGCTGCGTTAGGCACGTCGAGCTTCGTGCCCGTCTCGAGATCGAGGAGCTCGAACTTGCGCGCCGACTCGTTCGCCGCGGCACCGGTTGCCGCCGCCGCGCCGCGCCCGCCTGGGCCACCCGGCCGTCCGCCTCGACCGCCGCGTCGCGCTGCCGCGGGCGGATTGACGTAATAGCCGACGAAATGGGAATCGTCGGAGAACGCCGGGCCGTTGCCCGCGCCCGCGCCGAAGCCGTCGCCTCGTCCAGCGATTGGAGCGGTGCCGGCCCCGATCGTATAGGCCTTGTCGCCGTCCAACTGCTTCACGATGAGCTTCGCGTCGCCATCGTTTGGCTGGAGGGTGTACGTCATCCAGCGACCGTCCGGCGAGATTGCCGTGTTCGTGATCCTGTTCCAGCCGCCGTAGTCCGGAAGATTGAGGACTTTGAGAGTGCCCGGATCTCGTCGGTTCGAGGCCGCTTGTTGAGCAGGAGCGCCGGTGTTCGCCTGCGCAAAGGCGACGACTGGCAGGGCGAAGAAGGCGAGCGCGAGCGTGGATCGCCGGGTGGCGGCGAGCAGCATCGGTGGGACGTGCATCGGGTTCTCCGGAGCGTGGTGGGATGATCTCCCACGTATACGCGCCGGGCGCGAAAGGCGCTGCCTAAGCCTCGGAGTTGCTCACGCGGTGCTTGGCTTCCACCACGCCGCGTCGAGAATCGACCAGAGGTGAATGAGCCAGCCGAGTAGGAAGAACCAGAGCACCGCGGCAAGGCAGAACTGGAAGATCGCCATGAGCAGGCGACCCTGAAGGAGTTGACCGAGACCGGGAATGAAGAAGCTGCACAGCGCGGCAATGACGTTTCCAGCCGAGCCCTGACCCATGTTGCACTCTCCAGAGGTGGATCGGCGAGCCGGCGATCGGCGCGCCAGGATGCACTACGCGAGGACGGCCCGCGCGGATTCGTCGTTAGGCATCCCGAGCTCCCGGATCCAGGCCGGCCTGCCTGGCGAGCGCGCGCTTCATCCATGCGGGCGCCGCGAGGGCGCTGATGTCCGCCTCGTCGACGCGACGGCCCGCCAGCTCCCAATCGATCACTGGCGCCACCTCCTCGTCGGCGCTGGCGAGGCTAGCCAACGCGCGCTCGACGACCGCTCCGCCGTCCGGAGCGACCATCCCGAATTCCACCTCGGCGCGGCGGCAGAAGCGCTCGTGCTTTGCCGCGCTGGTGGACTCGTATTTCACGCCGGCGTTGTCGAGCCGCGCATGCATGGCCTCGTGCAGAATTGTGGCGGCAACCTGGGTCGGCGTGAAATCGCGGTTGACGACGAACGTCAATTCGACCAGGCAGATGCGCGTCTCGGGGAAGAACGCGCCGCGACAGGGAAAGCGTCGGATCTGAATGCCGGCGAAGTCGCGATGCATGCGCCTGAAATGCCAGGGCTGGTAGCGCTCGATGAGGGCGAGCGCGGCGTCGAGCCGGGCGAAGACATCCTCGTCGTCGATGTCAGGGCGCGTGTTTATGAGTGTGACGGGGAGGCCGCGAACAGTGCGGTGCTCCGGCAGATCCGCCCCCGCGCGCCGCAGCATGGTTTTCAGCTTACTCAACATCGGCAGGATCCAGGAAGCGAGCCGCTTCGGCTGAGCTCTCGAAGTTCTTCGCGACCACGGCGCCGTTCGAGTAGTGGGCGACGAGATAGACCCGAACGGGCTTCTCGCCAGTCGGAGGCGCTAGCGGCTCACCTTGCGAGAGCACGCGCAGGGTCTCGGCACGAGTCTTCTCGATGGTGACACCGAATCCGTTCAGCTCCTTTGTGCCGGGCCCATTGCCCTCCAGCAGTATTCCGAGAAGAAGATGCTCGCTGCCGACGTAGGAGTGGTTGAGGTCTCGAGCTTCAATCATCGCGAAGCTGAGCGTCTTCTTCGCGCCCTTTGTGTATGGCAAATCTTGAGCGCTCAGATAGTTCGTGCCGTTGCCGGGAACAAGCTTCTCCTTGAGGGTGCGGGCAAAATAGGGCAGATCCACGCCGAGATTCTGGAGAACGGTCCCCGACACCGAGTTCTGCTCCGCGACCAGGGCGAGTAGTACGTGCTCCGGACCGACGTAGTCGTGCTGAAGTGTCATCGCCTCGTTACGCGCCTGCGCGAGAATCCGACGCACCCGTTCGGTGAAATTGTATAAGCCGTGCGGATGTCGAAGAGCTCGACGCACTCGTTCAGTGAACTTGTAACCCTGCATTCGCGTTACCTCACGGAAAGCAGACTCAATGATCGACACTGGCGCTCGGCGGCTCGCGATGACACGTCACTCCTTCCAGATCGGCCGCGCGGCGCCTCCCGCATCCTCGTAGAACCTCACCGCGCCCGGCACCTGCTCCTTCGCGATCACGACGATCTGGCCGAGATGATAGCCGAAATGCTGTACGACCTGATAGATCGCCTCGAGCACGCTGACGTCCCGTGCTTGTACCCGTCGGCGCTCGGCGAGTTGCGCCGGCCGCAAGCCCTCGAGCACCGCGTCCGCCTCGTCGAGCGTCGTCTCGAGATGCCGAAGGAGGTCGTCCCGGGAGGAGCCCTCGCGCGTCCCGAATTCCCCGGCGCGATTGCGGACGTCGGGCGCGCCGCCCACGGCGCCGATGATCCATTGCCGGACATTCCCCTCGAGGTGGAGCAGCAGGTTGCCAACGCTGTTCGCCTGCTCGTTAGGCCGCCACCACAACGCCCTCTCCGGCAGCGCGGAGACGGTCTTTCTGAGCTTGATGCGGTATTCCTCGTTGAGGAGGCCGCGTGAGAATTTGATGAAGTTGTGTGAGGCGTCCATGGAGAGATAAAGGGTGGCGAGTAGAGGATATTGTGCAGAAGCCAAAGGACAGGGGCAAAGGACAGGGGCAAAGGACAGGGGGCGAAAACAGCGAAAGCCGTTCACCCGCTACCCGCTCCGCTGCTGCCCTCTACCAAGTTGTTCCTGGTCTTCCGCGGCTTTGAGCGCCGCATCCGCCATCTCGAGCTGCATGTGTGACACCAGCTCGCGCGCCGCGCCCCAGTCGCGCCTCGTTATGCGAAGCAGGACCCGTCCTGCCACCGCGGTCGGGACGAGCTCGAGCGGCCCGATACCGGTCGTGCGCAGCTCGATGTAGGGCCGCCACCACCGACCGCGCAGCTCGATCAGCGCGATACGTTGTGCGGGCAGGACGAGACGCTGCGCCGGGACCGATTGGCGAAGGTTGCGAACGCTGCCGCCCTGAATCTCGGCGATCTCGACGGTGCCCGACCACTCGAGCGTCAGCTGGCCACCGTCCATCCGCGCAAGACCGTGCACCTGCATCTGCCTCGTCTGCACGCGACCGCGATCGATGTTCGTCTCCTTCGCCAGCGACAGCGCGAAAGGAACGGCGAGTATCGGCATCAGTCCGCGGCCGCCCGAGAGCGTCGACGGTGGCTTGCGGGCGACACATCAATCGCGAGCGCGATGACCAATCCAATCACCGGCCCCACCGTCCATTGCCCGCCAAACCAGTGCACCACGGCCGTGTACCAGAGCAGCGTCGTCGGTAGAAAGATGAAGCCGAGTACCGGGTACAGCAGTGACGTGAAGAGTCCATTGAACCACGTCGTCAGAAACCACAGCGCGAGAATCAACAGCCGTGGCGCGGCGAGAGCGAAAAGCGCGAACAGGCAGGGCATGGTTGGTGATCGGTGAGCGGTGGTCTGTGGTCGGTAATTCCGAGTGCCCTCCGACTCCATCGTATTCTGGACCCTTCAGTACGACGCGGGAAGTAGGCCGTCGCTTGCAAAGGCGTGCCAGACGCTGCTTCTTCGAGGGCATGTCTACCCTACGCAACGCGGCGCTGCTCGTTGCAGCGTTTGTACTTCCGCCCCGGTTCTCCCAGCCCACTTATGAAGTCTACGCCGTGCGCTTCGCGACCGTCGGGGGCTATCCCACGCGCTATCTCGTCGCCGGCGCCGATTCCACTCGCACTAGTTCGCTCGCCTTCACTGTCTGGCTCATTCGCGGAGGCGGACGCACTGTGCTCATGGATGCAGGATTCTATCGTCAGAAGTTCCTGGATCGCTGGAAGCCAACCGCATTCTCGAAGCCGAGCGACGCGCTCGGCGCGCTCGGTGTGAAGCCCAGCGACGTCACGGACATCGTCATCTCACATGTTCACTGGGATCACCTCGACGGCGCGGACCTCTTCCCGCGAGCCCGGATCTGGCTGCAGCGGGATGAATTCGAGCACCACACCAATGACAGCGGGGCGGTGCTCGACCGCGCCATCGATCCCGATGATGCGAAGATGCTGGCCACACTCAAAGCGGCCGGTCGCGTCCAGCTGATTCCAGGTGATTCGACAGAGATCATCCCCGGCATCACCGTGTTCACCGGTGGAAAGCACACCTTCGCTTCCGAGTTCGCCGCGGTGCATGCGAGCCTCGCCGGCGGAAGGACGGGCACGATCGTGCTCGCGAGCGACAACGCCTACCTCTACGAGAATCTCGAGCGGCATCGTCCAATCACCCAATCGCTGGACACGCTCTCCAACCTGCGCGCACAGGAGCGCATGGCGCGGCTCGCCTCCGATTCACGCCTCATCGTACCGGGTCACGATGTCGAGGTGTTCGTCCGTTTTCCAACGCCGGGGAATGGCGTCGCGCGCATCGAATGAAGATTCAGTTTCTGCTCGTCCCGTACGATTCCGGTCGGCGCGAGTGGCGAATGGGGCGCGGGCCATCGTATCTGCTCAAGCACGGCGTCGGGAGCGGCATTCGTGCGCTCGGCCACGAAGTGGACGCTGAGTATGTCGAGCCGGGGGGAGTGAACAGCCCCAACCCGCCGGCGTCCACCGAGATCGCGACGAGCTTCTCGCTCTACAGCGTGCTCGCGACGCGAGTCCGCGAGCTCCGGTCGCAATCCACGCTGCCGATTGTCCTCGGCGGCAACTGCGGCGTGACGTTAGGCGCCGTCTCTGGCGCGATCTCGGAGAGCGCGAGCGACGTCGGCGTGCTCTGGCTCGATGCACATGGCGACTTCAACACGCCGGAATCCACGACGAGCGGCTTTCTCGACGGGATGTCGCTCGCCGTACTCACGGGCCGTTGCTGGACCACCCTTGCCGCGAGCATCCCTGGATTCTCGGCGGTGCCCGACGCCAATGTAGTGCTGGCCGGCGTGCGTGATGTTGATGCGGCGGAGGAGTTGCTCCTCGAGGATTCGGAGATCGTCGTCGTGCGCGGGCCGTCGGTGCGCGAGGGAGGTGTCGCAGCCGCGCTCGGGCCGGCGCTGGACGAGCTGCGCCGGCGGGTGCGCCATCTCCACTTCCATCTCGATGCCGACGTGATCGACGCGGAAGAAGCCCGGGCGAACATGTTCGCCGCGGTGGGCGGCCTAACGATAAAGCAACTGGCCGACGTGGCGCGGCTCGCGGCATCACGGTTCGAGATCGTATCGATCGCCGTGACCGCGTACGATCCGGCGATCGACACCGATGGCAGGATTCCCCCCGCCATCGGTGCCGTTGTCGAGGCGCTGCTTAGCCGTTAGGCGTCAGAAGGTGGTCCGCAGGGTCGTGAAGACTGCTCTCGGCTGGCCGGGATCGACGACATGTCCGGCAACCAACTCCGGGTAGGCGCGATCGAACACATTCCGCACGCCAATCTCCAGCCGCACGGCGCCCCACTGTGCCGAGCCGCTCACGTGGGCGAGACCATAGGCGCCGAGCACCACGCCCGGCTCGTCGAATGGCGAGTACGGGCCCACCCAGTTACCGGCGAATCGCAAGCGCCACCAGCTGCGCGCCGGGGCTAGCTCCAGCGCGGCGGCGCCGATGTACTTCGCCGTGTTGTAGACGCGCAGACCGTCCAGCACTGCCGGCGGTTCGGTCTCGTCCTCCGAGACGGCGGTGAGGTGGCGATAGCGCGCGTCGAGGAACGTCCAGTTCGTCGTCACGGCCGCGATGGGGCCGACAGGGACCCGCGCGTCGAGCTCCAGCCCCTGACGCCGACTCGCCCCGCCATTGTTTGCTTCGCCGGTGAGCGGGTTGAAGGTTTGCTCATTGCTCACGTTCATGCGGAACAGCGCGGCGGTCAGGCTCAACGCCTGCCGACTCGCGACGGCGTCGTACTTGAGTCCCGTCTCGTAGTTCCACAGGACGACCGGCGCGAGCGCCGGATCGCTGATGATGCCGTCGCTCGAACGAAAGCCACGCGACGTGTTGGCATAGACGCCAAGGCCCGACGTGACATGGACCAGCGCGCCGACCTTCGGCGAGAACACACCATGACTCGCGCTGGTGCTGACGTCCCCATCCGGCGTGCTAGTGGTACCCAGCTCGTCGAAGCGGGCGCCGAGATCGAAGCGCAGCCGATCGGTGAAGTCATAGTGCGACTGCGCGAAGAGCGCGCCGGACAGCTGACGGCCGGTGACGAGGGTGTTGATCGAGTCGCGAACGCGAGACGTCGTGAAGTAGTTCTCGTAGTGCGAGCGGTCCCACCGCTCCTCGGTACCGATGGTGAGCTCGCCGCGCTCGGCCTCCCAGGTGAGTGCGCTCGTTAGGCCGTAGCCGTCCCGATGATCTTCCTCCTCCGTCTGGCTCCCCGAGCCCTCGAACCGGCCGCCGGCGGGCGGAATCGTGAGAAAGAGCTGCCAACGGCCCTGGGTCGCGTACGCGGTCGTGCGCCAAAGGAGCGAATTCGCCATCCAGCGAAGACTCACACGCTCCTGGCCCCGCTGCTTGAATCCGCCGTCGCTGGAGTTGGAGACGATGTCGTAATTGTGGTCCGTGAATTCCTGCTCGCTCAGAAAGCCGGCCGAGCGCCAGCGCGTCCCGTATGCCTCGGCGCCGGCATCTATCGTCCAGCCGGGCGCGATATCGTGGACGATGCGAGCGTGCCCCTGCCCGAGATCGAAGCCGGCGTTAGGCCGAAAGCCGTCTTCATGTTGGTATCGAGCGCCGATGACGCCACCACCACGCGCGCCGTGATCGAAACCCGTGAGGAGCATCGCGTCGCCACGCCCGAACGACCCACCTTCGGCACTGAACTGCGTGCCCTGCATCCGCTCGAGCGTGCGCACATTCACGACGCCGGCGACGGCGAAGTTGCCGAACAGCGCACTGGTGGGCCCGCGAATGACGTCGATATCGCGCACGCCGCCAGGAAACAACACGCTGAAGTCGTTGTACCCCTCGGCGTGCCCGTTAACCGGTTCGTTGATCGGCACGCCGTCGATCCACAACGCGAGATCGGTCGAGTGGTCGGAGCTGAAGCCGCGCAGCGATGCATCGGAGGCGAACCCGGGACCCTGCCCCTGCTCATGGACCTCGAGTCCGGCCGTCTGCCGAAGCAGATCGTAAGGGCTGTGAGACGGCGTAAGTTGAATCGTCGCGGCGTCCACGTGCAGTGCGCCGACCGGCTCCGACCGCGCCGCGGGCGTGACGATGATATTGACCGGCTGAAGTACGGCGCGACGCAGCGAGTCGCGCGACGCGCTGTCCGGCTTCGGTGCGGGTTGCTGAGCCGCGGCCACCAAGGATGCGCCGGTGAGGATGGCGCAGGCGCCGGCCGCCGCGGCAGCCACGCGAAGGAACGTAGTCATTGGATCTTCGGAAGGACGTGAGCGCGGCGCCGCTCAGTTGCTCGCGCCTGTCGCGCCCGAGCACCCAAAGGCGCCACGTGAGCGCGGCGAACGGCCACCGCGTTAGGCAGCCACGACGCCCGAGTGGCGCCGCGGCGTGTGCGTCAACCGAAGATGACCGGCGGTCCGATGGCGGGGGGAAGGACGAGCTGGACGTCGGCGGAGTACGCGCGAATCTCGACCGCGAGCTCCGGCTCGACGAAGGCAACGACGCGCGCCGGCACGAAGGTGGGCGAGGTTGCGAGCCGCGCTCCGACGGCGGGACAGCAAGCACCCGGGCAGGTGCAGCAATGATGCGCCGACTGCGGCATCGAGCCGTGGTGCGATGCATGGGACGCCGGCATCGCCGTATCGTGGACCGGGCAGGCGTGCAGCGCTGCCGGGTCGGCGGCGAAGACCGCCAGCCAGCAACCGAGCAGCAGCGAGGCTGCGCGCTGAATCCACGATGCGTTGCGCATTGTCGTTTCGAACTTACCGGCCGGACGCGGCTGATAAAAGACAGGCAATCGTAAAAAAAAGCGGACGCGATTGCGTCCGCTCAGTGAATCCCCTGTTCGTCTTTTGGTTCGCCGGCTCAGTTGGTAATCGGAAGGCGATTCGGGATTCTTGGGATGGGATAGGCGGGATAGCCGGACCCAGGATAGCTCGAGGGGGGACGTCGGTGACGACCATCGCTGCGCGGATCGCAGTGATCGCCATCTACCACACCACCTCGGATCACGGCGCCGAAGATAACGCCGATGACGGTGCCGATGCCGCCACCGTCACCAGATCCGGCGCTCGAGCCACCACCATCACGTCCCGGTGCGCCCTGGCCAGCGCTCGGGTTCGCCGGGCTGGAAGACGGACGGGGCACCGCCGGCGCTGGTGCTTCGGTCGTGGGCGCCGGCTCGGGAGAAGGCGCTTGCGACACTTCCTGAACTGTCGGCTGGGCAGCCTCGGCCGCAGCGGTATTTTCTGGGGAGGCCTTTACGGTCGGCGCCTTCGAGCGGACCGCCTTGGGACCGGATGCCTTCCTGAGCACCTTGGCCGGAGCCGGCGCGCTCTGCTCACCGATCTCGGTGAGGGCGAAGCCCTTGCCCGCCTGCTGCGATGCGAGGTTCAGATCCGACGTCGAGGCCGCCTGAAGATCCCGTTTGAGATCGTCAGTCATCGCCCTATTCGGCTGATTCCTGCCGCAAGCCGCCAGCACCGCTGCTGACAGACCAACTGCGAGCATCGAGGATCTCATGACCGTGCGCACGTGTGCCTCCAAAGCGAGAGCGTACCCTCGAGTGCGGTGGGTAGTGGCTGCACTCGAGCGTCGCGGCCTTCTATAAAGCACTCGGCGCACCAGTGCCTAACTAGAGCATTCCGCGGTTAAGTCCAGAAATCTTGGAATTTGCGTCCCCATTCCGAGACTGGAACGTGCAGCTGTGAGGACAGCAGTGTCCGCCGCAACGGTACGGATCACTCGGGTATAACGAGGGACTCCTCACGGCGCTTTTCCTGAACGAGACTCGCGATGCGATCGATGAAGACCCGCTGGAGCTCGACGGTCCTTTTTCTGGCCGCGCTTGCAGGTTGTTCAACGCAAGCGACGGATCTGACGCCAGCCGAGCGCGGTGCCATCGCACATGACATCGAAGCGAAGGTGCGTGATGCATACGATCTGTCCAAACCAGGGGCAGAGCAGAAAATGTTGGCACTCTACGCCGATACTGGCCGCATCGTGTCGACATCAGCGGGTCGCGCAATCGCTTCACGCGACACGATCGCCGAGGGCATTCGACTGTTCTGGGTGAACGTCGGGTCGAACATGAAGGACCCGAAGTGGATCTGGACGCACACGTATGTGGACGTTCTCTCGCCGAACTCGGCGGTGTTCACCGGTACGTACCGCGTGCCGCACCTTACCCCTCGCGGCGAGCCGCATGAGATCGATGGCGCGATGACACTGGTGTTTGCTAAGCGGGCTGGAAAATGGGGCGTCGTTCAGGAGCACCTGTCCGACGCGCCGCCCTTGCAGTCACCGATGCCGATGGATTCGACCATGAAAATGAAGTGAAGTCGGCCATCACCGACCACCACTTAGTGTATTGCTCCTGCCGCGCCTGCTCGGCGCGGGTCCGCGCCCGCGGTCACGACCCCATCCCCGATCGTGAGCGCGGCGCCGTAGCCCTCGCGTAACTCGCCGATCAGGGACACCAGCCGTGGGTGGTAGCCCAGGGAGACGAGCCGTCGGATCACGGTTGGGGAAAAGCCGTCCTCCATTTCGACTGTGAGGCCATCGCTTCCGCGGAAGCCAGGAAGGAAGCGAGGAAGCTCGAGGGCGGCCTGGGCGTCGAGATGCTCGTCGATGATGCCGACCAGTGTTTGGTACACGGCGGAGGTGATCCAGGCGTTACCAGCAGCACCGACGGCCGCGACGGGCCTGGGCTTCCGGCCGGCCTCGGAGCGAAACAGGATCGTCGGCGCGATCGTGCTACCGTGGCGGGCAAAGGGAAGGCGCGCGCCGTAGGCGTTCGGGTCGGTCGAGTAGGACGCGAGCTTGTCATTGTAGATGAAGCCGAGGCCGGGCGTCACGTAGAAGCTGCCGCCCCACGTGCCCAACGTTTGCGTCACGGCAACCACGTTCCCGTCCGCGTCCGCAACCATGAACGCGGTTGTGCCGGTGGAGTGGTGATAGCGCAGCGAGTCACCCTCGCCATCGTTGCCGTCGGTCGGCTTCGGCGCCGCGCACGGCAGCGAGTCACCGCGGAGAACATCGGGGCTGAGTGCCTTGTTCGGATCGAAACAGCGCCAGCGGGCACGCGCGGTGTCCCGACTGGTGAATGGGTCGAGGTTGACCGGCCAGAGGCCCGGGTCGGCGATGCGATTGCGACTCGAAGGAACGAGCAACCACGCGGAAAGCATGGCGTGCAGCGTCGCCGCATCCTCGGTGTAGGGCTTGGGCTCCTTGAATTGCTCGAGCAGGTTCAACGTACCCACGAGCTGGGCGCCACCCGCGACCGGGGGCGCGCTCGAGTAGAGTGTGTAGCCGCGATAGCTCCCGGCGACGGGCTCGCGCTCCGCGGCGTAGTAGCGCGCGAGATCGCTGAGCTGCATCGCGTTGCCCCGGTTCCGGAGGTCGGCGACGATGCGGCGCGCAATCTCGCCGCGATAGAAGGCGTCGTCGCCGCCATGCGCGATCTGCTCGAGGGTCCAGGCGAGATCGGGATTTCGGAGCGTGTCACCGGCGTGGAGGGGCTGACCGTTGCGGAAGAAGAGCGCTCGGGAGCCTTCGTACTTGAGAAAATGCTCACGCTCGGTCGCAAGCGTTGTGGCGAGACCTTCGCTGACGACATATCCGTCGCGCGCGGCGCGAATGGCTGGGGCGACGATGTCGGCCCACGCGATCTTCCCGCTGCCGTACTTCGTCACGGCCAGGTGCATCGCCGCGACCGTGCCTGGCACGTTTGCGAGCACCGGACCGTCGTCGGGGAGCCGGCCATTTTGCAGCAAGCCGGCATTATCGAGTCCCGCTGCCTCGGGCACGCGCGACATGAACTCGATGAGCTGGGGACTGGCCATGGTCGTGCGATAGACGAGCATCTCGCCATAGCCGCCGGGGCCACTCGCGTCCGGCTCGACGACGCCTAACGCGAACGACACGGCGGCGGCGGCGTCGACGACGTTGCCGCCTTTGCGCAGAATCTCCAGGCCCGCCTCGGTGGCTACCGGATGCGCGCTCGAGATCGCGACGCGGCCGGTCGCCGAAGCGCGATACGGCGGCCGTTCGCGGAGCAGCGCGTGGAGGGTGCCTCGGAGCTCGTCGTCGTTAGGCGACGCGGCCACGCGCTTGCGATAGGAGCTCACGAGCGACTGCCAGCGGCCGCGCGCGCCGGTCGCCGACGTACCTGCGTAGTACAGTCTCGTCGTCCTGGCGGCGAGCTCGTCGAGCGCGGCGAGGTTGTGCCGCGTGCGCTCGCTCTGCGCCAGGAAGGGAGCATGCGTTGCCGCCGATGCGGCCGCGAATCCCGCGTCGGGCGGAAGGGGCGCGTCAACCGACCAGAGGCCACCGCTGTCGCTCAGCAGATCGTGCGCCGCGCGGTCGCCGACGCGCTCCGGATCCCCGTTGTACGCGACGTCGTCGTCAGGCAGCTCGACCAGGGCGATGCGCCGGCCGTCGGGCGTCCAGGCGGAGGCGGCGTGACGCGTGCTCACGAGATTCGAATAGCGGCCGTCCAGTGGCACGATGTAAACTCCGCGTCGCGCGCCGCCGGCGGTGTACGTCAGGCGGTCGCCGTTAGGCGACCACGCCGGCCGTTCGATCGAGGGAGCATTCACGACGGTACTATCGGCGCCGCGCTGATCGGCGGCCGCAATGGATGAACGTACGACGAGCCGGCGTCCGGATTCCGCGATGACGACGTACGCAATGTGCGCGTTGTCAGGAGACAGCACTGGCCATCGCTCCGCGGAGCGGCCGTTCGTCAGGCGATGCTCGCTCCCGCCCGCGTCCCGCACCCAGATGCGCGATGCGCTCCCGCGCCCGCGGACGAAGAAGAGACGTCCATCGATGGCGGCCGTTGGCTCGCTCTCGTCCTCATCGCCGCCGAGGACGCGCGCCGGGGCGGCCACCGCGCCGCTGTCGCCGAGAGCCACCTGCCAGATGTCGAAGCTTCCGGCACGATTCGAGGAGAAGTACAGCGACTTGGCATCGGCTGACCATGCCGGCTCGCGATCCCACTCGGGCCCGCTCGTCAGCCGAGTCCACTTGCCGTCCGTGGAAACGATCCAGAGGTCCCCGCGCACACTGACGGCGAGCCTTCCGTCGGAGGCAAACGCGATGTTCTGCGCGCCCGCCACGGGCATCGAGGAATTCTGCGCGCCCAGCGAGTACAGAGGCGCGAGGAGGAGAGCAAGGAAGGCGCGTCGCATGGGCTGGAACTTCGAGGAGCACGCGGCACGTCGCAACTGGAAGTGGCGTACGCGCGTCGCTCAAACCCTCGGACCATCCATAACCAGCTTCAGTCTGCTCTCAGCGCCACATTCGGATCGACATGCGTCGCGCGCCGCGCCGGGATGACGCTCGCGAGAACGGCCACGCCGAGGAGGGTGAATGCCGCGGCCCCGTAGACGAGTGGATCCTTCGGCGACACGCGGTAGAGCAGTGGCGCGATGAACTTCCCGGCGACGAGGGCGATGGTGCCACCGATCAGAATGCCGGCCGTGGCAACCCGAAGGCCACCACCGACGACGAGCCGAAGCACGTCTCCATTCCGAGCGCCGAGGGCAATGCGGACGCCGAGCTCATGGCTCCGCTGCGTCACGTTGTAAGCGATGACGCTGTACAGACCAACAGCGGCGAGAAGAAGCGCGAGCAGGCCGAAGAGCGCGAACATGGTCGCGCCGAGCTCCCACGAGCGAAGCTCGCCATCGAGCACTTTACGGAGGGGCAGCACCGAGATGTAGGACACGCCAGGCATCCCGCGCTGGAGCTCACGTCGCACGGTGTTGGCGAGCGCTGTCGCGTCCCCATGCGTGCGTACCATGAGCCTGCTCCCGATACCGCCCGTTTGCATGAGCGGCGAGTAGTACTGCGTTCTCGGCGGGTCGGTCAGATTTCGGTCGACGATGTTCGAGGCGATGCCCACCACCGTGGAGCAGGGCACGGTGTCGGCGCTGATGCGCAAGCATTGACCCAACGCATCGGCTTTGGGCCAGAGCTTTCGCGCCATGGCCTCACTGACAATGGTCACGCGCGGCGCACCATCGCGATCGGCGTCAGTGAAACCGCGACCACGGATGATGCGGGCACCCATCGTCGCGAAGTAGCCTGGCGTCACGGTGTTATACAAGTAGTCACCATGGATCGAATCACGCGATTGCGTGAAGAGATCCTCGGTCCAGCTCCAGTAAAAAGGCACGCCGTTGGTGCTGGCTGCGTTCTCCACCCCCGGAATGGCTCGGGCACGCGCGACGAGATCGCGGCTGAGTGCGACCTGCGCCGCTGAGTCGAGCTTCATGCCTCGCATCTCGGCAGAAACGAACAGCAGCTGCTCAGTGTCGTAGCCCAGGTCGACCGCGTGCACGTTATGCAGGCTGCGAACGAAGAGTCCTGCGCCGACGAGCAGGACCACGGACAGCGCTCCTTGCAAAACGAGAAGGGCCATGCGCGTCCGCGAACGATGGTACGTGCCCTCGCGCGCGCCGGCTTTGAGAGACGCAGTGACGTCGGTGCGGCGTGCAAACAGGGCCGGCGCGATGCCGGTGAGGATGCCGACGGAAATCGCCGCCGCCGCCGTGAACAGCAGAACGCGACTGTCCGCGAGCACGGATGGCCATTCGACGTCGGGAAGTATCGCTTTACGCAGCAGCGTGCCGCCCCAGCGCGCGACGAGCAGTCCGGCCGCGGCGCCGAGCAGTGCCAGCACCATGCTCTCGGTAAGCAACTGAACGAGCAGCCGACCGCGGCTCACGCCTAACGCGACGCGCACGGCGATCTCACGACGGCGCCGGAACGAGCGCGCGAGCAACAAGTTGGCGACATTGGCGCAGGCGATGAGCAGCACGATGAGCGAGACCCCCACGAGCCAGGTGGCAACCTTCGAGCTGTTTCCCTGTCTCGGACCGCGGTCGGGGAGCACCGACGCTGCGATCGCACGGGGCCGCGCGATGTCAATTGGGGTAGCGCGCTGCTGCGCCAGATAGCTCCGCCGAAACGCGCTGGTGAGGTCTGCGCTTGCCGCCTCCACGCTCACGCCCGGCTTTCGCAGCGCGAGCATCGCCATCCAGGTCATGTTGTGGGTCGTGTACCATTTCGACGCATCGACTCCGGAGATGCCGGCAAAGATGTCGTGGACACCACTCGTGATCGGGATGAACGCGATGGGCCCGACCTGATCGGCACCAACGAAGGCACGCGGCGTGACGCCGATAATCGTGTAGCTGTGCCTGCCTAACGAAATCGACTGGCCAAGGGCGTCGGCCCGACCGCCGTAGTGGGATTGCCAGTAGCCGTAAGCGAGCACGGCGACCGCGTCACCTTCCGGGATGTGGTCCTCGGATGGACCGAAGTAGCGGCCAAGGGCGGGCGGGGCATCGAAGAAAGGCCAGAAGCTCGCGCTCACCATGCCGACGCGCTTCTCGGTCGTTTCCTCGCCCGTGCCGACGGCGAGGTCGTAATAGAAGAACGCGGCGGTACGGCTGAACGAAGTCGTGTACTTGGTGAGGTCCAGGTAGCGGGTGTAGCTCATGTTGGCCGACGTGTAGTCGCGCCCGCCGTCGTTGTAACTGAGATACACGAGGTTCGTGCGCGACGGCGTGGCAAGGTACGCCGGAGGGCGGAAGAGCAGGCGATCGATGATGCCGAACATCGTCGCGTTCGCGCCGACGCCTAACGCAAGCGCGAGAACGACGACGAGGGTGAAGCCGCGTGCGGCGCGGAGTCCGCGAATGGCGTACCTGAGGTCCTGGCCAATCGCGCTGAACCAGTCGGCGCGTCGGTCCCGCTCGGCACGTGAACGGTCGATTGCCTCGAGGCGGTCGCGGGTGCGCTCGACATCGCCGAAGCGGCGCTCGGCCTCGCGCCGCGCGCCGGACTCGCTCATTCCCTGGCTCATGTAGTGTTTGACCGTCATCTCGAAGTGGAAGCGCAGCTCGTCGTCCACGGCGCGCGCAACGCGGCCCGGCCCGAGTTCGAGCCGGAAGAGTCGACGAATCCCGCGCGGGAGCACGATCGGTGGTCTGTGGACGGTGATCGGTTGTCGCCGCTACGCCACCTGAAGGACCTTGAAGACGGCGCGCGCATAACGGGTGAAGACGTCCGTCTGGCTGCGGAGCTGTTTTCGGCCGGCGGTGGTGAGCTCGTAATACTTCGCCTTGCGGTTGTTTTCAGAGACTCCCCACTCGCTCTGAAGCCAGCCGCGCTTTTCCATCCGATGGAGCGCCGTATAGAGCGCGCCTTCTTCGATCTGGAGGTCGTCGTCGGTGGTGTCGCTGATCCACCGGGCGACGGCGTAGCCGTGCATCGAGCCCCAGGTGAGCGTCTTGAGGATCAGTAAGTCGAGCGTTCCCTGAAGGAGATCGAGATCGGCGACAGGCACAGCTACCTTTTCCCCTGAATGGTTCAGGGGAATGTTCATTCGCGGGCGCGTGCCGTCAAGGGCTCAGAGGGGCGCGCCTTCATTCTTCGTTGTACTCCC
The DNA here is from genome assembly GCA_036493735.1 of Gemmatimonadaceae bacterium. GTDB lineage: Bacteria > Gemmatimonadota > Gemmatimonadetes > Gemmatimonadales > Gemmatimonadaceae > AG2. The sequence continues at coordinate 60,425 of DASXPH010000093.1, forward strand.
CGGCCGCCCGGATCGCCGCGGTCACGTCGTACACGGCATGCACTCCCATCGCTACGTACAGCGTTCCCGTCGCGGCGACGACGGCTTGCATAACGAGGCCGATCGCGAATACCCAGCCCATGCTCTTCGCGCCTTGCGGATAATGGACGAGCGCGAAGGCGATGGCGCTGAGTACCACGGCGGTGACGAAGCTTGCGGTCAGCGACGCGAGGAGCACGACCAGCACACCCCGATAGGCCGTTTCCTCGGCGATGCCGGCGGCGACGGAGACGGCGAGCCAGAGTGCCCACTGCAGGGATGTCCGAGGCAGGAGCTGGCGCAGCCACAGCGTGCGACGCTCGTCAGGCGACCGCAGACGCCACGACAGCGCGCCGACGCCGAGCAAGACGGCGAGCGCCCCGATGGCGATGCCAATCGTCGTCGGACGGACGCCAGTCCAGGACCAGAGGTGCATGCGCTGATGACGTGCCACGAGAAACGATAGGCCGAAGAGGAAGAGCTGAATGACGAGGGCGCGCGCGAGAATGTCGCCCCGCTTGGGAGCGCGACGCGTATTTGCTCGCGGCCGCGCACGCGTGGCGACGAGCGCCTTGCTGCGGACGGCCCCGATCGGCATCACGACCAGGACGAGGAGAACGAACAGGGCAGACTGGACGTCTACTCTGAGCGGCGAAAGAGGCGGGAATTGAGCGCCGGTGATCATCTGCGACCTTGAGCGGTCCGATCGTGCGCGTCAGCTTGCTTCATCGCACCGTATCCCGCGCGCTCCATCACGTCAAGCATCCCTTCCGAATCGTGCCCGAGCTACCCGACATCACCGTGTACGTCGAGGCCCTCGAGAGTCGCGTCCGGGGCGCGCAGCTCGAGCGCGTGCAACTCAAGAGCCCGTTTCTGTTACGAAGCGTAGATCCACCGATCTCGACGCTGATCGGCAAGCGCGTCATCGACCTGCGCCGGATGGGGAAGCGCATCGTATTCGCTTTCGAGGGGGAGCTCTACCTGATACTGCACTTGATGATTGCTGGCCGGCTCAAGTGGCGCGACGCGGGGAAGAAGCCAGCGGGGAAAATCGACCTCGCGGCGTTGGACTTCTCGACGGGAACATTGCTGCTGACGGAAGCGGGGACGAAGAAGCGCGCCTCGCTCCATGTCGTGGCTGGGCGGGACGCCCTTGCCGAGTTCGATCGGGGCGGCCTCGAAGTCCTCGACGCGTCGCTCGACGACTTTGCCGCTCGCCTAACGAGCGAGAGCCACACGGTCAAACGCGCCCTCACCGATCCACGCCTCTTCAGCGGGATCGGCAACGCGTATTCGGATGAGATTCTGCATCGCGCGCGGATGTCGCCCGTGAAGTTGACGCGACGTCTCACGCCCGACGAGATCCGCACGCTGTATGACGCGACGCGGACGACGCTCGTCGAATGGACCGATCGCCTGCGCGCCGAGACCGGCGAAAGATTTCCGGAGAAGGTGACGGCCTTTCGCGACGCCATGGCCGTGCACGGCCGCTATGGCCAGCCCTGTCCGGTCTGCGGCTCACCGGTGCAGCGGATTCGTTATGCGGACAACGAGACGAACTACTGCCCCACGTGCCAGACGGAGGGCAAGCTGTTGGCGGATCGTGGCCTTTCTCGGCTGCTGAAGGAGGACTGGCCTCGCTCGTTGGATGAATTGGAGGAGATGCGGAACCGCTGACGCTCAGGCCCTTCCGACCAATTCATCAGCCGTGACCTGCATCCGGCCCTCGCAAACCACGACTGATTTGCCCCCGCACCTCACGGACGTGATGCGGCCTGCCTTCTTGTCGACCTCGACCTCGAGGATGCTCGGCCTGCCCATCTCGAAGCCCTGCTCGACGATCCAGCGGAGGGTGCCGTCGAAGCGGGGATCACGTGCGGCGAGATATCCCCCCAGGCCGACTGCCGCGCTGCCCGTCGCCGGATCCTCGGGAACGCCGATGAGCGGCGCGAACATGCGCGCGCGGACGTCCGAGGTAGGACGTTCCGGATCCAACGCGAATACCATCACCATGTTGGTGACATAACCGCGGAGCGTCTCCTCGAGGAGATCGGGACGCGCACGGGCGCGCGCGACGGCCCGTTTATCGCGCAGCGGAACGAACAGAAAGGGCGTACCACAGGAGATGGCCTCGGCGGGCATGTCGCTCCCGACGAGGTCATCTGTCGTCAACGAGAGCATGGCCGCCAGCTTTTCCGGTCGCGGTGGAGGGGCGAGCACTTCGGGCAACTTGGCGACGGTAAGCTGTGCGAAGGCGGGTTTGCCATCGACCGCGCGGACGGTTACGGGCACGGGCCCGACACCCTCCTCGAGGACGATGTGCGTTTCGTCACCGGTCAGCTCGACCGCGCCAATCGTCGCGAGCACGTGGGCGGTGCCGATCGTCGGGTGTCCCGCAAACGCCAGCTCCCCGCCAGGGGTAAAGATTCGTACACGGAAGGTATTCTTCGGATTCGTGGGCGGGAGCACGAAAGTCGTTTCCGAGTAGTTGAACTCTCGTGCGATCTGTGGCATAAGCTCAGGAGCAATCCCCGACGCGTCGGGAAAGACCGCGAGCTGATTGCCGCCGAACACGTGATCGGTGAAGACATCGGTGGTGAAATACCGAGGGTGCATCGTGGTGTCGGTGACTGGTGGCCGGTGGTGCGTGATCTCGAAAGGGCAATTGCATTCGAAGTCATAATCCAACACTGCTCAGCAGTAACCTAAGGTCGGCGCGGTTCGCGCCGGTAAGCTTTTCGTTATTTCTCGCCGCGCGCGGCAACGCGAAGTGCGCGCGGCGTGTACCAATTCGGTTGTCGCGTACCAGGTAGCAGTGCAGCACATGGCGAACTGGGTCGAGTCGGTTTTCGCGTTTCTGTTCAAGTACCGGCCAGCGGTTTTCGAGAGGGGGGACTTCACCTTTGGATCTCCCACCTCGGTGATCGTATTGCTCGTCGCGGGCGCGCTCGTCGGAGTGCCTGCCATCCTCACGTACGCCGCCGTCCGCGGCAAGAGCACACGACGCGATCGCTGGATTCTCGGCACGCTGCGCGGACTGGCGATCTTGCTGCTCGTCTTCTGTCTTTTCCGTCCGATGCTGCTGCTGTCGGCGGCCGTGCCGCAGCGGAACTACGTTGGCGTGCTCATCGACGACTCACGGAGCATGCAGATCGCCGACGTGGATGCCGGTGACGCCCGCCCGCAGACACGCGCGGACGTCGTGCGACATCTCGTCGCCGGTCCGGACAGCTCGATTCGCAAGGCGCTCGCCGATCGATTCCTCGTGCGCTATTACCGCTTCTCCTCCGCAACGCAGCGTATCGCGAGCGCGGACGACGTGACGTTCGGCGGCACCAGCACTCGCGTTGGCGATGCCATCGAGCACGTACGACAGGAGCTGGAATCGGTGCCCCTGTCTGGGCTCGTCGTCTTCACCGATGGAGCCGACAACGCCCGTACGCCGTTAGGCGATGAGCTATTGTCGCTGCGCGCGCGCTCGGTACCGGTGTTCACGGTCGGCATCGGACGTGATCGGTTCGACAAGGACATCGAGATCCGGCGCGTCGAAGCGGCGCGCACCGCCCTCAAGGGAAGCGCGATCATCGCCGACGTTCTCGTTCGGCAACGGGGCTATGGGGGCCAGAAGGTGGCGCTCACGGTCGAAGACGCCGGGCGCGTCATCGCGTCGCAGGACGTCACCCTGCCGTCAGACGGCGACCTGGCGCCTGTGCGCGTCCACGTCGCGCTCAACGAGCCAGGCCCGCGGTCGCTGACCTTCAAGATCGCCGCGCAGCCGGGCGAGCAAGTGACACAGAACAACGCGCAACAGACGCTCGTGATCGTGCGCGACCGGCGCGAGAAGATTCTCTACGTCGAAGGCGAACCGCGATCGGAAATGGCGTTCCTCCGCCGCGCCATCGCCAGCGATTCCAATCTCCAGCTGGTGACGCTCCAGCGGACAGCCGAGAACACCTTCCAGCGCTTCGACGTGGACAATGGCGAGGAGCTGGCCGGCGGGTTCCCGAAGACGCGCGAGGAGCTCTTCCGATATCGTGGCATCGTGCTCGGCAGCGTCGACGCGAGCCTCTTCACACGTGATCAGCTGCAGATGTTGGCCGACTTCGTCAGCGTGCGAGGCGGCGGCCTGTTGTTGTTAGGCGGGCGACACGCCTTCGGGGAAGGCGGCTATGCGGACACGCCGCTCGCGCCGGTGATGCCAGTCGTCATCGGCGGCGAAGCCGTGCCCGATTCGCTCACCTTCCTCGCCGATATCAAGCCAGAGCTCACACCGGCGGGGGCAGCGAACGCGGCGACGCAGATTGCCGGCGGTGAGCAGCAGTCTATGGACCGCTGGAAGACGCTGCCGCAAGTGACGAGTGTGAACTTCATCCGCGGGCTCAAGCCCGGCGCGGTGGTGCTCGTGAACGGTGTGGTGCCGAGCGACGGTCGCACCGAGTCGGCTCCGGTAGCCGTTAGGCGCTACGAGCAGCCGGTGCTGTGCTATCAGCGCTTCGGCAAAGGGCTGTCCATCGCGCTCCCGGTCCAAGACACGCGGCTCTGGCAGATGGACCCGACCACGCCGGTAGACGATCAGACGTTCGTCACCTTCTGGCGGCAGCTGCTCCGCTGGCTCACGAGCGACGTGCCGAACCAGATCAGCGTGACGTCGCCGGCCGATGTCGTGGCCGAGCGGGATCCCATCTCGCTCACCGCGGAAGTGGCGGACAGCGGCTTCGTGATGCGGAACGATGCCCACGTGGTGGCGCACCTTACCGCGCCATCGGGGGCGAGCCGCGATATCCCGATGGAATGGGCGGTCGATCGCGACGGCGAGTATCGCGCGACCTTCACCCCTGACGAGTCGGGCAACTATGGGGTGGTCGCCGAGGTCGTGGATCCGAATGCGCGCCAGGCTACCCCGAAGTCGAAGGCGGCGTCGGGGGCGGACAGCTCACGGGGGCGTGAGAGCGACCCGATGTACGTTCAGGTGAATCCCGCGTCCCAGGCATCGCGCGAATTCGTGGACGCCGAGATGCGCGCGTCGCTGTTGCAGCGCATCTCGCGCGAGACGGGCGGGAAGTTCTATACACCGGCCACGGTGAGCTCGCTGCCAGAAGACATCGCCCTGAGCAAGCGGGGCGTAACCGTGGTGAATCAGATGGATCTGTGGGACATGCCCTTCATCTTTCTGATGCTCGTCGGACTGGTCTGCGCGGAGTGGGCATACCGGAAGAAGAGGGGACTCGTATGAGGGGCGCGTGGCGCCTGACGCGTGGTGCGTGGCGCGTGGCGCGTGGCGCGTGGCGCGTGGGGCGTGGTGCGAGGCGTGCGCTCTTCGCGTCTCTGCTGTTCGCACCACGCGCCACCCTTCACGCGCAACGCACTCACTTGCTCATCGTGAGTGGGCTGGGCGGCGAGCCACAGTACAGCGAACAGTTTCGCAATCTTGGAACAACGCTCGTCGATGCGGCGCGCAAGCGATACGGCATGTCGGACTCGGATGTCGTCTATCTCGCGGAAGAGGGCGTGAAGGATCCGCGTATCGCGGGCGTCTCGACCAAGGTCAACGTCGAAGCCGCGCTGACGCAGTTCTCGAAGCGCGCGGCGCCTGGCGATCAGGTGGTGGTGGTGCTCATCGGTCACGGAAGCGGCTCGGCCGAAGACTCGAAGATCAGCCTGCCCGGTCCGGACATGTCCGCGCGCGACTTCGCGCGCGACTTCGGGTCGTTCGCTCACCAGCAAGTGGCGTTCGTGGACTTGACGAGCGCCAGTGGCGACATGCTGCCGTTGCTGTCGGCTCCGAATCGCGTCGTGATCACGGCGACGAAGAGCAGCTTCGAGCGGAACGAGTCGGTATTCGCCAAGCACTTCGTCACGGCCCTCAGCAGCGACGGCGCCGACGTGGACAAGGATGGACGCGTCTCGCTCCTGGAGGCGTTTCGTTATGCAGTTACGGAGACGAAGCGCTACTACGACGATCAGGGGCGACTGCAGACGGAGCACGCGCAGCTCGATGACACGGGCGACAAGAAGGGGACCGCCGACATCGATCTCCGCGTTGCCGCGGGCGGTGAGGGTGCAATCGCTCGGCGCATGTTTCTCGGCGGCAGCACCTACGCATCCGCGGCCGGCGCGAACGATCCGCGGCTCGGCGCGCTGTACAAAGATCGCTTCGCGCTGGAGGGACGCATCGAGGAGTTGAAGAAGCGCAAAGCGTCGTTGACAGCCGACGCATACGACGACGCGCTCGAAAACCTGCTGGTGGAGCTGGCGATGAAGTCGAAGGAGATTCGAGCGCTGGAGGGACGGTCATGATGCGCGTGGCGCGTGGTGCGTGGCGCGGGGCGCGCTTGTCGTCCCGAGGAGCGAAGCGACGAGGGATCTGCTTTTCCGCAGTTCTCACGATCATTCTGGCGTCGAGCGCTGCTGGACAGGCGATCGACGACGCGACGCAGATGCTTCGCTCAGGCAAGTACGCCGAGGCCGCGGCCGCGTTCGCGAAGATTTCGCCGTCCGACGAGGATTGGGTCACGGCGCAGAAGGGACTCGTAAGGTCCCTCGTCGGCGTTGGGAAGTACGACGAAGCCGAGGGCGCGGCGCGGCGAGCGACGTCGGGCGCAAAGGGCGCCGAGCTCTGGAACACGGTCGGCGAGGTGCTGCACACGCGCGGCAAGAATGCGGATGCCGAGCAGGCCTTTCTGCACTCGGGCACCGCGCACGCATCGGACAGCTTAACGGCGGCGCTGAATCTTGCGATCCTGCATTACGAGCGTGGCGATCGCGACCGATCGATGCAGGAGTTCGATCGGTTCATCGACGTGTACAACAAGGCGGGAAGCGCGTCGTTGAGCGCCGGAGATCTCACGGCGGTCGCGATCGCATGTCGTTACCTCGGCGCAACCAACCCGCAGCTCTTCAAGGACGCGCTCAAAGCCTTCGATCGAGCGATCAAGGAGGGCGACGACACGCCGGAAGCGGACGACGCGCGCATCGCGCTCGGCCAGCTCTTCCTCGAGAAGTACAACAGCGCCGACGCGCAATCGACATTCGAGGAAATCCTGAGCGCCAACCCGAACGACGCGCGTGCGCTGCTCGGCGCCGCGCAGCGACGCGTGTTCGATGGCGCTCCGGGCGCGGATTCACTGGTGGCTCACGCGCTGAAGGTGAATCCGAATTTTGCCCCGGCGCACGTCTTTGCCGCCGAGCTGCATCTGGATCTCGAGGAGTATGCGGACGCGCAGCGCGAGATCGATCGCGCGCTGCAGATCGACTCCGCGCTACCGGAGGCGCTCGCCGTCCGCGCGGCGATCCGATATCTCGTCGGCGACGCGTCCGGATTCGACGCGGCAAAACGGCAGGCGTTGGCGGTGAATGCACGGGACGCCCAGCTGTACAACACCCTCGCGGAGCTGTCGGCGCGCGTCAGGCAATACCGAGAAGCGGCCGACTTCGCTCGGCAGGCGGTGGCGCTGGACTCCAAGAGCTGGCGCGGCTACGGCTTGTTAGGCATGAACGAGCTGCGTCTCGGCCAGATCGCTGCGGGCCAGAAGGATCTGGAGACGTCGTTCAAAGGCGATCCGTACAACGTGTGGATCAAGAACACGCTCGACCTTCTCGACACCTTCAAGAACTACGACGAGATCAAGACCGATCACTTCGTGTTCATGATCGAGAAGGACGAATCGGCGGTGCTCGAGCCATACATCGCCGAGCTGGGCGAGCAGGCGTACGCGCGCTTCGCGTCGACGTATCACTACACGCCCCCACCGCCAATCCGGATCGAGGTCTATCGCAGTCACGCGGATTTCTCGGTGCGGACGGTCGGTCTCGCGGGACTCGGCGCGTTAGGCGTGAGCTTCGGTACGACGCTCGCCTTCGACTCCCCCGCGGCGAAGGATGCGGGCCCCTTCAACTGGGGCTCGACGGTGTGGCACGAGCTCGCCCATACCTTCACGTTAGGCTCGACCGACCATCGCATACCACGCTGGCTATCCGAAGGATTATCCGTCTATGAGGAGCATCGCGCGCGGACGGGCTGGGGCTTCGACGTCACGCCGCAGTTCCTCGACGCGTTTCGCAAGGGAAAGTTGGTGACCGTCAGCCGGATGAACGACGGATTCATGCATCCGGCATATCCCGAGCAGGTGATGTTCTCGTATTACCAGGCGTCGCTCGTCTGCGATCTCATCGCGCGTGACTATGGCGAGAACGCGATCTATCAGATGTTGCAGGCGTACAAGGCAGGGAAGCCAACGGACGAGGTCTTCAAGAGCGTCTTGAAGACCGATCTGCCAGTCTTCGACAAGAAGTTCGACGCCTACGTACGCGAGCGCTTCGCGGCGCCACTCGCCGGTCTGGACCAGTATCACGCGGTGATGGTCGACGCGCGCAAGCGCTTCGCTGCGGGTCAGCTCGACGAAGCAGCGACCGGGTTCGAGCGCGCGCAGAAGCTCTTTCCACAATATGGAGGCGACGACAGCCCGACCTGGTATCTCTCGCAGATCTACCTCAAGCGAGGGGACACACGCCATGCGGCGGACGAGCTGAAACTGCTCGTCGCGTCCAACGAGGCGAATTATCAAGCGCAGATCGCTCTGGCTGACGCGCTGCAGAAGCTGGGTGACACGAAGGGTGCGGCAGCGTCGCTGGCGGGAGCGATCTATATCAATCCGTTCGAGCTCCCCCTGCATCAACGGCTCGCCGAGCTGGCGAAGGCGTCCGGCGATCCCAAGATGGTGATTCGGGAGCGCCGTGCCGTGGTTGCACTGTCGCCCGTCGATCGCCCCGAGGCGCTCTATCAGCTTGCTGTGGCGTACCGTGAGGCGGGGGACCGGGAAGCGGCCCGGCACACGGTCCTCCGGGCATTGGAGGACGCGCCCAACTTCGAGAAGGCGCAGATGCTGCTGCTGGAGATCCATAATGAGCGCGCGTCCCAGCAGGGAGGAAAGAATCCATGAACTGGCAAAGGAACTGCTCCCTACTCGGTGCCCTCTGTGCGCTGTCCTCTGGCCTCCAGGCCCAGCGGTTCGACCGCTATTTCGGCGATCCTAACGAGTACTACGTGCCGCCGGCGTTCCATGGGAACGCGAAGTACGATGGGCGGTTCACCTTTGCGCGCATCAAGTACCGCGGCTACGCGCACTTTACGGAGGAGGGCCCGGGTTGGTCGCACGACTACCCGCGCTCGGACGTTCATTTCATGAAGATCATGCGCGAGCTGACGGCGCTGCGGCCATTCGTGCAGCGCGGGGACATCGTCGGCGGGAACATCTTCGCGCTCGACGACCCCGAGCTCATGAAGTACCCGATTGCCTACTTCTCGGAGCCGGGCGGCTGGTCACCTAACGACAAAGAGGTCGCCGGCTTCCGGAATTATCTCCTCAAGGGTGGCTTCGTCATCTTCGACGACTTCGGCGAGATGCGCGGTTTCGACACCGGCGACTGGCTCAACACCGTCACGCAGATGCAGCGGGTGCTGCCGGGTTGCCAGTTCGTTCGGCTCGAGGCGAGTCATCCGATCTTTCACTCCTTCTACGACATCAGTCTCGATGTGATCAACCGAACGTATCGAGGAATTCCGGTGTACTACGGAATCTTCGAGAACAACGATCCGAAGCGCCGGTTGATCGCGATTCTGAATTACAACAACGACATCGGCGAGTACTGGGAGTTTTCAGATGAAGGTTTCGATCCGGTCGCGCTCACGAACGAGGCGTACAAGTTGGGAGTGAACTATCTGATGTACGCGTTGACGCACTGAAAGAGGTGATCACCGACCACCGAGCGGTACCATCTTCAACTTCCACGGGATTTTCCATTGGCCACAATCGCCGCTCCACAGACCAATCTCGAGCAGGACGACCTCGATCTCGCTCGTCGCCTGAAGACCGGACATGACGCGATCATCGCGGAGCTCCGTAAGCTGATCGTCGGTCAGCAAGACGTCATCGAGCTCGTGCTGCTGTCGCTGTTCACGGGCGGCAATAGCCTGATCGTCGGCGTGCCGGGCCTCGCGAAGACGCTGCTCATTCACACGATGGCCCAGGTGCTGGATCTGAAATTCTCTCGAATTCAGTTCACGCCAGACCTCATGCCGTCGGACATCACGGGCACGGAGATCATCCAGGAAGACGCCGAGACGGGTCGTCGTCATCTCATGTTCACTCCCGGACCGATCTTCGCGAACATCATTCTCGCCGACGAGATCAACCGCACGCCGCCGAAGACGCAATCGGCCCTGCTCGAGGCGATGCAGGAACATCGCGTTACGGTTCAGGGTCGGAGCTACACGCTCCAGGAGCCCTTCTTCGTCTTCGCGACGCAGAACCCAATCGAGCTCGAGGGAACCTATCCGCTTCCCGAGGCGCAGCTCGACCGGTTCATGTTCGAGATCGTCATCGACTATCTGAGTGAAGATCAGGAGATCGAGGTCGTGCAGTCGACGACGTCGATCCAGAACTACCGATTCCAACACGCTGTGAATGGCGCGGATATCATCGCGTTTCAGCAGCTCGTGCGCCGCGTGCCGGTCGCCGATGCGGTCGCTCGTTATGCAGTGAACATCGCGCGGATGAGCCGGCCCGGTCCGTCGTCACCGGAGATCATCAAGAAGTATGTCTCCTACGGCGCCAGTGTCCGCGCGCCGCAGCACCTCATCCTCGGCGGCAAGGCGCGCGCGCTGATGCACGGGCGTACGCACGTGAGCTTCGAGGACATTCGTGCGTTGGCCAAGCCCATTCTTCGCCATCGCGTGTTGACCAACTTCCACGCGGAGTCGGAGCGCGTGACGTCCGACATGGTCACCGACGAGTTGCTCAAGTCCGTGCCGCTGCCGCGCTCTGGCATGTAACCCTCTACTCTCTGCCCGCGTGACTTCTCTCCAGCCCACTGCTCCTACTCGGCTCATCGATCCCGTCGTGCTCGCGCGGATCGGTGACCTGGAGCTCGTCGCGCGAATGGTCGTCGAGGGCGTCATCAACGGGCTGCATCGCTCACCGCATCTCGGCTCGTCAATGGATTTCGCGGAGCATCGCGCGTACATGCCTGGCGACGATATCCGTCGCATCGACTGGAAACTATTCGCGCGAAGCGACCGACATTACATCAAGGAGTTCGAGGCGGACACCAATACGAACTTCACCGTGCTCGTGGACACGTCGCCGTCGATGCGGTATGGAGCGTCGTCGGAGGGCAACGGTTCGCTGAGCAAGCTGGATTACGCGCGCTATCTCGCGGCGTGCCTCACCTATCTCGCGAGCACGCAGCGCGATCGCGTCGGCCTCGTAACGTTCGACCGGGAGATCCGCGACTACGTTCCGCCGTCGGCGAAGCACCTGAACGTCGTATTGCACACGCTCGACCGACTGGGCGGCGCACCGCCGCTCGCGACTGCGCCGTCACCGAACGATCCGCGCACCAGGCCGCCCGCGCTCGCCGCACTGACGCGGCGCATCGGCGAGTCGTTCCGCCGCCGCGCAATCGTCCTGCTGATCTCGGACTTTTACGAGGAGCCATCGGCAGTGCTCGACGCGCTCGCCTACCTCCGCGGTAAGGGGAACGACGTCATCGTCTTTCACGTCCTCGACCGCCGCGAGCTCGAGTTTCCATTCACGGACAGCGCGAACTTCGTGGACCTCGAGACCGGCGAGCGCATGCCGGTAATTCCGGATTATCTCCGGGCGCAATACCGCACGCTCGTCTCACAGCACATCGCGACATTGGGTCGTGTGCTCGGAGAGAATCGTGTGGATTACGCCATGTTCGATACGAGCAAGCCGCTGGACCACGCGTTGTTCAGGTTCCTGTCTGCCCGCGAACGAATGAAGCAAGCCCGGCATCTATGAGGGGCTAGTCGTGTCCTTTCTCGCTCCGCTCTTCTTTGCTGGTCTGACGGCGCTCGCCATCCCGGTGGTGATTCATCTCATCAATCGGGAGCGGAAGGAGGTCGTGCAGTTTCCGTCGTTGATGTTTCTGCAGCGCATTCCATATCGGTCGGTGCGACGCCAGAAGCTGCGCCACATCTTCCTGCTCGCGCTGCGCTGCCTGGCGCTGGCGATTGTCGTCATGGCGTTCGCGCGGCCCTTTGTTCGACGGCAAGCGCCCGCTACTGGCGCGGGCGTCGGCGCCCGCGAGCTCGTCGTCCTCGTCGATCGCTCGTACAGTATGGGCGCCGGCGATCACTGGTCTCGCGCGCAGACCGCGGCGCGCCGCGCCGTCGCCAACCTTCGGCCCACCGATCGCGCAACGATCATCGGCTTCGACAACGATGCCGCCGCGCTGACACCGCCCACGCAGGATGTCGCGGTGCTCGATGCCTCAATTGGCGCGCTCCATCCCGGGTCCGAAGGCACGCGCTACGCTCCGCCGCTCAAGCTCGCGTCCCAGATCCTCGCGGGATCGAACCTGCCGCGACGCGAGGTCGTGCTCATCTCTGATTTCCAGCGTCGGGGTTGGGCGACGCGCGACGAAATCGCCTTCCCGCCGGGTACGACAATCACGAACGTGGACGTGGCCGCGGGAGATTCGACGATGGCAGATGCTGCCGTCGCCGACGTAACGGTCTCGCGCAACGAGGGCGAACGTGATCGCGCGACGATCGCCGCCCGCCTCACGAATACCGGCGTCAAGCCGATCGACAACGTGGACGTCTCGCTGGAGCTCAACGGCCGCGTCGCCGACAGCAAACGCGCCAGCATCCCCGCGCACGGCGCGACGCAGGTGCGCTTTGCTTCGGTAGCGATTCCAAGCGGCACGTCCGTGGGCGTCGTCCGATTCGCTGACGCATCGGCGACGGGGCGCGCGAACGAGCTCGCCGCCGACGATCGCTACTATTTCACGATCTCGCCCGAGGCTGGCGTCTCGTTGCTCCTCGTGGAGCCATCCACACCGCGCACGAACGAAGGCCTGTATCTCACGCGGGCGCTCGCCATCGGTGATCGGCCGTCATTCCGCGTGGACGTGCGCAAGACCGGAGGCCTCGCACCGGCCGACCTCGACGGCCGTTCGCTCATCATCTTCGACGAGGTCCCCCCGCCGTTGGGCGAGGGTGCGCGACGACTTCGCGAGTTTCTCGACAATGGGGGCGGCGTGCTCGTCGTCGCTGGCGATCAATTGCCCGCGAACGCGTGGGCTGGCGAATGGAGCGCGGCGCTGCCGGGGACGATCGGGCCAGTCATCGATCGTTCCGGTGACGCCGGCGGGACGCTCGCCTGGATCGACTACGATCATCCGGTGTTCGATGTCTTCAACGCGCCACGCTCCGGCGATTTCGCGACGGCGCGGTTCCTTCGCTACCGTCGCCTAACGGTCAGAGCCGACACGGGGCGCCGCACCGGCGGCATTGCCGACACGGCATCTGGCGCGCACGTGCTGGCCCGCTTCGACGACGGCGCTCCGGCGCTCGTGGAGCAGCGCGTCGGTCGTGGCAAAGTCCTGGTCTGGGCGTCTACACTCGACAGCTACTGGAACGATCTCGCACTGCAGCCGGTCTTCCTTCCCTTCGTCCATCAAGTCGCGAAGTATGCCGGGCGGTACAGCGGTGCCCGCGGCTGGTTTACCGCGGGAGAAGTGCTCGATCTCTCACGCCACGCCGAGCTCACGAGCGCGATGCGTAAGGATGTGCCTGTGGTTGTCGAAGCGCCGTCCGGCACGAAGACGCGGCTCGCGAGCGCTGAGGAGGGTCTCATACCTCTGCACGAGCAGGGCTTCTACGAGATCCGCCCTGATGGCGCGGCGCGGGGCATGGGCCAGCGCGTCGCCGTCAATCTCGACCCAGCCGAAGCGAATCTTGCACGGATAGACCCCGAAGAGCTGAAAGCCTCGGTGCTGGCGTCGGCTGGTTCCACTGTCGGCGGCGCGGCCGTGAGCGACGCGCCGAGCCGTGAGGACACCGAGCGTCGTCAAACAATCTGGTGGTATCTGCTCGCGCTCGCCGGCGTCCTGCTGGCGACGGAGACGTTGATGTCGAATCGATTGTCGAGAAGGAATGCGTAGTAGTGGCTGGTGATTGGTGATTGGTGATCGGTGAGTTCGGACTAGCCGGCGCTCCGGGCCGGCAATCCTTCACCAGCCACCAGCCCCCAACCACCAGCCACCAGAGAGGAGAGTGACCATGGAATCGACGCTCCCCGATGGTGTCCGCCTAACGAAGGTGGTACATGGCGTGCGCGACCGCTGGCGGCTCAAGCGGGCGCTGCGCGGCGCGAGCATCGTGCTCGCCGCGGCGTTCGTGATGCTCGCCAGTTCGGCGGTCATTCTCGACCGGATGCACTACGGCCACACCGCGGTAGTCGTGACGCGAATCGTCGTGCTCCTCGTCGTCGCGCTGCTCGCCGTCGTGCTCATCGTGCCGCCATATCTACCGAAGCGACGGCCGAACGATCGACGCGTCGCCCTCTATCTCGAGGAGCACGCGCCGTCGCTCGACGCTGCCGTGCTCACCGCGGTCGAGTTGCAGGAGGTGCCGCCGTCGGCGGCTACTGCGGATGGCGACGCTCTACGTGCTCGGCCGCCGGTCTCTGGCACACTCCTCACGCATGTGACACGCACGGCTCTGGATGCGGTGCACCAGATCGACGACGGACGGCATGTCGACGAACGCGAACTGCACGTCAGCGCCGGCATTCTCGCCGGCGTCATCGGCGTCGCCCTGCTGGTGACGCTGCTCGGTCCGTCCACACTACGCCATGGAATGGGGCTCATGCTCGTGCCGTGGGACCGCGAGGCCGCCCCGCCGGCGTACGCGATCCTCGCCGAGCCGGGGAACGTCACGATAGCGCGTGACGGGGACCTCCTCATCGCTGCTCGGCTACGGGGCTTCCAATCGGATGCGGTGGATTTGCTCGTCAGGCAGCGCGACTCGACGAACTGGCAGCGACTGACGATGGCGCTCGACAGCGTCGGCAAGTTCGCCGGGCGCTATACGTTCCGACTGTTCGACATCGCTGCGCCCATGGAGTACGTCGTCGAGTCCAACGGCATTCGGTCGCCGGCATACCGCATCGACGTTGCCGACGTTCCTTACACCAAGAGGCTTGGGCTCGAGTATCGCTTCCCGGCGTATACGGGCATGGCACCGCAGGCCGTCGACGAGGGCGGTGACATCGCCGCGATCAAGGGCACGCAGGTACGTGTGCGCGTGACGACGACGGTACCGGCGCGCGGCGGACGACTCATCGTCGAACGCGGTGAGCGCAGTGACACGATCGGTCTCACGCCGAATACCGATGGCACCCTCGGCGGCACGTTGCGCGTCGATACGCCGGGGTTTTACAAGGTGGAGCTCGCCGCGCAGGACGGTCGGATCTTCCCCGGCTCCCTCGACTATACCATCGACGCGCTTCCCGATCGCCCGCCCACGATCATCTTCACCAAACCAGGGCACGATGAGAAAGTACTCAATATCGATGAGGTCTACGCCGAGGTCCAAGCCGATGATGATTACGGCGTCCAGAAGATGGAGCTCGTCTACTCGGTGAACGGCGGCCCGGAGAAAACCGAGCCGCTGTACGCGGCGACGCGGCGCACGCCACAGATGACCGCGGGGCACACCTTCTCGCTGGAAGATTTCAAGCTTCAGCCAGGCGATGTGGTGTCGTACTACGCCCGCGCGACGGACAACGATGCCGTGAGCGGCGCGAAGACGGCGACTACGGACATCTACTTCCTCAACGTGCGCCCGTTCGCGCAGGAGTACAAGCAGGAACAGGGCGGCGGTGGCGGAGGTGGTGGCGGCGGTAACGACGACGCCGGGCAGCTGTCGGAGCAGGAGCGGCAGATCATCGCTGGCACCTTTAATACCCTTCGCGACAAGTCGCAGAAGCAGCAGAAGGAGCTCCAGGAAGATCTCTCGACATTGCGCGTGTCGCAGCAGAAGCTGCGCGGCCAGACGGAGGAGCTCGCGCGACGCATCGTCGATCGCGGCATTGCCGCGCGCGACAGCAACTTTGCGCGGCTCGCGGAGATCCTGAACAAGACGACGCCGATCATGGACACGGCGGAGAAGCACCTCGCCGACGGCAATGCGCAGCCGGCGCTCGCGCCGGAGCAACGCGCGCTGCAGCAGCTGCAGCGCGCGGAAGCGCTGTTCCGGAATATTCGTGTGGCGATGGGTGAGGGCGGTGGAGGGGGCGCGGGCGGTCAGCAGCGGGCGCAGGATCTCGCCGACCTGTTCGAGCTGAATCGTGAGAAGTTGCGAAACCAGTACGAGAGCGTGCAGCGCGGGCGCGAGCAGCAGCAACAGCAAGACCAACAGGTCGATGAGACAGCCGAGAAGCTCAAGCAGCTGGCGGCCCGGTTACAGCAGGAGAACGAGCGCGCGCAGCGGAAGGCGGATAGCCTCGGCCAGCGGATGGGCGCGTCCGGATCGTCGGGCGGCGCGTCGCAGCGTCAGATGGCGCAGGAGGCGGAAGAGGCCGCGCGCCAGCTCGAGCGGCTCGCACGGGAGAAGCAAGAGCAGCAGCGACAGGAGAGTTCCGGCTCGCAGAACAACGCGCAAAGCAACAGCGCGTCGTCGTCGCAGTCCCGCTCGGGTCAATCGTCGAGCAGTTCGCAGTCCCAGCAGCGCGAGCAACGCGCGCTCGAGGAGACCGCGCGCCGACTTCGCGATGCCGCGGACGCAATGCGTAAGGCGGCGAGTGGGAGCGGCGCGCAGCGTCAGGCCGCGGCCGACGCGGCCGCGCAGCGACTCGACGAGGCGCGACGGACCCTCGACGAACAGCGCTCGGGGCGACTCGAGCGCGATGTCAACGACATCCTGCAGAGCACCAAGGAGCTCGGAAAACAGGAGCAGTCGGTTGCGGGCGACGTCAACAAGCTCGGAGAGAACAGCAATCCTCAGCAGCGCGCGCAGCAATCGCAGTCGCTGGTCGAACGGAAAGGTCAGATGGCCGACCAGCTGCGAGACATCAAATCGCGGATGGACAAGCTCTCGCTGGACGCCCGGCGCGAGAACAAGGAAGCCGCCAACGGCCTCGCCGAGGCGTCGAAGGCAGTGCGCGACCACAAGACCGAGGAAAAGATCCGCGCCTCCCAGGGCGCGATGCGCTACGGCAATCCCGAGTACGCGAAGTCGCTCGAGAGCGGAATCGGGAACGATCTGAACGATTTGCAGCAGCGGCTCGAGCAGGTGGCGACCGCGGCGCGCAATTCTGCGGGCAAGCAGAGCGATCAGGCACAGTCGCAAGCGCTCGACCGCACACGCGACCTCGTGCGCGGGATGCAGTCTCTCGATGAGCGAATGCGAAACGCTCAAGGAAATCGTGGGCAGCAGGGCCAGCAGCCCTCATCTCAGAGCCAGAGCGGCCAGGCGGGCCAACAGCAGAACGGCCAGTCGCAAAACGGACAGCGCGCCCAGCAAGGTCAGAACGGTCAGCAAGGTCAGAACGGCCAGCAGGGCCAGAACGGCCAGCAGGGCCAGAACGGCCAGCAGGGCCAGAACGGGCAGCAAGGTGGCCAGGGCCAGCCGGGACAACCTGGTGGTGCGGCTCAGGGCGGAATGCGCGGCGGCGCCGGCGGCGGCGGACGCCCCAACAGCGAGAGCACGCCGGCCGGCGGCCCGCCTGGCGGACAATCGTTAGGCCAGTTCGGCCGAGAGATGCGCGAGCGACTCTCGGACGCGCAGGCGCTCCGGCGCGATCTGCAGCGTCAGAATCTCGACACGCGAGATCTCGATCGGGCCATCGCTGGCATGCAGTCGCTCAGCAACGACCGCTACCTTGCCGACGAGCGTACCGCGGCTGAGTTACGAGGGCAGACGCTCGACCACCTGAAGGCGTTCGAGTTCATGCTGCGCAAGAAGCTCGGCGACCCTGACGAGAATCGAGTGCTCCTCGGCCGCACCGGCGACGTACCCGACTCGTTCAAACAGTACGTGGAGGAGTACTATCGCTCGCTGGCCAAGAAGCCATAGGTCGGCTCCGACAAAAAAGGCGAACGTTCCAACCTCGAAGGCGAAAGTTCCACCTTTGGAGACGAACGCGGCAACCCACGACGCGAACGCGGCAACCCACGACGCGAACGCGGCAACGCACGACACGAACGCGGCAACCCACGACGCGAACGCGGCAACACGCGACGCGAACGCGGCAACGCACGACGCGAACGCGGCAACGCACGACGCGAACGCGGCAACCCACGACGCGAACGCGGCAACCTACGACGCGAACGCGGCAACCCACGACACGAACGCGGCAACCTACGACGCGAACGCAGCAACCCACGAACGCGAACGCGACAACCTACGACGCGAACGCGGCAACCCACGACGCGAACGCGGCAACCCACGACGCGAACGCGGCAACCCACGACGCGAAC
>DASXPH010000094.1:0-14466 GCA_036493735.1 Gemmatimonadaceae bacterium
GCCAGCGGGCTCGTGACCCTACATCGCGCCATTCAAAAAGATTGAACGCGGAACACGCGGAATGACACTGAAGACGCTGTACTGCCAAAGCTTTTGCAGTACAGCGTCACCTGCGTTTCTCTGCGTCATCTGCGTCTTGTGGTCGACGGCGTTGGGATGTTTGGTAGAGAAGCGGACTTAGCTAACTTTCCACCTTATTGTCGAACGCCAACCACGATCTCGAATGCTCAAAGAAGGCGATCGCGCTCCCGACTTCACCGCCCAGACCGACAGCGGCGCGACTATCTCGCTGAAGTCATTTCGCGGCCAGACAGTCGTGTTGTACTTCTATCCGAAAGACGACACCCCTGGCTGAACCCTCGAGGCGAGCGAGTTTCGCGACGCCTTCCCTCGGTTCGAGGGAGTCAAAGCAGCGGTGATCGGGGTGAGCCCCGACTCCGTGAAGAAGCACCAGAAGTTCAAGCAGAAAAACGATCTCCCCTTCACGCTCGTTGCCGACACGGATCATTCCATCGCCGAGCTGTATGGAGTCTGGGGTCAGAAGACCATGTTCGGCAGGAAATACATGGGAGTCCTGCGTACGACCTTCGTGATCGATGCGAACGGGCGTATAACGAAGGTCTTCGAGAACGTGAAGCCCGAGGGGCACGCCGATCAGGTCGCGGCGGCACTCTAGGCGCGCTGAAGCTTCCCTGGCCGCCTAATGCTCAGAGGCATTACGCCGTCGTGTACCTGACATGGCGGGTGGCGCATGGCGAAACCCTTGTGCCGTGCACTCACGTACTCAATAGTCGAAGATGACGAATCGCCGCCCACTCTCGTCGCGGGAACGCTATCGCGCGTTTGTCGAGGACTATCGCCAGCGGCGACTCGATGACTCGACCGGCTCCGGCACGCCGTCGCGCGACGACAAATCCGCGGCGGGTGAGCCGGCGGTGCCGAAGAAGAAGCCTGCCGCCGAGCGGCGGAAGTACATCCGCGACTATCTGCGCTGGCTGCGGCCACACCGGGGGGCCGTCGCGCTCGTCTTCCTGCTCGCCCTCTTTGCCGGCGCGCTGCAGATGGTCGAGCCGCTCTTCATGCGGTTCATCATCGACCACGTCCTTCTGAACAAGACGCTCGACGCCGTCGGCCGCCTCGCTCGGCTCCACGTCGCCGGCGTCACCTTCCTCGTCGTCATTCTCGTCTCGAACTCGTTTGGCGCGCTGAAGGACTACCGTCAGCGTTTACTCAACGTCACCGTCATGCTGTCGTTGCGACGGTCGTTGTTCGATCGGCTCCTTCATCTCCCGCTGCCGAAGCTGTGGGACATGAAGACGGGCGGCATCCTCTCGCGCCTGTCGGGCGACATCGATACCACCACGGGCTTACTCCAGATGGCGATTGTATCGCCCGCGGTGTCTTTCATTCGCCTGATCATCGCCGTCGCGATACTCATGTCGCTCAATTGGCGGCTCGCGCTCACGGCGCTGGCGATCATCCCCGGCGTCGTCCTCATGAGTCTCACCTTCGCGCGACGGGTGCGGCCGATCTATCGCTCGCTGCGCAAGGACGCCGAACAGATCGACGGGCGCGTAGGCGAGACGTTCTCGGGCATACGCGTCGTGAGAGCGTTTCGGGCGGAGACGCGCGAGACGCTGGATTTCTTGCGTGGCCGGCACGCCGTGGTGCGAAAGGAGCTATTTGCCCACCGTCGAGAGCTCGTGTTGTGGACCTCCTGGGCGCTGCTGTTGAGTGGCGTCAACGTCGTGATCGTGTGGTACGGCGGATATCTGAATATTCTGGGTCGCGCCTCGATCGGCGACATCATGGCATTTCAGTGGTACACCTTTTTGCTGCTGAACCCCGTCTGGCAGATCGTGAATTCCTTCTCGGAGCTGCAGCGATCGCTGGCGGCGATGGAGCGAGTGTTCGAGCTGCTCGCGGCGGAGGACGACAAGCCCGACCGGCTGGAGGCGCGCGACGCGCCGAGGATTGTGCACGAGATCCGGTTCGAGACTGTGGAGTTCGAGTACGTCGAGGGGCGGCCGGTGGTTCGCGACTTCAACGTCAGCGTGCCGGCCGGTTCGGTGGTCGCGCTCGTCGGGAGGAGTGGAGCGGGGAAGACCACGGTCACCGACCTCGTCGCTCGATTCCACGATCCCACTCGAGGTCGAATCGTCCTCAACGGCACCGACATCCGCGATCTCCGGCTGCGGACGTATCGCGACCTCCTCGCGATCGTGCAGCAGGACGTCTTTCTCTTCGATGGGTCCGTCCGCGATAACATCGCATATGCACGACACGACGCCACCGATGCCGACGTCGAGGATGCGGCGCGCCGAGCGAACGCGCACGAGTTCATCATAAGATTGCCCGACGGCTATGACACGTTCATCGGCGAGCGCGGCGTCAAGCTCTCCGGCGGCCAGCAGCAGCGGCTGGCGATCGCCCGCGCGATTCTGGCGTCGCCGCAAATTCTCATACTGGATGAAGCGACGAGTAACCTCGATACCGAGAGCGAGCAGCTCATTCAGGAGAGTATGGCGACTCTTCTCGCGGGTCGAACGACTTTCGTGATCGCTCATCGTCTGTCCACCATCCGCCGTGCCGACCTGATTCTCGTGATGGAGGATGGTCGCGTGCTCGAGCGCGGCACGCATCGCGATCTGATGGAGGCGCGCGGCGGCTATTACGGCATGGTGCTGCGGCAGATGGAGTCGGCATCCAACGAAGCCGAAACGATTTTGCGGTAGGGCACGACTTCTGAAGAGGTAGAGGGTAGCGGGCAGAGGGTAGAGGGTGAAAACCAGCGCGAGCTGGTGCGCTTCTTTCACCCTCTACCCGCAACCCTCTACCCTCTACCACACTAGCCCCCTTTTCAACATGTCAGACGACCGCATCGCCGACCTCTACTCCCTCATCGACGGCATCGAGGTCGCGATGCTCACCACGCGCAGCCCCGATGGCCAGCTCGTCTCGCGCGCCATGCAGACCCAGCGTCGCACGAGCGGCGCGGATCTCTGGTTCGTCGCTAGCATCGAATCCAACATCTTCGAGGAGCTGGCGGGCGACCCCCACGTGAACCTCTCGTATTACCGCGACCGGACGCGTGAGTGGGTGTCGGTGAGCGGCAACGCGATTCTATCACGCGATCGCGATCTCATCCGCGGGCTGTACAAGCCGGACTGGAAGATCTGGTTCGCCGCCAGGGAGGGCGACGCCAACCCCAGGCACGACGGCAGCGCGAACGATCCACGCATCGCGCTCATTCTCGTCGAGGCCCAGTTGGTGACATACTTCAAGCGTGACCGCCCGCTGCCGCTCGTGCTGTTCGATTTCGCGCGCGCGATGGTGGGTGGCGGCCCGCCGAACATCGGCGATCAGCGCGAGGTGAGCGGTGAGGAGCTGCGCGCGGCGGCGAAGCGTCATCAGTCGGAGAACGAGCTGAGGTCCTGATCGCGTCGAACGAGACCGACGTCGCAGGTTGGTACGAGCAGCGCGCCGCCGATTTCGACGCGACGGCGGCGGCTGCGCACCGGCGCGGCGAGCTGCTCGGCGGAGGCCGGCTCGCCGCGTTCCTCGTCGTTGTCCTCTGTGCCGCGTGGGTGTTCTCCCTGCCTGCGCGCGCCGCAGCCGCCGCGCTCGTGCTCACCGCGAGCGTCGCCGTCTTTCTCATGCTCGTCGCGCTGCATCGGCGCGCCCGCGTGCGCGAGCAGCGGGCGCGTGCGCTTTCCGAGCTGAATCGAAGAGGCATCGCGCGAGTGCGGCGCGATTGGGGGGCGTTGCCGCAGCCTAACGAGGAGATGCCTCCGAATCATCCCTACGCCGCCGATCTCGATGTGGCGGGGGCAGCCTCGCTCTATCGCCTGGTGGACGTCGTGAGTGGTGCGACGGGGCGGCCCAAGCTGCTCCACTGGCTGCTCGACGCGCCGCCGTCTACGGACGAATTGCGCGAGCGACGCCCGGCGATCACCGAGCTCGCGTCGGCGGTCGATCTCCGCGATGATCTGGCGCTGCTCGCGCGCAAGGCGTCGAACGCCTCGCCGCGGGAGCTCGAGGGCTTTCTCACCTGGGCGGAAAGCGCACAGAGCCCACCGGCCTGGCTATGGGCCGCGCGCGTCATCCCACTCGTCACGATCGTGACGGCGGTGCTCGCCTTCTTCCGCAAGCTCCCGTGGACGGCGCCGGGGTTGTCGATCATCGCCGGCTTGCTGATCCTCGCGCGCTATCGCGCGACGCTGGCGACGAAGCTGACGCAGGCGCTGACTCGTGCGACCGGTCTCCGGGCTCAGGATCAGATGCTCCACCGGTTGGCGCACGTGCAATTCGAATCGTCGATGCTTCAGCGCGAGCAGCAGCGAGCGATCAAAGGTGAGGTGGCACTGCACTATCTGGAGCGCGCGATGTCGTTGCTCGAGGGACAGGGCTCGCTCGTCCACGCGATCGTCGCGCCCATTTTCCTCTGGGACATTCACGCTCTCGCCTGGCTCGACCGCTGGCGCTCGCGCCATGGCCGCAATCTTCGCGACTGCCTGGACGCGTTAGGCACGATCGAAGCGCTGGCGGCGCTGGCGACGTTGGCGCACGACAACCCGCGCTGGTCGTTCCCCAATCTCGACGACGCCGCCAAATGTCTGACGGCGACGAGCCTCGCGCACCCGCTGCTCCCCGAGCCGACGCGCGTCGCCAACGACGTCACCCTCGGTCCGCCCGGCACGCTCCTCCTCGTCACCGGGTCGAACATGTCGGGGAAGAGCACGCTGCTGCGCTCGATCGGCCTCAACGTCGTCCTCGCGCAGGCCGGCGCTCCCGTCTGCGCCGACAGCCTAACGATGCCCCTGGTCGAGCTGCGCACGAGCATCCGCCTCGCCGATTCCCTCGAGCGCGGCGTGTCGCTGTTCATGGCCGAGCTCGAGCGGCTCAAGGAGATCGTCGATGCCGCGCGGACGCCAGGTCGCGCTCAGCCGCTGCTCTACCTGCTCGACGAGATTCTGCACGGCACGAACACCGCCGAGCGGCTGATTGCCGCGCGCACGGTGCTGGGCTACCTCGTGCAGGCGGGCGCAATCGGTGCCGTGACGACACACGATCTCACCCTCGCCGCCGACGGCACGCTCGCGACGGCGAGTCGCCCGGTGCACTTCACCGAACAGGTCGCGATCTCCGACAACGGCCACGAGGCGCCGGGAATGACGTTCGATTATCGACTCCGCCCGGGCCTCGCGACGTCGACGAATGCGTTGAAGTTGTTGGCGCTCGTTGGACTCGCGCCGCCGGGTGAGTCTGCAAGGCCGCTGGCACCGTCTCGCGCTCCAGATGACAGCCCTCGGTCGTGACGTTACCTTGGCGTCCATGTGCACCCACGACGACCACCCGTCATCGATATCCCGACGCGAGGTACTCCGCGCGGGCGTTGCGGCCGCGGCGACGATGCTCGTGCTGCCGCGCGCACTCCGCGGCGCGACGTCGCCAATATCGGCGCGCCCCGACCTCGACGTCGCACTCGAAGCCGAGCGCTGGATTCGCCGCGCGCGGATGGAGATGCCCAACGGCATAACCTGGCCCGCGGATCCGCTCAAGCCGGAGAGCGTCGAGGACGATCTCTACAACGGCATGCCCGGCGTGATCCTCTTCTATCTCGAGCTCCACGCCGCGACCGGGGATGCCCATTGGCTCACCGACGCGCGTGCTGGCGCCGATCATTTGATCGCCCGACTCGGCGACATGGAGCAGAAGCCGGATTGCGGTCTGTACACCGGCCTCGCCGGCGCTGGGTTCGTGCTCGAGGAGACGCACCGCGCGACCGGCGAGGGCAAATATCGCGACGCCGCGAAGCGGTGCATCGACGCCATCCACGCCAAGACGACGAAGGTCGGCGCGGGCATCGCGTGGAGTGGCGAGAGTGGGACGAACGACGTCATCAGCGGGAGCGCCGGCATCGGCCTCTTCCTGCTATGGGCCGACGAGCGCATTCCCGATCCGCGCAATCGCGCCGCGGCCGCGGCGGCGGGCAAACGGCTCGTCGAGGTCGCGCAGCCCGAACACGGGGGACTCAAGTGGGCGGTCGCGCCTAACGTGAAGAATCAGTATCCCAACTTCTCGCACGGCGCGGCGGGGGTGAGCTATTGTCTCGCGTCGCTCTACAAGGCGACGGGCGATCATGACTTCCTCGAGAGTGCCCTTGCGGGGGCGACGTATCTCGAGGCGGTCGCCAATCGGGACGCAGGTTTAAAAGTCTTTCATCACGAGCCGGGCGGCGAGCAGCTCTATTATCTGAGCTGGTGTCACGGGCCGGCCGGCCTGTCGCGGCTCTTCTATCGCTTCGGCGAGGTTACACAGGACGACCGCTGGCACGACCGCATGCGTCAGGCGGCAACGGCGATCATTGCGAGCGGCATCCCCGAGCAGCGGACGCCGGGCTTCTGGAACAACATCAGCCAGTGTTGCGGCAACTCCGGCGTCGGTGAGTATTTCCTCACCATGAACCGCCTCATGCCTGACGCGACATACGCGGAGATGGTGCGGCGTATCTCAGCGGACAACCTCCATCGGTCGACGGTGGACGGCGACGGACGAAAGTGGGTTCAGGCGGAGAATCGGGTGTCGCCGGACGTCGTGATTGCGCAGACGGGCTTCATGCAGGGCGCGGCCGGTGTCGGCACCTTCTTCCTCCACTGCGATGCCGCCGCGCGCGGTCTCCGTCGTCCGGCGATCGTCTGGCCGGACACGCCGTTTCGGTGAACGGCGAACCGCTACGACATTCCTAGATCATCCAGGCCGACAACCTGCCATGAAGCGCCGCGTTTCTCGAGACGCACGTTCGTGGTTTTATAGTAAGTTGTGATGGGCACTCGCCGATCGGACGTGCCATGAACGGGAAGAACTGTCGTAACCGTCACCGTGGCTTTGTCTCCAACAATCGCCGGCTCCGATAAGGTTACCAGCACGTCGGCATCGTGCATCCTGCACGGTCGCGCACTGCAATCGACGACAGAGTCGTGCCGAAGGGAGCTCGCGTGGAAAGCTTCGGTGAGATACCGATTGCGGCTCGAGTCTCTAGTCCTGCTCCCGCGGTAGGTCGGCGGCGCTTGGTTCGCCTCCACGATCATTGGATCGATGACGACACGAAGCCCCGGCGTGACCCATGCCCCCGCGTGTTCCAGAGCCGCGCGTACCGCGAGCCGCTCGAGCACACTCGCCGTGCCCACGCCCTCCTGCGCGCTAACGATTCGAGCGCACACGAGCAGAGCCAGAAGACTCTTGAGCATGGAGTTAATCATTCTCTCCTCCTTCGAACGCCAAAAACCGTTGCAATAATCAGGGCACCCAACCCCCATGTCCCCCGACGAACGCGCGATTCGCGACGTCATCGCCACCTGGCTCCAGGCGAGCGCCGCCGGCGATAACGAGAAGGTGCTGTCGCTCATGTCCGACGACGTGGTCTTTCTCGTCGCTGGGCGGCCGCCATTCGGGAAAGCCGAGTTTGCCGCCGCCTCCGACGCGCTATCGACGCACCGCATCGAAGCGCGGTCCGAGGTGCGCGAGGTCGAGGTCTCCGGGGATCTCGCCTACGCCCGGTCGCAGCTCACGGTCACGATGACGCCCGTCGCCAGTGGGGCGAGCTTGCGCCGGAGTGGTCCCATCCTCAGCGTCTTTCGGAAGACGAAGGACGGTCGTTGGCTGCTCGCTCGCGACGCGAATCTCCTGACGGTGGAGAAATGAGCGGCGGTTCCGACCCCTTCTCGGCGGCCCCCATTCCAAAAGTGGTATGGGGTTGCGCGCAAGGGACATCTAGCGCCCAGCCACTCCTCAAACCCTGCGCGTTCCATTAACACTTCTCAGCGCACGGCCACTACCTACAAACGTGGCCACCATCCACGTTGTAGTAGAGTACTTGGCAGAAACTCCGTATGCCCAACGCCTTTAGATCGATGAAGTATCCCCTCCGCCTCGCGCTGGTCGCGATCGCGATCGCCGCCTGCAACAGCGCCCCCGGGCCGGCCGTGCCGAACGGCGTCGCCGTCGTCAGCGGCAGCGAGCAATTCGCCGTCGCCGGCTCCGCGCCAGCAAATCCGCTCGTCGTGCTCGTCATCGACAGCGACGGCAATCCCTTCGCCAACACCCCCGTGATCTGGAAGGTCACCAGTGGTGGTGGAACGGTCGCCGATTCGACCTCGACCTCCGACGCCAGCGGTCACGCGGCGATGACGTACACCGCCGGCAGCGAGACTGGGGTCGCGACGGTCACGGCGATCGTCGCGCAGGTGTGGACGGCGCAATTCAACATTCACATCGTCGCTCCGACGAATCGCGTTCGATGAGCAGTATGAAAACGCTACATGTAGCCCGCGCCGCATTCTCCCTTGGCGTGTTGACGTTAGGCGCGGCGCTCGGCGCGTGCGGCGACAACAAGGTTGGGCCCAACGTTGCGGCCAGTGTCGCCGCCAGCTCCGGTGACAATCAGACGATCCTCGCGGGGAATCACGCCTCGGCGCCACTCGTCGCCGTCGTGCGGAACTCCAGCGGCAGCGCGTTGCCAAACGTCGAGGTCCGCTGGTCGGTGGGCAACGGCGGTGGCTCCATCCAGACCGTCGTCGACACGACCAACGCCAACGGCGAGGCGAGCACGATTTATTACTCGCCGGCACCATCCGGCACCACGAAGGTGAACGCGACGGCGGGCGGCGCGAGTCATCAATTCACGATGACGATCGTCGCCGACACCGTGGTCGGAACGCTCCTCGCCTACGGCGGCGACAACGCCGCGGCGCTGGTCGGCAATCCGCTGACCCTCACCGCCAAAGCAATCGACCGCTTCGGCAACGTGATCAAAGGCGTCGACGTTGCCTGGAGTGCCTCGAGCGGCCAGCTGCAACCGACGAGCGGCACGACCGACTCCACCGGCAAGGCGACCACCGTCATCACGGTGGGCCCGGATACCGGGAAGATCAGCATCGTTGCGACGTCGAAGTTCAACGCGGTGACGTTCACGGTGAATTCGATCGCGACGCCTTGATTCGCGCCAGCGCTTCGCGCGCCCGTTCGGCTACCGTCGTACCCGGATATCTGATAACGAGTCGTCGCAGCTCGACCGCCGCGCGTCCCGGGTCGCGCAACGGACCAATGAGAAGGTCCACGAGACGATTCGTGACGTAGACGTCGCGGCCACTCGGCAGGTGGGGAATCCCTTGCACCTCGCGCAGCAGCTCGGCCGCGCGTCGCGCGCCGGCGTCGTCCTTCGCATATAACTCCGCGGCCAGCACGCGCGGCTCGATCGCTTTCGGTGACCCGGCGATGATGTCCTCGTAGGACGCCAGCGCCTCGTTCACCTTGCCCTGCATCACGAGCGCCTGCTGACGGGAGTACTGCTCCTCGTACGGCGTACTCGCGCCGCTCACCGCCACCTTGAGCCATGTGTTGCCGGCTGCGTTGGCGAGGCCGATCCCGACGAGCGACGTCGCCGCGCCAGCGGCCGCCGCCAGTAGGAACATCCACAGGGAGAGGTGCCCGAACTCGAGGGTGATGACGCCGAACACCAGGCCGAAGACCATCACCCCGTAGCCGAACGCCTTGAGCCTGTCCGCGGCGGCGGGTCCATGTCGGTCGAAGAGCGTCGGCTTGTACATGAACCGTTGACGGTGGTCGGTGAACGGTGGTCACGGACCACTGTCGTTACGGCATATATTCCTCTGTCAATATTTTCGGGACTCAAAGGAGCATGGCCGACACCGCAACCCTTGGCGCACTCAAGCGCACGCCGTTCTACGAGATCCACCGCGCCCTCGGCGCCAAGATCGTCCCCTTCGCCGGCTACGAGATGCCCGTCCAGTACCCCACCGGTATCACCGCCGAGCATAAGGCGGTGCGCGAGCATGCGGGGCTGTTCGACGTGTCGCACATGGGGGAGTTCATCGTCACCGGCCACCAGGCCATCGACTTCGTCCAATTTGTGACGACGAACGACGTCGCCAAGCTGGCCGTGGGGCAGGTGCATTACTCGACCATCCTCAACGACCGCGGGACCATCGAGGACGACTGTCTCGTCTACCGCTTCTCCGACCACCTCATGATGGTCGTGAACGCGTCGAACATCGAGAAGGATCTCGCGCACATCTCGCGGCAGCTGTCGCGGTTCGACGCGCGAATCGAGAACAGGAGCGACGAAATAGCACTACTGGCGCTACAAGGGCCCGAAGCTGCGTCGATCCTGCAAGCATTTACAAAGACAGATCTCTCGAAAATCGCGTATTACCATTTTGCCGAGGGCGAGGTCGCGGGCTGTCCGAGCATCATCTCACGCACCGGGTATACCGGCGAGGATGGCTTCGAGCTGTACTTCGAGAACCATTATGCGGCGCCGATCTGGGAGGCGCTCATCGGCACGGGACGGGTGACCCCGGCGGGGCTCGGCGCGCGCGACACGCTGCGTCTCGAGATGGGGATGGCGCTCTACGGCAACGACATCGACGACACGACGACACCCCTCGAGGCGAACCTCGGCTGGCTGGTCAAGCTGGCAAAGGGCGACTTCGTCGGACGCTCGGCCCTCGTGAGGCAGAAGGAGCAGGGGATTCCCCGCAAACTCGTCGGCTTCGTCCCCGATGACAAACGCAGCATCGCGCGTCACGGGTATCCCGTCGTCTGCGCGGGGATCGCGTGCGGCGAGGTGCGGAGTGGCACGATGAGCCCCACCCTCGGCTACCCGATCGGCACCTGCTACGTGCCCGTTGCCGGAGCCAAAGAGGGGACGCAGATGGCCGTCGACATCCGCGGGAAGACCGTCCCGGCGACGGTGACGAAGACGCCCTTTTATAAGGAAGGGAGCCATTTGTGAGGGGCTAGCCCCTGGACCCCTAGCCCCTTGGACCAACCCATGAGCTTACGAATCGGCATCCTTACTATTTCTGACGCTGGAGCCCAGGGTGAGCGCGCCGACACGTCGGGCGAGGCGATACTCGATTGGGCAAGGGGACGAGAGTATCACGTCGCCGCGCGCGAAATTATACCAGACGATGTCGGCGCCATCATCACGACGCTCACTAGTTGGGCCGACAGCGCGATCGTCGACCTCGTGCTCACGACCGGCGGCACGGGGCTGAGCGCGCGCGACGTCACACCCGAGGCGACCCGCGCCGTGATCGAGCGCGAGGCCCCCGGCATCGCCGAGCGGCTGCGCATCCTGTGCCTAACGAGCTTCCCCCGCGCCGCCCTGTCGCGCGGCATCAGCGGGACTCGTGGCAAGACCCTGATCGTGAACCTGCCCGGCTCCCCGAGCGGCGTCCGCGACGCGCTCGCCGCACTGGAGCCAATAGTAGATCACGCGATCGCGATCCTGACCGGAGCAGTTACCGCCCACCCCCCATCGCCCACCGCCCACCGGTGAAAGTTCTCCTCACGCTCCAGGACGTCGAGCCCGCGGTCAGGCTGAACGCGATGCTCGAGAGCGACGGCATCCAGACCGCCGTCGTTTCGCCGCTGGACGACATGCGCGCCGCGATTCGCCGTGAGAAACCGGACATCATCGTGTTCAGCGGTGATCTCGCCGATCCGGCGTCGGTGGCGCTGGTGAAGGAACAGCTCTGGGACGGAGCGGCCTCGGTGGGACTCGCCGACGTCGTCGACGCCGATCACCTCGAGCGGCTGCGCGACGCCGGCTACGTCGAGATCTACGGAAAGCCCGTGAGCTATCCCGAGGTGCTCGCGGGGCTCAAACGCATCCTCGAGCGGCGGCGGCTCCAGCGCCTAACGGGACTCATCGGCGAGAGCAATGGCGTGCGCGAGGTGATGGTGCAGGTGGAGCAGATGGCGCCGGTGACGGCGACGGTGCTCATCGAAGGGGAGAGCGGCACCGGCAAGGAGCTCGTCGCCCGCGCGCTGCATCTTCTCAGTCCGCGAAAGAACAAGCCCTTTATTGCCGTCAACGTTGGCGCTCTGCCAGAGACGCTTCTCGAGAGCGAGCTCTTTGGCCACGAGAAGGGCGCGTTCACTGGAGCGGCAGAACGGCGGCTGGGGCGCTTCGAGCTCGCCGATCGCGGCACGATCTTCCTCGACGAGATCGGGGAGATTCCCGTCAGCACGCAGGTGAAGCTGCTGCGCGTGCTGGAGGAGCGGGAATTCATGCGCGTCGGCGGCACGTCGCCGATCAGCGTTGACGTGCGAGTGGTGACGGCGACGAACCGGCCGCTGCGCGAGCAGGTGGAGCAGGGGAGCTTCAGGACCGACCTGTTTTACCGGTTGAACGTCCTGCGAATTCATCTGCCCCCGCTGCGCGACCGGCCCGAAGATATTCCCATCCTCGTCCGCCACTTCATCAAGGACTACTCGAAGCAGCACGACCGGGCGTTTCACGGCATCAGTGCCGACGCCATGCAAATTCTCGTCGAGTATCCGTGGCCGGGGAATGTGCGCGAGCTGCGCAACCTCATCGAGAGCATGGTCGTGCTGTCGCCGGGGCACGAGATACACCCCGAGGATTTGCCCAGACAAATCCGCGAGGGGAAGTCGCGCTATCTGCCGGTGCCAATCGGGCCGATACTCAGGGACGGAGGGAATGCCAACGGTGGCGGCCGCGAGCTGGAGTTCATCGTGCGCAGTCTCATCGAGTTGAAGCTGCAGGTGGAGGAGCTCCGTCGCCGCTTCGACGACGAGCGCCGCGACATTGATGGAGGGCGTCGCCGAGACGGCTGGATCGGTGACGTGGAGCCGGCTGCTTTGAGCGGAACCGTCCGCGACGGCGTTGGTGCTGGCCCGATGGCAAATAATCTGCGCGCGCCGGCGATCGAACCGCGCGATCAACCGCCACCGCCGAACGTCATCACCGTCATGCCGGGCATGAAGATGTCAGACGTCGAGCGCGCGGTGATCGAGGCGGCGCTCAAGGAGACGAAGGGCAATCGCCGGCGCGCCGCGGAGATGCTCGGCATTGGCGAGCGGACGCTCTATCGAAAGATCAAGGAGTACCGCCTTCCGGAGCAGGAATACACGTCGGGGTGAGACGGCCCCCGGCTGATGCGTTGGGTAACAGGGCAATGTGTTCGCTTGATTATGGCACCGGTTATTCGCATATTCCCGCGCCTTCCAAAACCGACTGGTCGACGCCGACCGCAACGGTGTCCCAGCAGCATCGAGAGAGAGCTGAGCAGTCGCCGCTTCATCCAGTCGGTGGAGTTCGTTCGTGTCTACCCAAGTCGCAACAAACGTGTCGTTTCCTGAGACGTCGTTCATCGCTGGCAGCGTTCTTCCCATTCAACGCGCGGAGGAGCTGTTGGCGACGCTTCCCGGCGTCATCTCGGCGCGGATCGTCGCGAGTGGTAGTGGCGCGGTGGAGGAGATCCACATCCTCACCACCGATGAGGTATCGCCGAAGCAGACGGTGCGGAATGTGGAGAGCGCGCTGATCGCGCATCTCGGTATGAGGGTGAGCCACAAGAAGATCAGCGTCGCGACATCGAACGAGGGGCGCACCAGTGGCGCCGCGCCGGCGCAGACGCCGCCCAAAGGCGTGGAAGCGGTCGCGGCGATTAGACCGGACAAATCCGAGCGCAGCGACTCGCCGAAGCCGAACGCCCCGACCATCTCGAATCTGTCGCCATCGCCGCAGGCGTCCGCCGCCGCGCATGTGCAGCCAGTGACCCGCTCGACGCCGAGCCAGCCAATGATACATGTTGCGACGCCACCCTCCGGGCAGCCTGCCCTAACGAGCGAGGCGAGCCCCGCCGCGGGCCGGCGGTTGTACTTCGAGGACATCGAGGTACGGCGGTCGCGGAGCAAGGGGGTAGCGTGCCGGGTGACGCTGCGCAAAGGCGAGCAGGCGTACGTGGGTGAGGCGGAGGGATTGGAGAACGAGCGGCTGCGGATCGAGCTCGCGGCGCGGGCGACCCTGTCGGCGATCAGCCAGGCGGAGGGCGACGCGCGGGTGCTCGGCTTGGAAGGGTGCAAGACGATCGAGGCGTTCGACCGGCAGTTCGTGTTCGTGGGGTTGACGACGCGAACGGGGCGGGAGTCGGCTTTATTGACCGGGAGCGCGGAAGTGAAAGAAAGTCAGGAAACGGCGAGCGTTCTGGCCGTATTGGACGCGACGAATCGCTGGATCGAGTATTCGAAGTAGGGGCGGGGCGGTGGCGGTGAGCGGGAGCCGATGCGTGATGGATGACGCAATCGTCTTGAATGGGTGAGGGCGCTCACAGCGCTGGGTGAGAACAAGTGTATTTTTGCGCGACACAGCGGTGCCGGAGAGGCGCGGCTGAGACAGAATGAGACGAACGGATCGACGGCGATCCTGAGCGATAGCAGTTCCTACCGTATGGCGGCGCGGGCAGGAAGCCCTTCCGAGGCTCGCGTCGCAGCTCAGCAGGTCGGCAGCAACGACAACCGTGCAGGTTCGTGATTAGCGACTTCTCACCAGAGACGACGCGCAATTAGCCACTTCTAAACCAAAAAAACAGACCCCCTCCCTCGCAGAGCGAAGACGAGCGGAGGACAGGT
>DASXPH010000095.1:0-7931 GCA_036493735.1 Gemmatimonadaceae bacterium
GTCGGCGCCCGCCCCCGTCACGGTGAACGTGGTGTCGGTCGCGCCGCCGCTGCCCGCCACGCCGGTCGCGCCGACATCCCCTTGGCTCCAGCCGTCGGGCAGCGTGCTCGGCGGTGCGGCCGGATTCACGGTGATCGAGGCCGGCCCCGAGGTCGTCGACGCGCCGGCGTTGTCGGTCGCCACCGCGGTGAGCGAATAGGTGCCGGCCGCCAGGCCGCTCACGGCGATGCTGTACGGCGCGGCGGTAGCGGTGCCGAGCAGCGAGACGCCGGCATAGAAATCGACTCTGGCGACCGTGCCATCCGCATCGCCGGTCGCGGCAGTCAGCGTGAGCGTCGCCGGAGCGGTGAAGATGGCGCCGTTGGCGGGGGAGGTCAGCGAGACCGTGGGCGGCTGGTTTCCCAACACACACTTGGTGACGGACATCGAGTCGAAGACTGCTCCGTCGAGTCCGATCGCGTTCAGGGTCAGCGTGCACGCGTCTACCGCGACCTTGACGTACTCGTTGCGCGACGCGCTGAACGCGGTCCACGCGCTGGTCCCCGACGGATACAACGGCGCGCCGCCGCCGCCCGTCACGACGTAGGGCACGAACTTGTCGGTCGCGACGGCGCTCTCGCGGAGCGGCACCGTGCGCTCGTAGTCGTGCTCGTGACCAGCCAGGACCAGGTCAACCCCGTAGCGCTCGAACAGAGGACCGAACGCCGCTCGCACGTCGGGAGAGGATCCGTGCTCGCCGCCGGAGCTGTACGGTGCGCGATGCAGGAAGGCAATCGTCCACGGCTGCGCGGTCGAGGCCAGGTCGGCCGCCAGCCAGCGCAGCTGCTCCGGCTGCCGCGTCGGATCGAGAAACGTGAACTCGGTGTCGAGCGCGACGAAGTGCACCGGACCGTAGTCGAAGCTGTAGTACCGCTCCGCGTGATCCGGAAACGACGCGCTGGCGCCGTTGCGGGGCAGCTCGAACAGATCGAGATACGCCTGACCGTTGCCGTTGCTGGGCCGGCTGTCGTGGTTCCCCTCGACCGGGACGAACGGGTGCAACGGCAGCCAGTCGTCGACGTCGAACAGGTACGATTGATAGGCCGCGTACGAGGCATCGCCTGTCCCGTCGCTTCTGCCGTAGACGATATCGCCGACGTGCATGGCGAAGTCGAAACTGTCGCGTCCGATCAGATCGCTCAGCTGGTGCTGCTCCGGCGAGCCGGTGCCGCTGTCGCCGAGCGCCACGAACGAGATCGCGCCGGAGCCGCTGCGCGGCGCCGTCTTGAAGGTCGTCTCGGGCGCAATTGGCGCATCTGAAATCAACGGTTGGTACGCGTATGCGGTATCGGCGGTGAGCCCGGCGAGCGTCGCCGTGTGCTGGTAGTAGTCGAAGCCGAGTCCCGAGGTCGCCGCGGTTACCAGCCTCGAGGTCGCGGCCACCGCGATCCGGGTGCTGCCGCCGGCGGCGCCGTAGCGCACCTGGGCCGGGCCGGGCTCATGCGTCGCCCAGACAACCACCACCGAGTGATCCGTCGGCTGCTGCAGATACGGACCGTGGATGGGGGTGACCGTGGTCGTCGCAGGACTGACGGTCACCGGCACGCCCGTTGACGTCGCGGAGGCGAACCCGTCGTCAGTGGCAACGGCGGTGAGCGTGTAGCTGCCCGCGGCCGGGTTACGCCACGAGGCCGCATAAGGCGCGCTCGTGGCGCTGTCGATCAGCGTGCTGCCGGCGTAAAAGTCGACGCGCTCGATCGTCCCGTCGGTGTCCGCCGCGGCCGCGGTGAGAGTCACCGATGCGCCGGCGGCCACCATCGTACCGGAGGATGGGCCGGTGAGCGTGACCGACGGACGGGCATTCGCCGGCGGGGCGTCGCCCCCAGTGGTGAAGCTGCGCACGGGACCCGCGGCGGTCCTGTTGGCCATCGTCTTCGAAACGATCTTCCAGTAGTAGGTAGTGCCGGGCCGGAGCAGGGGCAGCGTGAAGACCTTGTAGTCGGTGCTGTCCTGGCTCGGTCCGAGCGGCGTGTCGCGGGACAGCAGCGGCGGGTTCGCATCGGTGCCGAAATAGATGTCGTACTTGTGAGCCCAGAAGCCGGCTGCCCACGCGAGGGTGGCGCCGCTGACCGGCACGCCCGTCTGCCCTGCCGCCGGGCTGCTGTCGACAGGCGCGTCGGGCGGCAGCGGCACGAACGGCTTGGTCTCGGCGTAGCCGCTCTGGTTATTCCACTTGCGCTCGAACTGCGTGGTGAGCCAGCCGAAGATCCACGGTTTGCGGGTGAAGTAGTTGTGCTCGCGCTGGGTGGCGTCGGAAGCCTCGGTCCAGTTCGAGGACCCGACGATCGACATGCCCGTCCCGTACAACGCGATCGCCTTCTCGTGGTCGATTCCCTGGTGGCCGTCGAAGCGGACGTCGACGCCGCCGGCCCACATCTGGTCCACGTAGTACGCGTCCATCAGCCGCAGCGGGTTGCGGTACTCGGTTTCGTCGGTAATCAGCCGCACCGGCACGCCACGGGCGAGGGCGCGCAGCATCGCGTCGGGATGCGATCCGTCGGTAATTCTGAACATCTGCACGTCGATCTTCGACAGCTCAGCGTCGTAGGCCGCGACGGCGCGGTCACGGTAACCCTCGTCCGGCGGAAAGTTCAGCTCCGGATCGATCGGGTAGACGGGGAAGTTGCGCGTGCGCGGTCCGATGACGTTGGCGTAGTCGGCGAATTCGATGTCGCTCGTCCACATGTCGTCGAACTTGGTCATGAAACTGTGGACCAGTGACGGATCGTTGGTGAAGGCGACGACCTCGTCGGTGTAATTCACGAACGGAATGTCGGGCGTCAGCTCGAACGGCGCGTAATTGGCGCCGGCGAACTCGAGCTGCCCCTGCCCGACGAAAATAATTGCTTTCCAGTGGAGGATGCCGCTCGCCTGGCGTCGCCGCATCGGGACGCCGGCGGAGCGCAGCTGATCGTTCTGGGCGACGCAGGCCGGATGCTGATCGACGCAGTTCGGATCCATCAACAGGCGAATCTTGACGCCGCGCTGCGCCGCAGCGACGAGCGCGTTCGAGTAGCGCGCGTCGGTCATCATCCAGTAGCCCATGTCGATCGCCACCGTCTCCTGCTGGATGTAGGTGAGCACGTCGGCGCGGCAGTCCTGGAACGCCGGGTCGCACATTCTTTCCTGCGGAGCGAGCCGCGGCGTTTGCGCTGCGACAGGCGCGACGGCGCCGACGAGAGACGACAAGGCAACAAAGGCGAGGCGCGAAAACACGAGTCGGGTCATAGGGGGGCCCAGCGGGACGACCGCAGTGCAGTCAGTTAAATTGTGTTCTTGTTCGCAGCGCCGGCAGGATGCTGCGGATCAAATTATCGCTGGAGGGCTTCGATATAACCAAGCTGTTACTCTTGATGGGCTGCGATTTTCTGCGGCCGTGCTCACAGTTCAGCGAATCAATCGAGCTGATCGGTATGGCACTCGCTGTCGGTGTTATCAGTACCGGGAAAGACCTCAACTGTTCTCGGCGAGCTCAACCAAACTTGATTTCGTCTTGCCTTCAGCCGCAGACCGGGGTACGAATGCGTAGGCTTTCTGACGTCGTGACAAATCGCTCCAACTCGGACCCTCGGGGCCTCCCGCATGAAGCGCACACCGCTGATCCCGCTGCTTGTTGCGGCAGCTCTCTTCCTTACTGGCACGTCTTCCGCGGCAACGCTGTATCACTACAACTTTGACAACGGCACCAGCGGCAGCTGGACGCCCGACGACGCGAGCTGGACGATCTGCAAGACCGTCGCAACCGGGACGCCGGAGTATTGTCAGACCGATGCCACCGCACAACTCGCGACGAAGGCATTCGATGGAGATGTGACGTGGAGCGACTACTCCATCCAGGCGGACGTGAAACTCGACAACTATCTCTCTGGTGAAATCGGGATTATCGGCCGCGCGCAGGACGCGACGCATTACTACCAGCTGTCGCTGAAGAGCGAGCCGACGACCGGAGCGAGGATGTGGTGGATTTCGCGTAACGACGGCGGCGTCGTGACCGTGATCGCGTCCGGCAGCCAGTACTTCCAGAGCGGCTACTACTATCCAATCAAGCTGACCTTCTACAAGCAATTCATCCAGGCGTCATTCTCCAACGACGGGGGCCTCACGTTCGATTCGCTGGGCTTCGCCGAGGACACCCGATACCCTGCCGGTAAGATCGGCTTGATGACGACGAACACCAAAGGCGTGTTCGACAATGTAATCGTGAATGCGTTGGGGGCGCCCAACACCAGGCGCTTCGGGCACATCGTCATCATGACGCTCGAGAATCAGAACTACACGAGCATCATCGGCAACCCGAACATGCCGTATTTGAATTCGCTGCTCGGCCGCGGGGCGCTCCTCACCAACTTCTACGCGAACTTTCACCCTTCAGAGCCTAATTACTTCGCCCTGACGACGGGACAGAGCTTCTACACAAAAGAGGGCCCGATTCCGACGGGCACGAACGAGATCGTGCGCGCACTGGCGACGAAGAGCAAAACCTGGAAACTCTACTTCACGGACGTGACGACGCATGAAGCGGTGTTCAGGTATTTTCCGGAGATTTGGCAGAACTCAACCGAGCTCGCGAAAATTGTCCCGATTTTCCCCGACTTCATGAACGACGTGAGGGCCGGGACGCTTCCGAGTTACTCGATTATCCACGACGTGCCCGAGATCAATGGCCATGACTGCACCGTCGCCGGAATCTGCATGGGTCCAGTCGACGATCAGCTTCAGGCGACCATAGATCCGTACCTGAGTCATCCTTCGTTCGTCGCCAACAACGATCTGTTGATCGTCCTGTTCGACGAAGCGAACCTCACCGATACGACGTGCAGCGGTCCCACGACCATCGCGATGACGGAAGCGGTGCGGATCCGCGGCGGCTGGACGTGCGGGGGACGGACGGTGGCGCTGTTCCTCGGAGCCGGAGTGAAGCGCGGCTATCAGTCGACCGCGCTCTATCATCTCGAAGCGTTCCTGCGGCTGTCGCTGGAGGGCCTCGGCGTGACCGACTCCCTGCCAGGCGCATCCGCCTTCGCGCCGAACATGGACGAGTTGTTCGAGTCTGCCGACACGACGCCGCCGACGGCCGCGGCCGCGCCGTCCGGCGGATCGTTCGCCGCCCCCCAGTCGATAACGCTGACGGCAGTGGACAACAACCCGGGCTCGTCGATTTACTTCACGACGAATGGCTCGACGCCGACATCGGCGAGCACCCGCTACACGGCGCCGATTGGGATCGCGACCACCACCACCCTGAAGTACGTGGCCATCGATGCGGCGGGGAACGTCTCGGCTGTCCGGAGCGAGACCTACGCCATAGCATCCGCGCCTCCGGGCGCGCTGCCCGCCGGCTGGCAGACGCAGGACATCGGGGCCGTCGCGGTGGGTGGGAACGCCTCGTTCGCGTCGGGGACCTACAACGTGACGGGCGCCGGGGCTGATATCTGGGGAACGGCCGACGCACTGCGATATGCCTACACGACGTTGAACGGCGATGGGCAGATCACCGCCCGCGTGGCCACCGAAGAGAACGTCAACGTATGGACGAAGGCAGGGGTCATGATGCGCGAGAGCCTGGCGCCCGGGTCGCGTCAGGCGCTGATGCTCATTTCCCCGGGCAAGGGCAGTGCGTTCCAGCGCCGCGTCGCTGCCAGCGGCGTGTCTACTCACACGGCGGGAGCGTTCGTCACGGCGCCGTACTGGGTGCGTCTGTCGCGCGTCGGCAGCACCATCACCGCATCGGAGTCCGTGAACGGCACGACCTGGACGGTTGTCGGTAGCGACACGATTGCGTTCGGCCAGACCGTCCTGGTTGGCGTGGCCGTGTCGAGCCACTCGACCACCGCGGCCGCGACCGGGACGTTCGACAACGTCGCAATCGAGACGCTCTGGTCCAACCAGGACATTGGCGCGGTCGGCCTGTCCGGCAGCACATCTCTTGACGCGGGCGTCTTCACCCTGACCGGCGCGGGCGCCGACATCTGGGGGGCGGCAGACGCGTTCCACTTCACGTATCAGCAGCTCACCGGGGACGGCGAGATCGTCGCGCACGTAGACACCGTCTCGGCGACGAACGCCTGGCACAAGGTCGCTGTGATGATCCGGAACGACCTGACGCCCGGATCGGAACACGGCATGATGCTGGTCAGTTCGGCGAAAGGGTTGGCGTTCCAGCGCCGCGTCTCCACCGGAGGCGTCAGCACCAGCACGGCCGGACCGCTGCTTGCCGCGCCGCAATGGGTGCGCGTCGCGCGCGCCGGCAACCTGATCACCGCGTCCTACTCGGCCGACGGAACGGCGTGGACGACCCTTGGCTCAGACACGATCGTCATGGGACCGACCGTCTACATCGGCCTCGCGACCAGCAGCCACAGCAACACAGCGCTGGGCACGGCGACGGTTGACAGCGTCAGGCGGTAGCGCGAGGGGAACCGCGGCGTCTGACCCGGTTCAACCGCGGCGATCTCGAAGCGAATCTACGCCGCTTGGGGACGAGGATTGAGCCTGCGAGCGCGCCGAGCGCGCGAGCCACCGGAATGAAGCGAGCAGGCGAAGCCGCGAGCGAGTGACGGTGTAGGGGAGTGCGAGGGGCGCCCTTCGGATAATTTGGTACCACTCGGGGGTACGACAAAGGTTGGAACGTCAAATTTGGCGGGGTCGCGGCCTGACTGCCCACCAGATTCGCGAAATCCCTGCCGCCATCGTTGCCCACCCAAAGCCCGACCCGGCCTGGCGATCGCGGTTGCTTGGGGAGGCTGCTACTTCTTCAGCCCGGTCGTCCAGTTGAGCGTCACTTCGAGCGGGTCGTTGTCGCTGTCGCCAACAATCGTGTTGACCAGGAATTTCTGCCCGTGGGCCGCTACTTCGAAGTTGTGGGGCTGATTGAGGGCGTCTCCTTGCGTGCGGATGGCAAAGAGCTTCTGCGGCGTGCCCGCGTCGAGCGCGCCGTGGCGCTCGGTCACCGGCACCGCCATCAGTCCCTGCGGCCCTTCGTAGTACAACTCCCGGCCGTCGTCGCGCCACACCGGCCCGAAGCCGCCCTTCACCGACACCTGAGTCCGGTCGCCGGGCCGGTCGAAGGGCTGCGCGAAGACCTCGAGGCCTGACGGCAGCCTGAGCGTATACGCCAGCCAGTGGCTGTCTGGAGAGACGCGCGGCCAGGACGCCGCGAATTGGCCTTGCACGAGCGCCCGTCGCTCGGCGCTGCCGACACGTTGGATCCAGACTTCGTCAGGGGCCTTCAGCGACTTGAAGACGAGGTAGCGGCCATCCCGCGTGACGTCCTCGAAATGCACGAACGGGCCGGGCGGCTCGAACGCCGTCGGCGCGGTGCCGCCAATGGCGAGCGTGCGCAGCGCGAATTCCTTCCCTGTGGCGTCTGTGAAATAGACGTGGCGACCGTCGAGCGCCCAGACGGGTCGGGACGCACTGCCCTCGTACGTGAGGCGGGTCCCTTCTGGCCGGATCCCATCGAACAGCCACAGGGCCCGAGTCACTCCATCCGGCAACGTCATTCTGGCCACAACGCGACGCTCGTCGGACGCGAGCGCGAATTCGGCGAGGCTCGCCCGTGGGCTCACCGTCGACACTTCTCGCCCGCTACGGTCCATCCACACAAGTTGAAACACTGTCGGCATCGGCCGATCGACGACCAACATCCCACTCGACGAGACCGCAAAACCCCGAGATCCGCCTGTGTTCGTAATGGACAGTCGATCGCGAATCGGCTGTGGCGTGCCTTGGAGCGACAGGTGTTCGGGGTCGAACCACGGGCGACAGCGCATCGAAGTCCGGCTCCCGCTGCAACACGCGGGACAACACGTCGGTCACGTTCTCGCCGGTGAAGGCGCGTTGCCCCGTCAGCATCTCGAACAGCACGCAGCCGAACGCCCACACGTCCGCGC
>DASXPH010000096.1:0-3288 GCA_036493735.1 Gemmatimonadaceae bacterium
TGACGCCGCGGCGCTGGCGCCGAGCGTGAAGCGCGCGATCTGGTCAGTGAACGCGAATGAGCCAATCGAGCGGACTGTCACGATGGACGATCTCATCACCCTCACAACCGGCCAGCGCCGATTCACGCTCGTCATCATCGAGACGTTCGCGCTGTCGGCGTTGCTTCTGGCCGCGATTGGTATTTACGGGGTGCTGTCGGGGAGCGTGAGCGAGCGGATACGCGAGATTGGCGTGAGGTCGGCGTTAGGCGCGTCGCGGCAGAGCATACTCACGCTGGTCGTGAGGCAGGGACTTGGTCTCACTTTCATTGGCGTGGCACTCGGGCTGACCGGCGCGGCCGTCGCGACACGCGGCATCATGAGCTTGATGTTCGGCGTGTCCGTCCTCGATCCGGCGACGTACGCTGGAGTCGTTATGCTGCTGCTCCTCGTGGCGACGCTGGCGTGTTGGCTTCCGGCCTGGCGCGCGGCAAGGGTCGATCCGGCGATTACCCTGCGCGCCGAGTAGCCTAACGGGTCAGTCTTGGCGGAGAGCAGCGACCGGATCGGCCGTCGCCGCCCGTCGAGCGGGTATCCAGCAGGCGACGATGGCGACGGCGAACAGAAGCGCGGGTACGCCGAGCACGATTGGAACGTAGAGTACGCCACCGCCGAGGTGGATCTCTATCAGCAACGCGAGCAACCATCCGACGAGCGCACCGCGACCAATCACGCCCAGGGTATCGCCGACAATATCCATGACGACGCGATTGGCGGTGGCGCCGAGGGCATGCCTGACGCCGATCTCCACGGTGCGTCGTGAAATCGAATACGACACCACGGCGTAGATGCCGATGGCGGCGAGCAGCAGCAGGAGCGGGCCGAGCACGGCGAACATCCGCGCCGGGATGCGGCGCAGGAAGAGATTCTTCTCGATGTGCTCATCGAGCGTCCGCACGTCGTAGAGGACGAGTGAGGGATCGAGCTCACGGAGCGTGCGCCGCAGCTCCGGGGTGAGCAGGTCGGTCGCGCCGGTGGTGTGGAGATGGATCTCGCCTGTCGGCGCGGGACGATCGCGATAGGAGTAATAAATGGCGGGTGTCGGGCGCTCGCCGAAGGAGTCGTAGAGGGTGGTGCGCACGACGCCGACGATCGTGTAGCTCCGGTCGCGTGACTGGAGACGCCGGCCAACGGCCTCCACGCCTGGAAGGTAACGCTGAACAAAGGCGTCGTTGACGATGACTTCCGGGGACGCGCTGGCATCGTTCAGCGAAGTGAAGTCGCGTCCCTCCCGAAAGGGAATCGCGAGCGTGCGGAAGTAGCCTGGTGTTACGATATTACTCAACGCACGGTCCTGAGAGGCGTCGGAGCGGGCGCGGCCCTCGAGCGCGAACGTTCGCAGCGGCAGCCCGTGAATGTCGAGCGGGACGGAGGTGGCGACCGCGGCGGCGTCCACGTCAGGCAACGACGACAGTCGCTGCAGCAGCGTCGCCACGAACGCGCGGCTCGTGTTTCCATCGGGGTTGCGCGCGGTGAGATCGTACGCGGCGAGAAGGACGCCGTCGCGCCGAAATCCCGGGTCGGTGTCACGCGTCTCACGGAAGCTGCGGAGGAAGAGCGCCGCCGCGGTGAGCACGACGACGGCGAGTGCGACCTGCACGCCCATCAGGACGCTACGCATCCGATTGCGGCCGGCACCGTGAATGCCTGCGCGCAACGCGATCTGGGGATCGATGCGTGACATCTGCAGCGCCGGTACCAACCCGAACACGAGTCCGCAGACGATGCCTAACGCGACGGCAAAGCCGAGGCCCACGCCGTCAACCGCTGTTTGAAACTTGATGGGGAAGGTGCTTATCATCGGCACCGCGCGCAGGGCCTGAGTGCCCCAGACCGCGATCGCGACGCCGGCAACGGCACCGAGCATCGCGAGCGTCAGGCTCTCGACCAGCAGCAGCGACATGACGCGCCGTGGTCCCGCGCCGAGCGCGAGGCGCACGCCGATCTCGCGCTGCCGCGCGCTGGCGCGGGCGAGAAGCAGATTCGCCGTGTTGCCGCAGACGGCCACGAGCAGGAGCAACATCACACCCTGCAGAATGAAGAGGGCGCGCGCGAACATCATCTGGGGTCCGCGCGGCGCGCGCCAGAAGGAAAGCACGTCGGCGTGGACGCCGGCGTTGGATTCGGGATACAGCACGGCGAGCTCGCGCATCGCGGCGTCGGCTTCGCTCTGCGCGTGGCCGAGGGTGACGGAGGGCGCAAGGCGGGCCATGATGGTGTAGCCGCGCGAGGTGCGATCATCCAGCTCTCGCGAGCCGCCGAGCAGCACCGGCGCCATGGTCGCAGGCAACCAGAGGTCGAAGTTCAATCCGAGAACGGTGCCCTGAAAAGCTGCCGGAGCGACGCCTATGATCGTGAGCGGGCGATCGTTGACGCGCAGCATCTTACCGATTGCGTCCGGAGAAGCCTGATACCGTGTCTCCCAGAACTCGTGCGAGATGACGACGACCGCTGCGCTACCAGCTGCCGCCGCTTCGTCCGGGCGAAGGAAGCGCCCAGCTGCTGGCCGCAGGCCGAGCGCCGCGAAGTAATTACCCGAGACCAGCAGTCCATAAGTCCGCTCGGCGTGTTCCGTCGAACCGATGGTGAATGGCGTCATCCGGAACGCCATCGAATTCGGAACGGACGGCATCCGGACGCCGAGATCGAGATACTCTCGCCAGGAGGCGCCCGGATGTGATCCACCCTCTGCACGAGGCTCGATGAGCTGCAGGGAGCGGACGTCCGGCACTCCGGGAAGGGGGCGGAGCACAACCCCCTGGATCCACGAGAAGACCACTGTGTTGACGCCAATCCCGATACCCAACGAGGCAATCACGACCGCCGCGAGTAGCGGGGCTCGTTGGATCATCCGCCAGGCAGGTCGGAGTTCGTTCATCATGCGCTCGACGATACGCCATCCGAGCTGTTTGAAAAGGGGCTAGGGACCGGCGGCTACCGACCTAGGCAAGAGGGCCTTATCAAAGGGTAGAGGAATGCTCCCTTTTTCGAGCCGGCGGATAGGCTTGCGTAGAGAGCGAGCTCGCTCTCGGAACAGCCCAAGCGCGTTTCTGAAGAGGAATGGCCCTTTCGCAAGCGCGGCGCTCGATCCTGAAAACTGGCGTGTGCCTCCAGCAAACGGCGGAGTCGATAATGCGGACTGCGAAGTCGATCTTGCAGAGTGCAGGCTCGATTTCCGAAAGGGCAGAATCGATCGAGCAAAGTGCGGAATCGATTTGACAAGGCGCGGAGTCGATTGTGTAAACGTCG
>DASXPH010000097.1:0-21694 GCA_036493735.1 Gemmatimonadaceae bacterium
GGCCGAGGCAGCCCGGCCGTATCAGCAGGTGTTCGTGGAGAACGGCCGTCCGCAGGACTTCGCCGACGCGCTGGTGGCGGCGGC
This sequence comes from Gemmatimonadaceae bacterium, assembly GCA_036493735.1. Taxonomy (GTDB): domain Bacteria; phylum Gemmatimonadota; class Gemmatimonadetes; order Gemmatimonadales; family Gemmatimonadaceae; genus AG2. The sequence continues at coordinate 85 of DASXPH010000097.1, forward strand.
GGGGGCAGTGCGTGCGTCGGTGGACGCACGGGCCCAGAGCATCGGGAGCAAGGTGGGAGCCCGCGACGGACTCAAGGCCACCGCAACACGAGCGATCGCTGTCGTTCGGTTGCTGGACGCGCAGGTCAAGCGCGCGCTCGTGGATGATCCGAAGGCGCTGGCCGCGTGGAAGTCGGCGAAGCGCATCGGAAAGGGGAAGGTGGTGCCGATCGAGGCGACGATACCCGCTTCGACGACATCTCCGGCTCCTGCGACGCCTGAAGTGAAGGCGGCGTAAGGGAACCCCTGCGGGACAACGCGCAAGCGCCGGCTCTCGCATCGAAGCAAAGGAGGCCCCGGGCAACCACCCGGGGTTTTCTTTGCCCACGATCGTCGTCTCCGCCAATCAGTACTTTCGGCCAAGGGGCTCCTTCGGCCACACCGACATGTCGAAGGAGAGCGTGCGGAGCCGCTATTACCACGATGACACTAGAAACACTGGGCTCTCCCTGTGAAGAACCCAATTAAGACGATGCCGAAGTCACTCGCGGCCGATCCGTCGCATGCTCCACGGCCCACCCCAAGGCATAATCCGCGACTTCCTCCCAGCCCCTCTGGGCGGGCATGAGATGCGAGCGCCCCGCGAATTCTTCTACTTCTGTGATCGTGTTCGACTTGTAGTGCTTCGCGTTGGACAGCTGTACGGCCGGCGGCATCAGATGATCGTCGGCTCCGGAGACAAAGAGCAGGGGAGCGCGCGAGTCGTTATGGTAGTCGACCGCGATATCCTGGGGCCCCGGGATGAAGTTCGCGAGCACGCTGTCCCACAGAATGCCACCCGATGCGGGGATGTGATATCGCTCGTACGCGGCGCGCGCGTCCGCTTCGTCGAATGTATTCGTGAACACGTAGCGCCATTGATCGTACGTGAACCCTACCGCCTTGTGGCGATTCGCGGGATTCTTCAGCACCGGGAAGAATGACTTGAGCTGAGACAGTGGCGTGACGCGCACACCTTCAGTGGGAGCAGAGTTGATCGCCACGCCCACCGCCCCCAATCCACGATCCAGCAGGAGTTGCAGGAACGCGCCTCCCGCCGAGTGACCCATCAGGATCGGTGGCGAGTCGATTCCCTCGACAACGGACTGAAGACGCGCCATGATCGGGGCGCGCTCATGGGGCGTCTCCGTGGATGGAGTGTACCTGCCATACGTCTTGGCGATCAAACTAACGCAAGCCGTTAGGCGATCTCATCGGACGAAGGGCTACTGGCGTTCGGTACGTCTGCCCGCTGCAAATGGCTCCGTGCCGCCGAATGCAAGGCGCCCCTCGTCGTGATCGTATTCCCTCACGAACCTGAGCAGGTTGCCGCGGAAGTAGAGCACGAGCTCGTAGTACTCGAGTGTGACAAGATTGCTTCGACTCTTGAGCAGCAGACCGACGGTCTCCTCGCTGATGTCGAATTCCTCACCGTCATGCGTCCCGCCTTCGGCCCGGGCGGTGAACTGCGGCGACGTTGCCATATCCGGATTGCTCCTTCGTGTGAGCAGACGTTAAAAACAGAGGACGCCGGGAGCTCCAACCGACGTATCAGCCCTGATCTAGCATAACGATTTTGCGAATGACCGCAAAGCGACAGATGGCGGCCCGCGGGATTCTTCCTCGGTGAGTGGTGCCCGTGAAGCAGGCGCGGCGTAATCTTGGCGTCCCAAGGTCGGCGTTGTACGAAGGGACTACACCGTCTCCAAAGGCAATGGGACGTTGGCGGTATTCATATTGCGCATCGACTGCATAGAGGAGACGCCATGTGCGCGAGCGTCGTTAGGGTGCGAGGCCCGGATACTGTTGAGCACCGCGGTCGTTGATCCCCGGCAGTCGCCAGAGCTTCCGTGAACACGTCCGCCAGCAATTCATCGGCAAACCGGTCGGCGTCGTCATCGACTGCGCGCGCTCCGAGTACGTCGACAGCTCGGGCCTCGGTCTACCCTTCTCGCTCGGGAAGGAAGCGCGCCAGGAAGGAATCGGCTACTGTCGAGGCGTCGCTGGGGGCCGCTGCGGGATGAAAGGAGAACGCAATGAAAGCCGTTGTCATTGGTGAGGGCTCGGGCGCATCTATGGATGCGATCATGGGCGTGTATCCACGTCACAAGGCCATCGTCGATCGGCTTATCGCACGCGGAGAGGTGATCGGCATTGGCCCGTTCACGGATCGCGGCAACATGGCGATCTTCCGGACGCGCGAGGCCGCCGAGGAGTTCGTGAAAGAGGACCCGTTCATCCTCGAAGGCCTCATCCGCTCGTACACGATCCGCGACTGGAACGATACGATGCTGGCGTGAAAGCTAGGGCTCGGTAGCGAGCCGGCCCGGTTCGTCAGCGTTAGGCGGAGAGTTGGACGAAAGGCGCATATCGCAGGGATGAGAATGCGAATACACTGCGCCCCTGATCTGCGGCCTCGATCAGGAGCCGCGCTTTGATGTGCCGCCCCGTACCCGGGAGGGTGCTCGCATGACTGACGTTATGCCTGAAGTAGCCGAAGAATCCACGGCGACTACTGACATTCGTCCATTCAACGTACCGAAGGTGTCGGACACCGACCTCGCCGATCTGCGACGGCGCATCATCGAGACGAGGTGGCCAGAACGTGAAACGGTCAACGATACATCGCAGGGCGTGCAGCTGGCGACGATGCAGGCGCTGGCGCGGTATTGGGGCACCGACTACGACTGGCGCGAGTTCGACACGCGATTGAGTGCGATCCCACAGTTCGTCACCGAGATCGACGGCCTCGACATCCATTTCATTCATGTTCGCTCGAAGCATGAGAATGCGCTGCCGATCATCGTCACGCATGGTTGGCCAGGCTCGATCGTCGAGCAGCTGAAGATCATCGAGCCGCTGACGAATCCAATCGCGCATGGCGGCACGGCCGCGGACGCGTTTCATGTCGTGATACCGTCGTTGCCTGGCTACGGTTTTTCGGCCAAGCCGACGACCACCGATTGGGAGCCTCCTCACATCGCCAAGGCGTGGATCGAGCTGATGACACGGCTTGGCTACAAGCAGTTCGTTGCGCAGGGCGGTGATTGGGGCAACGCCATCACCGAGATCATGGCGCTCATGACACCACCGGGGCTGCTCGGCGTGTCGACGAACATGGCGGCGACTGTTCCGCCCGATATCTCGAAGGCACTCGCCATGGGTGCTCCGGCGCCGAGCAGCCTAACGGCGGAGGAACGCAACGCGTACAAGCAGCTGGACTTCTTCTATAAGAAGGGGCTCGCCTACGCGAACGAGATGGGGCTACGTCCGCAGACGCTGTACGCGATTGCGGACTCGCCGGTGGGGCTCGCCGCGTGGATCCTCGATCACGACGCAAGCAGTTACGATCTCATCGCACGCGTCTTCAATGGAGCGCGCGAGGGTCTGACGCGCGACGACATCCTCGACAACATCAGCCTCTACTGGTTCACGAACACCGCGCTGTCGTCGGGACGTCTGTACTGGACGACGCGACAACTCCCAGGCGGTGGGGGCTTCTTCGATGCGCGCGGCGTCGCGATTCCGATGGTCGTGACGGTGTTCCCCGATGAGATCTATGCCGCGCCGCGCAGTTGGGCCGAGAAGGCGTATCGGAAGATGATCTTCTATCGGAAGCACGACAGAGGAACCCACTTCGCCGCGTGGGAGCAGCCGGACTATCTCACGCAGGATCTCCGCGAGGGCTTCAGACCGCTGCGTACGCAGCTGGTCGATCGCTCGTGATTGCCCATGCTCATCAGAGTCTTCGGTCGCGGAGCTCTCGCCGAGCCAATCGCTCGTTTGGCAGAACGGGCCGGCCACATTGTACGATGTCCGGAGCAGATTGCGGCGCCGCCTGACAACGACGAGCTACTCGATCTCGTGATTCTCGCCGGTTCGAGGTTCGGAGTCGAAGCAGATCTCGCGAACGCGTCGAGTGAGAGTTTGCAGAGTCTCATTGTCGTCGACGCGATCGCGCCAACGGAGAGCGAGCCAGTCGGCTCTTCATCAGAAACGACTCGATCCCTCCGGGAGGAGACTCAGTGGATCTGCGAGATGCTTCTGAGTCCACGCATCGTTCGGGCGTTCGCGAGCGTACCTGCGCAGGCGTTCGTGGATCTGCTCGAGCGCCCCTTCTCGGAGGAAGCAATAAGGCTCGCCGTGCCCATCGCGGGCGACGATCGCGACGCAAAGGCGCTCGTTGGAAGCTTTCTCCGCGAGATCGGTGTCGAGCCGTTCGACCTCGGCGCACTGAGCAGCGCCGAGGTGCTCGAGCCAGGCGGCCCATTGTGGGGAAAAGCCTTGAACCAGCTCGAGATGCTGGAGGCGGTCGGCACGTTGGCAGGCGACGGATGACCTAAGGTCCAATACCGCCGCCGCGGCTTCGATGATCACCTGCGGGTTTCTTGAACCCGAGGTTGCTTTACGTGTCGCGCATCGGCATTCCTGCCATCGTCTCCGCCGCATTGCTGGCAGCTGGCGGGAAGGTACAGGCGCAGAGCTCGACATCGGCCTCCATTGGCGGACGTATCCTCGACCATCGCGGGCGCGCCGTGCAAGGTGCGGGCGTCACGATGACCAATACAGCGACGGGCATCGTAGCGCGCGTGATCTCTCACGCCGACGGACGCTACCTGATCAGCGGCCTGGACGTCGGGGGGCCGTACTCGCTCGCTGTGAGGAGAATCGGATGGCCGATGGCGCGGAAGAGCGGGCTCTATCTGAGCATCGGCCAACAGTTGCGGATGGATGTCATCCTCGACTCCCAGACGGTGATGTTGCCGACACTCGAGATCAACGGGGCGGGGGAGCCGAATCGGATCTTCTCGCGCGGTCACATGGGAACGGAGGCGCTCCTCTCCGATTCGATTCTGCATCAGCTTCCGGTACTCAATCGCGATTTGTACGATCTCGTCAGGCTCGTTCCACAGATGTCGACGTGGTTCGCGCTGACAGCGGCCGGCGCGGGGCCGCGCTCGAACAGTATTCGTCTCGATGGCGTGACAGATCAGGTGCCGGCGAGCAATCTCGCCGCCGGTCAGATCTATGGCGGCAAGGTGATTCCGCTGGATGCCGTGAAGGAGTATCAGGTAGCCGTGTCCCCATACGACGTGAGGCAGGGGAGCTTTGCCGGTGCTGGAGTGAATGTGGTCACACGGAGCGGCACCAACGAGCTCCAGGGTAGCGTGTACGGTTACGGCACCAACGAGCAACTCGGGCCGAACGTGCCCTTGATTCGGAACGCGCGATATGAAAAGGAACAGTTCGGGCTCTCGTTAGGTGGGCCGATCATTCGCGATCGCCTGCTGTTCTTCGCGTCGTCAGAGCTGCAACAGCGTTCCATCCCGGCGGTCGGACCGTTTATTGGGCAGTCGCTCTCGAGTGGAAGCTCGCTCGGCGTCAGTCCGGCCGACATTGCGCGCTTTCAGCAGCTGCTGACGGCGCGTGGCCTCGACGCGGGCTCCGCGGGCCCGGTGACCAACCCCAATCCGTCGTCGAGCACCTTCTTCCGGGTCGACGCGCCGGTTGCGCGCTGGAACAGCCGAGTCGCTGTCCGCGCGAGCTATGGCCGCGCGGACAGTTCCATCTTCGCTCGTCCGACGATGCTTACGCCGACGAATTGCTCGAGTAATGCGTGCTTTCCGCTCTCGTCGCTTCAGCACTCGCGGTGGCTGGACAAGCGGTCGGCATCCGTGGAGTTGGCGACCAACTTCGCCGGGGGCACATTCAACGAGCTCGTTGCCGGAGGTATGCACCTCGTCACCGGTTTTCATCCGACGGTCGATGAGCCGCTGATCCTCGTGAACGTACCGGGAACCGGCGGTGTGCCGGCTCTCTTGCAGGCCGGGACACATGAAATCGCGACGGGGCAGAAAAACATCAACTGGAGCACGGAGATCACTGATAACCTTTCGTTCTCCGCGGGACGGCACCGCATCACCGTCGGCGTATCCTCACAGCTGTTCGATTTGTGGGCGTTTCAGCTGCGTGGCTCGTATGGGGTCTGGGAGTTTGCCAGCCTGGATTCCTTGCAGAGCGGCGTCGCTTCTCGCTACCGCATAACGAGAGACACCGGCAGCGTGACGGCGGCGTCCGGGGGCAACCACGCCGCGTACGCCGGCGACGACTGGGAGCTGTCGCCGCGGCTTTCGGTCACACTTGGCCTCCGCGCCGATCTGTCGACGCTTTCGGCACGTCCGCCCTATGTGGCCGCTGTCGATTCGATCTTTCATCTTCGCACGGACGCCGTGCCCGCGACCGGCATCGAGTGGTCACCGCGTCTGGGCTTCAACTACGACCTGACGAGCAGCGACGGCGTCCCTGCGCAAGTTCGAGGCGGTGTTGGTCTGTTCACGGGCCGTCCACCTCTCTTCTGGCTGTTCGGCGGCTTTGCCGCGTACGGACTCGCGACACGGACACTCCAATGTGGCACCCGTGCCGGTGATGCGGGCCCTCCGCCCGCGTTTCGACCAAACTTTCGCGATCCACCGCTGGCGTGCGCCGGCGGTCAGAGCTTCGGCAGCTCGACGACGGGAGAGATCGATGTCATCGACCGACGCCTGCGCTCACCGCAATCGATGCGCGCGTCGCTCGCCGTCGATCGGACGCTCCCGTTAGGCATGCTCGGTACGATCGAGGGCCTCTACACGCGTACGACACAGGCGGTGTTCTTCTCCCCGATCAACCTTGGCGGAGCAGTGGCTGTCGATCGGCATGGCCGTCGGATGTACGGCGCCCTCAGCCCCACTGGAATGGCCACACCCACGCGCGTAGCCGCACAACTGGGCGATGTCGTCTCGATCACCAATCAGGCGAAGGATAACGCCTATGACGTGACCGGCGCGCTACGGAAGGAAACGCGCAGCGTGGATCTCGCTCTCTCCGTCAGCGTCGGACACGCCCGCGATGTGGAGAGTCCGCGAACGGTGAGTGCGCTCCTGACCGACAACTGGCGCTTCGCCCGGCCGGTTGCCGGCAATGAGGATGCACTCACACCCGGGACGTCGGACTTCGATCAACCGTATCGGGTGCGTGCGTCCGGTACGCTCCGTTCGCCCTGGCGAACCTTGCCTACGGAGTTGTCATTCTTCTACGTGGGCGGATCGGGATTCCCGTATACCTACGTCGCGGGGGGAGCGCCCGGTCGCGGGGACCTCAACGCCGACGGAGCGGTTGGGAACGATCCGATTTACCTGCCGACCAGCGTGTACGACACATCGGAAGTCCGATTCGCTGGCTCGCCGGCCGAAGTCGCGACGCAACAGGCGGCATTCGATCGGCTCATCGAGCGCTCGGCGTGTCTGCGCACGCAGCGTGGCCGGATCATGTCGCGCAATAGCTGCCGTTCGCCATGGATGAACGTGACGAATCTTGCCGTTCGCCAGACGCTTTCCCACATCGGATCACATTTCTTTACGTTCGAGATCGAGGTATTCAACTTTCTCAATTTGCTGAATGCTCACTGGGGCCGGCTCGAGTTGCCAACCGGCTCGACCCTCGCGACGACCAGCCAGATTCCCTTATTATCACAGGTGGGCGAGACGGCTGCGCCGGATCCGCAGCCGATCTATCGCCTCGATTCGATGATGCCACAGTTCGGCTCCGAGAACTTCGACTCGTACTATCAGATTCAGCTGGCGGTTCGCTACAGCTTCTAGCCCCGGTGATCTCGATTAGCCACTGTGAACGGACGCTGCGCTTCGCGGCGGTCATTCTCGCCTTGGGGGCTTACGCGCACCACGCCGATGCGCAAAGGCGCGGGGGCCGTGCGGCGCGCGTGCTCCTACTGTATCAGCAGCAGGCAGAGACGCGGCCGATGATGGAGTTCACGGAGCCGCTGCGCGCGACGTTGCAAGCCGAGATGCGGTCGCCGGTCGAGTTCTATCAGGAAGCGCTGGATTTGGATCGCTTCGCGGACCGCGAGCATTCGTTACGGCTCGTGCAGTACTTCGAGGACAAATACCACGGCTTCGGCATCGATGTCGTTGTGCCGGTGGGCGGACGTGCGCTGACGTTCGCGATCGAACAATTGAGCTCCGTGCTGCCCGACGCACCGATCGTCTTCGCGCTGTGCGCCGCGCCCCAGACGGATCCTTCCGGGCTGCCCGGTGATGTGACAGGACGCCTTGCAACGGCTTCACGCTTTGCGCCCACGGTGATGATGGCACGACGTCTCCAACCGGACGCGGAGCGAGTTGTCGTGGTGGGGGGCGCCGGCCCCTCGGACTCGGTGGCCGCACGCGCGGCGGCGAGCGCCGTGCATTCGTTAGGCGATCCACTTCCCGTTGCGATCATTCAGGGGCTCTCGTTCGACGCGATGCTGCCCAAGCTTCGCCAGCTGCCGCGTCGATCGATCGTCATCTTTTCCAATTATCGCCAGGACGGTCTTGGTCACGCCTACGAGCCGTTGGACATCGTGGGCAGCATCGCCCGTGCGTCGGCCGCGCCGATGTACACGCAGTTGCGCAGCTACGTCGGAGAGGGCGTAGTCGGCGGCTCGGTGACGCGCTTCGACGACGAAGGCGTCCGCACGGCGCGGCTCGTCGCGCGCGTGCTGCGACGCCAGCGCGGGGAACCGATGCCGCCCGTGCAGGTCATCGAGAATTCGTTCGTTGCCGACTCGCGTCAACTGCGGCGGTGGGGTATGTCCGAGGCGCGTCTGCCGGACGGCACTGACGTCTTATTTCGAGAGGCGACTCCCTGGCAGCGGTACAGAAGCGTCGTTGTGTTCGCCATCGTCATCGTCGGCCTTGAATCGTTGCTCATTACCAGCCTCCTCGTGGAGCGCCGTAAGCGCAAGCGCGCCCAGGTCGTGCTCGACGAGCAGCAACGTCGCGTGGACGACGCGAGGCGTCAGATGGCGCACATGGGACGTGTAGCGCTCGTCGGCGAATTAGCGGCCACGATCTCCCACGAAATCCGTCAGCCCCTCACCGCGATCCGTACCAGCGCGGAGACCGGCGCCAAACTCCTGAAACGTCACGCGGAGGAGTTCGTGCCGGCCCACCGGGAGATCGGTGAGGAGTTGTTCCACGACATCCTCGCCGCAAATGAGCGCGCCGCTGAAATCATCACCCGGGTTCGTGCCCTGCTTCGCGGAGAGGAGAGCCCGCAGCGACCCTTCGATCTGAACGAAGTGTGTCGCTCGGCGATGCGCCTGCTGGAGGCCGAGGCTATCACGCGCCATGCTCGATTGTCGCTGGCGCTCTGTACGCGCCCCGCGGTCGTCGTTGGTGACGCCATCCAGTTTCAACAGGTCGTGCTGAATCTGGCATTGAATGCGCTCGACGCATCCACGTCCTCCGCCGACCCTCTCGTCCTTATCAGTACGGATGCTCGCGACGACGTGGTGGAATTGGCGGTACATGACAACGGGACTGGACTGGCGGCGGATGTTCAGCAACATCTCTTCCAGTCCTTCTTCACCACCAAGGCGACGGGACTCGGTCTCGGCCTCGTGATCGTGCAATCGATTGTCGAACGACACAACGGCCGCGTGTACGCCGAAAACGATAAACGCGGGGGCGCTACGTTCCATGTCGTGATGCCGTCTGCCGCGAGCGCGAGCACCGTCTCACCTGTGACGATGCGGCCTCCTCTTGCGGCGCAGCCCTCTATTGGCGACTGAGCGAGAGCTCAGTTCATCGTTGCTCTCAATTCGACGAGGGCCTGGTCCATCGCGTTCACGCGGAACAAGCCAAGGCGCGGATACTCGAGCTCGAGGATCACGTAGGTGGCAATGGCAATCGTCGCCGCCACCCCGATCATGTAAATCCAGTTGCGCGACGAACCGCTCGCGAGGCCATAGCCGGCAAATACTGCCGTCGCCAGAGCGGCGGTGCCGAGCATCCCGAACACGATGCTCGGTGGATGGATTCGGCGCGCCATTCGTTCCTCCTCCACCGCGCCGAACATGTCGTTGAGCGCGGTGAGAAAGAGAGCGCTCGCCGGCGTACTCGGTGTGAGAGATGCGGCTACAGAACGTGACCACAGCTCACTCTGTGCGCGCGTCACGGCCGGGGGCTCGAGCACCGTGCGTTGGGAGCCGGGCGCCTCCGCATACCAGGCGAGAAGCGCGTCGGTATAATGGCGAAACAGCTCGCGAATGGCGTTTTGCTGCTCGTCAGGCAGCACGTCGATGCGTTGCCACGCCGTGCCCATGTTGTTCACTTCGTGGGCAATGAGGTGGCGCCGTTCGTCGAAGCGGCCGGCGGCGCTGGAGAACATGAATCCGACGAGGAGGGCGAGCATGCCGTAGACCGCACCGTCCACCACCCCGACCCCAGCGCGTGCCTCCGTGCCGCGAGCCTTGGCCTGACGAACACCAAATCGGCGACCGCTCTCGATGACCAACAGCATTACCACGAACAGGGCGAGCCCGATCGCTACCGTGAGGAGCGCGAAGCGAAGATGCAACATCACAGTCGCATCTGGATGCGCGACTGAAAGAACTGCGTCACTCCTCTCGTTCCGAGCTTGGTCAACACGCCGTACCCATATGCGAACTCGAGGCGCACGTTGTCCGTGAGGTACCAATTGATCATTGGTGTGAGGCGCCAGAAGGTGCCACCCTGCACTGGACCGTTGGTGAGATTGCTATACGAGAATTTCACCATCGGCCCCCACGCCCCTGGACCGCCCTGGATGACCGTGCTGTCCGGTGATATCTCGCGGAAGTAACTCCCGGCCATGTTGTATGACCGCGTCTCTCCTGTCGTCAACCACTGCACCATGGCCTCACCGCCGTGAAACCAGGGATTTCCCGTCTCCGGTGAATCGACCTTCTGCCAGTAGTACTCGCCGCCGAGCAGGACCCGTCCGGGTCGATAGTACAGCTCGGGTCCAAACGCCAACGCCGATCGCGCCGGAAACTTCTTCGTGTCGATGAAGTACGGAGCGGGAAACGCCTCCGGTTTGGAGCGGAGCTGGAGCGAGTCGTTGTTAGGCTGGCCGATGCGGAAGTTCATCCCAGCGTGAAACAGGGTGCCTCGATCTTCGGAAGTCGCCGACACCCACCCCGTGCGCGCCACGAACTGATAGTTGTAGGTCGAGAAGCTCTGTCCCTCGGAGAACGCATCCATGAACGCACCGAGATTCCAGAACCAGTGCATGCTAGGTATGTAGCCAAGCCATTTGATGCCGTCCGCGAGCAGAGGCACGGTGGCGTCGGTGAAGGGAAGTCGCTCCATCGACCATCCGTCGTAGCCGACCATCACCTTATTCAAGCTGAATCCCTCCTTGGCGCGGCCGAGGAAAAAGTGACTGTGGATCTCGGGCACGGCGATCATGAGGCCCGTCTGTCGCACCAGCCATTTGCTCGTGACGGCATCGTACATGATGCCAGCCTGCCAGGTGAATGGTCGCTTCGTGTTGAATCGGCCGCCGAGGAGAAAGCGGAAGTCGCGGAGCTTGATTTCTGGGTTCAGGTTGGGGACCTGCTTCGTGCTCGCGGAATCCTGCCAGTACGCCGCGCCATCGAATAGCAAGCCGGCACCCGCATGCAAGCTCGTGAAGCCGAGATTCCACTCTGGACGACCGAGTAGCTGCCGGCGGGACGGTTCGGCATCGGCCTCACCGGCAGTCAGCTCGGTCGCCAGCGTGGAGTCCGACGGTGGCGCGCCGCCGGACGTTCGTGGTTTCTGCGCCGAGGCGATCGTACTCGTTATGCAGAGCGCCGCGAGCGCGAGCGTCCACATCGGTCAATATTCGTCGAAGAATCGCTGAATCGTCGTCGGATCGGTCGTCTTGAGCAGCGCCAGGCGGAGCAGGACACGCGACTTCTGGGGATTGAGGCCTAACGATGCGACGAAGTGCAGGCTATCGTCGTTCACCTCGACGTTGCGCCCGACCTGTCCCGTAGTGACGCGCGAGGAACGCACACAGAGAATTCCGCGCTTGGCTTGTGTTTCGAGGGCCGCGAGCGCCGTCTTCGTCATGTTCCCATTGCCGACGCCGGCGATGATGATACCCTTGGCTCCCGCCGCTGCGGCCGCATCGATCAGCGCGCCGTCCATGTTCTCCGTCGCCATGATGATATCGACGCGCGGTAGAACGGTCGCTTTATCGACCGCGAAATCGGAGTTGATCGTATTCTTACCAACGGGACCGCGGTACCACTCGACGTCGCCGTACGCCACGGTGCCGATGAGGCCGGACAGCGGCGACATGAACGTCTGCACAGCGGTGGTGCTCGTTTTCGTCAGCGACGACGCGCCGTGGATCCAATCATTGATGACGACGAGGACCCCGCGGTTGGCGGCGCCCTTGTTCGCTGCCACCGCGACGGCGTTATAGAAGTTCAGTGGACCGTCGGCCGACAGCGCGGTGGACGGTCGCATGGAAGCCGTCAACACCACTGGCTTCGTCGATTTGACGACCAGGTTGAGGAAGTACGCCGTCTCCTCGATGGTGTCCGTGCCGTGGGTGATGACGACCCCGGCGACGTCCGGCCTCGCGAGCAGCTCGTTCACGCGGGTGGCGAGTTTTAGCCATACTTCGTCATTCATGTCCTGCGAGCCGATGTTGGACACCTGCTCGCCTGTGAGGTGTGCCAGCTTCTTCGCCTGTGGGACGGCGGCAAGCAGTTGCTCGACGCCGACCTTTCCACTCGAGTAGCCGGCTTGCACGTCGGTCGCGGCGGCGCCGGCGATGGTGCCACCCGTCGCGAGGACGACGACGTGCGGCAAGTTATCATGACCGTCGCCGTCACCCTGCGCAACGGCCCGCCGTGCGCTCACCGAAGCGACGATTAGCGACGACGCCAGAGCGAGCGTGATTTCCCGTGCACAATACTTTGACATAATCATCTCCGCGAAAACAAGAACTCATCGAGTGATGAGCAACAGCCAGAGCGTCCCGATGACGAGGTGCAGCAACACGCAGAACGCCGCCGGCTTTGGCTCTTCACCCGCTGGTCGGCGTAAAGGCAACGCCATACTGCTTCTCCAGCGTCAGTCCGAGCGACCCGAGCCGGTGAGCGCCGCGGGGTTTAGAATCTCATTAATCTGCTCGGGCGTGAGGATGTGTTTCTCGCGGACCAGCTCGAGAATTCCTTCACCCGACTTCAATGCCTCCGCGGCCAGCTCCGTAGCCTTGTCGTATCCGATAACCGGGTTCAGCGCCGTCACCGTCCCGATGCTCGACTCGACGTAGTGCTGGCAGACGTCGGCATTGGCGGTGATCCCTTCGACGCAATGCTTGCGCAGCGTGTCGGCCGCATTCACGAACAGCGTCTGCGATTCGAAGATGCAGGCAGCGATGACCGGCTCGAATGCGTTGAGCTGGAGCTGCCCCGACTCGGCGGACAGCATAACGACAACGTCATTCCCCATCACTCGATAGGCGACCATGTTCGTCACCTCCGGAATGACCGGATTGACCTTGCCGGGCATGATCGATGAGCCGGGCTGGGTCGCCGGCAGATTGATCTCGTGCAGTCCGCAGCGCGGACCCGAAGACAACAGTCGCAAGTCATTTCCGACTTTCGCGAGCTTGATGGCGAGACTCCTGAGCGCGGACGAGTAGAGGACGAATGCCTGTGTGTCCTGCGTTGCCTCGATGAGATCGTTGGCGAGCCGGATGGGAAGATTGGTGATCTTCGCGAGATGATCGGCGCACTTCTGTGCGTAGCCGGCAGGAGCGTTGAGTCCAGTGCCGATAGCTGTCCCACCCATGCTTATCTCACAGAGCACGACCTTCACCGCCTCGAGCGCACGAATCTCGTCCGCGAGCGTGCGGGCAAAGGCATTGAACTCCTGGCCGAGCGTCATCGGGACCGCGTCCTGGAGCTGGGTGCGGCCCATCTTGAGAATGTTGGAGAACTCTTTTCCCTTGGCCTTGAAGGCGTCGACGAGCTTCTCGAAGGCGGCGATGACCTGACCGTTGCCGAGCGCCATGCCGACGTGCATCGAGCTTGGATACGAATCGTTGGTCGACTGCGAGCGATTCACGTGGTCGTGCGGGTCGAGATACTTGTACTCGCCCTTCTTGTGGCCCATGAGCTCGAGGCCGCGATTCGCGATGACCTCGTTCACGTTCATATTCGTCGAAGTGCCCGCGCCGCCCTGGAACACATCGAGCTTGAACTGGTCGTGCAGCTTCCCGTCGATGATCTCCTGACAGGCGCCTTCGATCGCGGTCAGGATCTCACGCGAGAAGCCGCCGGTCTCGAAATTCGCTCGGGCCGCGGCCAGCTTCACCATCGCGAGCCCCTTGATGAAATTCGGATAGACCCTGAGCTCCACGCCCGAGATCTTGAAGTTCTCGAGCGCGCGGGCCGTCTGCACGCCGTAATAGGCGTCGGCGGGAACAGCAAAGTCACCGAGCAGATCGTGCTCGATCCGTGTCTTCGTCTCGGACATCGCAACCTCTTCCTGAGTTGTAATGTCAACGTAGGAAGTGCGCCGCGCTCGACTTCATGGGACGATGGTCCCACACGCCGCCGCACTGTGCTGGCGCCGAGCAGCTCTCATGGTCCCAACGTCACATACAACAGGGAGTCGACAGCGCGAAATACTGCGGGGTCAGCATGCTGAGAGTGGCCTCGATGAAAAACTCAGGTCGGATGGCCGCCGCGATCCTGGGCGGGACGGCCGCAATCATTCTTCTCGCGCTCTTTCTGAGAGCAGGGTCGTCTCGTGCGCGATCGTCGCCCGCGAGCCTAACGCCGCACACGGAAGTCGCGCGCGGCGAGGTGGCAGCGGCCGACACGACGGCGCCGACGCTAGATCCGGATGCCCTCGGCGCGCTCAGGCAGATGGGCGCTTATCTCCGCACGCTCAAAGCGTTCCGCCTGAATGCCGACGTCGTCACCGAGGAGGTTCGCACCGATGGTCAGAAGGTGCAGATCCTCCGTACCGTGGACCTCGTTGCGCGACGGCCGAACCGTCTTTTCGCGGAGATCACGAACGATCGCCAGCGTCGCCTATTCTTTTATGATGGCGCGCACTTCACGCTCTTTGCGCCGCGTGAAACGTTCTACGCCACCGTGAATGCACCGGCCACCATCGAGAAGCTCGCGGACGAGCTCGAGGACAAGTACGACATCGAGCTGCCGCTGGTCGATCTCTTTCGCTGGGGCACCGACGAAAGCGACTTCGGCGCGATCACGTCCGCTGTCGACCTCGGCGCCAGCGCCATCAATGGTATCACCTGCCAGCAGTACGCCTTCCGGCAGGAAGGAATGGACTGGCAGCTCTGGATTCAGCGAGGCGACAATCCGTTGCCCTGTCGCATCGTCATCACGACGCTCACCGATGAGGCACGGCCGCAGCACACAGCGACGTATGCATGGAATCTCGCCCCGTCCTACGACGACAACACGTTCGTTTTCAGCGCGCCGAGCGATGCCAAGCCAATTCCTCTGGCGACGGTCATGGCAGTCGAGGCGACAGCGAACCACGTGCATTGAGAAGGGGGAGATATGAAAAGACTCAATTGTATCATGCTTCTCCTCGGCGTTGCCCTCACGACGCTGCCTAACTACGCGCACGCGCAGCGCCGAGGCGGCGGCGGTGGTGGTCGTCGCGCCGGCGGTGGTGGCGGTATGCGAGGAGGCGGCGGAGGCGGCGGCTTTCGTGGCGGTAGTAGCGGCGTCTCTCGCGGCGGCGCGCGAACGAGTGTGACGTCGCGTCCGTCACGTCCGAGCGGCGGCTTCTCGCGACCGGCGAGCGCCGGTGCGTCGAGACCGTCGGTTGCTACGCGACCGTCGGCGCCGGCGGCGAGCAGACCAGGTGGCGGTCAACCAGGAAGTCGACCAAGTGTCACTCCGCCGGCGAACAGGCCTGGCGTCGGTGCGGGAGGTGGCAACCTCGCGAACAGGCCTGCGGGCGGAGCCGGCGCTGGCGGCGCCAATGGCGGCAACCGCACGAATCTCGGCAATGGGAATCGCACCAACGTCGGCGGCGGGGAGCGCACGAACGTTGGCAACGGCGATCGCACGAACATCAGCAACGATCGACCGATCAACATCAACGACAATGACATCGTCGCGGGTGGCGGCCATTGGGATGGCCATTATGGCTGCTGCTATGGATGGGGAGGCGCTGCCGCCGGCTTTGTCGCGGGCGCAGTCACCGGCGCGGTGCTCGGTTCAACGGTGTACGCGCTGCCGCCGAGCTGCCCCGCGTATATGTATGGCGGTGTGACGTACAATCACTGCGGCGGCGCTTGGTATGCGCCGCAGTTCGAGGGCACCGAAACGACGTACATCGTCGTGGAGGCACCGCCAGGCGCTCCGGCGGAATCGACTGAGCCGGCACCGAGCTCGTCGAGCGTGCCGCCGCCAGACTGACGAGACTCGAGGCGCGTCGAGGTGGACGGTGTTTCGTGACCGGACTTGAGCAATTAAAGCTTGCTAAATGGAGCCGGTGACGCTGTCAGCCGCTGTTCAACGGTGACCGCTCGCGCTCGAAGCGCCTTCCGACCTGAATCACGGCAATGCGGCGGGCAGGCGGTGGCCACTCAGGATCTGGGAGCAGGAGCGGGGAGCTACGGTTGATTCTGCCATTGTCTCCTCGTGGAGGAAGGCTCCTCGGCGGATGGCAGAATCGCCATATCGTCCCCTATGGACCCCGCTCCTGCACCCGGATGCATGCTTTGCACGGCGTGATGCGGGGTCTAAGTAATCATTGAAGGCTGGCGATCTCGGGCTTGACAGTTAGAGAGCTCGGGTCTTCCGGGAATTGAGTGGGTTGTTCAGCATAGTGTGATCTCCTCGTGAGAGGATCACAATGGACGACCGCACGTTGTATGCGACCATCCTCGGGATCGCTCCGCCCTGGGATGTGATGCGAGTAGAGCTCGATGACCGAGCGAAAGCGGTGCATGTCTGGCTCGAGGAGCAGAGCGGGACGTCGTTCGTGTGCCCGGAGTGTCAGGCAACCTCACCGCTCTACGATCACGTCGACCGGAGCTGGCGGCATCTCGACACCTGTCAGTACGAGACGCGGCTGCACGCGCGGGTGCCTCGCATCGAGTGCCGCACCCATGGTGTGAAGACCGTGCCCGTACCGTGGGCGACCGCGCATTCGCGCTTCACGCTGTTGTTCGAGCGCCTGGCGATCGCGTGGCTCAAAGAAGCGACACCGGCCGCGGTCGCGAGACGGTTAGGACTCACGTGGGAAGAAGCGAATGGGATCGTCGAGCGAGCGGTGCGCCGCGGGCTCGCGCGGCGGCGCTCCGTGGCGGGTCGCCGGCTGGGGATCGATGAGCATTCGTATCTCAAGCACTTCCAGTTCGTGACGATGGTCGTCGATCTTGACGAGCACACCGTGCTGCATGTCGCCGACGATCGAACCGCCGCTACGCTGGCGGGCTATTTCGAGAGTCTCTCGATCGAGGAGCGGTTGGCGATTGAAGCGATCGCGATGGACATGTGGGACCCGTATCGGCGGACGGTCCGCGACTACGTGCCCGACGGCGATCTCAAGATCGACAAGTTCCACGTGATGCGGCACGTGATCGAGGCGATGGACCAAGTGCGGCGTCGCGAGCAGCGCGAGTTGCGGGCGCGTGGCGACCGCCGGCTCACCGGCACGAAGTTCCTCTGGCTGAAGACCAATGTGGGGCACGCCGATTTTTCCGCAGCGAGCCGCCGGCAATTCCGGGCGCTGCGTCGGAGCACGCTGAAATCCGCGCGGGCATGGGCGATGAAGGAAGCCTTTCGCCACATCTGGGACTATCGCTCGCTCGATGCCGCCCGCGCGTTCTTCGACCGCTGGCAGGCCTGGGCGGTGCGCTCGCGGCTCAAGCCGATGATCCACGTCGCCGGGATTATCCGTCGCCACCTCGATAATGTGCTCAACTACATCAACCATCGGATTACCAATGCCGTGACCGAAGGGCTCAACGCGAAGATCCAGTGGATCAAGTACTCCTCCCGCGGCTTCCGCGATCGGGAGCGGTTTAAACTCGCGATCTACTTCCACTGCGGCGGCCTCGATCTCGATCCTCGATGAGAAATCCTTAATCTTTACCCACTACAAAGCCGGAAGACCCGAATCCTTTAATCCAATGCGCCAAGGCGAGTACCACCATTCTCGTTTGCTGAACTACCGCTGGGGGCGTATTGTAGCGCATGGACGCCAGCGTGAGGCTTCCGTGGGCCCGCCGGCTTGATCGACGCGCGCGGCTCGTTGCTGTCCTCGTAGTTCCCATCCTCGCACTCGCCGCGACGTGGGCGGTACGCGGCCGGCAGCGCCGCACGCTCGTCATGGAAATCGCCGCGGCCATGCGACCTCGGCGTGTCTTCGATGCACAGTTCTCTGAACCAGTCGCTTTCCGGGTGTGCGATCGAGACGCGCGGCCGATCTCGCGTGCCGATGACGTGTGTGGAACCCGCACTACGGAAGCGTCAGCGAACAGTCCCGCCGTCCTGAACGCGGCCAGCGACGTCCGGGCGGCGATGGAAGGCGGCGTCGATCCGGACGCTATGCACGCCGCGGCGCTCGTCGACCTTTTCCAGGGCGCGCCAACGCGAAACGCTATCGATCGGTCCGTCAGATATCTGCAGACGGCGGCGCATCTCGCCCCACATTCCGCAGGTATTCTCGTGGACCTATCCGCGGCGTATCTCGTCAGAGCCGATCGCGATCACGATTCGAAAGATCTGCTCAACGCCGTCGAGGCGGCGGGAGCGGCGCTCGAACTGGATTCGACGAGTGCGCCTGCTCGTTTCAACCTTGCACTCGCGGAAGATCGCTTCGGGCTCGTCGAGCTCACCCGTCGTGACTGGCAAGCGGCCGCTGCACTGGAAGACAGCACCGGGCGAGGATGGCGCGGTCTGGCGTGGACGTGGAGCGGCCACCAGTCCACCGACACTCTTGCGACTCGCGCGCCGGGAGAGCTCGACGAGTTCGCGTCGCGCCATCCTATAGAAGGAGATTCCCTCCTCTGGCAGGTCTTCCTTCGCGACTGGGCCGAGGCGACGACGGCCGAAAATGCCCGAGCCGCCCAGCAAGCTCTCGCGACGGCAGATACACTGAGCGAGACACTCGCCCACAACGGCGTAGATGGCGTGGCGGCGGACGCTGTGTGGGAAATCCGCGCCGCGCGCGGCGCGGCGAAATCCAGACTGGCGCACGCTTACAATCAGTACGCTGCCGCGCGTGCCTTGTACGACAGCGGCCACTATGCCGAGGCTGCGAAGCTGTTCGATCAGCTTCTATTAAACGCCCCGGCGTCTTCCGCCATGCGGCGTTGGACTGAGCTGTTCGGAGCTGCGGCCCGGGTTTACATCGGCGACGCCGTCGGTGGAGAGGCAGCGCTTCGGCGCCTGGCACAGTCCGTCGATGCCAGTCGCGATGCGCTCCTCGCTGGGCGCGCCCGGTGGATGCTCGGAACGACAGAGCTTCGCGCCGGCCGGTACGCCGACGCCCTCACCGATTATCGCCGCGGCGCAGCGATCTTTTCCCGGTGTGGCGCACGCGAGTACCTGGGCGCCGTGGAGTCCCTCATCGGCTCGGCCGAATTGGACCTCGGCCACGAGCTCGACGCGATC
This sequence comes from Gemmatimonadaceae bacterium, assembly GCA_036493735.1. Taxonomy (GTDB): domain Bacteria; phylum Gemmatimonadota; class Gemmatimonadetes; order Gemmatimonadales; family Gemmatimonadaceae; genus AG2. The sequence goes on from DASXPH010000097.1 coordinate 19,583, forward strand.
GCCTGGATGCAGAAGGGGCTGAACTCGCTCGGCCCGTATCGCCGGTCGGTGTGGCGCCATAACGCGCTGGATGGGTTGGTGCGCGTCGCGTCGACAGACGGTCTGTTTCGCGCCGCGGCCCGCGTCGCGCTCGCCGAGCGATTGGCCGCGCAAGATGGCCCGGGAGAGATCTATGACGTGGAGGCGTTGCTCACCGAAGGCCTGCTGCTCGCAAGACAGGGCCATGAGGACAGCGCCGTCTTCAATGTGCGCGAGGCGCGCAATCGCGTTCGGAGATTCAATGGTGAGACCAGGGCCTGGTTTCTGTCGGCCGCGCAGCTGGTGGCGGCCGAGGCATCGCTGCACTCATCGCCACGCCAAGCGCTCGTCGCGCTCGATTCCGCCATCGATTTTCTCGAGCGTCGCCCGGTGGCATCGAGGCTTCTCTCAGCGCTGGTGGCGCGCGCGCGTGCATCGATGGCACTCGGCCGCGCCACGGACGCCGAACGCGATCTCCAGAAGGCCGTTGCCCTTCTCGCCCAACAACGCGATCACGTTAGGCAGGCGGAGTATCGTGCGTCGCTCGTCGAGAGCGCTCGACGCGTGTTCGATCAGTTGGTGATGCTGCGCGTCAACGCCCGCCGGCCGCGCGAAGCACTGCTCGCGTTGGAGGAGGGCCGCGCGGCGCTGTCCGATTTTGGCCCCAAGGATCCGGCAGCTGGCCGATTACTCGATCTCCCTACCGACCAGATCGTTCTCGAGTACTCTGCAATCGGTGATACTCTACTGATCTGGGCGCTGGCCGATACGACGATGCGCTTTTCGCGGCGCGTCGTTCCTGCCGATACGCTGCGACTGACCATCCGTCGAGCGCGAGCATCGCTCGAGCTGCACGAGTCGCGAGCGGTGATCGATCGTGAGCTCACGCGGTTGTATGATCTGCTGATCCGTCCAGTGGACGATGTGCTGGCAAAGGGAAATGCTCCGGTGGTCATCGTCGCTGACGGCGAGATCGATGCGGCTCCCTTTGCGGCGATGCGCGCAAGCGACGGCTCGTACCTCATCGATCACCGCCAGTTGACGTTCTTGAGCAGTCTGCGCGACGCGCGTCAAGAGCGTTCCCTTGCTACGCCGGTCGCGACGGCGCATGCGCTCCTCATTGGCGATCCCGCCTTCGCGGCCACAGAGCTTCAGTCGCCGCCCCGCTTGCCCGGCGCACGCAGCGAAGTCGACACGATCGCCCAACTATACGACTCCGCGTCGGTGCTCGAGGACGTCGATGCCACCCGCGACGCTGTTTTGCAAGCGCTGAATTCTGCCAGCGTCGTGCACTTTGCCGGACACGCCATATTCGACGACGCTCGCCCCGCTCGTTCATTCCTGCTGCTTGCCGAGAGCGGTGAAGTTGCCGATGAGAGCAATCTCACCGCCGAGCAAATCGCGTCACTCGATCTCCGGCGGTTGCAGCTCGTTGTGCTCTCGGCGTGCCGTACCCTCGACTCGCCGGCAATGCGTTCGGGCGGATTGGCGGGGCTCGCCGGCGCCCTGCTCTCTGCTGGCGCGAAGGGCGTGGTCGGAGCCCAGTGGGATGTGGCTGACGATGCTGCCACGCGCGCGCTGATGGTCGCCTTTCATACTCGGTATCGCGCATCGGGCAAGGCCGCCTCAGCACTGCGCGAGGCGCAGCTCGCGATGCGCTTCTCGGCTGACTCGAACCTCGCGTCCCCCGCCGTTTGGGCTGCCTTTCGTTACATGGGCCGATAAACCACAAGGAGGAACCTCATGAGCTACAAACTCGTCGTCTCGTTCACAGGGATGTGCCTCTTCGTGCCGGAGCCTAACGGTGCAACGTCGCGCATGCACGTGCTCCTGCCGGAGATGCCGCAGATGCCTCCAATGCCTGGTATGCCAGGAATGCCCGCGCACCTGGCCAAGCTGTACTGGGATCAGAAGTATTCTGGAGGCTCCGGCTTGAACCAGGGTATCGACTTGAGCGGTGAGGTGCTCGATCTGACATCGTTAGGCTCCACCCCTGCCAATCTCCTCGTGTGGCCGGAGATCGTACCCGTTGATATCGCTTATGGCGGAAAGGTAGCCAAGGACAAGACGCACCAACCAGCCAAGGAAGCAGTG
>DASXPH010000098.1:0-234909 GCA_036493735.1 Gemmatimonadaceae bacterium
TGACGTGCGGACGCTGAGTGAGAACGATGTGCGCCAGTATGAGGCACGTCGGGCTGCTGGTGGAATCTCGTACGGCGACGGCAAACGCACAGGACAGGTACGTCAGCGCTCCGTGCAGGCCGACATCAAGCTCCTGAAGCAAATGCTGTCGTGGGCCTGCACACGAACGACGGCGCAGGGCACCCGATGGCTCGAGCAGAACCCGCTCCAATACGTGCGCATCCGGGGTGAGCATGATGTGAAACGCCCCGTCGCGTCATACGAGCGCTATGAGGCCACGCGACAGCAGATGGTGCGATTCCAACAGAAGTACGAGTTGGAAATGCAGACGGCCAACGGAGCGAAGGAGCATCGGCGGGCAGAATCCCGGCACCAGTCGTGGGTACGCGCGGAACTCGGGCTGTTTCTGCTGGAAGCGACGGGTCGGCGACGGGGGGCCATTATGGGATTGCGCTGGTCGGACCTCGATGCCGCGTCCGGATGCGTGACGTGGCGCGCAGAGCACGACAAAAAGGGGAAGACATGGGTGGTGCCCTACCCGACAAGCTTCTTTGCGACCATTCGTGACTTCCAAAAGCGATTGGGCGCCGTGGGCGGCTTTGTCTTTCCGAGGCAGGAAGACGCTAACGAGCCCGCGCCGCCGGAGCTCTTGTCGCAGTGGATTCGGAAGGCTGAGAAGAGGGCCGGGGTCCCGAAGCTCGTCGGCAGTACGTGCCATGCCTACCGTCGCAAGTGGCGCTCGGAACGGCCACATCATGCGATAAAGGCAGTAATGGAAGCAGGTGGCTGGTCGGATGTGAATACGATGCTCCGCTGCTACGACCACCCGGAAGCAGCGGACGTGCTGGCGGTTACAGCCGAACCCCGGAAGCGAAAGGAAAGCGCGTCGGGGTGAGAAACTGACACAGAAACTGACAAACACGCCACATAATGAAATAGCCCGACCTCACCTAACGTGAAGTCGGGCTCTCAGTTGCCCCTCCTGGGCTCGAACCAGGACTCTTCTGATCCAGAGTCAGACGTGTTGCCAGTTACACCAAGGGGCAATGAAATCCCCCTCCGCCGGATACATCCGCGGCCGGGGGCTTGCGCAACACTCCCAAAATAGCGCGATTTGGGCACCCCTTCAACCCTGCGCGCTTTCCTCTTCTCCGATCTCGAGGCAAGTGGCCGAGCTCCGCAAACGCTGGCACGAATTGATCTTGCACTGCCAGGTCCGCGGCGCCCGACGCATGTCGTCCATTATGCCGCGTCGGCTCGTCCATCTGCTCGCGACCGCCGCTGCCGCGACGCTCTTCGCCGGCACGATCAGCTGCCGCGAGGCGCTGCATGGGCTCGGGCCCAACGGCGCTAGCGTCGAGCGCAACGCCGACCAGCTCTTTGGCGCGATGGCGATCCGGTATACTCAGGTGTCGCGCGACCCCAAGTACGAGCTCGCCCGCAATCGGCTCAACCGCAGCGCGCTCGTGCCGTCGCGCGTGTTCGACGACAGCTCGGTCTGGACGAGCATGCCGAGCCCGGTGCTGCGCGTGCTCCTCGTGCAGGGTGCGTCGGAAGAGGGAGGACACTACCTCTTCGCGAGCCGGGCCACCGTCGCGCTCCCGGCTCACCTCGGCGAATCGCGGCACATCATCACCCTCGCGCGCCTTTCGCCTAACGAGTACGTGTGGGACACGAACGTCGACTTCGCGCTCGGCACCGTCACGGCGGCCGAGGTGGGAGCGTTCGCGTCGGCGCTGTTGGCGAGTGGGGAACGTGGCTCCGAGCAGGAGCTCCGCGCCAACTACCGCGCCGCGGCGCCGCGCGCGACGCAGGTGGCGGGGGCGCTCTTCTCCCTCGACTCGATCCGCGCACGACCCTTCAGCGACGGTACCAGCGACGTCCGCCTAACGGTCGGCATCCACACCGACGGCCTCAAGGCGCGCTTTCCGGCGTTCGCCGACTACGTCGCGAAGTACGCGAATCCGGCACACTATCGCGTGTCGCTCAGCGACCGCAGCGGCGCGATCTGGTTCGACGTCGAGGGCGCGGATCGGCAGATGAGCATTCACTATCGCGCGGCGCAGGGGCGGCTCGCCCCGCTCTACGGCGCGCCGCGGATCCGCCCCGACACGATGGAGCTGCACGTCGATTTCACGACGAAGCTCAAGATGTTCACGGTCGGCCTGCACAATCTCGTGACGGACTTCGTCATCACCGACACGCCTCACGAGCGGGCGTGGACCATGGTCGCGCGGCGCGAGCCGGACTGGAGTCTTCCGCTGATCACCGTCCACCTCATCCGCACGCCGCTGCGGCGGCCATTCGAGGGAACCGGGGTCATCTTTCACCTCGGCGTTCGCGACAGCGCCGACTCGCAGACGCTGCTCGAGCGGCGCGCGCACGCGACGGTCCAGGAGAGCGCGATTTTGCGTTTCCTCAACTCGCTCGGCTCGGGCGCGATGAGCGATCTCGCCGACCGCACCGAGCGGGACGAGGAGGAGTTCCTGCGCGAGCTCTTCGTCGCCCTCCAGGCGGACACCCGGTCACTCGCGGCATCGCTGGGGACGGCCCCAATGGCGGCACCGGAGAGCCTAAAAGCGAACGCCGCCGACCCTGAGTAGTCGGCGGCGTTCCCACCCCTTCTATATAGATGTTCCGACGTCGTGTACCGAGCTCTCGGGACAGGACCCGCCGGAACTTGCCACGCACGCTGTCATTGGAACTCTCCGTCCTACCGAGCAGCGGCGGGCAACATCCGTAAAAGCCAGTTTTATGCCACCTGAACCGGTGCCGATGGAGCTGAGGGGAGTCGAACCCCTGACCTCTGCAGTGCGATTGCAGCGCTCTCCCAACTGAGCTACAGCCCCGCTCCCCCGCCGGCGATCCGATTACCGTGCCACCGAACAAGGAAACGGCCCCGCGAGCGGGGCCGCCGTGATTGCGTGGCAATCTACGAGTCGTTCCCCTTTCTCGTCAAGCTGGACGACGATGCGTAAAACAGCGTAACAACGATCGGCGATCGGCGAGCGGCCGGCCTGCCATGCTGATACCCTTCACCGGGTCCCATCGTTCCGTCTGTCAGTTTCTCCGCGCCCTCCGTGCACTCCGCGCCCTCCGCGGTATTCACTCATGAGCTCTTTTTCGTTCACGGACCTTCGTCCGACCGATGTACTTGCCGCCACGCGCCGAATCGACGGGCTCGTGCGACGGACACCGCTCGTGCTCAGCGCGGCGCTGAGCGAGATTGCCGGCGGTAATGTCTATCTCAAGCTCGAGAACGAGCAGATCACCGGCTCCTTCAAGCTGCGCGGCGCGATCAATTCGATTGCCGTCCTCCCGCCGGAAGTGCGTGCGCGAGGGATCGTCGCCTCGTCGGCCGGGAACCACGGCCTCGGCATAGCGTACGCCGCGAACTACTTCAACATTTCGGCGACCATATTCGTGCCGCGCACGGCCGCGCAGGTGAAGCGCGACGGCATCGCGGCGCTCGGGGCGACGCTCGACGCCACCCAGCCGCATTACGACGCCGCGATGGCCAAGGCGGTGCGCTTCGCCGAGGAGCAGGGGGCGACGTTCATCAATCCGTGCTTCGGCAATGCACTCATCGCGGGCCAGGGCACCGTCGCGGTCGAGATCCTCGCGGATCTCCCCGACCTCCGCTCGCTCGTCGTGAACGTCGGCGGCGGTGGATTGCTCGGCGGTTGCGCGAGCATCGTGCGCGCCGTGGCGCCAGGCACGCGCATCATCGGTGCGCAGAGCGAGAGGACGGCGGCGATGGCGCGGTCGATGGCCGCGGGACGCGTCGTGGAGATCGACGACGAGCCCACGATCGCGGAAGGACTCGCGGGTCAGATCGACGAGGCGGGTCTCGAGATCGGGCGTAACGCGCTCGACGAGATCGTCACCCTCGGCGAGGAGGAGATCGGCGGAGCGATCGGATGGTTGTGGCGCGAACATGACGCGCGTGTCGAGGGCGCCGGCGCGGCGGGAACCGCCGCGGTGCTCCACGGCACCATCGCGTCGCTACCGACGCCCGCCGCGGTGATCGTCAGCGGCGGGAACATCGATGCGACGCGATTCGAACAACTCGTTGCGCGCGTCGAGCGTGATGACGCGTTGAGCGTGATGCGTTGAGCGTTGGGCGCAGGTTCCTCAGCCGTTAGGCTTATTCTCGCCGCGTCTCACGCGCTCCACGCGCCACGCTCAACGCCGAACGCTCAACGCTAATGATTCACGCTGCGATCAGCCGCGCCTGACGACGCGTTGCGTGACTCGCCGCCGAGCGAGCTGTTGGTCCCGCGAAATCCCTGCGTGTTTGCGTTCACGCCATTCGCCTGCCCACCGCCGGATCCGTGAATCCCCACTTCGCGATCGCTAAGCGTGGCGCGCGTGTTTTGCGTTCCACCCTCTCCACCGTTCGATCCCTGCGTGTTGGCCTGCTGCCCGGGCGTGCGCCCGCGCGAGTGTCCGCGCGCTTCGCCGCCGCGGCGCCCGATCATCGCCATGTGTTCTCGGTTCCGACTCACGGCTTGCCCGCCTTTGCGGCCGGCGTTGCGTGCTTCGTCGGAGTCGAATTCGTGTGCGGTGCCTTTGGCGTGTGCCGCCTTGCCGCCCTTGCTCGCAATCTCTTTCTGCTTGCCGCGATCCATCGAAGCGAAGCCGCGATTGCTGCGTCGAGTGGTGGTGCCGCCCTGTCCCTCGTCCGTGTCGCCCGTTGCGTCGCGCTGCCGCTCGCGGTCGACCGCTCCGTCACTGCGATCGTCGTCGTCTAGTCTGTTCGGCATCCTGCTCCTCCCAAGATTCTCTAACACGGTTTGCAAACACTGACGATTCCAGCACAACGCGTGCTCGGAGCATCGTCCGGTACTTGAGGCCCCCCCGGGCCACAGCTACTTCTGGAGTTGCAAACTGCGGACCCTCGACGCTCTTCGTGCCGCGCGTCACGCCCGCATGTTGTCACGCTGCCGTCGTTTCACCACCGAGAAGCGTCAGCACTTCGCCGGTGATGTAGCTCGAATCGGCATTCGACGCGAAGAAGACGTAGGCCGGTGCCACTTCCTCCGGCTGACCCGGGCGCTCCATCGGCGTCTCCTTCCCATGTTTCGCTGCCTTCTTCGCCTCCTTGTCAGCAACGTTGAGCGGTGTCCAGATCGGGCCCGGTGCAACGCAATTCACGCGAATGCGCTTCTCGACGAGATTCTGTGCCAGTGACTTCGTGAACGCGTGAATGGCGCCCTTTGTCGCGGAGTAGTCGAGTAACTCTTTACTCCCCTGCATGCCTGTGATGGAACCCGTGTTCACGATCGCGCTCCCCGCGTCGAGATGCGGAATCGCCGCGCGTGCCATATAGAAGTAACCAAAAATGTTCGTGCGAAACGTGCGCTCGAGCTGCTCATCGGAAATGTCGTCGATCGATTCCTGATGCTGCTGAAAGGCCGCGTTGTTCACGAGCAGATCGAGCCGACCGTATTTCTGTATCGTTTTCTGTACCGCGAGGTCGCAAAACCGCGGATCGCACACGTCACCTGGGACCAAGAGACAACTTCTTCCTTCGGCTTCGACAGCGGCTCGCGTTTCATCGGCGTCACGTTCTTCTTCCGGAAGATACACGATTGCGACATTCGCGCCCTCGCGCGCGTAGAGCACCGCGACCGCACGGCCGATGCCCGAGTCACCGCCGGTGATGAGCGCGACGCGCTCATTCAACTTTCCTGAACCCCGATAATTCGGCGCTTCATAACGCGGCCGCGGCTCGAGCTTCGCCTCGAGGCCGGGCTTGGGTTGATGTTGCGCTGGAAATGGTGGCTTCGGCTTTCGCGCGCCGCGCTTCGTGCCGCGTGACGCGCTTCGCTTCGTCGCCGCACGCCTCCTGCCTGACTTCTTCGCGCTCGCCATTCTGCTCCTTGAAAGGACTGGCGCTCAGCCGCAAGAGTGGGGCCGCTCGGCCACAGGGCTTCCTTATATTCCGACCCATGTCGCTCAGCCTTCGCTTCCTGGGAACCGCCGCCTCGCGCCCGACCGTCGAACGCAACGTCGCCGCGCTCGCGGTCATGCGCGAAGGGGAAACGTTGCTCTTCGACTGCGGCGAAGGAACACAGCGTCAGATGATGCGCTATCACGTATCGTTTGCGGTCGCGGATGTCTTCTTCACGCATTTTCATGCCGACCACGTCATCGGCATCATTGGCTTGATGCGAACGATGTCACTCCAGGGTCGCACCGATCGACTCACCCTCTGGGGCCCGCGCGGCGCGACACGTGTGCTGCGTCGCGCCGAGCAGTTTGGCTTCGATCGACTCGGCTTTCCCGTGGAGATCACGGAGATCGAGCCGAATCAACCACTGCGACGGAACGGCTACGACGTGATTCCGTTCGAGGTCGATCATCGCGGCTCGGCCTCTCTCGGTTACGCCATTGTTGAAGAAACGCGCAAGGGCCGCTTCAATCCAGAGCTCGCGCGCGAAATGGGCATTCCCGAAGGTCCACTATGGGGAGAGATCCACCGCGGTAATGTTGTCAGGTTGCCTGACGGCCGTACTGTCGATCCATCGCTGCTCGTCGGCCCCACGCGTCCGGGGCGACGCATCGTCATCACCGGCGACACGCGCCCCTGCCCGAGCACGACGGAGATGGCGCGCGACGCCGATCTCCTCGTGCACGAGGCGACGTTCGGCGATGAGGAAGCGGAGCGCGCGGTGGAAACGGGACACTCCACGGCGCGCGAAGCGGCGATGGTCGCGCGCGACGCCGACGCGCGGCGCCTCGTGCTCACGCACTTCTCGGCGCGTTACTCGCACGACGCCACGGAGCTCGAGCGTGAAGCGCGTCAGCTCTTCCCGAAGGTCCTCGCCGCGCGCGACGGAACGGAAATCGACGTTCCGTATGCGGACGCGTGCGAGTGAACGTGGTGCGTGGAGCGTGATGCGTGGCGCGTGGCGCGTTAGGAATTGAACGAAGCGTTGATTTGGCGTGAGTTGTTCAAGTGATCACCGCCACATCAACGCTTCGTTCATTTTCACCCGCGCCACGCTCCACGCTCCACGCTCCACGCTCCACGCTCAACGCTCCACGCGCCACGCGTTCATCCATCAGACGCCTGCGCTGGCAGCAGGGAATCGGGCCGTGAGATGGCCATCGAACGGCGGAAGAGTCGCGCGATGTCGGCGTCGGTGAGCGACTCGAGGATCTGCTTCGGCAACAGCCGAGACGTCACGCTGCGGGCCTCGGGGCCGTTGCTGAGAAACCAGTTGTAGCGATCGAGTCGCGCGCTCCGGCCATTGGGATGGCGAAAGAGGACCATGGCGTTGCTCGAGCCGGGGAGCGTCACGTCGACTCCCCAGATTATACCGTCCGGCGATCTGAACTCTCTCATTTGTTGCGATTAGTGAACGCTTATGGAGTGGCGCGTGACGCGTGGTGCGTGGCGCGCCACTGGCCACCCGTCACGCAATCACCCGACGAGCGACGGCGACAAGGGCTGCCGTCCGGCGTAGCCAGCGTCGGGATCGTGCCAGAATTGGACCTCGGGCTCGCCGAGTCGCCAACAGAGCAGGATCGGGCGGCCGTTCATCTCGCTCGGAAAATCCACGAGGCCAAGACGACGGTCTTTGAGCTGGATGCCAAGCTCCTCCAGCTCGTGCTGAAATCCGTCGATCTCGCGAGCCAGCACCTGCGCCTCGCGCTCCAGCTCCTCGGCACGCTCGCGCGGCTCACCGGCGCGCGCGGTGGACGCCACCAGATCCAGCTCGAGGATCTTCTCGCGCCACAGCCGATGCTGACGCACGACGTCCTCGACGATCTTGCGGACGAGGGGGAGAGTCCGATTGGCGACTTCGACGGTGAACAGCGTCATTTGTCGGAAATTAGTATCTCGACTCCATACTCACGAGACTAACACCCGCGCGCCCGCGTCACGTCACCGGCCCCGCGGCTGTCTCGCTGCTGCTCCTCGCGCTCACGCTCTTCGAGCCGGCGCGCTCGGCGCTCCCTGGCTGCGTCGAATCGCCGCTTCTCGTCTGGCGTCTCTGGAATCAGCCCGGGCACCTCGATGGGCCGGCCCGCTCGGTCGACGGCGACGAAGGTCAGATAGCAGGAGTTCGTGTGCCGACGCCGGCCGGTGAGCAGCTCCTCCGCTTCGACACGCACGCCGACTTCCATCGACGTTCGACCGACGTAGTTGACGCTCGACTTCATCACTACCAGGTCGCCGAGGTGGATTGGCTCGCGAAAATCCACGCGGTCGATCGATGCAGTCACGACGCTGGCGCGTGAATGGCGGAAGGCAGCTATCGCCGCCGTCTTGTCCATCATCGAGAGGATCACACCGCCAAAGATGTGGCCGAGGTTGTTCGCGTCCTGCGGCATCATCAGCTCCGAGGACTCGTGCTGGCTTTCCTTCACCGTCTTCGCGGCGCGTGGGTGATCGCTCATATCCGATAGTGAGACGGACGACTGGAAGAGATGCTCTTGCGAGCGACCACGAGCTTACTTCGCGCGGGCCGTCGATGGTGCTCATCGCGGACAGTTCGCGTCGTCTCGTCGTAGAGGGACGCTTCGTCGAACGCGCGAGTAAGTGCGCGCCGCTGCGCGCTGTCGATGGGAGGCTGGTCGAGCCAGAACAGATGGAGCACCGGCGCGGCCACGATTCGAATTGGCCACTCGGCGCCACGATTCGAGAGTGAGATGCGAGCGGTCTCGGCAGAAGAATCGTATCGGGCGAGGACTTCGTATCCACCCGTATCTACGACTGGATGCCACCGGTCGAGATCGTCTTCGGCGAGCGGGAACTCGCGGGACATGCCTGCCCACCAGCTCGGCTGAGTTGGACGCAGAGCATCGAGTGGCAGTACTTCGTCGGGGGCGTCCGCGCCGCGCTGAGGTACGTCGAACTCGACGGCCACCTGACTGTCGGGCACGGTGAGCACGAAGCTCCGGTCGTCGAAGCGCGCTGTCGAGAGCGTAACGACGGCACGTCGCGCCGATTGGCGTGCGTCGCCGCGCAGCGAATCGAGCGCTGAGCTCAGCTCGTGGCGGCCGCTGTCGATGAGCGCCGACGCGACGTTCGCCGGAAAGAGATCGGTGAGCCGCGCTGGCTTGCCAGTGCGCAGATCGATGACGCCGCGACGGGTCGCGCGCCAGGGACGCGCATTCGGTTGAGCGACGTCGACGTGGTATTCGTAGGACAGATATGGACCGTCCACGTCCACGACCTGGAGGTCGGCGGTCGCCTGGGTAGGTGGATCCTCGTCGCCGTCCTCGTCAGGCGCCAGCCGCTGAGCACGGGGATGGGCGGCGAGATACTCGCGCGCGAGGCGCGGAATGATCGAGTCCTCGAACACGACCGCGGAGTCGCCCTGCTGGAGGTCGCGCCGGTAGAGGCGCAGGCCGACGAGGGTAGCATCCTGGAACGAACGGTCGTCGTCGCCGATGTATAGCTCGAAGAAGCGGCCGTCGTACCGTGCGAGCGTCAGTGGCGCGCCGCGTGCTCGAACCCTGGTCCCGTTGGTCGAGACCCAGAAGGTCGAGTCTCGGGTGGCGACGAGAAATTCGACGCGGGGTGGTATGGCGGAGCCGGCGGTTCTCAGGGAGTCGCGATGGCGGCACGCGCCGACCATGAGGATCGCGCAGCCAAGGCGTACGAGGGACGAGCGAGTCTTGATTGCCATCGGGATGGAAATATACGGTTCACCGGGGTATGGAGAAACGACCGGGGAGCGAAGCTCGTCATTCTCCGGTATCTCTCATCGTTCATCATTTCCTGTGTGTGATATGCGTCAACTTCGACGGTCATCCTTCTTCGTGTTCACTTTGACGCTCGGCGCATGTACGGCCGCGTCGGAGCGTAGCGACACGCGCGCGGCTGCGACGCCAACACCTGCTTCGGCAGCGACGGTCGCGTCGTCAGCGGCGACTACTCGTCAGGCACCCGCCGCGGGTGAGCTGGCGGTATCGAATGGAGCGGTCGCTCCCGCCGTGCCCGCAAAGCTGGCCGCGATGCGCGACCCGGCGACGACGCCAGTCATTCGCGGTCTCTATGTGAATCGTTTCGCCGCGCAGAGCTCGCGGAAGATGCACTGGTTGATCGGCATCGCGGATTCGACGGAGATCAATGGATTCGTCATCGACATGAAGGACGAATTCGGGTTGAACTTCCACTCGCAGAACGCGGAGTTCCGCAAGAACGAGGGCAGCGGCCACGGGATGGTACGCGACGTTCGCGCATTGCTCGACACACTGCACGCGCACAACATCTTCGCGATCGCGCGAATAGTCACGTTCAAGGATCCGACGACGGCGCAGGCGAACCCCTCGTGGACGATCCGGCGCCCGGATGGTTCGATCTGGCAGGACAAGAAAGGGTTCACATGGGTGGATCCGTACAACCATGCGCTCTGGGATTACAACATTGGAATCGCCGAAGAGCTGGTGCATCTGGGCTTCGACGAGATCCAGTTCGACTACATTCGCTTTCCCGAACCGTACAAGAGTCTTCCCCAGCAGGTCTTCCCGGCGTCGAACGGCATGTCGAAGCCGGACCTGCTCGCGGCATTCCTGAAGACGGCGCGCGAGCGGCTGAACAAGGCAGGCGTTCGCTCGACCGCCGACGTCTTCGGCTTCGTGGCGACAGTGCACGGACCGCTCGAGGTGGGCCAGTGGTGGGAGAAGCTGGCGCCGGTGACGGACGTGCTGTTGCCGATGACCTATCCGTCGCACTTTCCGTCCGGGTCGTTCCGCATCGCGCACCCGAACGCCGAGCCGTACGAGATCCAGAAGATCTCGATCGACACGGCACGCGTTCGCGACCACAAGCTCGGAATCACGTCGCCCGAGCATATTCGTCCGTGGATCCAGGCGTTCTCGTTAGGCCACCTGCAGCCCTCGTACGGGCCGACGCAGATCGAGGAGCAGAAGCGCGCGATCTACGACGCGGGATACGATGGCTGGGTGCTATGGCATCCGGGCTCGAAGTACGAACCGTTCGTGCCGGCGTTGGAGAAGGGAGAGCTCGTCTCGCATAAGAAGGCGTACAACTGACGCGCGTAGCGTGGCGCGTGTCGCGTCACAGCTCCCTGATCGCCACGAGAAGCCGTTCGACCTCCTCCGAATTCGTATAGCACGAACACCCGATGCGGACGACGCCGTCCTTTGATTGGCCGAGTCGTTCGACGACGGTGGAGGCGTAGAAGTCGCCGTTGGAGACGAAGAGCCCCTGACGGGCGAGAGCGCGCGCGATGTCATCCGTCGAGCGGCCACGCATCGTGAAGGCGAGCGTCGGCGTGCGCGGCGTGCCAGGGTGCGGGCCGTAGAGCGTGAGGCCATCGATCTCGGCGAGCTCGTTCCAGAGCCGAGCGAGGAGCGTCGCGCCACGGGTGTGAAGCGCGCCGAAGGTGCGGCGAAGTGCCTCGCGCCGCGACGCGCGACCCGTGAGCGCTGTGCCAGCCGGACTGCCGAGCGATGCGAGGAACTCGACCGCCGCGGCGGCGCCGACGATGCCTTCGTGATTCTGCGTCCCAGTCTCGAGGCGCTCCGGTGACGTGTTGGGTGCCGGGTCCAGGCGCGGCACGTCCACCCGGTCCAGCAGCTCTCGCCGGCCGTAGAGAATGCCGACGTGCGGACCATAGAACTTGTACGCCGAGCAGGCGAGGAAGTCGCAGTCGAGCGCGCGCACGTCGATGAATTGATGCGGCGCGAAGTGCACCGCGTCGACGAAGACGAGCGCGCCCGCGGCATGCGCGAGCTCCGCCGCGCCGCGGACATCGGTGATCGTGCCTAACGCGTTCGACGCCGCGCCGATGGCGAGCAGCCGCGTCTTCGGGCCGATCTGGCGTTCGAGATCGCGCCAATCGAGCCGACCGTCGCTCGTGTTCAGCTTCACGCTGCGGATCGTGACGCCGCGCTCCCTTTCCAGCGCGCGCCAGGGTGCGACGTTGCCGTGGTGATCGAGCTCGGTGATGACGACCTCGTCGCCCGGCCCCCACTCGCGGCCGAGTCCGCGCGCGAGGTGGAAGGTGAGCGTCGTCATGTTCTGGCCGAACGCTATTTCTTCGGCGGTCGCGTTGAAGAAATCGGCGAACCGCTCACGTGCCTCGAGGAGGAGCGCGTCCGTCTCTTCACTCGTCGGATATTGCCAGTGGGTGTTGGCATTGTGATGGAAGAGATAGTCCTCCATCGCGGCGACGACGGAACCGGGCACCTGCGTTCCGCCCGGGCCGTCGAAGTACGCGACAGGGTGCCCGTTATGCACCCGCTCGAGCGCGGGGAATCGGCTGCGTATCTGCTCGAGGCTCGCCACGCCGTCGGTCATATCCGTCTTCTGCACGAGAGTCCCCGTCATACGATCTCCACTCCGGCCCATTGTTCGATCAGCTTCACCGCTTCTACGTGATCCGCGACTTCGCCTAACGCGTTGTGCGCCGCCTTCCAGAGGGCGGACGTGAGTTGCAGCACCGGCGCTGGAATCGCATCGGCGCTCGCGACGCCCGCCGCGATCCCGACGTCCTTGTCGAGCAGCGCGAGTCTGAAGGTACGTGGAAAGGCGCGCGTCAGCACGCGCTCGGGAAAGAGATTCATCGAAGCATTCGAGCGGCCACTGGACGCATTGATCACGTCCAGCGCGACCTTCGCGGAGACGCCTTCCTTCGCCAACAGCGCGAGTCCCTCGGCCGCGGACCAGATGTGCACCGCGAGCAGCGCGTTGTTCACGGCTTTGAGCGCGTCGCCGGCGCCAATCGCGCCACAGTGGACGATCTTCTGGCCGAATGACGCGAGCACCGGCCGCACGCGCTCGAGGACCGTTGCGTCGCCACCCACCATCACCGTGAGCGCGCCCTTCTCTGCCCCACTCACACCACCGCTCACCGGCGCGTCGATGAAATCGATGCCGTGCTGCCGCAGGCGCCCGGCAATCTGACGCGAGGTCGCGGGCTCGCCGGAGGTGCAGTCCACGAGCGTCGCCCCCTCTCGCAGTCCGGCGAGCAGACCACTCTCACCATCGAGCAGTGCAAGCACTTCGGGTGAGTTGGGGAGACAGGTGATGACGACGTCGGCATCGCGGGCGGCATCGGCGGGCGTGGACGCGGCCCGCACCCTGGTCGCCGCGGCGAAATCACGCGCTCGTGACTGTGTGCGGTTCCAGACGGTGAGCGGGAAAGCCGCCTCGGCGACTCGCCGAGCCATCGGCGTACCGATGGCGCCGAGACCGATGAAGGCAACGTTCATTGCGTTGAGGGTGGGGCGTGACGCGTGGAGCGAAGTTGATGCAACAAGCTATATTGCCGCGGCCCGGGCGTCATGCGCCACACCACGCGCCACTCGTCACACGCCACGCGTCTCGGCCCCAATGACTCCGAATCGCAATCCCGAGGATCTGCCCGTCGCCGCGCTCGTCGCGCCGGACATCCTTGCGTTGCTCGAGGAATCGCCGAGCGACATCGCCGCTGAGACGGAGGAACTGCACCCAGCGGATCTCGCGGACGTCGTCGAGCTGCTGCCGTCGGAGCGTGTGCCGCTGTTTCTTGCCTCGCTCCCGAGGGAGCGTGCGGCGGACGTCCTCGAGTACCTGAACGAGGAGCTGCGCGCGGCGCTGCTCGAGCAGATGAGCGCACGTCAGGCGGCGGAGCTCGTCACCGCGATGACGCCCGACGATCGCGCCGACACGCTCGAGGAGCTGAGCGAGCTGTCGGAGTCGCACGCCGAGGATGTGCTCTCGGAGATTCCGAGCGAGGCGCGCAGGGAGACGGAGCAACTCCTCCGCTTCGACCCGGATACCGCCGGCGGCTTGATGACGACGGAGTTCGTCTCCGTCCCGGAAACCACGACGGTGGAAGACGCGCTCGAGCGCGTGCGAGCGCTCGCGCGCACGGGTCGCCGGGAAGCGATGTACGCGATCTACGCGACGGACGCCGTCGGACGGCTCGCGGGTGTGCTCTCCCTGCGCGAGCTGCTGGCCGCGGCTCCGGGCACGAAGATCTCGGAGATCGCGTGGACGGAAGTGGTGTCGCTCGGCCCGAACGCCGATCGTGAAGAGGTCGTCCGCCTAACGTCGAACTACGATCTCGTCGCGATTCCGATCGTCAGCGAATCCGGCCACCTCATGGGAGTGATCACCGTCGATGACGTCATCGACGTCATTCAGGAGGAGCAGACGGAAGACGTCCAGAAGCTGGGCGGTATGGAAGCACTGGACGAGCCCTACATGCAGATCGGCTTCCGGCGGATGATTCGCAAGCGCGCAGGGTGGCTGTGCGCGCTCTTCATCGGGGAAATGTTCACCGCGACGGCGCTCGGGTATTTTCAGAGCACCATCGACAGAGCAACCGTCCTTGCTCTCTTTCTCCCATTGATCATCAGCTCTGGCGGCAACTCGGGATCGCAGGGCACGTCGTTGATGATTCGCTCATTGGCGCTGCGCGAGGTGGGCGTTCGCGACTGGTGGCGCGTGGTGATTCGCGAGCTCCCGGCGGGGCTAACGCTCGGGGTGATTCTGGGCGTGATCGGCTTCGTGCGGATCGAGCTGTGGCAGTATCTGTACGACCATTCGCTGCACGTCTTTGGCCTGTCACTTGGCCAGAACTACAATCAGCACTCCGGGATCATGATCGAGGTCCATCTCATCGCGCTCACCGTGGGGCTGGCGCTGGTGGGCGTGGTC
Source organism: Gemmatimonadaceae bacterium (assembly GCA_036493735.1). GTDB lineage: Bacteria > Gemmatimonadota > Gemmatimonadetes > Gemmatimonadales > Gemmatimonadaceae > AG2. Next base: position 14,633 of record DASXPH010000098.1, read on the forward strand.
ACGTTCGGGACGATGGTGGGGTCGATGCTGCCGTTCCTCTTCCGGCGCATGGGCTTCGACCCCGCGAGCGCCTCGGCTCCATTCGTTGCGACGCTGGTGGACGTGACGGGACTGGTGATTTACTTCTCGGTGGCGTTGTTGGTGCTGAGAGACGTGGTTCTCTAGGGGCTGTGCGCGATCGAGGGCTAGGGACTAGGCACTAGCGCCTTATCGTTAGGCTTCTCGACACTCGCGCCGGCGGTTGCTTCACAGACATATGCCGCGGCAGGAAGCCCAACGGCAACGGTGTAGGCCGCCGCTACACTGCGCGCGAATGCGCTCGCGCCATCGCGTCGCACCAGTGCGACCGCGCAGCCGCCGAAGCCCGCCCCCGTCATGCGTGCGCCGAAGCAGGCGTCGTCGCGCTGCGCCAGCTCGACCATCGTATCGAGCTCCGATCGCGAGACCTCGAAATCGTCGCGCAGCGAGGCATGACTCCTGTCCATGAGCTCACCCACGCCGGTGAGGTCGCCGCGCTCGAGGAGCTCCGCGGCACGCAAGGTTCTGGCGTTTTCGGTGACGACGTGTCGCGCGCGCTTTCGAGTCGACGGATCGAGCTCCTTTTCGCGTTTGCCGAACGTTTCGGCGTCGATGTCGCGGAGGGCACGGACGCCGAAGAGGCGGGCGGCGGCCTCGCACTGCGCGCGGCGTTCGTTGTACGCGGAGTCCACGAGGCCCCGGCGCGTTCCCGTGTCCAGCACGACAACCGCGGCCGCGGCCGGGATCGGCACCTGCCGCGTCTCCAGCGAGCGACAATCGATGAGCAGCGCATGACCGTCGACACCAGCGGCGGAGATCAGTTGATCCATGATGCCACAGTTCACGCCGACCCACTCGTTTTCGGCACGCTGAGCGACGCGCGCCATGGCGGCCGGCTGCCAAACGAGGCCGCCTACTGCCGCGAAGGCGCGGGCGACGGCGAGCTCCAAGGCGGCACTCGACGAGAGACCGGCACCAATGGGCACCTCGCCCGCGACGACGCCCTCCCAGCCCCTGGTGGGCAGGCCGCTTTGCTCGAGAGACCAGGCGACCCCGCGCAGGAATTCGACCCACGGATGCGGGCCGTGCGGGGCGGGGGGAGCGGCACGCTCCTCGTCCTCGAGCGAGAAGGTGGCGTCGTCGGCGAAGTCGAGCGAGCGAATCGTCACCTGGCGATCCGCACGCCCACGCGCCGCGAGCCACACGTCACGATCGATCGCCATCGGCAGCACGAAGCCGTCGTTATAGTCGGTGTGGTCGCCGATGAGGTTCACACGTCCCGGCGCACGCGCGAGGAATTCCGGATCGGCACCGAAGCGCCGGCGGAATTCGTCGCGAACGCGCCCGCGGAGCGTCTGGGGCATCATCAGCGGTTCGGTGGGGACGCGGTTCATCGTGGAAGTCAAACTCGTTCTGGACAGCCGCGCTAGAATTCGATGAGGCGGCGCTGTGCCGCCGGTCTCGAACCGTAACGAGCGATTCCGATGAAAGAGCTGACACTGACCATCGAAGGGATGTCCTGCGAGCACTGCGTTCGCGCAGTGAAGAACCGCCTAACGGCGACGCCCGGCGTGACGGTCGAGGAGGTGGTCGTCGGTGCGGCGCGATTGCAGTACGATCCCGCCAGGACGACTGTAGACGAGATTGAAGAAGTGATCGCCGACGAGGGCTATACGGCGTTTGAGGCGACGGCGCTCTAGCGCCGTCGCCCCACGCGCCACGCCCCACGCTCAACGCACCCCGGCCGGTTCTCCTTTCTCCACACTCGTTGCGCTGGTGTCGGAATCGACTTCGGTCTCCGGCGCGAGCGGGCTCGCGATGCCTTCCTCGAGCCAGGCGTGCTCACCGCGCAGCACCTGCTGCGCGACACGATAGGTCGCGGAGTCGTTGCTCCCGTAGAAGCGGTCGAATAGCGTATCGACCCGAACGCGTGCTTCGCGGCAGAACAGGTCCGCGAGCGCCAACGCCTTCGTGTTGCCCTTCTTCGCGAGCATCTGTGCGCGCACGCACGTCGCGGCGATCGCAAAGAGCTCGGCGCCGATATCCACGGCACGAAAGAGCACCATCTGCTTGCGCTCGAGACGCGGGCCGAAGCGCACCATCGCGTGGAAGAGCGTGCGGCCAAGCTTGCGGGCACGCCGCTCGGCGAAACGCAGATGCTTGGCGAGCGAGCCGAACTCACTGTAGGTCGTTGGGCGCGGGAGCCACCGCGACGGATACCACGTCGCGTAGAAGGGCGCCGACTTCGCGGCCGCCTTGACGCGCGTGCCTAACGAAGAATCGGGCGAGACGATCGGGAACGCGAGCTTGAAATGATGATCGACGGCTTCGCGCGCGATGAAGAGGCGCATGATCTCCGAAGAGCCCTCGAAGATCAGGTTGATACGGGAGTCTCGCATCGCTCGCTCGATGGGGATGGCCGGCTCGCCGCGAGCGCGGAGCGAATCGGCGGTCTCGTAACCGCGCCCGCCGCGAATCTGCAGCGTGTCGTCGACGATCCTCCAGCCGTGCTCCGTGTTGTACATCTTCGCAATCGCCGCCTCGAGGCGAATGTCGTAGCCGCCCTTCTCGGCGAGTCCGACCGTCAGGCCGGAGATCGCTTCCATGGCAAAAGTGTTCGCGGCCATCATGCCGATTTTTTGAGCAACTGCTTCATGCTTTCCGATCGGCGCTCCCCATTGCACGCGCTCGTTCGACCACCAGCGCGACACGTTCAACATCGCCTTCGAGCCGCCGGCGGCGCTCGCGGGCAGCGTCAGACGGCCGGTGTTGAGCGTGATGAGCGCGAGCTTCAGCCCCTTCCCCTCGCCCCAGACGATGTTCTCGCGGGGGACTTTCACATTCGTGAATCGAATGACCCCGTTCTCGATCGCCTTGAGCCCCATGAAGCGGCAGCGATGCGCGACCTGTACGCCCGGCCAGCTCGCCTCGACGATGAACGCGGTGATCGGCTTCCGTGCCTTGCCGTCTTTGCCCGGCACGTCCGGCGTTCTTGCCATGACGATGAACAGCTCGGCGCGTGTTCCATTCGTGCACCAGAGCTTCTCGCCGTTGAGAATGAAGTACTTGCCATCCTCGCTCGGTGTCGCCGTTGCGTGCATGTTCGCCGGGTCGCTGCCGGCGTCGACCTCGGTGAGAGCGAACGCCGAGATCGCGCCCTTCGCCAGCCGTGGAAAGAAGCGGCGCTTCTGCTCCTCCGTCCCGAACAGCTTGAGCGGCTGCGGCAGACCGATGGATTGGTGCGCGGAGAGAAGGGCGGTGAGCGAACCGTCCTTCGACGTCACCATCGCCATCGCCTTCACATAGCTCGTATACGACAGGCCGAGTCCACCGTACTCGCGCGGGATCTTGATGCCGAACGCCCCCATGTCGCGAAGTTCCTGGACGTACTCCTCGGGGATTTCGCCCGTGCGATCGATCATGTCCGAGTCGACGCGCTGGAGGAACGCCTTGAGCTTCTGCATGAATGGTCGAGCACGCGCCTCTTCCTCCGGATCCTCGGCCGGATGCGGATGGATCAGATCGAGACGAAATCGGCCGAGGAAGAGCTCGCGAACGAAGCTCGGACCGGACCACTCGCTCTCGCGCGCGGATTCGGCAACGTCGCGCGCTTCCTTCTCGCTGGCGAGTGCCGCTGACTTGTCAGCCATGGATGAACTCACGGATAAATGACTGTAAAACCAGGCCTGCTCGCATAGTACACGTTCTAAGACGCGCCGTTCAATCGGGCGTATCAGCCGTCGTGAGCGGCGTTTCCCCGACGATAGAGTGCATCCTCCAGGCCGCGCGAAGGGGCTAGGGTCTAGGGGTTAGGGACTAGGGCGATCAGTCATCCACAACTCGGCCCTGACGGGGTCCCACTCCCTCATCCCGTCGCCCACGCAGCGCAACGGCGATCCCGCCGACGATCGCGATCGTTGCGAAGGCAAACCACTGGATGGCGTAGCTCAGGTGTGGACCTTCGTCGAGCGGAGGGGGCGGCAAGCGAGCGACGCGCTGGCCGACGGGCTTGGTCGTGTCCTGTTGGGTCGCCACGAGATAGAGTCGCGACACTGGATACGGAAGCAGACTCTCGACCGTCACCTGATCGAGCTCACGCGCTACACGCGCATCGCGTCGCAGGACACCGTCCGGCCGCGTCGGTACTCCTGGTGGAAGCAACTCAGCGTAGCCAACGAAGTCCGTCGTGGACTCGCGCCAGCCGCGAAGGTCCACGCTCATACCGTCGGGTGCGTAGATCCAGCCTCGATTGACGAGGACAGCCGTGTCGCTTCCGGCCACGCGGACTGGCGTGAAGAGATCCACGCCAGGCGATCCCTGGTACGTGCGCGCGGCGAGGACGACCTCGTGATTGAAATCAGGCGTGCCGGTAACGCTCGCCCTGCGCAGCATGCTCGTGCTTTCGGGGCGGAGTGAAGTGAGTGGCACCATCGGCTGTGAGAGCCGAGCGCTAACCAGGGCGTTGCGCGCGCGCCGTTGCGAGAGCCGGCTGAGCTGCCAGAATCCGAGTCGAATGCAGCCGATGGCGGCGAGCAACGCGACCACGAGAAAGGCAATCAATCGGCGGGACATGGCGGGTAGAGGGTTGCGGGTTGTGGGTGCGGGGCCGCAACCCTCAACCTACAACGCTCAACTCGAACACTCCTGTGAGCACACGCCCGCCACGTCTGACCTGGACCCAGATTCGGTAGTCACCAGCGCGTGGAAAGAGGTACGGGAAGGAGACGTCGCCGCTTCGCGCCATGCTCATCGACGGCATCGAATCGTGCTGCAGACGCAAGCGGCCGCTCGTGGTCGTGTCGCCGCGATCCCTCAACGCGAACACTGCCTGCGCGGCGTACGAGACCGTCCCCGATGGATGCACATGGACGAAAACGGACCCATCGCGCTTCGCGATGACCGCGTGTGCGGACATTCCGAGATACGGCTCGAGCGTCGCGACCGCGCCGCTGGGATCGCGGACGCGAAAGCGGAGCGTGGCTTCCTCACCGGAGCGAATGGGCGTCGAGTCCGGAAGCCACTCCATCGATGATCCGTCCTCGAGGGTGTCGATTGTCGCCGTACCAGTTCGGCGGAGCGCGGGAGGCGCGACGCGCCACGCGTCGTCAGGGTCGCGATTCGCGACCGCGGAGGCGGCCAGGGAATCGTCTCGCGTTAGGTGGACGACACCCGTGAGCGTACGCGTCTGGCCAGTCTCGAAGGCGACGTCGCCGAACAGCCGGTAAGTGCCTGGCGGCAGCGGCGGCAGCGTCGCGGTGAACGTCGCGGTGTCATCGAACGCTGGATGCAGGTGCGCGAAGCTCTCCATCCGCGCGCTGTCGATGACGAAGAGGTGCATCAGCTTGCCGTGGTCGGGCACGAGTGGGTCGAGTCGCGTCACCCCATCAAGGCTATCGACGACGGCGAAGCGCAACGTCGAGACGCCTGCCTGACGAGTGATCGAAGTGTGCGTCGCCAGCGGCCGATACATCCGCGACGCGTACGTTGCGTCGACGCTCTGCCACCACCGGGCGCCACCGAACACGATGACCGCGAGCACTGGAGCCGAGAGCGCACCGATGAGTCGGGCGCGCGTGCGTCTTGCCGTGTCCATCGGCCGTCCCGGCTCCACGACGCTCTCGCCAGCGGCGATGTAGGCGATGGTCACGAGCCCCGCGAGCAGCAGCAGGCCTAACGCGGCCAGCAGGAGGCGCAGCCCTGGGCTCATGCCGAGACGCCCCGTGGCGACGGACATCACGGGAACGCTCGCCGTGCCGCTGCCGCGCGGACCGTCGACGGTGACATAGACGCTGTAAGCGCCCCGGGCCATCAACCACAGCTGCCCGGTGTAGAGATCTCGCGTGCCACGCACCGGGTTGGCGACGTCGGCCGAAGGCGCGCCATTCACGCCCGCGCGCCAGAACACTGGTCGAATGCGAACCGCTCGCGCGTCGCCGTCCAACACGCGCACGGTGACGTCGGCGAGGCCAGGGACGACCATCGGAACGCGGACGATGACGCGCACGTCGTATGGCCCAGCCTTGCCGTCGAAGATGACATCGGGACTGCCCACGTGCGCTGCCAGCACCATCGGCGCCAACGCCAGCATCAGCATGGCGAGCGCGGCGCGGCGCGCGAGCCTAACGATCATCGGCGGACGCGGGTCATCCACGTTCCCCATTTCAGGCCGATGTACGCCGAGATGGTCCCCATCACGACGGCAATCCCGAGCTGCGGCGCGAGAGGTGCGGTCCACTGCCCCCAGTTCGCGAACTGGAAGGTTCGCTCCAGGAACTGGTTCGTCATGAAGTAGACATAGTTGTTGCCGTTGAAGAACCAGTTGCGCGACTGCGTCGTGATGAGAAAGCTCGCGAACGGCCATTCGACGGCGAGGAAGCCCGCGACGAATACCGCGCCGAGAATGGGCGCGAGCGCGATGTCGCGGACGCGGCCCTCCAGTGGCTGCCTGATGAAATCCAGCCCGATGGCGGGCACGATCAGCAGCGCGGGGAAATCCATCGTCACCATGTGGGTGATGCGCTGGTAGATCGGACCCAACTTCGGCTCGGCGGGAAAGAGCTGCAGGAACCACATGAGAGCGAGCGTGATCGCGAGATAGACCGCCGCTGCCTTCGTCGCCGGCCAGCGCAGCTTGTTCGCGCGCGCCGTCGTGAGGAGCACCAGCGGGTAGCACGTTGCCGAGACGCGGTAGTACAGACCCGAGTGCATGAACTCCTTGTAGGAGTACTCGGAGAGCATCACCCAGACGTTCAGGAGCCAGAAGGCGGCCGCGATCGTGAACAGCCACGCGAAGCGCTCCTGATCGCGGTCCGTGGTCTGGTTCTGCCTCGCGAGCGTCAACAACAGCGCGCCTAACGTGATGGCGACGATGCCGAGGGCGAGGATCATGTGAGGCGGGCTGATGATCTGAACGTCGAGGCCGTACGCGTCGTGCCACCAGTTGTCGAATGGCGCCGACGACACCATGGCCGCGCAGCCCCAGATCGACACCCACGCGCCTAACGGGGCGCGAAAGCCCCAGAAGCTCACCGAGGCCTCGCGCTCGGCGGGCGTACCGGCGAACGTCGTCTTGAGCGCGACGTAGCCGGAGGAGATGCCGGCGATCAGTCCGCCGGCCTGAATCAGGAGGTGTGCGGGCGTCCAGAACGTGTCGCGGCCAATCGTCATGTGCCACGAGATGTCCCAATACACACCGACCATCACGCACGCCGCGGCGAACACCACGGCGCGCGCATGCCACGCCCCCGCGACGGACGTCGAGATCTCGTCCACTCGAGCGTGGTCGCGCGACAGACTGTCGATAGCGATCGTCATGACGAATTCAGAACAATGTCAACTGCTCACCGAGCCGCGCCGGATCAACCGGCGTCTGATGCAGCAGCAGCTGGAGCTGCCGCGCGGACTCGGGAGAATGACCTGCAAAGTGATTGTTCACGTATCCGAAGACGGCGCGGCCTTTGACCGCCAGCGGCCAGAGGACGCCAGACCACAGCTCGAGCTCGTGTGCACGATCGACCTGGATGCGCGAGTAGTCGACGATCGCGCGATCCGGTCCCATCCATCGTATGTAAACGAAATCGGCGGTCGGCTGGGCAGCAAGCTGCATCATCTGCTTACGCGGAATCCACCGCGCATCAGTGAGCGCGAGCGCGACACCGTGCTCGGCTAGCAGCGCCAACACGCCGTCGTGAATCCAACCTCGCTGGCGAAACTCGATCGCGAATTTCATGTCGCTCGGCAGCGTCGGCAGGAATCGCGCGAGCGACGGAAGCTCGTTCGGCGCGAAGTCGGGACCGAGCTGGATCAGGATCGGCCCCAGCTTGTCCTCGAGCTCGCGCGCACGATCGAAGAACTCACTCGCGATGTCAGCAACGTCACGCAGGCGATGCTCGTGGGTGATCTCCTGCGGCATCTTGAGCGCGAAGGTGAATCCGGGCGGCGTGCGGTCGGCCCAGCCACGCACGGTCTTGCTCGGTGGAATCGCATAAAACGTCGAATCCACCTCCACCGTGTCGAAGGCGCGAGAGTAGATCGCCAGGAAATCAGCGGGACGCGTTCCCACGGGATAGAAAGGCCCGACCCAGGCCTCGTAGTTCCAACCTTGTGTTCCGATGCGGATGCGATCCGCTTCGCGTCCCCTGCCGGCGCTACCGATCATGGCGACACAATCGGCAGCCGCATGTCAGACGTGTCAAGCCGGTCCCGAACTTGCCCACTTTCAATGGCATGGATGACTCAGGACATAAAGATGCCGCTCTCGGACCGCACAGCGGCGAGCCGAGTCTCGGCGACGAGATCGGGGAGGCAACGGGCGGGGTTGCCGGCGTCATTCTCGGCGCCGGGATTGGATCGTCCGCGGGCCCCATCGGCACGCTGCTCGGTGGAATCGCCGGCGCCATTGGCGGCTGGTGGTCTGGTCGCGCGATCGCGGAAGCCGCCGAGAAGCTGAGCGCCGAAGACGACGAGGAATTCCGCACGCATTACGAATCGTCCGATACGCGTCTCGCGGACCGCAGCTACGACGATGTGCGCGGTGCCTACTACCTCGGCCATATCGCGGCCCACAACCCCAACTTCGCGGATCGGACCTTCACCGAGGTCGAACCGGAACTGGAGAAGGGTTGGCGGGAGTGCGCGAATCCACCGTGCCCTTGGGAGCAGGCGCGCCCGTTCGTCGGCGAGGGCTACAAGCGTGGTGTCGAGCGACGGATGCGCACCGATCGACGAACCGTGGAGCGCGTTGAAGAGTTGGAGCGGCGCATCGACGAGCGGCGCGCGGAAGGGTATGGCGAAGTGAGTTGAGAGCGCGCCGGTGCTGGTGATCGGGGGGTGCACGGCGGCTTCATGACAAATTTGGAATGCGAGCAACGATGCACCCATCGGACCCCGGTGTGTGCATTCCAAATTTGTCATGGGGCCGCCTAGCACCCCCCGATCACCAGCACCCCGTCCCGCACCCGGCTAGCGGTAAGTCTCGAAGAAGCCATAGCCCTCGGCGCGGATGGCCTTTCCGCCAATGCGCCCCTCGAGACGCGCGACACCCTTCATCTGAATGAAGAAGGGGCGCATGATGCGTCGTGCGTTCATGTAGTCACCGCGTTCAATCAACGGTCGTCGCGTGTCGGTGACCGTGGCGTCTTCCACCTGCAACAGCACGCGCAGGGTGTCGCTACCGCGAGCGTCGAACATCTCGGCGCTTTTCGGAATTGCGGGACTGGTGGTCGTGGTGCGTGGCGCGTCGGTGTAGGCGATTGCGCGCGGACGGAAGACACGCAGGAATCCCAACGAGTCGACAACGTACACAAAGAGGGGCTGCGAGGCGGCGACGCTATCTGGGGGCGCGATGCGGCCGAACAGAATGGCGTACGGGCCGGCGCGCGCCGCGCCCCACTCCCAGCTCACGCCACGCCAGACGCCCCAGTTGTGATCGTGGTACGCTTGCACGTTGGCGAGGTGCTCGCAGCCTAACGAATCGACGCAGATGCTGCCGTCGGCGTCGGCCCGAAGCGCCGGGACGACATATCCCGACACGACGTCGCTGCTCGAGAGCGCCGCGCCAGGAAAGTAGGCGCCAGGCGTTGGCGTGACGGTGAGGTTCACCTCGGCCACGGCTTTCCCACCCTCCTCCCGAGCGCGAGCATGCACGGCATAGCGACCGTCGGGGAGCACGCGCACCGTCGACTCGCCAATCGTCAGGTCTGCCCGCGTGGTCGAGAATCGAACCTGGCTCGAAGGCACAGCGGTCACGAAGCGCCGCGAGCGGCCGCCCTGCTCGTGGAGCGTCACGAGTACCTGACCGCCCCATGGACCGTCCGGCACTCGCCCGCCAACGATGAGCGACACGTACGCCCAGCGCTTGCGGTCGTTCGACAGCACGTTGAAATAATGCCACTCGCCCCAGGTCGTGTCATTGCGGGCACTCGCCGACGGGAGGTGGAAATGATCGATGTCGTCGCGAAGCTCGGCTGCCGTCGGATCGCGCCACCGCCTGTCGAGATCGTCGTCGTTCCACGACCCGCTCGCCAGCTCCGCCGCGCCGCCCACCGCGCGACTCAGCGACGGGATCTCTCCCGTCGCCTCGACGGCGACTTCCTTGCCGTTAGGCGTGCGCAAGTAGAGCAACTTTGAATCGATCTGTGGCGCCGCCGCGGCGATCCATGACGAGAACCGTGGCGCCGCCAGTAATTGTCTATAGATGAAGCGCGCGTGGTCGATGGAGAAGAACATGCCACCCAAGCCGCCCGTCTTCAGCACTTCGACGTCGATCCCTTCCGGGAGAACGGTGATCTGGCCGCCACCGACGAGCCGCTCCTGTCGGGCCTGCGTGAGCAGGGCCTCGCCAATCGAGAGCAGCACGATCATGACGGCGACGCCGAGGCTGTAACCGAGCAGGAGGAACAACGACCGCCAGGGGCGCAGGAGGAAATTCCGCAGCGCGATGAGCGTGATCATCGATGCTGCTCGTCCACGATCAGGCCGTCGCGCATGTGCACGACACGGCGCGCGGCGCTCGCCAGCTCCTCGTCGTGCGTCACGACGATGAGTGTCGTGCCGTCGCGATTGAGCCGCTCGAAGAGGCCAATGACCTCCGCGCCGGTGCGGGCATCCAGCTCGCCGGTTGGCTCGTCGGCAAGGAGGAGCTCGGGCTTGTTCGCCAGCGCACGCGCAATGGCGACGCGCTGCTGCTCGCCGCCGGAGAGCTCTGTCGGACGGTGACGGAAGCGTTCCCCGAGGCCGACGTACGTGAGCAGCTCACGCGCTCGCGAGCGACGCGCCGCTTTCTCGAGGCCCGCCTCGGCCATCGGCAGCTCGACGTTCTCCATCGCGGTGAGCACCGGCATGAGGTAGAAGCGCTGGAACACGAAGCCGATGTGACGCAGCCGAAAGAGCGTCGCCTCGCGATCTTTCAAGCCGTTGACGCGATTTCCGGCGATCGTGAGCGTGCCTGACGAGGGCGCGTCGATCGCGCCGAGCATGTTGAGGAGCGTCGACTTGCCGCAGCCCGACGGACCGACGATGGCCACGTACTCTCCCGAGCGGACATCGAGCGACACGCCACGTACCGCGTGCACGATCTCGCCCGCCATCGGGTAGTCGCGCCGGAGATCGCGCGCCGAGACGAGCAGGCCGTCATCCGTCATGCGACGGCTTCCTCGCGCAGAGTGGGGCCAATCGGGAGCGATGCACCGCGCCAGGCGGGATAGATCCCCGCGAGAATCCCGCAGAGCGCGAGCAGGCCCAACGAGAGCCACGCGTCGCGCGGTTGGAACAGGAAGAACGAAATGGCCTCGGGCAATCCCGGAAAGGCGGCGAGAATGGAATTGAGATAGCGCGCCGTGACGAGTCCGAGTCCCAGCCCCGCGACCGCGCCAACGATCATGATGACTGCACTCTCGAGCATGATCTGCTCGAGGATCCGCGTGCGGCGGACGCCGATCGCGCGCAGCACCGCGAACTCGCCAAGTCGCTCGTTCACGGATACGGTGACGAGTGTCGTCACGAGGAGAAAGCCGACGGCGAGGCTGACCGAGCCGAGGATGAACGCGAGCTGTCTGAAGTAGCTCAACCGCTGCTCTACCTGCTGGATGGCGGTCTCCGTCGAAATCGCGCTGACCGTGTGCACGGTTTGCTCGATGGCTGATCGGGCCGACTCGACGTTTGCGCCAGCGCGCAGCCGCACCATGAACAGCGATGCCCGATCAGTTCGTGACGCGCCTTCCATGGCCTGGAGCGACTCGAGGGGCATGGCCAGTGCCCGCTCACCCGCCGAGAGGTAAATGAAGTGGACGCGTCCGACAGCGCGCAGCGTGCGCTGGCCGGTGAACGTCCGCAGTTGCGGATCGAATCCGGCCGCCACCCTGAGTGTGTCGCCAACGTTGGCGCCGAGAGCCATGAGGAGCGCGTCATTCGCGACAATCTCGTCGTCGCGGGTCGGCGCGTGCCCTATGAGCAACTTGTAATCGCCCTGGACGGCAGCAATCGTCCCCAGCGCGGCCGCGCTCACCGACGTCGCTCCGTGCTCCACGTGCAGCTGGGCTCCCAGCACGGGACTCACCGCCACGACGTCTGGTCGCGCCATGAGCGTGCGCACGACATTCGACGCGTCGGGGATCGTGGCGTCGGTATCGAATGGGAGCGTGCCCTTCGGCGCCAGCCGAATCTGAAAGCCCTGCGACAACAACAGGGACCCGAATGACACGCGCATGCCCGTCGCGAGCATCACCATATCGAGCAGCATCGCCGCCGAGACGGCGACGCCGAGGATGGCGAGCAGAGTCCGAGCTCGATGCCTGACGAGAGAGGCGCGGGCAAGAGTAAGAATCATGCGTTGAGCGCTGGGCGTTGGGCGACTGCTCGTCAGCGCCGGAATAACGACAATGGCGGCTGCCGGACGAGACGCTGTGCAGCCAGCAATCCCGCGAAGATGCCCAGTCCAAGGGAGAGCCCAACCGCGATCGCGACGATCTGGGCGGTCACGAGTGAGAAGGTCAGTGGTGTGCGATAGACGCGCTGGTAGTGCCAGTTCACGAATGCGGACACGATGGCGCCGATCGCGACGCCGGCGATGCTGCCCAGCACGGCGATGAGCGCCGATTCCAACACGACGCTTCGCACGATCGTTCGGCGCGAGATGCCCATCAACCGCAACGCGGCCACGTCGCGGCGGCGCTCGTCCACCTTCAACAACATGATGCAGAGGAGAAAGATCGCGCTGGCGACGATAGTGATGACGCCGATCGCGCGGTGAAAGCGGCTCACGACGAGAAACGTCGTCGAGCTCTCGACAGCAATCTCGCGCGATGAGTAGGCGCGAAACCCGAACGCCGCCGCGTCGATGGCGGCGAGCGCGGAATCGGTTGCCGTTCGGCCGTCGGTGCCCACGGCAAAGCGTTCGACGCGATCGCCATAGCCGACGAGCCGTTGCAGCTGGTCCAGGTGTACCCGAATTCGATACGCACCGCGCGCCACTTCCGACGGGTCTCGTGAGCGCCTGACGAGCGCGCTGACGACTACCGTGTCGCCGACAGCCGCCGGCGTCGCGGCGATGACGATCGTGTCGCCGAGGCGAATGGAGTAATCCGCCGCGAGCCGCTCGTCGATGGCGACACTACGCGGGGAATGACGGGGTGGAAGCGAGTCGATCGATTGGGCGGCGGCGAGGAATGCAATCGCGGCGCGCAACGGGAGCGAGAGGGCCGCGGTCATCCGCGGCCCAGGTTTTTCAGCCGCGCGTGCTGCGCGCCCACACCGCGGTGTCTTTCAACGCCGCTCGTGTCTCCTCGAGTGAATACGATGGCGCCCGCAGGATGCCGAGGCCGCGGCGCAGGAGCATGACCGCGAGCCCGAGCTCGATCGCGCCGGTGACAAGCGCGCCAAGCCACATGTGCCCGCGCGCGATTCGTCCGATGAGCGTCGCCAGGAACAACGTCAGTGCAACGAGCATCACGATACCGATGCCGAACGCGACGGCCAATTGCACCGCACCCCGACCGGCGCGCTGCACGCTCTCCTGCATCTCGAGCTTCGCCAGCCGCACCTCGTTGGTGACGAGCCGCTTCGAATCGTCGCCGAGTTGCCGGATAAGATCCGGTATACCCGCATCGGGGTCTGTTTGAATTGGGTCGATAGCCACGCGCTGACTCCGCTTGTGGATTCGCCGTTGATTCGGGCAATCTTTGTTCCGTTGGTCTATGCTTCGCGCTTGCGGCGGGTCTCGACGAAGACCTGCGCGGCCAGAGTCGGACCGATGGCACGCTCACGGTCCTCATGCGTCGCCCGTCCAACCTTGCGCGAAGATTCGCTCCCTTCGCGTACGATTTGCAAGGTGATCGGTCCACCGAACGGCTCACGCGCGACAACGCGCACATCCGCACCGGGTGTGACACCCAACTGCGCGAGATAGCGCAGCCGTTCCGGATCGCGATCACCCACCTGGCGAATGCGCACGACGTTTCCAACCGCAACGTCCACGAGGGCGAGGAGCGGCCGCGCATCCATGGTTCCGTCACGCGCGGGAATCGGCGCACCATGGGGATCTGTGGTCGGCTCGCCGATAGCGGCCGCCATGCGGTCGATGAGCTCGTCGGATGCCGCGTGCTCGAGGCGCTCCGCCTCTTCGTGGACACGGTCCCATGGATAACCGAGCGCATTGGTGAGATACGCCTCGATGACCCGATGGCGGCGTATCGTGCGCAGGGCCGCGCGGCGCCCCGCATCCGAGAGACGCACGCCTCGGTATCGCTCGTACACGATCAATCCTTGCTCGGCGAGTCGGCGCAGCATTCCCGTCACCGAAGCCGGGGCGATTCCAAGGGCTTGCGCAATCTCGTTGGTGCCGGCAACGACTGGAGCTTCTCGCTGACCCGTGGCGTCGGCCGCCTCGATCTCGAAGATGGCCTTTAGATAATCCTCTACAGGCGCGGTCAGCGGCTGCGCCGCCTTGTCGACGCTCACGACGCACCCCTCGCCGGTGCGGAGCGTCCGCTCTGGTCGGCGGTGGTGACCGGTGTTCGTGAGCCCACGCTTCGCCGCTCGGCGCGAACGAGCAGTACCGGCACGTGCGAGATGTGGCGCACCTCGTTGGCGACGCTTCCGTACAGGAGGTCCTGCAGAAAGCGGTGACCGTGGGTGGACATGGCGATCAGATCGCAGTGCTCGCGCACGGCGGCTTCGGCGATCTCCGCGCCAGGATTGCCCGCCGCGAGCACGCACTCCGCCTGGATGCCGTCCTTTTCGAGCGATTCGGCGATCTGCTCGAGATAGTCGCGGTCCTCACGCATCTCCTCCGACTCGCGGAGGTGAAGCTGGTTGACGTTCCGCGCGGCCCAACCGTCGGCGACGTGAATCAGGACGAGTGACGCGCCACAGTGTCGCGCGAGCTTGCGAATGTGCGCGAGGATGGTCTCGTCGTACGGCGAATGCTCGAGCGGAACCAGGATGCGCTTGTACATGGGCGCTCCTCGTTAGGTGGTGAACCCGCGCACGGCCTGCACGAGCAGCCACGCATTCAACGCGGCGATGACGATCGCCACGGCATACGCCAGGAACTTCAACCAGCCTCGGTTGACGAACGTCCCCATCTTCGCGCGCTCGGACGTGAAGCGCACCAGCGGAAAGACCGCAAACGAGAGCTGTAGGCTCAGAATCACCTGGCTGAATACGAGCAGCTTCGCTGTCCCGCTTTCGCCGTACAAGATAGCCGTCACGACCGCCGGAACAATCGCGATACCCCGGGTCAGCAAACGGCGCACCCAGGGCAGAAGCCGGATGTGCAGGAACCCTTCCATCACGATCTGTCCGGCAAGGGTACCGGTGAGGGTCGAGTTCATCCCCGAGGCAAGCAGTGCCACCGCGAACACGGCGCTCGCGCCACCGCCCACGAGCGGCGTGAGCAACTTGTACGCGTCCTGGATCTCCGCCACCTGCGTGTGCCCCTTGGTGTGGAATGCCGCGGCGGAGACGATGAGAATCGCTGCATTGATGAAGAGCGCGAAGGTGAGGGCAATCGTGGAATCCACGAACGCGTATCGGACCGCTTCCCGTCTGCCCTCGGCGCTTTCCTCGTAGCGCCGGGTTTGAACGATCGAGGAATGCAGATACAGATTGTGCGGCATCACCGTCGCGCCCAGAATCGAAACCGCGATGTACAGCATTTCACGATTGCGAATGATCTCGGGGCGCGGAATGAAGCCGGCAGCGACGCCGGCGAGCGACGGCCTCGCCAGGATGAGCTCGAAAAGAAAGCACAGCCCGATCGTGGCGACGAGCACGACGACGAGCGCCTCGAGCAGTCGAAACCCCCGGTTCTGCAGAAAGAGCACGAGCATGACGTCGAGCCCGGTCAGCACCACTCCCCATGTCAGCGGGATGCCGAAGAGCAGGTTGAGTGCTATTGCCGCACCGATGACCTCGGCCAGGTCGCACGCCGCAATCGCGATCTCGCAGAGCAGCCAGAGAAAGAAGTTCGTTGTTGGCGAGTAGTGGTCTCGACACGCCTGCGCGAGGTCGCGTCCCGTAACGATGCCGAGCTTGGACGCGAGCCCCTGGAGGAGCACCGCCATCAGGTTGGAGAGCAGAATCACGCTCAGCAGCGTGTAGCCGAAGGCGGAGCCGCCGGCGAGATCGGTGGCCCAGTTGCCCGGGTCCATGTAGCCGACGGCAACGAGATAACCGGGACCAGCGAAGGCCAGCACCTTTCGCCACCACACCCCATAGGAGACCGGGATGCTGCGATAGACCTCGGCGAGGCTTGGCGCGACGCGTGCGCGACGCCACCCCTGCTCGGGTGTCGTTGTGTGCGGTCGTTGAAGACGTTCAGGATGAGCCATTAATAGAAAATAAGTTAGTTCTGCCTAATATTTTCTTGAGGATGCCGCAAGGCAAGCCCACTCTTGCGCTGAACGTAGTTCGGCGAAATAATTAGCTGAGCTAAGTAATTCACCTTTGCTCCATGGAGGCATCACATGGCCGCTACCTCCTCCTCGTCATCCTCCACGATGAACGCGCCAACTTTGAGCCTTTCGCGTATCGGCCAGATCTCGGTCGTGGTGAAAGATGTCGAGCGCTCGACCTCGTTCTATCGCGACGTGTTGGGCATGCGCTTTCTCTTCGCATTCCCGGGGCTCGCCTTCTTCGACTGCGATGGCGTGCGGCTGATGCTCAGCAAACCAGAGACGAAGGAGTTCGACCACCCGAGCTCCGTCCTCTACTTCCGGGTCGCGGACATCGACGCAGCCTATCAGACGCTGCGATCGCGCAACGTGGACTTCGTGGACGAGCCGCACATCGTGGCGCGGATGCCCGACCACGATCTCTGGATGTCGTTCTTCCGAGACCTCGACGACAACGTCTTCGCGCTCATGAGCGAGGTCGCGAAGAGCTGATCGGATCAGCTGTTCGGTACGCTGTCGAGGTACTGGAGGAACTGGCGAAGCACGCGCTCGGTGAGGCCCCAAACCGTGTACGCGCCGTGGCGAAACGCCGTGACCTGGCGTTCGCCATGGCCGCGCACGGTGACCATCGCCGTCCCCCACGCCGCTCGCTCGCGTAACGCGGCGAGCGGCACCCAGAACGACTCCGCCACCTCGAAGCTCTGGACGATCTCGATCTCCGGTTTCACGACGGCGACGAACGGCCTGACGATGATCGGCGGCAGGGTGGGCGTGCGCGGGCTGATGTCGTCGAGAGCACCGAGGACGTGGCCGTCGCGCGCGATATCCACGCCCGTCTCTTCCCACGTCTCGCGAATGGCAGTCTGCTCGAGATCGTGATCGCCTGGCTCCATGCGTCCGCCGGGACAGGCAACATGGCCGCTCCACGGATCACCTTCAGCTTCGGCGCGCTTGATCATCAGGAGCTCCGGATCCGTGTCCGGCGCGCTGCCCGGACGCAGCACGAGCGCGATCGCCGCGAGGCGACGCGACCCGTCGTCCGCGATACGCTCGCCAGGCCGTGCTGCCAGCGCCGCGAGCAGACGGCGCACATCGGGCAGCTCGAGCAACCCCTCGACCGTCGTCATACCACAGACACGCGTGAGTAACCGCTCAACCGTTGACGTCGCCGCCGCAAGCGACCCAATCGCGAAAGCCGCCGGCCATCGACGCCACCATCGGGTAACCCATCTGTTGCAGCGTGTCAGCCGCGAAGGCCGAGCGGTTTCCATTCGCGCAATACACGACGACGCGGGAATCGCGCGGCACCAGGGCTTCGATCTTGGTTTCCATCGACCCGCGCGCGAGGTGAATCGCGCCGGGAATCATCCCCAGGTTCACCTCGGGCTGCTCACGGATGTCGAGAAAGACGGCGTCGGGATTGGAAGTGCGCAGCGCGATGGCGTCGCGCGCCGAGATTTCCGTAACGCGCGCTCGGGCCTCATCGAGCAATTGCTGACCAGTCTTGTACGAAGGCATGCCTGAATAATGAAGGTCACTCCAAGATACGCAGCGTCCGCGCATCCGCGTCGAGCTCCGCCGCGGCACCCAGCGGCAGCGTCCACTGGTCAGCGATATGGCCGATCGGCGCGCCGGCGATGCACGGAACGTCGGCGATCTCCGCTGATTCGCGCAACACATCACGCAACTTACGCGTTCCGAGGTTTTCTTCAGGCGAATCCTGTGGGACGTCGGTGAACTGGCCGAACACGATGGCGCGGCACTGCGGTAGGGCGCCGACGAGCCGCAGCTGCGTGAGCATGCGATCGATGCGATACACTGGCTCGTTCACATCTTCGAGGACGAGAATCGCATCGGTGTAATCCGGCGCGTATGGTGTTCCGGCGAGGGCGCAGAGGAGCGCGAGGTTGCCGCCGACGAGCCGCCCGCGCGCCCGGCCGCCGCGCAGGATCTCCGCGCCGTCGGCGACGCCACAGCAGTCCGATCCGGCAATGGCGCGCGCGAGCGAGGCGCGAGAGAAGTCGGTGAGCGTCGCGCGCGCCGTCGGGCCATGATACGTAATCGACTCGCACCGCGTCGCGATCGCGCTGTGCAGCGCGGTGATGTCCGAGTAGCCGATGACCGGCTTCGGACGACGGCGCAGCGCGGCATAATCGACAGTTTCGAGAATGCGCATCACACCGTAGCCGCCGCGCAGACACCACACGGCGTCGATCGAGTCGTCGGCGAGCGCGGCATTCAGATCGGAAAGGCGATCGCCATCGCTTCCGGCCAGATATCCTTCGCGCTCGAGCACGTGCGCGCCCCGCACAGGCGTCCAGTCGAATGAGCGAACATTCAACAGCGCGCGCTCGAGATCGGCCTGGTCGCGTAGCGGGCCAGCGGGCGCGACGAGCGCCACCCGAGCCCCCACGTCTATCGAAGGGCGCCGCATCAGTCGAGTCCGGTGCTGGACGCCTGGCGCGGGATGCGCGCCGCGCGGCGCAGCGTCGGTCTCAACGGTCGTGCTCGTATCACGCGACGCAACGTAGACCGTCCCCACTGCACGGTCAACTCGTGGCAAACTCAAACAAATGGCACCAGACCTGCTCAGCCATACGCGAGCGTGGCGCCCCATGGATGGGAGCGCCGCTGGTCATCACACTCGGAGGATGCATACGATGGCTGACCGCAAGGACGATCTCAACAAGGGGAGCTCGAGCAGCTCGTCAGGCAGTTCGAGCGACAACTCGATGTCGGGCGCCGGTGGAAGTAGTGGGGGAAGCGGATCGTCGGGTCGCAGCGCGAGCTCCAGTGGCTCGGGCTCGGGCGGCAATCTCGGTAACTCCTGGCAGCAATCCGGCGGAAGCTCACAGAGCGGCTCCGATCGCGGCAATCAGAAGGACGAAGGAATCGGGAGCTCCGCGACACGCGGCCGTCAGGGTGACGGCGACATGACGGATCCGGATAGCGACGAGAGTCAGAGCAGTGGGCGGAGCGGAAGCTCGTCAGGCAGCTCAGGCTCGTCGAACTACGGCTCGAGCGGCGGCTCGTCCAAGCAGGGTTCCGGCTCAGGATCGAGCGGCGGCATGAGTGGCTCCAGCGGCTCGAGCGGTTCGCAGGGCGGCTCGAGCGGTTCCCAGGGCGGATCGAGTGGTTCCCAGGGTGGGTCGAGTGGCTCCCAGGGTGGCTCGCGCGGTTCGAGCGGTTCGGGCGGATCATTCGGCTCGAGCGGCTCCCACTAACTGCGGCTGTCCAGAAACAAAGAGGGCGCCCTCGACTGGGCGCCCTCTTTGTTTGCTTCGTGA
The DNA here is from genome assembly GCA_036493735.1 of Gemmatimonadaceae bacterium. Taxonomy (GTDB): domain Bacteria; phylum Gemmatimonadota; class Gemmatimonadetes; order Gemmatimonadales; family Gemmatimonadaceae; genus AG2. The sequence continues at coordinate 34,329 of DASXPH010000098.1, forward strand.
CGGCCGTCAGCTCTCCGCTTGCTGCGTCTGCGGCTCGGCGTAGCTTTGGCGGGTGCGACGCCCTTCACTCAGCACCCTCGTACTCGTCGCGCTCTGCGCCGGGGTGCTTCTTGGCCTCCTGCTGAGTCGCGCTGACAACACGACGGCCGAGCGGGTCGTCGCGTACGTCGAGCCGTTGGGGACGCTCTTCGTGAATGCGATCCGGATGACGGTCATTCCGCTCGTCGTCTCGCTCATCATCGTGGGGATCGCCGGCGCGGACGCGGCTCGGGTCGCGCGCATGGGCGCGCGAGTGCTGGTTGTCGCGCTGGGATTCCTCTGTCTTTCGGCTATCGCCGGCGTTCTGATTGCGCCAGCGATCTTCTCCCGGCTTTCGATCGACGCGAGCGCCGCGGCCAGCCTGCGCGCCCGCGCGACGGTCGCTCTCGCTTCCAGTGCTCCCGACGCGACGCGGCGTGTGCCGACGGTCATGCAGTGGCTCACCGATCTCGTGCCGGCGAATCCCGTGCGTGCCGCGGCAGATGGCGCGATGCTTCCACTCATCGTCTTCGCGATCGCATTCGGTCTCGCTTTGCTCTCGGTGAATGAAGAGCAGCGAGAGATCGTCGTGCGATTCTTTCGCGGTGTCGCGGACGCGATGCTTCGCATCGTCCGCTGGGTGCTCGTGCTCGCGCCGTTAGGCGTCTTTGCGTTGACGCTGCCGCTGGTCGCTCGGCTCGGCGTCGTCGCCATTGGAGCGCTCGCGTCCTACGTCGGTCTCGTCGCGCTCACGACGACGCTCTTCGTGCTGCTCGTCGTCTATCCCGCGGCGGCGATCCTCGGGCGCGTTTCACTCGCGTCCTTTGCCCGTGCGGTGTTTCCCGCTCAGGCCGTCGCGTTCTCGTCGCGAACCTCGCTCGCGGCGCTCCCGGCGCTCATCGAGGGAGCGCAACGCCGTCTGGGGATGCCCCCTGAGTCGAGTGGTTTTCTTCTGCCGCTCGCGTCCGCACTCTTCCGCGTCGGCGCGGCAATGGGACTCATCGTGGGTGCCGCCTTCGTCGCGCGGCTCTATGGCGGTTACCTAACGAGCGCGCAGCTCCTCACCGTCACCGCGACCGCGATCCTCACGAGCTTCAGCATTCCTGGCATTCCTGGCGGGTCGATCATCGCAATGGTGCCGGTGCTGGCGAGTGTCGGCCTGCCGGCCGAGGGCATCGGGATCCTGCTCGGCATCGACACGATCCCCGACGCCTTTCGCACGACGGCGAACGTGACCGGTCAGATGGCGGCGGCGGTCATCGCGGAGCCCCGGCACGGCTGATGTCGGTGGCCTGGGCGCTCCTTGCCGCCGCGCCGTGGGTTCTCCTTCCGCCGTTGGCGATGCTGCGCGTCGCCAGATCGCGATCGCTGGACGACGAGCCGGCCGAGCCGCCGCCCGCGCCGCCCCCGGTATCGGTGATCGTACCCGCTCGCAACGAGGCGCGAAACATCGAGCGATGCGTGCGGTCACTCCTGAACACGCACTATCCGTCGATCGAGGTGATCGTCGTCGATGATCACTCGAGTGACGGCACAGGCCATCTCGCCCGCGCCGCGGGACGCGACGACGGTCGGCTGCACGTAATCGACAACCCCCCATTGCCTAACGGCTGGTTCGGCAAGCAGTGGGCATGTACGACGGGCGTCGCGGCCGCGCATGGTCAGTTGCTGCTCTTCACCGATGCCGACACGGAGCACGGGCCCGACCTGCTGCCGCGAGCGGTGAACGCGCTCGAGGAGGGCGGCGCCGATCTGGTGTCAGTTGTCGGGAAGCAGGAGATGCGAAGCTTCTGGGAGCGCTTGCTCCAGCCGCAAGTCTTCTGGATGCTCCTCGCGCGCTACGGAGGCACGGAAAGCGTGAGCCGCGCACGCCGCGCGGAGGACGTCATTGCCAACGGTCAGTATTTGCTCATGCGGCGTGACGCGTACGAAGCAGTGGGCGGCCACGAATCCGTTCGTGATCTCGTGGCCGAGGATCTGGCGCTCGCGCAACGGTTCCACCGGGCGGGGCGCGGCGTGAGGCTGTTGCGCGCCGACGCGCAACTCTCGACCCATATGTACGCCTCGCTCGCGGAGCTCATTGCCGGCTGGGGAAAGAATGTCTATGCAGGCGGCATACACGCGATGCCCGGTGGCGCGATTGGTCGGCGGCTCTTTCCCGTCGTGCTGCCGCTGGCCCCGCTGCTGACGATCGTGCCGGTTCTGCTGCTCGCGCTTGCTGCTCTCGGTACGTTGGGATCAGGCTGGCTGCTCTGGGCGACGATCTGTGTCGCGGCCAACCTCGTTTACTGGGCCGTGATCTACCGCGGATTCCAGCAGTCACCCCTGTACGCCCTTCTGTACCCCCTCGGCGCGGCAATGGTGCTTTTCATCATACTGCGCGCGATGTTGCGCGGAAGGCGCGTTGGATGGAAAGGGCGCGAATATGTCGCCCGTTAGGCGTTATTCCGGCGCGGGTCGCAACAGCACGATCATGCTTCCGCCGTCGCCTCCCCCGATCGTGGCGGCGTGCGTACGCTTCGCGCCGCCGCGCAACTGCTCGCCAATGCCGATTCACTCGACGCTCTCGCTGGAGTCGCGTCAGCCATCGGATATAATGGCAGTTCGAGTCACATCGATGAGGCGTTGTCGCGTGAGCTAGGACTCGAACCGGCCTGCGCCGCGTGCATCGCGGAAGGCGCGGGCGCTCTCCGTGCACTCCTCATCGAACTGGATGGTCGCGCTCCCCTCCGGGAGGTGTTGACGCGGACCGCGGCGCGCCTCGCTTCGCGCACGCCACATGTTCTCTGGATCGTGCTCGCCACGCAGCCGGGAACATCGTGCATGGCCGTCGCCGCGTGGCGCACCGATCGCAAGCCACCACGCGTCTCGGCACTCGTCGTCGACCGGACGCGGGTCGTTGACAGCGACGCCGAGACGCTGGCGATGCTCATCGCCGCCACCGACCCACGGCCCGACGCAGACGTACTCACCCACACGCGCTGGACGGAAATCCTCGGCCGCGAAGCGCTCACGCGGCGCTTTTATCGAGCCCTCGAGGTCCGTGTCGATGCACTCGGGGCCAGCATCGAGAGTGGAACGAGCGACGATCGGCGCGAGATCGCGCTCCTGTACACATCGCGTCTGCTCTTCCTCTGTTTTCTCGAGGCGAAGGGTTGGCTCGACGGCGACCGGGCTTTTCTGAGTCGATCATTCGACCGTTGCATGGAATCCGGCGGCGCGTTCCATCGCCGTGTGCTCCTTCCGCTCTTCTTTGGGACCTTGAACACGCGGTATGCACGTCGCGCGCCGGCGGCTCGCGACCTCGGACGCATTCCCTTTCTCAACGGCGGCCTGTTCGCGCGCACACCTAACGAGCGACGGTTTCGCGGTGTGTACCTTCCCGATGAGGAGATTGGAAAGCTCTTCGGCGAGCTGTTCGCGCGTTATCGCTTCACCGCCCGTGAGGAGAGCACCGATTGGGCCGAGCTGGCCATCGACCCGGAGATGCTCGGGAAAGCCTTCGAGTCGCTCATGGCCAGCCGCGATCGCAAGGGCACTGGTGCGTTCTACACACCACACCTTCTCGTAGCCCGCGTCGCCGAGGCTGCCCTCGAACGCGTGGCGTCGATCTCCCCTTCCACCTGCTACGCCGCAAGCATGTCGGAGTCCGGCGAGGTGACGCGTCGCTCGCGTCTGCGCGCCCTCGCCGAGCTCACGATTCTCGATCCCGCTTGCGGCTCAGGAGCATTCCTCGTGTACGCGCTCGAACGCATGGCGGAGCTGCGTCGCGTGGCCGGTGACTCGCGCGGCGTCGCCGAGATTCGTCGCGACGTCCTCACGCACTCGATCTTCGGCGTGGACAAGAACCCGACGGCGGTCTGGCTCTGTCAGCTGCGCCTCTGGCTGTCGGTCGTGATCGACTCCGAGCTTGACGATCCACTCGCCGTCCGTCCCCTGCCCAATCTCGACCGCAATGTTCGTGTCGGCGATTCACTCGCCGCCGAAGCCTGGGGCGAGGGCACGACCTGTCGGCCGCGCCCGCTACTGCTCGGCACACTTCGCCATCGCTACGCGCGGGCGATCGGCCGGCGGAAGGGTGTACTCGTTAGGCTGCTCGACCGCGAGGAGCGACGGCTGGCCATCGCCACACTCGACGACCAGCTGACGGGAATTGCCGCGCAGCGTCGCGACCTCCTGGCGGCGCTCCGGTCGCGAGACCTGTTTGGTGATCGCACACTGCCGGCGGCCGACGCGCGCTACCAGGCCACGACGCTGCGGACGCACGCGGCGACGCTCCGCGCGGAGCGTCGCCGTCTGCAGGCGGGTGGCGCACTCCCCTTCTCTTTCGTCGTCCACTTCGCTGACGTCGCCGCCCGTGGCGGGTTCGATGTCGTTCTGGGCAACCCCCCGTGGGTACGGCTACACCGGATTCCGGCGCCGGACCGCGAGCGTTTTCGACAGCGCTACCGAGTATTTCGCGCCGGCGGTTGGGAAGCAGGCGCCGAACGAGCGCGTGCCGGCGCCGGCTTCGCCGCGCAAGTGGATCTCGCGGCGCTGTTCGTCGAACGGAGCGTGCGACTGCTGCGGCCGGGCGCGGTGTTGTCGCTTCTGCTGCCAATGAAGCTCTGGCAGTCGCTGGCTGGCGGTGGCGTCAGGCGGCTGCTTGCCGAGGAAACGCGCATTGTCGAGATCGAGGATCTCGCGGAGGCGCCGGCATCATTCGACGCCGCGGTGTATCCGTCGTTGATCGTCGCCGAGCGCTGGAGTGGCGCGACCAGCGATGTGCCAGGCGAGATTCTCGCCACGTCGCATCATCGAGGATGCGGACCGCTGCGCTGGCGCTTGCCCCGCCGAATTCTCTCATTCGACGACTCACCCGGTAGTCCGTGGCTCGTGCTTCCGGCGGAAGTGCGACAGGCATTCGACCGAATGCGACAGGCGGGAATACCGCTCGCCGAGAGCGTGATCGGTCGGCCTCACCTCGGCGTCAAAACGGGCTTCAACCTCGCCTTTGTCGTCAGGCTTGCCACGAGTGCCACCGTCGTAGCCGCCAATGGCCGCCAGGGAAGCATCGAGGAGGAACTGCTTCGGCCGGTCGTTCGCGGTGAAGGAGTGCGACGCTGGCGCCTTCTCGAGCCTAACGAATACGTCGTCTGGACGCACGGCCCGAGCGGGCTGCCGCTCGATCGCTTACCGTGCCAAGCGGCGCGCTGGCTCACGCCGTGGCGTCGGCAGCTCACGACTCGCGCCGACGGCAGAAGGGGCCGCTGGTGGTCGCTCTTCCGGGTCGAAGCAGCGCGGCGGGACCGACACCGCGTCGTGTGGGCAGACCTCGGCCGGTCGCCCCGCGCAGCCGTCGTCGATGCCGGTGATCCGCTCGTACCGCTGAACAGCTGCTACGTCGCTCTCTGTCGCGATAGCGTGGATGCACGCGCATTCGCCGCCATTCTCAACTCGCCACTTGCCGAAGCATGGTTGGCCGCGCTCGCCGAACCGGCGCGTGGCGGCTACCGGCGGTTTCTCGGCTGGACGATTTCTCTATTGCCCCTTCCGCGCGACTGGCAGCGTGCACGCGAGACGCTCGCTCCCATCGCGGACGCAGCCATCCGCGGAGAGTTGGCCGCCGGCGAGCTTCGAGACGCATTGCTCACGGAGAGCCTCGCCGCCTACGAGTTGCGCCACGACGATGTGGCCCCGCTACTCACCTGGTTCACGGGATGAGCCCCTCCATCGCCGAGATGCCTAACGCCACAGCGATCCTCGGCGAGGCGAGGGCGCGCATTGCGCGGGAGCTGCTCGATGCTCACCCGACGCGGCTCACGATCGGCGAGATCACGCTGCACCCGCACCAGCTCCGGGCGGTTTCACGTCTGAAAGCGCTCCTTCGATTCGAGGACGGTGCGATGCTGGCCGACGCGACCGGTCTCGGAAAAACCTTCGTCGCCCTGGCGCTCGCCGCCGATTTCGAGCGGACGCTGATCATTGCTCCCGCGTCGCTCCTCGATACGTGGCGCCTCGCGGCCCGGCGAGCGGGCATCGCTATCCAACTGACATCCATGGAGATGCTCAGTCGCGGCACGACTCCAACGGGAGACCGGTACGATCTCATCGTCATCGACGAAGCGCATCATTTTCGCAATCCGCACACGCGACGATACGGTACGGCGGCATCCCTGTGCGATCGCACCCGGGTTCTTCTGCTGAGCGCGACGCCGCTGCAGAATCGCCGCGACGATCTCGTGGCGCAGCTGGCGATCTTCCTCGGTGATGCCGCGTTGACGGCGTCGGACGCGGAGCTCGCGCGGCTCATTGTGCGGCGCCGCATTGCGGACACGGCACTCGCACTACCCAACGTGAGCGGCCCCCATCGGCTCGAGCTCTCGATCAGCGACGACCTGCTCGACGAGCTGGCCGCACTTCCGCCGTCTGTCCCCGGCTCCGACGAGGGAGAAGCGGGAGCGCTGCTGACCTACTCGCTGCTCCGACAGTGGTCATCGAGTCGCGCGGCGCTGGTCGGCGCGTTGCGCCGTCGCCTTGCGAAGGCAACTGGTCTGCTGTCATCGCTCGAGACTGGACGATGGCCGACGCATGACGAACTGCTCGCCTGGAGCTGCGGATCCGGCGCGATGCAGCTTGCCATGCCCGAGCTCTTCTCGACGTTAGGCAATGCGCCTCAGGCGAATCTCGCGTCCATGATCGCGGCCGTGCGCACCCATGCAGATGGGCTGGACGCGCTCCTCGCCCGGTTACGGATGATGCCAAACCCCGATCTCTCGCGCGCACAGTTGCTGGCCCAGATCGCGGCCGCACATCCAGACCGTCGCATCATCGCCTTCAGCCAATACGCCGAGACGGTACATGAGCTTTCTCGTTTGCTCATGACACGGCGCGCCGGCGTGGCCGAGCTCACGGCGCATGGAGGACGGATCGCCGGCGGGCGCATCAGCCGAGGCGAAGTGCTCGCGCAATTCGCGCCAGCTGTGGGCGCGGGAGTTCCAATGCGCGACCGCATAACGATGCTCGTCACCACGGACGTGCTCAGTGAGGGGCTGGATTTGCAAGAAGCATCCGTGGTGGTGCACCTCGACCTGCCATGGAATCCGGCGCGGCTCGAGCAGCGAGTGGGCCGGGTACGCCGCCTTGGCTCGCGTTACGAACAGGTGCTCGAGTATGTGATCGCGCCGCCGGCCAGCTCGGAGCGAGTACTCGATATCGAGACGCGCCTGCGTGCGAAGCTGCGCATCGCATCCGAAATCGTAGGAATCGGGTTGCGTGAAGCGGAAGGCGCGATGCGGCTTGTGGCTTCGACGCTATCATCTGCCGCTCCGCCGGAACTGACCAGCGATGTGCTCGCGGCACTCGAGAAGTGGCGGGGCGCGAGCCTCGACGGCGACTTCGGCGCTCGGTCTACACCACTCGTTGCAGGCGTAACGGCGCAGGACGACGGGCTGCTGGCTCTCCTATCGCTGCGGGGCGAGCGGGTTCTCCTCGCTGCTGCCGGTGCAGAGCCGTCGCTCGATCCGGCGCTGGTTGCCGCAACGGTTCGTCTCTGCGACGGCGCCGCGGCGACGCTGTCGACGGCCGAACGGGCGTCGGCGATCCGGCTCGTTCAGGAGTGGTGTGAGGCCTGGCGCTCGCGTCGTCGTCTGGGACTCGGCAGCAGCTTCGGGGCGCGGGTGCGGGGGCGCATTTCAGCGCGCATCGCGGGCTTGCTCTCGGGCACTTCCCGCCACGAGCATGCGTCGCTGACGGCGATCGCATCCCGTGCTCGTCGCACGCTGTGCATGCCGTTAGGCGCGGCCGGCGAGCGGGCACTCACCGAGCTTTCCGAGAAGCCCCTGACCGACGTCGACTGGCTGCGCGACGTCGCTCTCCTCGGCGAGCGGCGCGATGCTCCCCCGCGAGACGACGATGCCGCCCTGCTCGTGCTGATCGTTCTGCGGCGGGACTGAGAGTCGATGCGGCGGCGGTGATGCTCGCCGGCCGCGTCTAGCTACCGGGCCGGCGTCGCGCGAAGCCGAACGAGCAACAGACTGGTTTGCGGTCCCACGCCGAGGAGCAGCTTCCCGCCAAGGGCGCCATCGGCGGTGTATTGTCCCACGCGCTTGTTGTTGACGAGGAGCACGATGTCCTGGCCATGCAGCTCCACGGACAGTTGGTTCACCGCGTTCGCATCCGTCTGGATCGCCTCCACGTCCGACAGTTTCAGCAGCGAATTGCAGACACGGTCCGCGTTCCAACAGAGCTCGACATTTCGATCGGCACTCACGCTCACCGAATAATACCGGCCAAAGCGATCCTGCCGGGCGAAGCCGAGGTACACAATGCCTCGCGGCGTTGCTCCCAGTTGGCCGATGTCGAGGTCGAGCCGCACGTCGGTGGGTATGTCTGCCGACGGATAGCGCACCATGCACAGCGCATCGTTCGCCAGGTTCTCGAGTCGCACGCCTTCGGTCTCGAAGCTGGCCTTGCAGCGTGGATTCGACCACGTGAAGCCTTGTGGCGTGCTGGACTCGGCGAAGGCGTCGTTGATCAGCGGCGGAGGCGCCGGCTTCTCCGGCGGTCGTGCCGTCGAGCAGACATTGCCCAATCCACCGACGAGCAGTGTATCGGCACCTGCCACGGTGAGCTGGCGGCGAACGCTATCGTCGATCGAGAACGCGATGCAGTACTCACGCGCATTTCGCAGAATCTGCCGCGACGAAACCCCGTGCTGCCGCAGATCGATGACTTCAGCGAGTGAAAGAGCCCTGACCTGTGCCCGCGCCATGTGTGGAGTTGCGGCGAGAAGGAGGGCTGTCGCGCCGAGCATCGCGCGACACGACCACGCCATTCGCGATGACGCCAGTGTTGCCATCATTGGCAAGCCCTCGCTTGCTCACCGCGCCGCTTCCGCATTTCGTTCTCGGCAGTACACGCCTGCGCCGCGCGCGCGTCGGCTAGCTCGAGATCGTGTCTGAGATTCTTCACGGCCTGCGACTCCGGATAACGCGTGGCAACGCTGTCCAGCTGCAGCATCGCAGACCGGAACGTGCGGTGTGCCGTCGCATATTCACCCTGCTCGATCTGATCGCTGCCATTCGCGAGACGCGTCCGCGGATCCACGAGCATCTCTAGTGGCATGATCTTGAGATCCGACATACCGGAGACGGCGATTTTTACGTTAGGCATCCTGGCCGTCGGAACCATGACGTCGCGCACCGCGGCCGGAGCATCATTCCGCGGAGCGGGCGCGTCGCGGCTCGGAGCAGCCGGTGCCTTGACATTCTGCGCCGGCGCGTCCGCCTGGACACGCGTCGTCGTCGCGGCGGGACGCGCAGCGCTCTGCAAAACGGCGCCGCCGTCGACCGTAACGTGCGCGTCATTCGAAGCGGAGGAAGGCACATGGGCAGACAGCCCCGCTGGTGCCGTCGAGCGCTGAGCTTCGACAGGTTGGACACCACTCGCGCGGCTGTTCCGCGCCAATAGAGCCAGCGAGCCGCCGACGAGGACCACCAGCGCCGTCGCCGCCGCGAGTCGGTAACGACGTCGGGTGATGGCGTGATCGAGCTTTGCCTGTAAGTCGTCGCTTGCAAATGTCAGCTCGGTCGCCAGATCGAATTGGCGCGGCGGCTCGGCAACGGCGGCGGGTACTTCGGGACGCTCCGTGACGGCAAGTGGGGCGAAGGTCGGCGACGGGGTGACCGGCGCCGGCTGCCGCTCGACGACTGGCAACGGAGCCGGCATAAACGGCGGATCCGCGTGATGCATCGGCGGCCGAGTGTAGCGGAGTTCCGGCTCCTCGACGGATTGGGTGTCTTGATCAGCGTCAGCGGTTACCCTCCGACGCAGCCGCGACGCGACGCTTCCGAGCTTGCGCAGGAATCGAGCACTCTTCTCGTCGCCAGGGACGACGATCCCGCCCGCGGCAAGTCGAAGGGATGAGTTTCGGTCGTCTTCAGCACCTGTCGCGTCGCTCGACATCGGACCGAGGTCGGCGAAGCTCATATCAGTAGCGGCCGCGCTTGGCGTGTTGCGCGAGGCCGCGCTGCTTGCTTCGCCAAGCACGCTTTCGAGCTGCCGACGAAGCTCCGAAACCGCATGCGGGCGCTGCTGCGGCAGCAGCGCCAATCCTTTCACGGCAAGTCGCGCCAATCCTGGGAGCACACCCGCCACGGATGTGAGGGGAGACGCAATGGATTCACCAGCGGCGCGCTCGAGCGCCGACGGCGGCGCGTTGCCCGTCAGCATGTAATACAGAAGTGCCGACACCGCGTACACGTCGGTCCACGGACCGATTTCGCGCATACCATATTGTTCAAAGGCCGCGAAGCCAGACACGAGGTCAGTCGCGTGCAGCGGTAAATGTCGGCGCGCGCTGAACTCGAGCAGCAGTGCCGATCCGTCAGTCCCAACGTGGACCGTTCGCGGCGACAGATCGCGGTGGATGATGCTTTCGGCGTGAAGGACTTGCAGCGCCGCTAGCAGCTGCTGGGCGAGATGACCCGCTTCGGCAGACGCGATTCGTCCACCGGCGCCGCGGACGTAGTCCGCGAGGGGCTGCGTCTCGTGCCGATCCATCGCGAGATACACGGTTGCGTTCGCGTCGACAACCGCTCGGACCCGCACAAGATTGGGATGAGTACTTTCGGCCAGCACTGCCCCTTCGAGCGCGAAGCGATGCAGCGCGCGAAGGAAATCCCGTTCACATTCTGGGGAGTGCGCCTTGATGGCGGCGCCGTCAGCACCGCGCGACACGAGACTTCGGGGGAAGAACTCCTTGATGATGACCGTGTCGCCCGCAGTCAGGTCTTCCGCGAGATAACTGAATGCGAAAGAGCTCGTGCCGCGAACGAGGCGGACGAGGCGGAAGCGGTCGGCGAGCAGCACTCCGGGGCGGAGCGCGAGCGCGTGTTGAGACTCCAGGGCGTCGGCGTTCACACCATCTCCGGTGCGTGGGGCGACCAAGCTAATCGCGCAAGCCATGCCGGTCTAACGACGATTTGCATGGGCCGCCCTCGCGTCACCCAATTCACGATGGCGCAATCACCTACCGCGATCTTGCGACTGCGCGCGTTCGCGGTTGCGCCTGCTGCCTGGACCGCACGCGTGTTGCGCCCGCGCAACACTTCTATGGCCTAATGTTTCCGAGAACGCGAGGCTAGTGAGCCTAGCGCGTTGATTGGATGGCTGGAGTCTCGCCGCTGGTCGTCATCTCGGCCGCCTGTTCCGGCTCGCCCTGCGGCAGGACGAGGATGAAGGTCGCTCCACGGCTGGACTTTTCCGTCAGCCGCAGATCGCCGTTCATGCCACGCGCGAGGTCCCGGCTGATCGACAGGCCGAGGCCGAGACCCTCCTGCGGTTGAGTCAGCGACCGGTCCAGCTGGACGAACGGCTCGAACACCTCCTCACGACGACTCTCGGGAATCCCAGGGCCCGTGTCTTCGATGCCGATCTCCACGATCGAGGTCCCGACGGGTGCTGCCGACAGCCGGATGCGGCCTCCCGCCGGCGTGTAGCGAATCGCGTTCGAGAGCAGGTTGAGTATTATCTGACGCAACTTCTCGCGGTCGGCGACGACGGTCAACATGCGGCCGGAGGGCATGTATTCCAGCGTGAGCGACTTGGCGGCGGCCTGCGGTGACACGAGCGCGTCGAGGTCGGCGAGAAAGGGCTCGATCGGTATTGCCGTGAGCGAATACGAAACCTGGCCGCGTTCGATGCGGCTGAGATCGAGCACGCCGCTGATCAATCCGAGCAGGTGCTGGCCGCTCGCGCGGATGCGCGCGAGGTCGCGGCGCTGCGGTTCCGTGAGCGGTCCGCGGAGTCCCATCTCGAGCAGCTCGGTGTAACCGGCGATGGCGTTCAACGGCGTGCGGAGCTCGTGGCTCACCGTCGCGAGGAAATCGGATTTCGCGCGGTTCGCCGCCTGAGCGTCGGCCGTCTTCTGCTCGAGTGCACGCTGCGAGGTCGCGACCTCGTTCGCCATATGGTTGAACGTTTCGGCGAGACGGGCGATCTCTTCGTCGCCGCCGCTGGGGACGCGGGTGTCGTATTCGCCGCGCGCGATGGCCTCGGCCCCGTCGGCGATCGCTTCGATGGGACGCGCCACGCCACGCCCGATCAGCAACGCCGCGCCCATACCCGCGATCAGCATCAGGATCGCAACGAGGACCAACGTGCGGAGGGTCTTTCGTGGCGTCGCGAGCACGTCGCGTACTCGCGACTCCATCGTCACGGCGAGCGGCGTCCCTGCGACGGGCGCCTCCGCGATCAAAACTTCCTCATTGCCTTGCGTGGCCCGAGCAGGGTCCCGCGGATCGACCCGCGGCGGCGGCGCTGGAGCTCCACCCACGGTCGACCACAGGCTCCCATCCGCATTCCGATAGTAAATGCTCACGCCCTCGCCGCCGATGGCCCGGACGCTGCGCTCCGCCTCCGGATTCAGGGCGAGCCTGCGCTGCTGCGCGATGTAGCCCAGCAGGTGCCCGCCCTCGAGCACTGGCTGTACCAGCCAGTAGTAGACTCGCCCACCGACCGCGTAGAGATGGCCGAGTTGCACCGAATCCGCCCCAACCACCTCCGCGATGCCCTCGTGCGGAATGCGTTGCGCCCCGAACGTGTGCTCGTCGGCCGGTGTTTCCGGGACCACAGCTTCCTTGTCTCCGACCTTTGCGACGAGCTGTCCGCTCGTGTTCCAAAGCTCGATGGGCAGGCCGGAATCAGTGGGAACGCTCAGAGTTCCGAGTGCCCGTTCCGCGGATGCCATCACAGTGTCGGCTCCGCGCGTGCTCGCGGAGGCAACTCCGCGCGCGAGCGCGGTGCGGATGGCCGGCTGCCGGGCGGCAGTGCTGTAGCGGGTACGCGTCTGTCGAACCCCGGATTCGGCTACACCGGCCAGTTGCTGCGTTCCACGAGTGAGAGCCTTCGCGGCTCCCGAGATCGCCGAATTCGTGAGCACCTCGTACGCCACGCCGAGCACGATCAGTAACGACACGGCGATCACCGCTCCCGTGAGCAGTGACAACTTTCCAGCGAGCGACATTCGAAAAGGACGCGTCGGTTGCGTCGCCGCACCATCCGAGCCCCTCGCCGCCTCCGTTACTCTCACGACACTCCGTGTTGGCTGGTCCGGAGAAACGTTGAACGCTGCGCCATCGAAGGGCAAGCACATCCCAGGCCATATTTGCAATGGCCTTTGTGCGCGGCGGCAGCGACCTGCTCTCACCATCTCCATGAGGCGTCACTAGTATCAATGCGCCCTCCCAATGCGAGATGGCTGCCCCAAAACGTGGCCGGTCGCAGAACCGGCGGAGAGAGAGAGACATGTGGAAAGAGTTCAAGGCCTTCCTGATCAAGCAGAACATGCTGGCCCTCGCCATCGCGGTGGTCATCGGCGCCGCGACCAACGACGTCGTGCAGGGCCTGGTCAACGACTTCATCATGCCCGTGGTGAACGCGGCATCGCCAACGAAGGATTGGCAGGCCTTGCGCTTTCCGCAGTCCGGACCGGTACAGTTCACGTACGGACATTTTCTCAGCGTGCTGCTGAAATTCGTCATCGTCGGCTTCGTCTGCTGGCGCCTAACGCTCGCCCTCATCAAACCGGCCAAGCCGGAGGAGAAACCGGCGACGCGTGAATGTCCCTTCTGCCGCCAGACGATCGACGCGCGCGCGACACGCTGCGCTCACTGCACCAGCCAGCTCGCCGCAGCAGCCTGACCGGTGCACTACACCATCCTCGGTCGGACCGGCGTGACGGTGTCGAGGCTCTGCCTCGGCTGCATGAGCTACGGCGATCCGCAGTGGCGGCCCTGGGTGCTCGACGAAGCGTCGGCGCGGCCTTTCTTCCGCCTGGCTCTCGATGGGGGGATCAATTTCTTCGACACGGCCGACATGTACTCGTTAGGTGTGAGCGAGGAAGTTACCGGCCGTGCGCTCCGCGAGATGGCGAATCTCGATGAGATCGTGCTCGCGACGAAAGTCTTCAACCCGATGAGCTCGCGGCCGAACATGGGCGGGTTGTCGCGAAAGCACGTCGTCCAGGGGTGCGAAGCGAGCCTGCGACGGCTCGGCGTCGACACGATCGATCTATATCAGCTCCATCGCTTCGATGCCGGCGTGCCAATCGACGAAACGCTCGCCGCGCTCGATCAGCTCGTGACGCAGGGCAAGGTGCGCTACATCGGCGCCAGCTCGACCTATGCATGGCAGCTGATGCGCGCATTGAGCGTGTCCGAGCGGAACGGCTGGGCGCGATTCGTGTCGATGCAGAACCATTACAACCTTCTGTATCGGGAAGAAGAGCGCGAGATGATCCCGCTGTGCATGGCGGAAGGTCTCGGAGTGATTCCCTGGTCGCCGCTCGCGCGAGGACTGCTTGCGCGCTCACGAGCTCAGTCGGAGTCGCGACAAACCACTCGTGGCAACAACGATCCCTTCGCACAGAAGCTCTACGCCGACAATGTCGATTGGCCCATCGTCGACGCTGTCGAGCGCATTGCGCGAGAGCGCGGCGTCTGCATGTCCGAGGTGGCGCTGGCGTGGTTGCTCGCGCGTCCCGGGATCACAGCGCCGATCGTTGGCGCGACGAAGCTCGAGCACCTCGAGGCAGCACTACGCGCGGTCGATCTCCAGCTCACGCCGGAAGAAATGGCGGCACTCGACGCGCCGTACACGCCGAAGCCCGTTCGCTTCTAACAGTGGACGGTCATTCGCCGAGCGCTGGCTCGTATTCTCGCGGTCCTGTTCGGGCACTCGGCTCGTGTCGGCCGAGCAGACGCACACAGGTATTCCAGCGCAGAATCGACTCGTCGTTGCCGGTCGGGCGAAGGGCTTCGGCGCGTTCGTACCAGGTCATCGCCTCGTGAAACCAATCGATGGCCACGTCGGCCGCGCCTAACGACGAACGATGCAGGAGCGCCTTCGCCCGGCGCTCACAGATGATGCCGGCGTAGTACGCACGCTTGTAGTCGTCTTTCAGGCGGGGCAGCACCGCGCGCGCCTGATGGACACCATCGGCGAGCTCCTCGCCGAATTGATCCGTGATGGAGAGCAGCAAAGTCACCAGGGCGCTTTGGTTCTCGGGCTCGATCTCGAGTATATCGAGACAGATGCTCTCCGCGGCCGACGAGTCGTTCAGCAGGCGATAGCGCTCGGCTTTCTGCAGCGCCGCCGGAATGCCTTCGCGCGTGATCGGTTTCAGTTGCATTCGCTCACCTCCGCGGGCCGCGCTCCGGCCCGAATGGACGTGCGTTACTTCTTCTTTCGCCGCGAGTAGATCTTCACGAGCTTGCCGATCGGATCGAAGTACTCGTCGACAACGCGCTCCTTGAGCGGAATGATCGCGTTGTCGGTGATGGTGATGTGCTCCGGACAGACCTTCGTACAGCACTTGGTGATGTTGCAGTAGCCGATGCCGTCCTCCTTGCGCAGCTCCGGAATGCGATCCGCCGTGTCGAGCGGGTGCATCTCGAGCGCCGCCACGTATACCAGGAAGCGCGGGCCGATGAACTCCTCGTGCTTGTGGTGATCACGCAGGACGTGACACACGTCCTGACAGAGAAAGCACTCGATGCACTTCCGGAATTCCTGGACACGATCGATGTCGCGCTGGTACATGCGCCACGTGCCGTCGGGCGCATCCGGCTTCCGCGGCGCGAACGGCGCGATCTTCTTTTTCACGCGGAAATTCCACGATACATCGGTGACGAGGTCGCGAACGTGCGGGAACGCGCGCATCGGCTCGACCGTGATCGGCTTGTCGTCAGGCAGCTCGTCGAGACGCGTCATGCACATCAGCTTCGGCGATCCATTGATCTCGGCCGAGCACGAGCCGCACTTGCCCGCCTTGCAGTTCCACCGGACGGCGAGATCGTTCGCCTGCTTCGCCTGGATCTCATGCACCGCGTCGAGCACAACCATCCCCTCGACGACGTCGGTCGTGAACTCGACGAACTTCCCGTCGCCCTTCTCGCCCCGCCAGATCTGGAAGCTTCGCGTGCTGTGCGCCGCCGCCGCGTCCTGGGCCGCTTGTGCCGCGGTATACGCGTCGACGGCGTGCGAGGTGGGCGCCGCGCTCGTCGAGCTCGTCGTCGTGGGCGTTGCAGCGTCGCTCATTTCATCTCCTCGATCACGGCACGCAGCTCCGGCGGCATTGGCGGTAGCGGCTCACGCGACAGGCGCATCTGACCACCGGCGTCCTGCTGGACGACGAGATTGAACGTGCCGTACGCCGGATCCTTGTCGGGGAAATCGTCCCGGAAGTGCCCCCCTCGACTCTCCTTTCGTGCAATCGCCGAGCGGGCGATGGCTTCGGAGACGACGAGGAGATTGTCCAGATCGAGCGCCGTGTGCCAACCGGGATTGTACTCGCGATTGCCGCGCACAGCGACGCTCGCCGCCCTTCGCTTGAGCGATTCGATGCACGCGAGCGCCTGTTCCATCTCCTGCTCCGTCCGCACGATTCCGACGAGATCCTGCATGTTCTCCTGCAGCGTTTCCTGAACCTGGTACGGTCCGTCCGCGGAACCCGTTCGCTCGAAGGGCGCCAGGGCATACCGTGCCGTGGCGTCGACGTCGGCGTTGTTCACCGTCGCGGCACCGTGCTCGCGCGCGAAACGCGCGGCGTGCTCACCGGCGCGCTTTCCGAACACCAGCAGGTCCGACAATGAGTTGCCGCCGAGCCGATTCGCGCCGTGCAGTCCAGCGGCGCACTCGCCGCACGCGAAGAGGCCGGGCACGGTGGACATCTGCGTATCGCCGTCAACGCGCACGCCGCCCATGATGTAGTGCGTCGTCGGGCCGATCTCCATTGGCGTGGTCGTGATATCGATGCCGGCGAGCTGCATGAACTGATGGTACATGCTCGGCAGCTTCTTCTTGATGTGCTCCGCCGCGTTAGGCAGCTTCTCCTTGATCCAGGAGATGTCGAGGAAGACGCCACCGTGTGGTGAGCCGCGCCCTTCCTTGACCTCGCGGACGATCATCCGCGCGACGTGATCGCGCGTGAGCAGCTCGGGCGGCCGCCGCGCGTTCTTGTCGCCCTGGGTGTATCGCCATCCTTCTTCGGCGTTGTCGGCGGTCTGGGCCCGGTAGTTCTCCGGAATGTTCTCGAACATGAAGCGCTTTCCGTCGCGATTGCGCAGCACGCCGCCCTCGCCCCGCACGCCTTCCGTCACGAGAATGCCCCGTACACTGGGCGGCCAGATCATCGCCGTCGGATGG
Source organism: Gemmatimonadaceae bacterium (assembly GCA_036493735.1). Lineage (GTDB taxonomy): Bacteria > Gemmatimonadota > Gemmatimonadetes > Gemmatimonadales > Gemmatimonadaceae > AG2. The sequence goes on from DASXPH010000098.1 coordinate 51,534, forward strand.
AACTGCACGAACTCCATGTCCTGGAGCGCCGCGCCCGCGCGGTACGCGAGCGCGTGGCCGTCGCCGGTATACTCCCAGCTGTTCGATGTGATCTTGAACGCGCGACCGACGCCGCCTGTCGCAAGCACGACGGCGCGCGCACGGAACAGGCGGAAGCGTCCGCGCTCGCGATCATAGCCGAATGCGCCGGCGACGCGATCGCCGTCCTTGAGCAGCGTGATCACCGTGCACTCCATGTGCACGTCGATGCCGCGATGGATGCCATGATCCTGCAGCGTGCGGATCATCTCGAGGCCGGTGCGGTCGCCCACGTGCGCGAGACGCGGATACCGATGCCCACCGAAATTCCGTTGGAGAATCCGGCCATCGGGAGTGCGGTCGAAGAGGGCGCCCCACGCCTCCAGCTCGCGAATGCGATCTGGTGCCTCCTTGGCGTGCAGCTCCGCCATGCGCCAGTTGTTGAGGTACTGGCCGCCACGCATGGTATCGGCGAAGTGTACGCGCCAATTGTCGCGGTCATCGACGTTGCCCATCGCCGCGGCGGCGCCACCTTCCGCCATCACCGTGTGCGCTTTGCCGAGCAGCGACTTGCAAACCAGCCCGACGCGCACGCCCTCCGCCGCGGCTTCGATTGCCGCCCGCAGCCCGGCCCCGCCGGCGCCAATGACCAGCACGTCGTGATCTATTGTTTCGTATTCAGTCATTGTCGTAGGCAGCCACTAAAACAGAAATCGCCAATCATGCCAGATGCCCATCGCGCAGAGGCGGATGTACACGTCGGAGAACGCGACCGAAAAGAGGCTCGTCCACGCCCAGCGCATGTGCCAGCGATTCAAACAGCTCGCGCAGTCGTACGCCACCTGCTGTCCGCGGTGCTTCGAAATCTCGTCGTGGAATCCACCCACGATGTGGCGAAAGGAGTGACAGCCAAGTGTATAGCAACTGAGAAATACGACGTTCGCGAGCAACACGATCGTGCCGACGCCGATTCCGAAATGCCGGGTGCCGTCCGGCGTGGTGAACCACAGCGCCTTCCAGACGTCGGAAGCGAGGATCACCAGGAACAGCAGCGCGATGTACAGCACATACCGATGGATGTTCTGGAGAATGAGCGGGAAAGACCGCTCACCGAGGTACGAATTCCGCGGCTCGCCGACGGCGCAATTCGGCGGATCCGCCCAGAACGCTTTGTAATAGGCCCCGCGGTAGTAATAGCACGTCACGCGGAACAGCCCCGGAAAGGGCAGGATCAGCAGCGCGGGCGAGAAGAGCAGCCAACCCGGCCACCACGCTGGCTTCGGTCCGAAGAGCGCGTGAGGCGAGCTGCCAAATAATTCCGGTGAGTAGAAGGGCGAGAGGTACGAACCGTACCAGTAATTCCCATTTTGAAACGCTGCCCAGGTGGCGTAGACGACGAAGCTCAGGAGCAGCGTGAAGACGACGAGCGGCTGAACCCACCAGGCGTCGCGGCGCATCGTTTCGCCGAAACCCCGTCGGTACAGCGGTAGTGGTGCGTGGGCCATCGCGCGCAGCCCTCCTGTCTTGGCTCGAGGTGCGCGTAAGTGAATGCAACGGTCCTGTGACTGTCAATGCCGCCTGGTCATCCGGCTCTCTGCGGTCAGTGCGGCCCGACACCTGCGATTATCCGGCGTTCGGTCCGGCGACTCGGGGGAGCGCGCGGGGCGCGAAGAGGACAGTCGACCGGTGCGATCACGGAGGGAATCGCATGTTCGGAAAGCGTGTTGTGGTTGGATCGCTGTTCCTCACGCTCGCGCTGTCGGGAGCGGGCTGTCACCACGGTGGATTCCAGAATGCGCCCGTTGGCACGCAGGGCGCCGTGAATCTCGTGGTACAGAACCAGAACTTTTACGACATGGACTTGTACGTCGTGAGCGAAGGGCTCGCGACGCGAATCGGCGACGTGACGGGGAACAACACCGCGCACTTTGTTCTCGACCCCTCGTTCTTCCCGGCGAACGAGATACGGATCATCGCCACGCCGGTCGGAGGCAACGGACGCGCGTCGAGTGGCGCGCTGAACGTCGGACCCGGCCAGACGATCGACTTCACCATCGGCTCGTCGTTGCGCCAGAGCTCGGCGAGGGTGCGCTGATCCACGCCGTTAGGCGCGTCCGCTCACGGCCGCAGCGAGAACCAGAACGGCAGCACGACAACCTGCGGCACCGCGCAGGAGCCGACGTGGGCTGGCGCGAAGTGATAGCGCGCCAGCGCACGCGCGGCCGAGAGCGCGAATGACGGCGACGTCTCGTGCAGAATCTCGAGCGTCGGTATCGCCGGTTGTCCGCTCGTATCGATCACGACGCGAATGAGCACCTCGCCGTCCCGTCCGTCATCGCGTTCATCTGGCGGATATTCGGCCAGCGGCTTGACGCCAATGGGTTTCGCGTCGGCCATGCGGAGCAGTGGAAAGCGCGCTATGAACAGCGTTACCGGCGGGACCCGTAACCTGGTGTCCTCGGCGCCGGTCGTGATCCGAAGCTCCAACAGCAGGGAATCGACGTCTAGCGCGCGCGGAACGAGCGCCGGTAGGCTATCTGCCGCTGCGGCGACGAGAGCCTTCGATACTTGCTCGTCGAAGCCTGGAACGAGCGTCGGGATGCTGGCCACCACACCGGTGATCGCGCCATCCCGGCGAACGACAAAGTCGTAGACGCCGTAGACGAGCGGCTCTCTCTTCGCGAGGCTGTCACCGCCGAGGACTTCGAGTTGCAACATGCGCGTGCCTACGGGGCCCGGCGCAAAGACTGGGAGCTGCAGCGGCTTCGGGGGTCTGAACTGCGCGAGAAAGCTCTCCAGAAGCAGATTGCGCGCGCGCGGCGTCAGCATCGCTCCATCGCGGCCTATTAGATAGGCACGGGCCGTCACTTCCGCGGAGTCGACGTGGGCAGCGCGAAGCACCGAGTCGCAAGACGAAGATGATTCCGTCCGCGTTTGCGCCGGCAGGCGCACCGCGTGCGCAATCACCAGTAAGAATGCCGGTCCGAGGAATCGTATTCTCATGGAGCTACCTCGGCGCTCGCTCGCCAGGAGCGATCGCGGCGGCGACCGCCCGCAGCGTAGACAGTGACGCCTAACAGGTTCAGCCCGATCACTACGCTCGAGATCTTGACTGCGAAAGAGCGCCAGCTCGGTACGTCGATGATCGGGAAGACCGATAGTGTCACGTACAATACCGTCGTTATGAGCCCTGCGAACGCCGCGGCCTTGAGTGCCCGCGACGCCCTCGGCCACAGGCCGTCCTTGCGCGGCGCGACGAGAAGCGGAAGCGCAAACAGGGCGAGGTACGTGAGTCCGTAGAGGATGCCGGCGGCATTATCGAGCAACTGAAACGCCTCCTGCTCGCCGACGCCGACAATGCCCGCGAGTCCGAACGCGAGCGACACCGCCCCGACGAAAAGGATCGAGTTCACCGGAGTGCGAAAACGTGGATGCAATCGCGTGAACCAGCTCGGCAACAGCCGGTCCCAGCCCGCGACCATCGGCATTCGAGTATTCCCCGTGAAGACGATGCTGGAATTCGCGATGAGACGCGATGTGAGCATGAGAATCACGAGGGGGCCGACGATCGACGCCGTATTACCCAGCGAGCCGAGTCCGCGGGTTATGGTTTGCGGAATCGGCGCGATCAGGTCGACCTGCCCGGGCGCGCTGAACGCGAGCACCGAGCTCGTACCGAGGATGAACATCACGGCGATGATTGGCGCCGCGATGAGTGTCGCGCGCCCGATCGTCCGCTCGGGCGCTCGGCACTCGCCCGCGAGCACAGCGACATATTCGAATCCGCTCAACGCGCCGACCGCGAGCTTCCCGAACACGTTCAGGCTCAGGAGTGTGAACGTCGGCATTGCGATCGCGAACGGCTGATACGACGGCAGCACGCCGCGCGCGCGTTGCACGAACGGCAACGCAATCAATACCGCGAAGGCGATCATCAACAGCACGCTCCCCGCGTTATGCAGCCACTTGCTCACACCGAGGCCAAGTACTCCCAGGCCGATCAACGTGCCCATCAACGCGCAGCTCACAGCGGTGATGAACAGCTTGCTCGCTCCCATCCAGGGAATGCCAAACGCGTAGGAGAAGTTGGTGGCGATGACCAGGCCGATGCTCGAGATGAGCACCACCGCGTACATCCAGAGATTCCACGCCACCATGAAGCCCGCGGCCTCTCCGAACCCAATCTTCGTCCACTGATAGAGGCCGCCCTCGAGCGGCAGCGCGCGACTGAGATGAATGACAACAGCCGCTTGCGGCAAATAGAAGAGCACCATGGCGGCAAGCCAGAAAACGATGTGCGAGTGTCCCAGCTTTGCGGCCGCGCCAACCCACACGATGCCGACGACGTACACAATCTGCTGCAGGACGAGATCGGTGAGGCCGAGCTCCTTCTTGAAAGCCGCACTGCGCTCCTCGACGCGCGCTGCTTCCGTCGCGGCGCTCGTTCCGTCGAACGGTGCCGCTGTCGCATCGCGGCGAACCTCGACTGTCATCGCCACTCTTGGACGATCGTCGCGCGCTGAATGAGATCGAGACGTGGAAAGTAGTGATGTAGATACTCGTTCCCCTGGTCCATCATCAACTCTTGTCGTGGACCCAGTCCCGATGGCGCGCCTTCGCCATACGCGTCATACAGCGAATCGGCGACGTTCATTCCGCTCGACACCTCGGCGATCGGTGGAAAGCCACCGCCATAAGTGTCGAGCTTCGGATTGTCGCGAAGGTTGATGAAGAGTTGCACCGTTCGCGTGTTCGGTCCGTGGCTCGCAAACGCAACCGTACCACGGGTATTCGAGTGGCGGACGGGATCGTCCGGAATGCGACGATTCTCCCAAGCGTGATTGAGGGCGGGTTTGCCGGAGATACCGAACTGCGCGATGAAGTTCTCGATGACACGAAAGAAGTACGTGCTGTCGTAGTAGTGATTCTTGGTCAGATAATAGAAACGGTCGACGCCGTGCGGCGCCCACGCACGGCGCGCGATGGCGGTGATCTTGCCGCGCGATGTCTCGATCTCGACTCGAAAGCTGTCCGGCGCGGCCTGACTCAGCTCGCCCTCGTTAGGTAAGGCGAGTGATCCTTTCTCTTGCGCGCAGCCCCCGCTGCCGAACGTCGCGACGAATACCACGCCGATCCCGAGCTGCGTGACACCATGCCAACGTTTCATGGATTGCCTTGTGTTGTCGATGCCGCACCGTGACCCTGTGGCGGGCCAGCGGACAGCGCATCGGATACGCGCTCTCGCTGATGATCGTTCCGGCTCCGGAGTATCGCCAGCAGGTTGACGTTGCGGATGATCGTGGGCTCCCCGCGCAATGTCGGCTCATCGGTGGCTTCGATGAATTTGCTGCGATCCAAATGTGATTCTTCACTCCCGCGGGTTGCTTCGTTTGGGAAGAGGAACACGTCGAGCTCGGCGTTGCCTAACAAGTAGCGTGTTCCGTGTTCCGTGAGCGGCGGCAGCGTCACTGGCCCGGCCGAGGAGTCGCGCCGGGGCGCCAAGCCGGCATGATCGAGACGGTCGAAGACTGCGCACTCCGACCATTGCCCATTGGCGGGACAGGCTGGTTTCCCGGCAGGTTGGCTCGGCGGTGTCCGTTGCAGCGGGGCTACGACGGAGTCGGTGGGATGTTGCTGTCCACCGCGGCCGCAGGCGCCGACGATGCTCGATAGAATGATGAGTCGGCGAAATCGATGCATGCGACTGGGCTGTCTGCTCCTGACGTGGGTCCCCCGGCAGTCGGCGGATCATACGCCGCAGCCGCGGTCAGTCGCCAGATGGTGAGGGACGGGTAACGCGTAGAGGACGAAAATGGAAAGGGCCGACGGTGTGCCGTCGGCCCTCATTCCAACCCTCTATGACCTGCCGTACCCTACTGCCTTCTCCGATTCGACTGACTATCGGCGGTGGGCTTTGGCGTTTCGCTCGCGAGAAGCCGCCTGCTTGCGCGGCGCCGCAGGCTTCTTTGCCGAACCCTTCCGGGCCGTCGGCGCGGCCGCCCGCTTCGGCGCCTTCGCTGCTGGCTTTGCCTTCGCGGCGGGACGCCGACTCTCACTGGCACGCTTGGGTTCTTTGGCGACGTTCGGGCTTGCCGCCTTCTTTGGCTGTGGCTTCGTCGTCGCCGACGCCGCGGCGCTTGCCGTAACCTTCTCCACGGGCTTTGCCGGTGCTGGCTTGCTCGTCTTCAGTACAAGCTTGCCAGTGGGCACGGCTGCAGGCGGAGCCGCAACCGGCGGCGGCGCAGACGCGGCATTCGTAGATCCCTTTGGCCTGCCGCCCTTTCGAGCTAACTGTGCATCTGCCAACATCTTCTTGAAGGCTTCCTGTGCCTCCACCATCAACTGAACGTGCGAGACACGACGCTCTCGAAGCGCCTTATCCTTTTCAGCCCGATATATCGCTAGCGCAGTCGTCGCATCCATTGTCAATGTGTGGAGAGGTTCGACGATCTCGACGGGGAACCCCAAATCTAGTCGAGAACGCGCTTTCGGACAGGGGGAGTTGGACTGCAGTCGCTCAGTCCACGCTTACCGGATTCGGCAAGACGTCATCGAAGGCCGAGAGAACCTGTCGCGTCGCCCGCTCCATTCCGGAGGTGTCTCGGACGAGAATCGCGCGTGCCGCACCCTTCACCAAGTCGCCCTGCTCGGGCGACAGCTTCATTCCATCAACGCGCCTTTCGAGGTCTACAAGGAAGGCGCTCACCCGCCCCATGCGGTCCTTGTTCCGCATCGTGGTCACCTCGTCGGCGACCATCATCATCGCCGAGGTGTGCGCCGAGCTGCCGAAGTTCTCGCGCGAGATGCGCTCGCGGTCGGCCGGCGTGAGGGTCGTAACTCGATCCAGGAAGCGGTTAGCGGCTTCGATGTTTCGATCGATGGACTGCATCTGCGTCCCAGTCATCGGCGCCTCCGGTAAGAGGTTCACCGGCCGAGCGGCCGGCAGGAGCATCGGCTTCCGGGAATTATGTCGCGCTTTGGCGCGGAGCGGAACGGCCGCGTTGGGCGCTGGGACGCGTGGCGCGAAAACCTGACCTCCCCGCATCACTGGAGCAGGCTCGCGGCATGACGCATCGCCTTCCGCTCACTTTCGAAGGCCAGCATTTCCTCCGCTTCGGCGAGCGGCACCCAGCGCGCTTCCTCCACCTCGTAATCATGGTCGGCGACGTCACCCGAGACGTAGGCTAGTAGAAAGAGGTGTACGAACTTGTGGAACCGCACGCGACGGTGCTCCGCGTCGTCGCCGACATACCAGTACTCGATGACGTCCAGCGGGCTCACGATCCTTGCCTCGACGCCTCCTTCCTCGCGCACCTCGCGGACCGCTGTGCTCTCTGGCTTCTCCCCAGCATCGACGAGACCCTTCGGGAGCTGCCAACGCTTCTTTGGTCCGACGCGGACGAGTGCGACTTCGATGCTACCGGCGGCGCCGCGATATACGACGCCGCCAGCCGAGACCTGCCGCACCACTGGAAGGGGCGCACCTTTGTCCTTTGCCCGTTCCGTCATTCACGCCTCTAGCTGGTCAGTCCACTGGATTAGGCCGCGTTGGGGGGCACGTTTTATTCCGACGGGGCGCGCCGGCTGAAGCGGCTGCATCGCTGCTGGACATCCCGGGCGGCCGGCCTCGAGCTTTCTCGTGGAATCATGGAGTCCTCTTTCCTCAACCGTGAACTTCGTGCACGACAGAACGGCTGATGTCGCGATCATTGGCGCCGGCGTCGCCGGACTCGAGGCGGCGAGCATTCTTCAGGAAGCTGGAATCGACGTCGTCGTGCTCGAGGCGCGCGAGCGAATCGGGGGCCGTATTTTCACGCGTCGAAGCGAATCACTCTCGTTGCCAATCGAGCTCGGCGCCGAGTTCGTTCACGGCAGCGCTCCGGAGCTGCGAGAAGTCGCCGCGCGGGCGCCACTCGCGATCGCCGACATCGAGGGGGAGCGTTGGCAGTCCCATGCCGGAAAGCTGCAGCCGTTGGGCAGCGACTTCTGGTCCGAGCTCGACGACGTGATGGGCCGGTTGCGGCATCGCGGCCCGGATCGGTCATTTGAGCAATTTCTAAAGTCACTTCCCGGCGGAGCGCGCGCCTCACGCACGCGATCGCTCGCGCTGCAATTCGTGACCGGATTCCATGCCGCGGATCCAAAGCTGGTGAGCGAGCACGCGCTCGCGGAGGGCGGCAGTCCGGGCGACGATGAGCGCGAAGAGCGCATCGGCCGAGTGATCCATGGTTACGATAGCGTCCCACGGTGGATCGGGAGGAAAATCGTCGATCGTGTGCGATTGGGAGCAATCGTCACCGAGGTGCAGTGGGAGCCGGGCTCCGTGCAGGTCGCCGTACGAGACGCGAGTGGCGCTTCAGCGACGTCGCTGACGGCACGCGGCGCGATCATTTCGCTGCCGATTGGAGTGCTTCAGGCACCAGCTGGCGAGCCGGGCGCCGTCACATTCTCACCCGCGATCGAGCACTACGAGACGGCGCGGGCTGGGCTGCGGAGCATGGCGATGGGGACCGTCACTCGAGTCGTGCTTCAACTGCGTGAAGCGTTCTGGAGGAGCCAGCGCTTTGCGCGTCGAACGAAACGGCAGGATCTCGACCGTCTGTCGTTCCTGCATACCCACGATCCCGACTATCCGGTGTGGTGGACGAGCTATCCTAACGACGCGCCCATGCTTGTCGCCTGGTCTGGCGGCCCTCGAGGTAAAGAGCTCTCGACGCTGCAGGAGGAGGAAATCGCGGAGCGCGCCGTCGGCTCACTCGCCAGGCAGTTTGGTGTTTCTCGTCGCGAGGCGCGAGGTCTGGTGACAGCGACGTGGCATCACAACTGGGAAACAGATCCCTTCGCCCGCGGCGCATACAGCTATATCGTCGTTGGCGGAAATGGATCGCCGGCGAAGCTGGCTCGGCCGATCAAGCGCACACTCTTCTTCGCCGGCGAAGCGAGCGATCCAGAGGGACGCACGGGCACAGTCCACGGCGCGATCGCCACCGGGCGTCGCGCCGCGAAGCAGCTGTTGCGCGTGCTGTAGCTCTGCGCACGCACGACGTGTCCCGATTTATCGCGACGATCGACGGACCTGATTTACTCGATTGATGAGCAGCGCAAGTTCCTCCTGCTGCTCGGGATTCTTGTCGATCATGTCGTCGAGCAACGTCTCGGCAATGGTGTCCGTGATGGTCGTCGGCTCCGGCGCGAAGCGCTTGTTGCCGAGGTGACGCATCGGGTCCAGCAAGACGGGATTCTTGAGGATGATGTCGTGGCCCTCGAACTGCACTCGCACGGCGTAGAATTTCTTTCCCGACTTTTCCATGTAGCCGATCTTCACGCCATTCACATCGTCCGGCCATTCGGGAATCCGATGCTCGACGTTGTCGGTACCACGAAAATCGCTGGCCCCGGGCTGTAGCCCGGAGTAGTTCTTTTCGAAGCTGCCCTGATACATGAGCCCGTGCTGCATGCGTGCTCTCCAGTTATGGTTCGCGTCCCGGTTCGAGCGACATTGGCCCGCGTCGCGTTGTGTGTGGAACAATTCCGGCGATCGAGCGGAAGAATATGGTAGCAAACAATGCCGGCGACCGGAACAGTCGCAATACCACAGAGCAGCGTCGGAGTCTCGCGCAAGGAGCCAGTATGACACGGTTCATCCCCGCAGTCTTCATGTCGATCGGCGTCGCCTTCGCCGCGGGTTGCGCGCACTCGAGTCACATGCCCGAGCAAGGGGGTCCGATACGGACAGTCCTCAAGGTTGAGAACCAAGGGTTTCCAGACATGAACGTGTTCGTGCTGCCGGAAGCCAGCGGCCGCGTTCGTCTGGGCACCGTGACGGGGACGAGCAACGCCTACTTCGTGCTCCCGGAGTACTTGCTCCGTGGCCCGCGGGAGCTGCGGTTCCAGGCTCTGCCAATCGCGACACCCCGAGGGGAGGTATCGCAATCCATCGTCGTCACGCCCGGCGACACGGTGGTGCTGACGATCCCGCCCAGCGCCTGAGCGCAGCGTCGCGCGCGCGTTACGCGCGCTCCCGCCCTCTTCCTAACGTAAGCCACGCCGTTAGGCGCGGCTGTTGTCACTCCTTGTGATTCGGGGTCAGTGGAGACCAGGAGGGTGGATCGCTCGCTGGGAAGCTCTCCTCGTCGGCCTCTTCGACCCGATCCCTCTCCGGATCATCCCGACGTGGGATGCTGGGCGGAGCGCCGCGATGGGGCTCCTCGTTCGGCTTTGGGATGTCGGGACGGTCTCGCTCTTTAGTGCTCACCGAAGCTCCTCCGCAAGCAGTACGCAGCCTCGCCTTCAGGACGCGGGCCGTAAACCACGGTCGGCGTCCAGCCATTCGCGCGGATTCCAGTTCACAGGCACGGCGCCGATCCGCTCGAAGCGAATGCGCGGATCGTCGGATTGCACGAGCGCGAGCAGCCGCTGACCAAGAAGCAAGAATCGCCGCGAAGCGGACTCGATGCTGTCGAGCAACGTGTGGGCAAATTGTGGCTCAGCACGGGCGAAGGCATCGAAATGCCGGAACTGCATTACGACGCCGCCCTCGTGCGGGACCTCGAGCTCACCGAGGCAATCGATCCACGACGCGAGGTTTGCCGCGTAGTAGTCCGGGAAGGCGAGCTCGCGCCGCACATCGGCGTGGAAATCCGCTGGAGTCTTCCAGTGCGCAGCGTCGAGGGTGTACAGCCTGTAGCCGAACTGCTGAAGGCAGGATACATCCTGCGCCAGCAAACTGTGCTTGTGATAAAGGGTGACGGCGCTGCTCTGCAGAAGTCGCACGTCGAGACGATCGAGCGGCGGCCGCTCGACCGCGCGCGGCGCCGACCGTTCCTTTTTGAACAGTCCCATGACCGGTGATTTCGGCGAGTGTCAATATCGCGGCTGAATCACCGCGAGCTTTCCGAAGATACCAACGCTGATGTAGGTCGCGGGAGAGCCGACCGCCTCAGGCGTAGTAACGACGGATGGCCGCCGCCACACCATCGAGATCGGGGAAGAGTCTGCGCTCGTCCATCGCGACCAGGTCGAGCTGGTCTCTCACGCGTCCGACCTCGCGACCGGGGATCACGTATTTCGCGAGTGCATCGTCAAGCCCGTGGTCCGAGAGAAAGGCATCGAATGGCCCGGACTTGTCGGAGCAGAGGGTGAACACTGCAGCTTGTACGACGATGCGTTGATCAAGCGACGGCGGTTCCAGGAGACAGGCAAAGGCGCGATGGGCGCCGCGTCGCATCAACGCCCACGGCGTGAAATGCCCTTCCTTGCCAAAGAGCTCGTCCAGGTCCCTGATGAGCAGTGAGCGCGACGGGAAGCCGAATTTCTCGTGAACCGCTTTCCAATCGAGGCGCCACACAGCCCGATCCCCCACGGTGCCGTCGTCGGTTGGGCGCGTCGCGAAGAATGCCGCAACGAGCGGCGAATACGTCCAGTCGAGCAGTCGCGTCGGTACACCGTGGTGCTGCGCGGACACGAGCTGCTCCCAGTCGTTGACCGGCTCGTTCCCGACGTGTGGCCGTGAATAGCGGATGTAGTTGCGGAGAATGTGCTCCTCGAGCTCCGCTTTCGTGTGCGCCGGGCTGACGCCCCCCAATCGGTCCAGACTCGTCAACAGCGGGTTCACGGCATTGGAGCTGCCGCGATACACCCCGGTGTCTCTGCGCCGGCCGGTCGTTGGATCCGGTTCTAATGGCGTTACTCGATCAACGAGCTCGCCAAGGCTATGGATTACGATGGTTCGCACTTGGTGCAGTTTAACTGCACACCAAGCATGCGCGCGCGCCCCTCATCCGTGACTACCCACGGCCGGTTCTGCCAGGGCGGGTCGTGTCGTACATGGATCGTGTGGCCGCACTCGAGATCCGCCACCCAGTGTCCTTCCTCGTCGACATGAAAGCCGACGATCCGTCGGGACGTACCGCTGGCCGGCATCACGAGCGCGTCTTCGCGTACACGTTAGGCGTCCACCGCTCGAGGTACGTCGATGCGCTGCGCGCCGGTGCGAAGCCGTACCGCTCGTACAATCCCGAGGCGTCGCGCGTGAAGAGCGCGAAGCGACGCAGCCCCTGTAGATCGGGATGGGCGAGCACGCACTCCAGCAGCCACTTGGAGAGCCCGCGCTTGCGGTACGGCTCGAGCACGAACACATCCGAAAGGTAGGCAAAGGTCGCCAGGTCGGTGATGACGCGGGCGAATCCTGCCTGCCGCTCGCCATGATAGATCCCGAACGTCAGCGAGTTCCCAATCCCGCGCTCGAGCGTTTCTCGAGGCATCCCCGCCGCCCAATACGAGCGCGAGAGGTACTCGTGCACGACATCGAGATCAAGGCGCCGGCGGTCCGTGGAGATGAGAAACTCGTCGCGCCTCCACTCGCGCGGGACGTCATCCATTCCACTCAGCGAGAGGGACCGCGGACGGGCTCGCGATTGCCATTCACCTCGGCTGAGGCAAACTGACTGCGTTCACTCAACAGCTTCGTCGCGAAGCGCTGACCTTCGGAAATCCGCTCGACCTCGATGGCAACGGCGTCGAGGGCCTGCTGCATGTTGGCGAGACGCGTCTCGAGTCGATCGATTCCCTGCGCCGGCTGCACGGCCTTACGCCGGCGTACAAACGTCGTGATGAGCGTGATCAGAAGAATCGTCCCACAGATCTGACCCGAGAGCGCCACCAGCATCGAGTTTCTGTCCATTCGATCCCCTGGTTAGGCAGGCGCGTCAGAAGCAGCCGCGTGTGCGATCGCTCGCCGGATTGGGAAAGTCTCCGTGATACGGAATGCCACGTTCGTCGCGCCGACTGACTATGCTCGGCTTGCTCGTCTCTTCCTCCGGCTTCGACTCGGGCGCATGCTCGGCAGGGATGTGCCCGATGACCTGTTCGAGTGCCGTATCGAGGGAACGTCGTGTTGGTTTGCGCATCGCTTCTCTCCTGTGGATCCGCCGCTACTACGGAAGCCCAGAGGCGAAAGTTCTATTCCTCCGACCTTCACATTGGCTGGACGAGCTCTATGCCCGATGTACCAACCATCACGTAATCGTCGGCCCGACCGCCGCGAACCAGTCGCCAGAACTCTGTCTCGATGTGAGGCGACGGCGAGCTATTCGGAAAGATTTCAAGCTCCAGACCACCGGTGCACACCAGACGCACTCCGCCGTACGAGTCAGCCATGAAGGTGGAGACGGTGACCACCTGCTCCAGCAATCGCATCACTTCCAGCACTCGAACGTCCCACCAGCTCGCCCCAGCAACATCCCAGTCGAAGCTCTCGAGATCGGCGTCGGGTTCGGCGGGGGTGAACAGGTCGCCAGAGGCAGCGAGAATCGACGTCGACCCAGCGATTCGCCAAGCGCAGGCGATCTGGAGTGTAAATGCGCCGACAGTTCGCTCATCGACCTCGAGTCGGTCACCGAGTTGAACGACGAGGATATCCGCTTCACGACGGATTTCCCACACGCGATGTCCGATCAACGGCGCGAGAATTCGCTCGACGATGTCCTTCAACGATCCTCCGACGGCAGAACGGGCGACGATCTGTAATCGTCGCCCGCTTACCCCGAGGAATCAACCGCGATTCGCGGCCTACGACGCAGCTGCCTGTGGCGCTTTGGCTTTGTCGCCAGCCATCGCAGCCAGCGCTGCCTTCGCGTCCGCGACGGTCGCGTCGGATCCGGCGCGGGTCCACTCGACCATCTTCGATGGTGAATCGAGGCGAAACGCACTGAGCGCGAAGGGATCGACGATCAACTCGAGAGCCCAGCCCGCGCGACGCCAGACGATCGTCACCCCGCCCTGAGGAGTCAGTGTGATTTCCTCTGGGGTGAGATCATTCCGCCAGGATTGCACCATCACCGCGCGCGCACGCTCCAGCGCATCGAAATCCACACCCGGTTGATCGGGTGCGATCTGAAGCGCGCCGGCGAGTGGAAAGGCATCGAGCGTCGCCAGTCCGTGGGCGAGCGTAGGATAGGCTGAGGCGGTCGCGGTCATCAAGCCAATGACGACTGTAAGGGCACGACGTTGCGTGGTCATCAGAACCGGACCGAGGCGAGCGTTCAGCTCTCGCACGGCGCCATTCGCCTATCGGTAAAGCGGGCCAGCCCTCGAATCAGCAGATGCTCTCGGGTGATCCGAGACACGGCGAATCCATCTGGGGTGGTTGCTCCGTGTGTGCGGCACAGACGCGCCGACGCGTCCCGGGTCCTCTCAGCGGTTACTCGCGCCCCCTTACGCGTTGCGGGCTGAGTTCCGGATCAGTCGAGAATCAGAGGGACTTTCCAAAGCCTTCAGCAGGGAGGCTCCGCTGAGTGAGATCAATTGGGCGGTCGAGCTGCGGAAGATCGAACGGGAGTTCGACGGTCTTCCGCCAGAACCCAGCACCGCCGAGATTCGCCAGAAGCGCGATACCGAACGTAGAGAACGCTACCGGCAGGAGGCCGCCGGCGCGTCGTTCGGCGTCTACTTCAGGCTGACGCTAGTCGTCTGCCTCGCCATTTCTATCGCGTGCTGGCCCTACGATACGTCGTGCGGAACGACCCTCTGGGGGTATCTGGCCGCCGTCGTCGTGCTCATCGTCGCTGGTATCTGGACCGCGCAAGCAACGTTTACCTGGCAGATGCCGGCACGGCATCTGGCTGCCCTTCTCATGATTCTTTGGGCCCTCTGCCTCGGCGCAGCACAGGTGCTGCCACGGATCGGATATGCAAACCCGATCCCCGGGCGCGCGACGAGTTGGCGATGTGGGGACTGACGATCCGAGCGCGAACGGTCAGGGCTTGATCTGGATCGGAGTACCGTCCCGGATCACGCGATAGAGCTCTTCGATCTCTTTGTTCGTGACCGCGATACAACCGTTTGTCCAATCGTAATCGCGGTGTGCCGGACCGAATGCCGCCTGCTCGTCGGGCAATCCGTGAATCATGATGTCCCCGCCCGGCTCCACGCCGAGCCTGGCCGCGCGCGAGCGATGCACCGCATCCGGATACGAGATCCGGAGCGAGAGGTGATACCGGCTGTTCGGATTGCGCCCTTCGATGTAAAACAAGCCCTCGGGCGTGCGATTGTCGCCTATGCGCTCCTTGTCACCCACAGGGCTTCTTCCAAGCGCGACGTAATACGTCCGAACGGCATCGCCGTGATAGTAAACAACGAGCTCGCGGCGGCTCTTTATGAGTACGAGACTGTCGGCAGCGGCCGGCGCACTGCTCCGCGACCCCGCGTGGGAGGCCGACGTTCGCGTGCTGTCGGTGCTGTGGACGAGTGAGAGCGCTGCGGCGCTGACGAAGAGCAGGAAGCTCATGGCGGGCCAACCTTTTCAACAACAATGCCGGACAGCACCGGCTCAGCAGCGGGCGGGATGCTCCGGCCGCTAAAGACTGCTGATCCGATTGCTACGTTACGTAAGGGCAGAATCTGTACTCGGCATCACGGTGAGTCCAGTGGCCCTTGTAGCAAATCGGCAGGTCGCAACGTCCGATTCGTCGTAAGGCGGGTACCTTTTCACCATGAGCAATCAGCCCGCTGGACAGCGACCTCGACACACGTCACGAACTCGACCGGCCGCTGTCCTATTCGACCTCGACGGCACGCTCATCGACTCGATCGGACTCATCCTCGCGTCGATGAGGTACGCGTTCGACAAATGCGAAGCAGCTGCACCGTCGGATGCCGAGTGGCTCACCGGGGTGGGAACACCGCTTCGAACGATGTTCGAGCGTTATGCCTTAGACGATGAGAGCATCGATCGGTTCATCGCCGCCTACCGCGAGCACCAGTTCGCGAACCACGACCTCCTTGTGACGTGCTTCGACGACGTCCCCGAGACGATTGCGGCGTTGAAATCGCAGGGTCACCCTCTAGCGGTCGTCACGAGCAAGACCAACGCACTGGCGCAACGCGGCCTCGAGCATGTTGGACTCGCGAGCTACTTCGACACGATCGTCGGTTGTGATGCCTGCACGAGACACAAACCGCATCCCGAACCCGTACTGATGGCGCTCAATCGGCTTGGCTACGAGCCCGGCGAGGCGCTGTTCGTCGGCGACTCGGTGCACGACATCGAGGCGGGCAACGCGGCCGGTGTCCTCACGATCGCGGCACTCTGGGGCCCGTTCACTCGCGATCAGCTTGCCGGCGCCGAGCCGGGCCGGTTCGCCGAGCGGGCCGGGGATCTGTTGCAAGTGTTGGCCGAGCGCTGAGTTGCACCCGCACGACAACACGCCCGGCCATTCAAACCTTTCCAGTGCTCGTGGTATCTCATCCGGTGCCTGGGTGGAGACCCCACGATCCATGACGGCAGTGGCGATCATCGAAGCATCGACAGCCCCGAAGAACAACGGCGATTCCGACATAGCTCGCGCTACTTCGGGGGACCGCGACGCGTTCGAGCGCCTGTACCGCGATCACGTCAATCGAGTCTTCTCGTTATGCGCGCGCATGGTATCGGATCGGCAGCGCGCGGAAGAGCTGACGCAGGACGTTTTCGTTCGAGCGTGGGAGAAGCTGCACCTGTTTCGCGGCGAGAGCTCCTTTGGAACATGGCTGCACAGGATGACGGTGAACGTCGTCCTGAACGCAAGAAAGAGCGAAGGGCGGCGACAGTCGCGTTTCGAGGACTCCGATGACGAGAATGGTGGGATCGATTCGGTCACATCGAGCAGTACCTCGGGGACGGTTGGAATGCCATTGCCGCCCGGCGATCTGCTCGATCTCGAGGACGCGATTGGCAAGCTGCCGCCGGGCGCACGACGCGTGTTCGTGCTGCACGACGTGGAAGGCTACAAGCACGAGGAGATTGCCGAGATGCTGGGCGTGACTACTGGAGCAACGAAAGCGCAGCTCCACCGCGCCCGGCTTCTTTTGCGGGAGGCGCTGAACCGATGACGAATCACGTAACCTGCGACGAATTTGCCGAGCGCCTTGCGGACCTGTTGGAGCGTGAGGCGGACGAGCCTACCCGCGCGAGGCTGGAGTCGCACGCGTTGAGCTGCGCGGAGTGTGGTTCCCTGCTCGCCGACTTGCGAAAGCTGCGGATCGATGCGTCGAATCTGCCGATGCTCGAGCCAGGTCGCGAGTTATGGGAGGGTATCTCGCGTCGCATCGATGCGCCGGTGATTCCCCTTCCCACGAGGGAGAACGTTCCGGCGCGACACGAGCGGCCCTGGCGGCGCTGGGCGCCGATGGCAGCCGCTGCGGTGCTGCTCGTCGCTCTCACGTCGCTGACGACGTACTACCTGACGATTCGCGGCCATGGCGCCGCGGTTACGACAGCGAGCAATCCACCGATCATTGCCGACTCGGCGCCTGGGGTCACGATCGGCGGGCAGGCTCCGCGGCAGATGGTCGCGTCTCTTCCGGACAGCGCGACGCCAACGGCGCGTGTATCGACCCCGAGTGAGCATAACGCGGTTGCGGCCACCCCGTCGAATGTGCGTCTCGTCAACCGAAAAGTGAGCGCCGCCGAAGCCTACGCGAACGAGGCGCAGGTGTATTCACGTGAGATCGCCCGGCTGCACGCCATCGTCGAGCGGCGGCGAGCGCAGCTCGACCCCGCGACCATAAGCGTGATCGAGCGGAATCTGAAAGTCATCGACGACGCCATCGCGCAGTGTCGTCTGGCGCTGGCGAAGGATCCGGCCTCGCGCTACCTGATCGAATCGCTCAACAATGCTCTCGAAACCAAGGTCGAGCTGCTCCGGACGGCGACGATGCTGCCCGCCCATAGCTCGTAATTAGAGAATGCGAAACTTCCTGTTCTCCCGTCTGCTGTCGTACCTGCTGCCCGTCGGATTGGTGACCGCTGCCGCGCTGCCCGCGGTTGGGCAGCGATCGCATCGTGACTATGACCGCGACTATCGGTCGAACGTCGACACGACTTTCGGATTCGATCGCCACGGTATGGTGTCGATGACTCTCGGCAGCGGCGACATCGTCGTGACGGCGTGGGATCGCGACGAAATCCGCGTTCACGCGACGAGCGAGAGCCGCGGCATTCGTCTGGATGCCAGTTCGTCGCGGATCACGTTGGACCTTGCCGGCGGCTACGGCGGCGGCGATTCCCGGTTCGAAGTGACGGTACCGGTTGGCGTCCGCGTCGTCGCGCGGGCGCAGTCCGGCGACATCGCGGTCTCTGGCACCGAGGGCGAGGTCGATGCGCGATCGCAGAGCGGTGACGTCAAGGTCGAGGGCGCCGGGAGCCGTTTGGACATCGGCACCCTGTCCGGTGACATCGAAGCACACAATGTGAATGGCGACGTGCAGATCAAATCCGTGAGCGGGGACATCCGGCTCGACGATTTCAGAGGCAATTTCGAGGGAGAGTCGGTGAGCGGCAGTATCGAGCTGCACAATGCGGCCGGCCGCTACGTGCGCTCGCACACCACCAGTGGCGACCTCACGTACGAGGGCAGCATCGACCCGGCAGGCCGCTACGAGTTCAGTGCGCACTCGGGAGACATCCGGCTGAGCATCCCCTCCGACGCGAGCGCGCAGCTCTCCGTGTCCACCTGGAGCGGCGCACTCGAGAGTGACTTCCCGATCACCCTGCGTCCGGGCGAACAAGGCATCGGCAGCGGCCAGGCCAAGCGACTCAATTTCGACATCGGCGCCGGCGCAGCACGCATCTCCGCGGAAACTTTTTCGGGCGACATCACGATCAGCTCTCGGGGCTCCTCGCGTCGCTGATCGACGCACCCGGCGACGGCGTTTGCGATTGACACCTAACGATTACGACCATGCGCATCGTTCCCCTCCTTGCTCTGACGCTGCTCTGTGCACCACACCTCGCGCAATCGCAGAACCGCGATGGCGATTTCCACTTCGAGCGTCGGCTGGCGGCCGGCCAGCGGGTGCACGCGCGAAACATCAACGGCGATGTGACCGTGACGCCCTCGTCCTCGGGTCGCGTCGAGATCGTCGGCGTCCGTCACGGCAGAACAGCGGATCGGCTCACTGCCCAGGTGACAGAGACGTCCGATGGGTTGGTCGTCTGCGTGGTGCGCATCGACTCGGACGACGAGTGCGATGGCAATGGCTACCACCAGCACAGCGACGAAAATCATGACTGGGGCTCGGGGAGCGTAAGCCTCGAGGTCAGGATTCCCTCTGGAGTGGAGGTCGACGCCAGCTCCGTGAGCGGCAACGTGAACGTCGCGGGCGCCGAGGGTGACGTTCGAGCCGCGTCGGTGAGCGGCGACGTCCGCCTCGAGCGACTCCGCGCGTCTTCCGTGGAAGCTCGCACGGTGAGCGGCGAGATCGAGGCGTCCATCGAGTCGCTCTCCGGACGCGGATCGTTATCATTCAAGTCAGTGAGCGGTGACGTGAAGCTTCAGCTTCCGCGCTCGCTCGATGCCGATCTGTCGATGAGCACTGTGAGTGGTCAGCTCGACTCTGATTTTCAACTGACGCTTGGCGGACGTACGAGCCGGCGCCGCATCGAGGCGCGCATCGGTCGCGGAGGACGCGATCTGGACGTCACGACGGTGAGCGGCGACGTGGCCCTGCGCACCTACCGCGACGCGGGCGAGCGATGATCGACATGCGAACGAACGACTGGCGACGGACCATTGCCCAAGGAGCTGGAATGCGACGCAGCATGATTGCTCTCATCGGTCTTTCGGTGCTCGTTGCGGCACCGCTGGCGGCGCAACGGCAGACGGAGCAGAATGCGTTCACCTGGTCGGGCCGCGTTCCGTCGGGCCACTGGATTCGCGTGCGAAATCTGAGCGGAGAGATCAACGTGATCGCCTCCAACAGCGATCGCGTCGAGGTGACGGCAACCCGGCAGTGGCGGCGCAGCGACCCGGAGTCGGTCCGGTTCGAGGTGCACAAGTTCGGACCGAACGAGGAGGATGTCGTGATCTGCGCGATCTGGAGCGACCGCACCGATTGCGACGAGAACGGGTACGACACGCACAATGAATCGCGCAACATGCGAAACAACGACGTCAGCGTTCAGTTTCGCGTCGCCGTGCCGCGTGGCGTGAAGGTGGGTATTTCGACGGTGAATGGCGCTATATCGGTCGATGGCGCGACATCGGAGGTAGAGGCAAACACCGTGAATGGCGAGGTGGAAGCCACCTCGTCAGGCGGCCCGGTGCACGCGTCCACGGTCAACGGAAGTGTCACCGCCCGAATGGGACGCTTCGATAACGATGAAGATCTCAACTTCTCCACCGTGAACGGGACGGTGGTCGCCGAGTTTACTGGCGATCTCGACGCCGACATCGAGCTGAGCACGGTCAATGGGCGTTTCCAGACGGATTATCCCGTGACAGTAAATGGACGCCTCGACCCGCGACACCTCCGCGCTCGGCTGGGCCGCGGCGGACGACGCATCAAGCTGTCCACCGTAAACGGCAACGTGGAGCTCCGGCGACGCGGCTAAGACAGATCGACAGAATCCCGGGGGCGCGTCCGGCCGTATGGCGGGACGCGCCCTTTGTGTGAGATCTTGTTCGGCAACAACATCCGAGGTTTCCATGCGAATGCCCATCTCTGTTCTCGCCCTGCTCTGCGTCGTGGGAGCCTGCGGTGGGCGAGCGCACGATATGCCCGATGCATTTCATTGGGAGACGCAGCTCGAGCCGGGTACAACGCTCCATCTCGCGACTGCCACTGGGCAGATCGAGGTCGCCCCAGCGCGTGATCGTCAGCTCCGCGTCAGTGGCTCGACACACTGGGTGGGCCGGAAGGATCCGATCCATTTCGCCTGGAGACAGGAGGGGGACGAAGTCTACGTCTGCGCGCTCTCGAGCTCGCGGGGCAGTTGCTCCGACAGGGGCGACTCGTTCGGCTCGGGTGGTTCCTGGCTCGACATGTTCAGCCTGTTCAAGCATCGCTCGACAGGTGGAATGGCCTCGATCAAGGTCGAGTTGCCGCCTGGCGTTGCCGTCGAGGCGCATACCATGAACGGCTCCATCTCGCTGGTGGGCGCCACGGGCGGAATCAAGGCGCGGACACTGAACGGATCGATCAACATTCAGGACGCCGCCGGCCCCATCGACGCGCGTGGCACGAATTCGAGCATTCACGTCTCACTCGATTCCCTGGGACCAGACGACGAAGTCACGCTGAAGACCGTCAACGGGAGTACGACCGTGGTGGCTCCAGCGGAAGTCGAGGGCCAGGTGCGGCTCAGGACGGTGAACGGCGGCGTCCGTAGCGACTTTCCGATCACCACCGAACGAACCAGTAATCACGAAATCAGAGGACAGATCGGGCAGTCGTCGCGGGAGATCACCATCGAGACGGTGAACGGGAACGCCTCGCTGTTGAAGGCGAATGGCCCTTCCAAGGGGCCTGACACCCAGCCTGTGGAGCTCCGACGGCGCAGCTGAGGGCGAGCACGGCTCTTCCGGCGACGCCGAGGGTATATATTCGTCGATTCTCCAACGGAGTCTGAGCTCTCAAATGGGCTTCTCGTATAGTGCCGCGGTTCCGACAACTCGCGTACGCAGCGGCGTGGAACGCGCCACGCTGGTGCGGCGGACGTATTCGCTCGTGTTCGCGAGCGTTGTCGTCACGATGCTCGGTGCGGCTTTCGCGGTCTCGCAGCCGCGACTGATGACCGCTGTCTGGGACCACTACATCATCACGTTCTTCCTCGCCCTCGCGCCGCTGTACATGGCGCTGCGGTATCATCGAACGTTTCCGCAGAACATTGGCTTCACCTTCCTCTTCACATTCATCGAAGGCATCTGGATCGCTCCGCTGCTGATGTTTTACGAGCGGATGCAACCGGGTGTGCTCGGCCAGGCGGGACTGCTCACCCTGACCACGTTTGGTGTTCTGTCGGCATATGCGCTCTTGAGCCGGCGTGATTTCAGCGCCTGGGGTGGATTCTTCACGATCGGATTGTGGGTTCTGATCGCGACGAGCCTCTTGAACATGTTCTTTCGGAATCCCACCGCATCGCTGTGGCTCGCGGCCGGTACGATCTTCGTCTTCGGAGGTCTGCTGATCTTCGACACCTGGCGGATCGTGCGCTCCGGTACATATGGCCCCGACGATTACGTGCCGGCGGCGGTGCAGATCTATCTCGATCTGCTGAACATTTTCCTCGCCATACTGCAGTTGCTCAGCGGAGGAAACCGGCGCAACTAGGTACTGCCTAACGGCGGCGCCGGATGTACCGGCTCGGTTGCGTCTTCGCGCACCCGGACGACGAGACGTTCACCGCCGCCGGAACGATCGCAAAGCTGGCAAGGGCGGGAAATCGCGTCGATCTGTTCTGTGCGACAGACGGGGATGCCGGAAGAACCTCCGGCATCCTCGTGTCGTCTCGCGCCGAGCTCGCGACGCTACGCCGCGCCGAGCTCACCGCGGCGGCGGCGATACTCGGCATCGCGTCACTTTCGACTCCCGGCCATGGCGACGGCGTGCTCAAGGAGGTCGACCCAGACCGTCTCATCGGAGAGATCGTCTTGTTCGTGAGACGCTACCGTCCGGACGTGCTGGTCAGCTTCGGCCCCGAGGGCGCGCCCACACAGCATCGCGATCACCGGGCGATCTCCAGAGCTGCGACCTCGGCTTTCTTTCTTGCCGGGCTCCCGACGGAATATCCGGATCAGCTTCGGGAGGCGGAGCCGCACGCACCGTCACGGCTTTATTACACCGCGTGGGATCTGCCGGCGACCGGTTCCGAGCTCATGGCCCAGAGCGTCCCAGTAACGTGTCGAGTACCGGTTTCCGAGTATCTCGGCGTGAAGCGCGAAGCGTTTCTTGCGCATGCCACTCAACGTCAACATCAGCATCGCTTCGAGGAGCTCACGATGCTTCCAGAGGAGCGCTTTGCGTTTGCCGCGGGAGCACCACAGCCGCGTTCAGTGACCGAAGATCTCTTCGAAGGTCTATGACTTCGCCGCGGCCTTCTCGATCGCCTCGGCGAGCTTGAGATCGGCCTCCGTGACACCGCCGGCGTCATGGGTCGACAGGATACAGGTGATTTTCGTGTATCGAATGTCGATGTCGGGATGATGGTTGCTGGCGTCCGCGGCTTTCGCAACGCGATTCACGAACGAAATTCCTTCAGCGAAGGTTGCGAAGGTATACGTCTTCGTGAGCGTGTCGCCGCGACGGGCCCAGCCGGCAAGGCGGCCGAGCGCGCGTTGGATTTCGAGATCGGAGAGCTTGGTGCGCATGGAGCGAAGGAACGGTGAAATCGGATCGCCCCGGATCTTACAGAATTACCGTCGCGTCGGCCATTGCCTAATGCGTCGAAGCGATCGGTGCAGGATCCAGTTGATTGGAGCAGCTATGATGGTGTCCTGCGCGGCGGCACCGATGTTTGCGCAGAGCACGGAGCAAAATGGCAAAGTCACATCGGCCAGTAGTAGCGCCCGCTGGTGGTCTCTCTTCGCGACGGGATTTGCCTCGAGCATTCTTGCCCACGAGGGTGCACACGTAGTCGCGGCCTACGCCGTAGGAGGCCGCCCGAGCTTCGGCCTGAATGAGGGGCGACCGACCATCTATTCCGGTATCGACGCCACGCTCGAGCCACAAAAGCAGTTCGTTTTCTCATCCGCCGGGCTGACCGTTCAGTCGGTGATCGATGAGGGTATTCTCGACACGCCCCATCACTCGAACCGGCCGGCGGGTGCATTCGAGCGCGGTATGCTCGCTGGAGGGATTGCGACGTCGCTCTTCTACGTGACGATTGGCAGGACGGGAAGCGTGTCGGATGTCGAGTTCATGGCGCGTACGTCGCGCCTGAACAAGGCGGCGATTACAGCGATCTACGGTGGACTGGCCACGGTGCACATCTGGCGCATCAGACACGATAGTCGGTACGCCGATTTCTTCGTGCGGCCGGATTCGCGCGGCGCCATGCAAATTGGCCTGACGCTCGACTCGCCTTCGCGTTAGGCATCAGGGGGCGGGGGCGAACACGGTTCCATCTGTGAGGCGCACCACCTGCCTGAGACCGGCGGCGTTGGCCAGGTCGGCCACGCCGATCTGATCCGGGCTTGGCTGATCGAAGGCGAGCACGATGCCGTGACGAACGCGGAGTGTGTCCGCGAAGGCACGCAGCATCTGGCCGTCCGCGGCGCTAGGCACCTCGTGCCCCGGGCGATGCAGATGAAAGACAATCGCCGCCGGCCAATTGCTGTAAAGTGGTTGCCGGGGCGCGTTCGTGCGCGCCCATGCGAGCAAGGGGGATGCTGTCCACTGGCTCTGGGCGAAGTCCTGGCCGTTCTCCAACAGCCACTCGATGTCGTCTTCGGTCGCGCGACACGCCGCAATGAGCCACCCGATCAGTAGGACCCCTGCGGCAACTCGTAGTGAGCGCCTGGAGGCGCGTGCCCAGCTCGCGGCCGCAGGCGCGACGAGCATCACCGCGAGAAAAAAGAGCGGCACGAGGATGCGCTCGTCGAAGGGAATTTCGGGATCGGCAAGAATGCGCGACCCCAGGAGCACCAGCAGATAGCTCACGGCGAGCAGTGCGACGGCGGCGATGGCGGTTCCGGCACTCGACTCGCGCGCCTCGCGGATGCCACGAAAAACGATGATGGCGAGCACGAGGAGCAGGACGAGCGCGAGCCAACCGCGACCGGGAAGTACGTCGTCGGACGTAAGCGGGACGATCCAGCCAACCGCGGTCTCGACGCCCATCTGGATGGTCTCGCGAATGCCGCCGTACGCGCCGAGGGTGCGAATGGAGCGCGAGCCACTCGTCAGGTATGAGCGCCCGACCCAGGCGCCGAACAGCACGGCGCTCGGCAGCGCCGCGATGATAGCGCGGCGAATGCGTATGCCGAGTCGCGCCGGCGACAGCAGCGTCCAGAGCACGACGGCAATCACGACGGAAATGCCGGCGTATCGGACGAGCACCGCAACCGCGGCGGCTGCACCGCTCCAACCCGCGGCCTCGAGTCGCGATCGCTCGTCGTGGGCGCGGGAGAACGCGTGCATCGCCACTGCTGCGCAAACAATGCTGGCCAGAAATACCGGCTCGCTGAGCACGGAGAGGTGAACGAGGACGAACGCATGCATCACGAGCAGCGCCAGCGCGGTGCCGATCGCAGCGACGAGGCCGACAACGGTGGCCACGAACCACGTCGCGACGGCGATGCTGACAAAGGCCGCCGCGGCGTTCACGAGTCGCGCCCCGTTCGTAGGCGATAGGCCGAGAGCGACGGGAACGGCGATGGCGGTCGGGTATCCCGGCGGAAAATGTCCGAGCGCGGAGGTGCTGTCGGCAGAGCTCCAACTTGCGATCGGGATTCGATATCCCTGGCCTCGCACGAGCGCTGTCGCCGTGCCTAGGTACGAGGCCGAGTCCGGATCGAGCCCCGGGCCGGGGGGCATGGTGAGGAGCCAGACGCCGATCGCCGCGATGACCCCAAAGAGCAGCGCGAGCGAGGCGGCGAGGGACTTGCGTGTTCGGCTTATGTTCGGTAGATCGGAAGTATTCACTATGACGCGCGCTCTCTCCCCAGCAACCGCTGCTCTCCGACACGCCAAACAGGGCGCGCTGTTCGCGGATGCCGCGCTCGGCGTGCGGACGCTGCCGGTGATCGGGGAGCAGAAAGATATCAGCTATTACGGATCGGTCGCGCGCGGCGTGTTGAACGGCCCCGAAGTCACGGGGATGGGCTTCTGGTCGATCAACCCATACGTGGGGTGCGCATTCGGCTGCGCGTACTGCTACGCTCGTTATGCACATCGCTACGTGCTGGAGCGCGCGGCGACGGCGCATCCGGAACATGGTGGTCTGCAGCGTGACGTCGAATCGATGCCGCCCTGGCTGGCTTTCGAGCGGCGCATCTTCGTGAAGGAGAACGCGGCGGACGTCCTCCGTCGCGCGTTGCGCCATGGGTCGGATCGGCATCTCGCGCTGCTGGGCCAGGAAAGCATCGTGATCGGTACAGCGACCGATCCGTACCAGCCGGCTGAGCGCCGATTCCGGGTGACGCGCAGCGTTCTCGAGGTGCTCGCGGAGCACGCGGGGTTGTCGGTCGTGATCATTACGAAGAGTCCGTTGGTGACGCGAGACGTCGATCTGCTGCGCCGGATTGCGCGCAGTTCGCGGATCGCGATTCATCTCTCGTTGATCACGCTCGATCGAAATCTGGCGCGGCGACTCGAACCGCGGGCGCCGACGCCGGAGGCGCGCGTGCGCGCTCTGGCGCGATTGCGGGAGCACGGGATCGACGTGGGTATCAATGTGATGCCGGTGCTCCCGGGCATCACCGACGGACCGGAGCAGCTCGATCGACTGGTGAAGACGGTCGCGGAGCGTGGCGCGACGTATGTGAACGCGTGCGCGCTGCGATTGCAGTCGGCAGCGCGTCAGCGGTATCTGCCGTTCATCGAGCAGGAGTTTCCAGAGCTCGCGCCGCGGTACCGCGCGACCTACGCGCGGAGTCACGCGGTGGGGGAGCGCTATCGGGATGGTCTACGGGCGTATTTCAAGCGGATCTGTGCCCGACATGGGGTTCCATTTGGGCACATCGGGGATGGCGGCGAGGAAGACAGCGGCGCCGAGCCGCAGCACCTAACGACTGCGACGCTGGCGGAGCAGCTGTGGCTGGAGGGACTCGCGGGTAGAGGGTAGCGGGTTGCGGTCAAGCGACTGCTCTCGCTGTTTTCACCCGCTACCCGCTACCCGCTACCCGCTACCCGCTACCCGCTACCCGCAACCCACTACCCTCTACCTTCGTCAGGGGCCCTATGTCGTAGTCCGCGATCTCACCGCGGCGGCGGGCCCATTCGCGCACGGCTCGGCGATCGTCTTCAGTGGCGTTGGAGTCGGGGCGAAAGAGAAGGCGCGAGAGACCGTCAGGATCGGTGGCGGCATTCCAGGTGAGCCCGCGTCCTTCGACTGGCCCGGCGACGAAATCGTCCCACAGCTCGAGCGCGCCATCTTCGCCGAGTCCGTCGGTAAGCCGGAAGCGAATCGCGAACCCCAGGGTGGATGGTGGTGCGGAGTGATCCATCGCGTCCTCCTCATCGAGCAGAGATGTCACAGACCGTCCTGTAGCGTGGCTTGGAGCTAGAGCACCGTCAAGCTGAACGGTTGGGGGCGGGTCTCCTTCTTGCTTTCGGTTTTTGTTCGGAATAGCTTATTCGCCCCTTCGTTGGCGGCAGTCTCGGCGGTCGCCGAAGTGATTCGCTAGAAGAACGCGCAGATGCTCCCACAGGCTCTTCTCGACCTCCTTCCTTCTTCCCTTCCCGTTCCTCTCTCGTCACCGACGAGCATCGAGACACGGACACTGCCTACGGGAGTGGAGGCATTGGATGCTGGGTTGGCAGGCGGTGGACTCCCGCGCGGGCGATTGACGGAGGTCATCGGGGCTCGCGGGAGTGGGAAGGCGACGCTGCTGCGCCAGATTGTGGAGCAGACGTTGAGCAACGCGGGGTGGGTCGCGTGCATCGATGCCACGCGCACGCTGGCACCGCGTGATTGGGCTCATCTCGCTGATGGGGAAGGGCTGTGGATGATTCGGCCCCGCGATCCGACGCGGGCGGCGTGGTGCGCCGACGTGCTGCTTCGCTGCGGCGCCTTCGCGCTCGTGGTGATCGATTCGGCGCCGGTGATGTCGCGTGGCGTCGCGGTGCGCCTAACGAGGCTGGCGCGCGAGACCGGGGCAGCCCTCATCATCGCTGGCGAGGAAGGAAGCGGCTCACTCGTGGGCGGGGCCGTGAGACTTCACGTGCAGAGGGCTTTGGGTAGAGGGCAGAGCGTTAAAAGAACGCCTTTTTCACCCTCTGCCCTCCACCCTCTACCCTCTACCCAAAGCCCTCTGCCCTCTGCCCCTTCGCATCCGCCAAGTCCGCGCGAGAGACGCATGACCATTCTCGTGGAGAAGGGCGGAGGGGGAGGAATTCATCGAACCGTGGAGATCAGCTGTGCAATTGGAGTGGCGCGTCGCCTGTGTACGCATCCCGAGGTTCCCGATAGGCGCGGTGTGGCGCGCCGCCCGGCGGGGCGACCTGGGAGTGAGCGACGTGCAACTCCTGCTGCCGTTCCGCATCTCGGAGGAAGCACCACCCCTATCGAGACGGGCGCCGTCCGGGTTCTCGCCCGAAAACGTCGTTGCGCCGAACCGGAATTCGTCACCGGCGACCTCCACACTGACGTCCGCCCAGGCCGGATGGAGCGTCCCGCCGGCACCGGGACATTGGGATGATTCACCGATCGTTCTAACCGAAGCCGCCGGTCCGAAAACGACCGCTGGCCGACGACGTTTGCGTGCGGTATCGGCAGCGGCTGGACGCGTCAGTGTTCGCGCGGGAATGACGATCGCCGAAGCGCGAGCGATGTGCGCCGAGTTGCAGGAGTTCCCGTGGGACGATGTGGCGGTTGCCGGCGCGACGACGGAAATGACGGCGCTTCTGCTCGAGGCGAGCCCACAAGTCACTCCGGCGGCTGGTACGCCCGGCATGTGGTGGGTTGGCGCGTCGGGATTCGGGGGTCGTGGCGGTGAGCGCGAGCTGGCCCATGCGCTCCGCCGCATTGCCGCACGGTGGCATCCGCGACCACGCATCGCGATCGCCGATTCGTGCGTCGCGGCACGCGCGGCGACGTGGGCCGGGACATCGTTCCAACGCGAGGGAGACGACCGCTCGCTGATCTGCATCGTCCCGCACGGGCATGACGCGGGCTATCTGGCTCCGGCGCCGCTGGCGTTGGTGCCGATGGGAGACGATCTGCGCCTGGCGCTCCAGGCGCTCGGACTCCGCACCGTTGGATCGTTCGCCGCGCTCTCCGCGGAAGATGTCGAGCGACGATGGGGGAGCGAAGGACTGCAGGCGTGGCGACTGGCGCGAGGAGACGATTCGCGGCGGCCAGTCCTGACGCGGGTCAGCGACTTTCCAGTCGTGGAAGCGGAGCTGCCGATGCCCACGACGACGATGGAGCCAATTCTCTTCCTGGTGCGCGCCGCGCTCGATCGCCTAACGACCCAGCTGGTCCGCCGCGGCCAGGCGGTGGCGGCGCTCTCGATCACGCTCAGCCTCGACGATCGGAGAGGAGCGCTCCCGGCCGACGCGCTCGTGCGCGCGCACACGATAACGCGCGAGATCCGGTTGGCGCGGCCGGCGGCCCGCTCGGCTCCCTTGTTCGAGCGATGCCGGGCGTTGCTCGACAGCTGGACCTTGAGCGCGCCGGCGATCGGCGTCGCCGTCGCGATCGTCGCTGCCGCGCCATTAGCGGGCGAGCAGGGTGATTTTCTCGAGACGACATGGCGGGACACCGCCGCGGTAGACGCCGCGCTCGCGCGATTGCGCGCCGAGCTCGGACCGAACGTCGTCGTGAAGCCGGTCGCGCGCGATGCGCATGTGCCGGAGAAGACGGGATCGTGGATCGAGGACACGTCGGTGGGTGCGCCGGCCGCGGTCGCGCGACCGCCCGTGGCTCAGCTGCCGATGAGCGCCCGGCGCGATCCCGCCATCCGGCTGCTGGAGTCGCCGGAGTCGGTGTTCGTCGTGTGCGACGATGGCGTGCCGCGCGCGGTGACGTGGCGAGGCCGGCGCCTGACGATCGAGCGCGCAGTGGGGCCGGAGCGGTTGTCCGGTGACTGGTGGGACGACGGCTATCGCCGCGACTACTGGCGCTGCGAGAGCGCGTTCGGGGATTTCGTGCTCTACCTCGATCGGATGGACGATCAATGGTGGGTTCAGGGGTGGTTCGATTGACGCGATCCACCAGGCCTAACGATTATGTCGAGCTGCACTGCCACTCCTGTTTCTCGCTGCTGGACGGGGCGGCGCTGCCCGAAGTGCTCGCGGCGCGGGCGGCAAACCTCGGCCTGCCGGCGCTCGCTCTCACCGATCACGACGAGCTGGGCGGCGCTGTCCGCTTCGCGCAGGCGACACGCGAGGTGGGGATCGACGGGATCATTGGGGCGGAGCTAAGCATGGTGGCTGGTGACTGGTGGCTGGTGGTTGGTGAACAAGGAAAGCGGCGAGCTTCGCTCGCCGCACATCCGAATCCCACCAATCACCAATCACCAGTCACTAATCACCCGGCACCCGCCACCCATATCGTTCTTCTCGCCGAGACGCGCGAGGGATACGGCAATCTCTCGACACTCATCACGCGGGCGCGGATGGAGAATCCGCGCGGCGAGCCGTCCGTCTCGCTCGAGCTGCTGGCGCGCCATGCACGAGGAGTGTTCGCGCTCACCGGATGTCCGCGCGGGTGGGTGCCGTCGCTCGTCGCCGAAGGTGATCTCGATGGCGCCTGCGAGGCAGCGGCGATGCTCAAGGACGTATTCGATGGCCGGATGGCCATCGAATGCTGGGATCACGGCCTCGAAGAAGAGCGCGTGGTGGTGCGTGGACTGATCGACGTCGCGCGCGCACTCGACATCCCATGGGTCGTGACGAACGACGTGCACTACGCACGCGCCCGCGACCGCATCGTGCACGACGTGTTGTCCTGCCTTCGGCACGACAAGAAGCTCGACGAGATGGGCACGCGACTCCGGCCTAACGGCGAATGGTATCTGAAGAGCGCGGCCCAGATGCGGCGGCGCTGGCAGCACGCGCCGGAAGGGATCGTCGCGACGCGAGCGATCGCCGACCGATGCGTCTTTCGCATGGAACACCTCGAGCCCACCCTGCCGGCTTTTCCCCTCCCTCCTCGCGTGACGGCCGACGAGTATCTGGAGCGCCTCGTCGTTCAGGGCGCCCAGGAACGCTGGGGGGCGAGCGACGACCGCTTTCCGACAGAGACGCATCGCCGACAGATCGAGCACGAGCTGGGAATGATCCGGCGTCTCGGACTCGCGGGCTACTTCCTCATCGTCTGGGACATCGTCCGCTTCGCGCGACGGGAGGGGATCCTCTGTCAGGGACGAGGGTCGGCCGCGAATTCCGCCGTCTGTTATTGCCTGGGCATCACGGCCGTCGATCCCGTCCGACTCGGCCTGCTCTTCGAGCGATTCCTGAGCGAAGAGCGTCGTGAGGCGCCCGACATCGACATCGATTTTGCGCATCGCGAGCGCGAGCGCGTGATTCAATATGTGTACGAGAAGTATGGGCGCGAGCACGCGGCGATGGTGTGCGAGCAGATCACCTATCGCGGCCGCTCAGCGGTGCGCGACGCGGCACGGGTGCTCGGCTTCTCGGTAGAGCAGGCGGACAAGCTGGCCATGCTGAGCGATCGCTTTTCGGCGCGCGCGACGGCCGAGGCGCTGCGCGGGAATTCGTCGGGCTCCGGGAGCAGCGAGGAACGTGAGGAGACGGCCGAGGAGGTCATCGCGCGCGCGTTCGGCCAACAGATGATTCCCGGAACGACGGCGACGCTGCAATCGCGCGAAGTGAAGGAGGAAGCCAGGCGGGTGGAGGGTGGAGGGCAGAGGGCGGAGGGTGAAAGCGAAGCGTCCAAACTGGCACCCCGAGGCAAGAAGCACCTAACGGCGGCGGACCGGCCGCGGCCCAATGCGGGATACGAGCCGTATGGCAGCGTCACCGGGCACGAGACAGTTCAGCAGAATCACAAGTGGGAAGAGCGGGCCGCATCGGCTCGGCCGGAATACATGGATCCGTACGCGAAGGAGACGCATAACGAGCGACGGAACCCGACGACGGCGATCACGACGTCAGCGAACGACCGCCAATCACCGTTCGCGCACGCGGGCCTCGATCCCGCCGACAAGCGAGTGCGCGCGCTCGCGGAGATCGTCGGGGGATTGCACCAGGTGCCGCGCCACCGCTCGATTCACGTCGGGGGCTTCGTCCTCACCGCCGAGCTGCTGTCGACGGTCGTGCCGATCGAGCCGGCGTCGATGCCCGACCGGACGGTGATTCAGTGGGAGAAGGACGATCTCGATCCCGTCGGTCTCGTGAAGATCGATCTGCTCGGGCTCGGCATGTTGACGCTCATCCAGGATTGTCTGCTCTACGTCAGGCAGACACGTGGCGTGACCGTGGATCTCGCGCAGCTGGACATGGAAGATCAGGCGGTGTACGACGACCTCTGCGCCGCCGACACGATTGGCGTCTTCCAGGTGGAGAGCCGGGCACAGATGAATACGTTGCCGCGGCTGAAGCCACGATCCTTTTACGATCTCGTGGTCGAAGTCGCCATCATCCGGCCGGGACCGATCCAGGGCGATATGGTGCATCCCTATCTGAGGCGGCGCGCGGGCGAGGAG
The DNA here is from genome assembly GCA_036493735.1 of Gemmatimonadaceae bacterium. Taxonomy (GTDB): domain Bacteria; phylum Gemmatimonadota; class Gemmatimonadetes; order Gemmatimonadales; family Gemmatimonadaceae; genus AG2. Next base: position 83,642 of record DASXPH010000098.1, read on the forward strand.
CCGGTGACGTATCCGCATCCGTCGCTCGAGCCGATTCTCGCCCGCACGTTAGGCGTACCGCTCTTTCAGGAGCAGGGCATGCAGGTGGCGATCGCGTGCGCGGGGTTTTCCGCGGGGGAAGCAGACATGCTGCGGCGCGCGATGGGACACAAGCGCAGCCGCGAGCGCATGGCCGCCATCTGCTCGAAGCTGATCGATGGAATGAAGGCGAACGGCATCTCCGAGGAAACGGCGATGCGCATTTACAACCAGATAAACGCGTTCGCCGACTACGGATTTCCGGAATCGCACGCGGCGTCGTTCGCCTTGTTGGTCTACGCCTCGGCGTACCTCAAGCACTATTACGCGCCCGAGTTCACGGCGGCGATTCTGAACGCGCAGCCGATGGGCTTCTACGCGCCCGGCACGTTGATCGAAGACGCGCGCCGACATGGCGTGAAGGTCTGGCCCGTGGACGTACGGTGGTCGCGATGGGACGCAACGCTGGAGCCCGTGAGCGATGGGTCGTCGGCGCCAGCCGTTAGGCTCGGCGTGCGCTCGGTCCGCGGCCTGGGGCCGCGGGCGAAAGAGATGCTCGAGGAGGCGCTGGAGGATGGCTCCTTTCGGTCGATCGAGGATTTCGGGCGCCGAACGCGATTCGATCAGCGGACGCTGCGTCATCTCGCCGAGGCCGGCGCGTTCGATGGCTTCGTCCCCGATGAGCCCGATCTTCGCAGGCGACGCGCGGCGCTATGGGAAGTGCTCGACGCGCTGCGCGGTGACGCTGGGCCCCTGGCGCCGCGACGACGCGTATCGCCGAGCATGGCGTCACGCGTCGCCAACCTGCCGATGATGTCACCCGGCGAGCTGACGGAAGCCGATTATCGGATGACCGGCGTATCACTGAATGGTCATCCGATGTCGCACCTGCGGCCGCTGCTCACGCCTAACGGTATTCGCACGGCGCGCCAACTCGTGACGGAAGGAAAGGATGGCGATCGAATCGCGGGAGCCGGGCTCGTGATCTGCCGTCAGCGGCCGGGAACGGCAAAGGGATTCGTCTTTCTCACGCTCGAGGACGAGACGGGAACCGTCAATGTCGTCGTGACGCCGAAGCGGTTCGAGCGGCAAGCCCTTCTGATCTCGACGACGCCGCTCCTGCTCGTCCGTGGCACTCTGCAGGTGGAACAAGGGGTGGTCAACATTCGCGGCGAAGAGTTCCGCGGACTCAAGGCCGAGGTCGGAGCGGAGTACGCGCAGCGGCATGATTTCCATTAGCCGCAACCCTCTACCCTCTACCGCAACCCTCTACCCTCCTCACCGCCCACCATAGCTGACACTGGCGCCGATCTGGACCTGAGTCTTGTCGACGAAGATGTACTGCAGCCCGACGCTCGCGCTGAAGTTGCTCTTCGGATTCAGCAACAACACGCCCGGTCCGATGTACAAGCGGCCGGACGTCATCCCTTCGCCAGTCGACACTCCGTTTGTCGTCAGGAACGCCCAGCCGGGTGCGATGAATGGGACGAGTCGCGTCCCCGCATCCCGGCCGTAAGTGAATGACATCGGAAACGCGAGGTTGGCCGTCCACGTCGGGCCCGTCGTGGGATGGCCGACACCGATCCCCGCAGCAACGGCGAGCGTGAAATGGTTTGCATTCGCATTCTGAACACCAGTCGTCAGAATGCGATAATCGCCGTCGATCCCACCGATGAATCGTGTGCCGGCGCAACCGGAGCACTGCTCGTTCGACGCACCAACCGTGAGCGACACCATGCCACCGAGGCCGACCGGCAACAAACCCGTCAGGCCAAAGCTGTCGAGACTGTGCGCGTTGTGGCCGCCGGAATCGGGCGCCAGGGGAAGCGCCATATCCGAGATGAAGCCATACCGCGCCATCAGCTGTGGCGTGTGCTGAACGAGGCCGGCGATCGTGTACGTCGCGAGCGGCGGCAGGCTGCCCAGCGGTGTGCCGAGGATCGAGACATACTCGCGATATCCCGGAGGCTGTGGACCTAACGACTGCGCGTTCGTCGTGCTCGCGATGAAGAGCTGTATCAACGAGGCAACGCCGATCGCGACACGACGGACCGGGACGATGGACGACCAGCGTTCAATGGATGAACACGGCAAGGATCCCTCGCGTGATTCGGGACAACGGCGTGCGATTTCCTATCGGGAACAACGCAAGCCGCGGGCAAGCACGCGATTGCTCGAAGGAAAACAGCGAATTTGGCGAGACGCTCAGCTGAGCATCGACCGCCGCTGCCAATAGTCCACGTCGGCGATGAGCACGTCGAGCTCGCAATCGCCAGTGCCGTTGTTCGTGTAGTCGGCGATGTGAATCGTCGTCGTCGGGATCACGCGCCCAGCGGCGTCGACGAGCTCCAGTCCGAGCGCGTCTCGCGACTTGTAGTAGCGAGCGAGCTTGGCCTCGTCGCGACGAGCGCTGTCCTCGCGGGGAACCGCCTCGGCAAACAGCCGGAAGACGGGTTGAACGAGTTCATAACCCACACCGGGGCGAAAACGCCCGTGCGCTCGGCCAAGGTCGGGCTCGATGCGCTCGAGGTCGGACCATCCAACGACGACGCCGTGCAGCTTGAGGGTGTGACGCATGAATCAGAAGCTAGCGCGAAGACGGAGTGACCATCGATCCGCCTGCTCTCTCACGTGCGAGCGTCTCGTACGCGTCACACGCGCGTCAGCCCCGCGGATTTCGCTGAGCCCGGACAGTCCGATCGAGATCGGGCTTCTTCGCGGAGGTCTGCGTCGCCGGCGTGGTCTGACTCGCCGCCTGTTCGATCTTGAAGCTGAACTCCTGTTCGACGAGCTGCCGTACCTTCTTGAGGCCGACTTTCGCCGGAGAGAAGCGCATATATGGTAGCGCGGCTCGAACGGCGTCCGCGAACTGCACGTGAGTCGTGCTGAGAATCTTCAGCGAGGTCGTATCAGCAAAGCCCGTCGTATCGACGACGTACTGCGTGACCACGGAGCCTTGCACGCCCTGCTTCAGCATCTCGACCGGATACGCGGGTGCCGCACTGCCTGGATATCGAGCGACGGTGGAGTCGACCTCGAGCTGAGTGAATACAGAGTCCGCGCCTGCTAGCGGCTGGGCCGCTTCGGTACTGGTGAGGTCGCGTCCGAGATCGCCAAGCTTCGCGGAGATCTCGTGCAGGACCGGCTCACCGGCACCGAAGCCGCCCTTCCCCAAGCCAGAGCCGACGCCCTCTGGAGCGAGCTCGATGTACTTGATGGTCTCACGCGAGCCTTCCTGGGCCGGCATGCGATTGGGCGGCGGGAGATAGTAAGCGCGATTCTCAATCCAATCGGGATCGAGATTCGCGGGTCGCCGGGTGGCAGCGATGGCGCCGCCAATGAGCAGGGCGTGAGCGAACACACTGATCATGGCGCTCGAGCTAACGGGCGTCGACCTCGAATACGACTCGACCCAGAGGCGCATCATAGCACGGCCCTCTCGCCAAACGCGGACGTTGGTGGGAACGCCAACGCGTCGCGGCACTACGTGCTAGAGTATGGCCGGGTTCCGCCGCAGGCAAGCGTCCTTGGGAGCGGACGCGAACCGGCGGGACGAGCTGGATCAGGCCCGGGCCAAACGGATCGGGCCGACGCTCAGCGCGTTGCGGTTACCCGGTCGACGATCCACTTACCAATCGGTCTTCTCAGCTGACGGTTCGCCTTCGTGTCCTCATAGTACACGAAAGTCGCGTTGTAATAACGGCCATTCGCCTCGCGATGGAGTATCGAGACGAGCTGCATGTCGGCGACGTGACTCTTCGAAACACTGACTGGGTCGCCATAGCGGCCGAGCACACGGCAGATGGGTGTTCCCGCCGGAGCGATCGCGAGCCGGGCATTTTGCCAGTTCGCGGCCACCTGCTCAGCCGTACAACCGTATTGCGACCCGATGGAAGCGCTGCTCGGCGCACGGCTCGCCGCCGGACGGACACTGTAGCTGGGAGCGGAGAATGGATGGCGCAATCGCGAGCAGCCGCCTACAAGGACAAGGCAGGCCGCGGCTCGCGAGAGGATGAGGGCGGAGCGCATGGCGAGATCGGAATCGGGACGGTGACGAGCCGATGCGAGAGTCACGCCGTGGCGGCCAGATGTGATCCAGCTCACGATCGTCGCCGGCCACGCGCGCTCAGGAGATGGCGCGTGGCCCGGATCGCGGCGCCCGTTAGGTGGCGCCGCGTGTAGCCTCACTCGTCAGGCAGCGCGACCGCGGCCCTTGGGCTGGGTACGGCGCGTCTGCTTCAGCCACCGTTCCGCCGCCCGAAGCGCGGAGCTCTTGCCGCCATGGCTGGCATCCCCAAAGAACGCGCTGGCCTTCGGCCGCCACCCCTTCGTCGTCTTCCGGTAGCCGACGCGAACGAAGTAGCCGTGCGTTCTCGTCGTGGGTTGGTCGATGCGGCTGATGCCGGGCGTTAGGCCGCGGCCTTTTGCGGTGCGTGGCATTAGTTCGGAAGTCTGAGGTTGATCACGATGCTGCGCTATCGCGAGAAGGGACCCACCTAACCACCAATTTGGTCACGCGCATTAATGGTTTCTTAGCGTCGCGCACGAAACCTAACCGCAAGGGATGCCACGGCAAGGGCAATGCCTGCATAACTAGGCCAAGTCGTTAGGTCGCCCAACGGGCCTCACGTGCCTGCCTAACCGCCACGCTTGAAGAACTGGACGGCGCGCTCGTGCTTTTCGGCGGCCGCCCGAGTGCGAAACGTGCCAAGATTCCGTCGCTTCCCCGTCTTGGGATCCTTCTTCCGGGAGTAGAGCCGATACTGGCCATCCTTGAGCTTCCTGATCATCGCGATCCTCCGTCCGTGGATGTGCTCTCGCGCCGGCGCGGACCTCGCGCCATCTGTTTAAGCAGCGCCAATCGTTAGGTAACGGACTGCCCGCTCACGCGCACGGCGGGCGATCCCAGCCTGCTATCGTCGGGGTGCAACTGCTCGTAGCGCTCGCGGGGGAGCACATAACGAATCGCGGCCGGCTCGTGTGGATCATTGCCCGGACCGTCGAACGAGAAGCCGGTCGATCGAAGGACGCCGATCGACGCGACGAGCTCCGGCAGGGTATGGGCGATTACCATACGCACGCGAGCGTCCGCGAACGCGCGGGCGAGCAGGCCCTCGACCGCTTCGCTGGCGAAGCCGCGCCGGCGATGTTCCGGGACAACGCCGTAGCCGATCTCGACGACCCCCTGATCGTCCGGAGGTCCCTTGTAGCCAACGACGCCGACGAGGCGCGGCCGTGAGGCTGCGTCCGCGGGCGCTTCGGCGATGTAATAGATGCTCCAGTCGGCGTTCTCCGGATGCTCGGCGAGCCAGTTGATGGTCCACCGGACCGCATCGGCGTCATAGAGCTCGGGCGGCCAGCTGTCGGGAACGGCGACGCCGATCGCGGTGCCTAACGCATCACGAGAAACGAGCTCGGCACCGAGCGTGTCGGCAGAGGCCTGGAGAAGGAGGAGCCGGTCGGTGCGAATCGCGCTCATCCCACGTGGTCGTCACGCGCGGGCATCGTCGTCGTCGCGTTGACGGGTGGACGTGTCGCCGGGGCGTGGGGGATTGGGTCGCACGGTGAGGTCCGCCGATGTAGAGCTGTCGTCCTGGCCAAGGGCAAAGAGGGTATCCAGTCGCGTGAGCTCGAAGAGCGTCCGCAGGTCGTCGTTCAGGTTCGTTAGGCGAAGTGAGCCGTCGGCTTCGCGAACCTTCTTGGAGAGCGAGACGAGGGCGCCCAGGCCGGCGCTATCCACATAGCCGGTGTCCGAAAAGTCGATGACGAAGTTCCGGACACCACGATCGATCTCCGACGTGACTGCTTCGCGCAGCTGTTGGCGGTTGCCGGCGACCAACTGCCCCTCGACCTGAATCAGCGTGGTGTCACCCTGCCGTGTGCTGCGAACACTCATGACCGTCCCCTCCCTGCCGGCGAGTCGCCCTCGCGCCGGACGCCGTCAGCGTTCAGAGCCCATAGCGCTCGCGCAGGAGCTTCGCGTGATGACGCTCGTGTCCGGCAATTACGAAAGCGAGTGCGCGGACGGAGATCGGATTGTTGTTGGCGATACCGCGCCTCGCCAGCTCCTCGTCGTTCAGATAGCGGAAGAGATGGACCGTCGAGACGCGAATCGCTCGAAATTCGTCGACGAGATCGGCGATCGGGCGCTCGTTGAATCGGCCCGCGGGCACGTACGCGTTCTCGTCGAAGCCAGGCAACGGCTGGCCATCACCGCGCGCAAAGCGGAGCGCCCGATGCGCGAAAATTCGCTCGGCGTCGCAGAGGTGGCCAACGACTTCCTTGATGGTCCATTTTCCCGCGGCGTAGGCGTACAGAGCACGCTTGTCGTCAACCCCGCTGACCAAGCGAACGGTCTCGCGATTCTGCTCCGCGAGCAGCTCGACGAGGTTACCGTCGGGGACGAGCGAGATGTATCGCTCGTAGTACGAGAGGTACTCGTCGGAGGCAGGGCGAGGCGAGAGGGTGGTCGACATGGTTTGTGGATGATCGTCAGCGGAGAAGGTACTGCGCTCGCGCTGAAATGTTGAGAGCAGTGCCCGTCCTGGCGCGATTCGCTATCGATTGAGGGCGAGGGCGCCATCCGCCGCCAGGGGAGGACCGATGTGCGGCTCGTTTTGCCGCTCCGCCGCCGCCAGCTGACCCTGGCGTCGCCCGAGCCAGAGACCGAGCGCAAGCCACGCCGCGGCGAACGGCACGGCTCCGAACGCGGCGCCGCTTGCCCCGAGTGCGAACACCAGGAAGAGCTGGTACGTCCAGGCCCCGATCTGGTCGCCGGCACGATAGACGAAGGTCTCGATGAAGCTCTTTGCCTTGTACTTGTCCTCGCGCGGCACGACGGTGAAGAGCACTTCGACCGCTGGATTCGTGAATCCCAAGTTGGTACCGCGCCGGAGGACGGTGAAGACGACGACCGTCGCCAGAATGGGTGCGAGACCGAGCGCGGTGAACCCCAGCACCGTGAGCGCCGGAAGCAGCGCCAGCGTCGCCGCGAGCCCAAACCAGCGAATGACACGGCCCGTGAGGAAGATCTGGGTGACGACTGTGAGTGTTTGAACGGCGAGCTCGATGTACCCGAGCACGGCGGTACGCTCGTCGGCGCCGGCTGCGTATCGACGGACAATATCGGTCAGCTCGAAGTAAAGAAATGTGCTGCCGATCGTGTAGAGGATCTGAAAGCCGGCAATGCCGAGCAGATATGGCGAGCGAACAGAACTGACCAGGCCGGCCCAGACACTGCCACCGATCGGCTTCTCCTCCTTCTCGCTCACCCCGGCCGTGTCGGTCGCAGCACGAAACGATGTCGTCGGGAACCGGGCGACGAGGAGCGACGCGATCTCGAGCAGCGCGATTGAGATGAGCAGCAGGTTGACTGTTCCGATTCGCCTGGCCAGCGTCGCGGTGAGCAACGAGCCAGTGATCGATCCGAGTGTGCCGCCGACGCCAATAAACCCGAAGAGTCGCTTCGCCTGGTCGCTCCGGAACACGTCGGCCATGAGGCACCAGAACACCGACGTGATGAACAAGTTATAAACGCTGGCCCAGAGATAGAACACGATGCCTACCCAACGCGGGCCAAGCGATTGGGCGCTCGCCGTCGTGCGCATCACAAAGAAGAAGACGACGAGATTCGCGGCGAAGAACTGATACGTGATCGGTATGAAGCGGCGAACGGGAAGGCGAACGACGAGTGAGGAGAAGAGGGGGTTCGCGACGAGCATCACGGCGAGCGTGCCCGCGAACAACCAGGGCAGCCGCGACACGCCGTTCGAGACGGCAACCGCGTCGCGAATCGGCCGGAGAATGAAATAGCTACTGAGAACGAAGAAGAAGAAAACGAACGAGCTCCACATCGCGGTCGTTTCATTCGGCCGCACGTCGACCAGCCTACGGAGCAGCGTCGGCTTTTCCCCGTTCTCGGCCAATTCGTTCACGAATTCGCCTTGGCGTGCCAGGCCGCGAGCACCTCCGCCTCACGCTGCGCCGAGATCCCAGCGATCGCTCCGGCCGCGAGCTTGTCCTGCGCCTCCTGCGGCCGCGTCTTGTTCCACTCGAGCGTGTCCTTGATCGTCACGTTCAGGGGACGGAAGGTGAGTCCTTTCGCCAGCGCCCGATCGATGTTGCGGCGGTCGAAGCCCGCCGTCGGGCCGTTAGGCGGCACGACGATCGGCATGTCCCGCCAGCCTCGAATCTTCTGCTCCTGCAGGAACGACCAGGGAACCCAGGTGAAGCGCGCATCGGAGCCGCTCACTTCCTTGCATGCCTGCAGGAACTGACCCATGGGTAGTGGCTGGCGAGGGCCGGTAGCGTTGTAGATGCCGCCCCCGTCGCGCGGGCCCTTCTCGGCCATGCGGACGGTCCACTCGGCGAGATCACGGGCGTCGATGAACTGCGTCACATCGTTAGGCTCGCCTGGAGCGAGCACCTCACCGCCGCGAGCGACGCGCACGGGCCAGTAGGTGAAGCGATCGCTGGGATCGAGCAGTCCCACGATCAGGCCGGGCCGGATGATCGTGAAGATGCCGAGATAGTTGTCCTGGACTTCCTTCTCGGAGCGCGACTTCAGCGCGCCGTAGTAGCGGCCGAAATTCTGTCGGTCGAGCGTGTACGCATCGAGACTGTCCGGCATTGGCGTCGTCGGCGCCGTCTCGTCCGCATTCGGCACCGAGTTGTCCGGGTAAACGGAGATCGTCGAAATAAAGATGTAGTGCCCCGTGTTGCCCTTCATGTACCGCGCGACGTTGCGCACCCACGCCGGAGCTGTGGTCGGGTTGTCGATCACCACGTCGAACTTCTTTCCAGCGAGCGCCGACGTGTCGTTGTTCAGGTCACCGATGAGCTGATCGACCTGCCCCTTGAACATGTCAGGCCGCGTCTTGTTGCGATTGAAGAGCGTGATGTGGTGACCACGGCTGAGCGCGTAGTTCACCTGCTCCGGACCCATGAATCCCGTGCCGCCAAGGATTAGAATGTCGAGTGGCTTGCTCGCATGGCCAGGCGACGATGCGCGGTCGTCGCCCAACGCGATGCGTGGTACGATGCCGAGGCCGACCGCGCCCGCGGCGGCCGCGGAGCGGATGAGGAACTCGCGTCGAGTAGTGGACATTGCGTTGAGGGGCTGAGGCTGCGGGTTGGTCGCTGGTAGTCGAGAGCTATTCGTGCCGCGACGAAAGTGGAACATGGAGCGAGGCGCCGGAACGGTACAGACGTCCCGGTGCCTCGAGGTGTACGGAATCTGTTGACTGCGGAGCGACAGCCTAGTGCAACGTGCCTACGGCGTCCGCCAGCTGGCTGACGAGCGTAGCCTCGCGTTCGAGCGCGGCCGCGACCCGCTCGATCTCCCCATTCACCGACGACCACTGGCCCTGCTCGATTGCCTCACGAATGCCCGGCATCGTCTTGACGCCGTAGCCTGTATAGTATCCAGGCGCGTAGAGCAGATGCGTGTACCAGGGCCGCTTTGCCAGCCCATCGCTCGTCGTGAGGGCGCGCTCGGCCTGCAACAGTCGATCGTTGATCGACTTCAACGACGATGCGCCGGCGCTTCCAGCCTGCGTGACTCCGCCGTGATCCACCCACTGCCCGTACGCGCGCTCGTAATGCTGTGCCGCTCGGGTGAGTGAGTCGAGCGCATTGAGAAGCGGTGCGAAGTCGAACTGTGGCGCGCGGGTCTCCGCCGCCGGCGCGCGGGTCGGGGTGCGCGGATCGTTCGTCGCGGCGAAGAGTCCTTCCTCGATCTCTCGATTCCTCTCGGCAATCTCGGTCGCGCGTCGATCGCGCAACTGCTGAAGCTCGGTGGCGTACCGTTGTGCCGTCTCGGCGAGGTTAGTGAATGCGAACGGCAGAAGATCCGCGTCCGCAAGACGCATCACGCTCTGACCCGCGGCCTGGGCGAGCGCGCGTCCATAGACGAATGCCGTATCGCTGAAGTGCGTATACCAATAGAAGTCGTCGTAGATCGAGTGGTAGATGCCGCCCGGATCCTCGCCGCCATAGCCAAGATTCAGCGACGCGATGCCGAGGTGCTGAAGGAAGGGCGAGTAGTCCGAGCCCGAGCCGAGCGCGCCAATGCGGAGATCTTCCCGCTCGCGCGCCTCACGGCGCACTTCGGGCGAGCCAAGCCGGATTTCCGCGGCCTGATTGCGCTTCCACGTGCTGACGCCCGCTTCCGGGTCGGGAACGTCCTTCTCGACGCCATTGATGAACTTCTCGAGAGTATGCGAACCCTCGAGACCGAGGTAGCCGCGGCCGTTCGTATCGCTGTTGAGATATGCGACCGCATGCTGGCGCAGCTCGTCCGCGTGCGTCTCCGCCCACTCCGTCGAGCCGAGCAGGCCTGGCTCCTCACCATCCCACGCAGCGTAGATGATCGTGCGCTTCGGCCGCCATCCCTGCTTATACAAATCACCTAACGCACGCGCCTCCTCGAGCTCGGCCACGAGGCCCGAGATTGGATCCTCGGCGCCATTCACCCATGCGTCGTGGTGGTTCCCGCGGATGACCCACTGCTCGCTCTCAGTCGTGCCCGGCAGTCGTGCAATGACATCGTTGAGTGTTTTCAAACCCCAGTCCGACTTCACGCGCAGGTGCACTCGCGCCGCACCCGGACCGAAGCGATAGGTGACGGGCAAACCTCCGCGCCACGATTCCGGTACCACGGCGCCCGTGAGAGCGGAGAGCAGCGGCTCGGCATCACCGTAGGAGATCGGCAGCACCGGGATCTTGGTGATCGTCGGCGCTTCGGCGACGGTGTAGCGCTTGGCGTCCTTCGTCGCGCCCACACCCGGCGTCAGTGGATCACCAGGATACGTGGGCATGTCGGCAACACTGCCGCGCTGAACGCCGTCGCGCGGTCGCATCGGCCCCTTGGGGAAAACGTCGCCATCAGCGTATCCATCGTCGCGCGGATCCGAGTAGATCAGACAACCGACGGCCCCGTGCTCCGCAGCCACCTTCGGCTTGATACCGCGCCACGAGCCACCGTACTTCGCGATGACGATCGCGCCCTTCACGGACACACCGTGGCGCTCGAGCTCCTCGTAATCGGCGGGCACGCCGTAGTTCACAAAGACGAGCGGACCGGTGACGTCACCGTCGATCGAGTAGGCGTTGTACGACGGGAGCTGCTCGTCGTGCTGACCCGACGTGGGGTCTCCCGGCACCGTTGGTTCCTGCAGCTTCGCGCGGAAGGTCGTCGGAGACACGAGCTCGACGACGCGCTCCTTTGGCGTGGGAAATAGAACGTCGAAGTTCTCGATCTCCGCCTGCCATCCGAGGGAGCGAAACTGATCGCGAATCCACTCGGCGTTCGCTTTGTCGTACGGAGAACCAACATGATGCGGGCGCGCCGAGAGGTGCTCCATCATGCTTCGCATGCGGGCAGGATCGGGAATTGCCCGAAAGCGCGTCTCCCAGTCACGTTCGACACGGGAGGATTCCGCGGTGAAGCCGCGGAGGACATCGGGGTTGGGAGCGCGCGGAGCCAGCGTCAGCGCGCCTGCTCCGAGGAGCAGTGAAACGGAAAATCGCATCGCTATCTTCTCAACCGAGCGGGAGAAATTGAAGGTTGGAAAGCTGAAGATGGCGACGCGACCATCGCGGCGGAACGGCACCTGCATTTTCAGCGGCCCAACGTCGAGCACGCCTCGGCAGTAATAGAGCGTCTCTACCACCATGGCGAGGAACACGTGCAAGCTGCTCAGTCGTTGATAAAGTGGCCGCAACCGATCATGGAGTACATCGGCTTCATCGGGTCCTTTTTCCCGGCTGGAGCGATTGGATTTCGATATGTCGTCATGCGCGGGGCGCTGGCGAGAGGCGAGCTCGCGACGGCCAATCGCGGCGGCATCGACACCACCTGGAGACGCGTGTACGCGGAGACCGCGCGCCGGGCAGCCGCGATCGGCTTGATCGGCATCCTCGTGGGCATCGGACTAATGCTATACCAGCTGCCGGGCCTCGCCGCGCGCAAACACGTGACAGTATCGCAGCTGCTCACGCAGAACGCCGCCGTTGCCATTCAGGCGCTGTTTCTCGTTGTTGCACTGATTGGCTTCGTGCTCGCCCTGCGCGGCAGCACGATTGGGTGGGCTCTCGCGGCGATCGGCTTTCTCGTGGAGCTGCTGCGCAACGGATTGGTCGGACAGTGGAAGGATCTCGCGAATCCAATGCACGTGCTCGCCGGCGGTCTCTGGATTGGCACATTGTTCGTGATGGTCGTGGCTGGAATTGCCGTCGTCCTGCGCAACGAAGTCGCCCGTGAATACCGTGGCGCGATCGTCTCCGACATGGTGTACTCGTTCTCGCCGCTAGCGCTGACAGCGGCGCCCGTGCTCGTGCTGTTCGGCGTGATCATCGCCTGGGAGCACCTACATGTGCTGTCGAATCTCTGGAAGTCGGCGTACGGAATCGCGCTGATCGTCAAGCTCTGTTTCGTGGCCGCGGTGTTCTCGCTCGGCGCCTGGAACTGGCAGCGGCAGAAGCCGACGTTAGGCAGCGAGGGCGCGGCGATCGCAATCCGTCGCTCCGCGACATCGGAGGTGGTGGTGGCAGCTTTCGTCCTCGCGGCGACGGCGGTGCTGTTGAGCATCCCGGCGCCTCGAGCGAAGAAGCCGACAGCGCCGGCTCCGACACCCGCAGCTACAGTAGGGGAACCGAGTCAGTGAGGCGTGGCGCGAGGCTGATTTGAAACCTTTCGGTGTAGCTGGTAGGAATCGCGACGTCGACGGCCAGTCCAGGGGCGAGGTCTCAGCATCGAGTCGACTGGCGTGAGATTACGGCGGCGTCAGGGATCAGAAAAACCTGACGACTCGGTGGAAACCGGGTTCCTGTCGTGTTAAGTCGCGTTCCTGTCGTGTTAAGTCGCGTTCGTGTCGTGTGAAGCCTCGTTCGTGTCGTGTGAAGTCGCGTTCGTGTCGTGTGAAGCCTCGTTCGTGTCGTGTGAAGCCTCGTTCGTGTCGTGAAATGCAGCCTTCGCCTGCCAACTAATCAGGGTGACTGCCAACATTGCCTCGTTCGTGTCGTACAGTGCCGCGTTCGTGTCGTGTGGCGTTGCGTTCGCGTCGTGTGGCGTTGCGTTCGTGTTGTGCGGAGTCGCGTTCGTGTCGTGCGGAGTCGCGTTCGTGTTGGGCGACGCGGTCTTCGCCTGCCAAGTAATCAGGTTGACTGCCAGTATTGCTTCGTTCGTGTCGTACATTGTCTCGTTCGTGTTCAGAGGTGGAACGTTCGCCTTCGGAGGTGGAACGTTCGCCTTTTTTGTTGGGAGCACGGCGCAGCGAGTGCCCGCGTAGCACTCGCGCGGTGCCTCGATGCGATCGTACCATGGCGAGCGACCGACGTCGGTGATCACGGTCGGCATCGTGCGTCGACCGATGGCGTAACAAGCGGAGCGCGGCCTGGAGGTGGTTGCCGCAGTTGCTCACGCTGATGTCAGGGCGTGGCGCGACTTCGGCCCGTTTCCGTCCCTCGAAGAAGGCTTCGAGGATGATCCAGAATTGCATCCCCGGCAGCTGGGTCCCTAACCCTCACACCTAGCTGCTTGCCCAGCCAGCGATCCCACCACTGGATCTCCTGCCAGTAGCGATGGACGCTGTTCCATGCCGTCCAGCCGCCGTGGTAAGACTCGGGATAGCGGACCATCCGCGCTGGGATCTTTCGCTTTCTGAGCGCGGTGTACATCTGCTCACCCTGCTCGATCGGCACGCGGAGGTCAGCCTCGCCATGAACGAACATCGTCGGCGTCGTGACGTTTGCCGCGTAATGAATCGGCGACTGTCGCCAGAGCAGCTCGTAGCCGCGCGGCTCCCAGGGCGCGCCGAAGAACTCGCTCTCCTTCGTTCGCGGAATGTCAGCGGTGCCATAGTCGCTCACCCAGTTGCTGATTCCGGCGCCGGCAATCGCGGCGGAGAAGCGGTTCGTCTGGGTGATCACCCAATCGGTCATGAAGCCGCCATATGAATAGCCGGTGACGCCGAGGCGCTTCGGATCGACGGGGAAATGAGCAAGCACATAATCGACCCCGGCCATCACGTCCTCGTAGTCCTTGATGCCCCACCCTCCTCCCCAGGTCGCCCAGAGGAAGTGCTCGCCGTAGCCAGTAGAGCCGCGTGGATTCGTGTATAGCACCGCGTACCCCTTCGCGGCGAAGAGCTGGAGCTCGAAGTCGAAGTTGTTGCCGTAGGCACCGTGCGGTCCGCCATGGATCGCGAGAATGAGCGGGACACGTTCGCCAGACGCATGCGACGGCATGATCACCCAACCCTCGACCTTCGTTCCGTCCTTGCTATCGAAGAGCACACGAGTCGCCGAATCGAGATGGACGTCGGCGAGAAAGCCGCTGTTGACGTTCGAGACCCGCGTCTCACAACGCAGCACATGGTCGGCGCAGGCGGCGTCGAGGCGGGCGACATAAACCTCGGCGGGATGCGTCGGGTCGGTGGCCGAGTAGGCGACGCGGGTCGCTGCCGCCGAGGTTGAGAATCCACTCAATCGGCGGGCTCCGTGCGTCAACTGCTCGACCGCGCCACCGGCGAGGGGCACTCGGAAGAGGTGGTGATCGCCGCCGACTTCGGCGTCGAAAAGCACACCGCGACCGTCCGGCTCCACTTCGGGGCGACCGGGAATCAGATCCCAACTGGCCGTGAGATTCTGCCAGTGGCTGGTCTCGTTGAGCGCGGCATCCACCGGAACGCGGAAGAGATCGATCGGGGCGCCGTAGGTGCGCTTCGCCGCGATGACGGCGCTCAGCCCCTCCTCTCGCCTAACGACTATCGAGCGGCCGTCGGGGGACCAGGCAGGAGCGCTGTGGTCGTAGCCGTCGTCGGTGTAGCGCTTCACCGTCCCCTGCAGGTCGACGACGAACAGATCACCGCGCTCGTACGTGTACTCGTCGCGCTGGTGCACGTTCGCGACGAAAGCGAGGAATCTCGAGTCGGCGCTCCACGCCGGCTCCTGCACGTCCACAGCGAGATGCGTGATCGCACGGGGAACGCCGCCCTCGCGCGGCACGACGTACAGCTCCGCTGGTGGCGTCGCAAGCGAATCGCGCGGATCGCTCAGATAGCCGCGTTGGTCGAAGCGCGCGTTCATCCAGTCATAGATCTTTCCCTTGAACCGATCGGCCAGCTTTTTCTCCACTGGATCGCTGTAGCCGCGTGGCTTCACGCGCGCGCGTCGAAGGAAAGCGATCCAACGGCTGTCGGGACTGAAGATCGGGACGCCGCCAACCCCCTCGATCTGGAATGCCTCACCCGCTGGTGCATCCATGCGGAGAAACCAGATCGAGCTGTCCTCGGTGGAGTCCGTGCCACCAGCAAGCGATTTCCGGCGCGAGGCGAACGCGAGGAGCGAGCCGTCCGGGCTCCAGCGCGGATCGGTGGCGCTGAATGCAGGGTTCGTGATGCGAACCGCCGGCGCTGAGCCATCTGTCTGCGCGAGCCAGATCTCGCTCTGGCGTCGGTTCTCGTTCTCGACGAGATAGGTGCGCACGAACGCCACACGCTTCCCGTCGGGCGAGATCGCTGGCGAGGCAGCGCTCTCTATCCGATAGTAGTCCTGGAGATCGAGGGCACGCGGAGTGGAGGTGCCCGCGCCGGACTGGCGCACTTGCGCCGTTGTCGCGGCTGGAAGGAGAATCGCGATGAAGGCCGCGGATAGTACGCGCATGACGCAACACCTCGATAAACTTGGATTGACGTAGCGTACGCCCACGGAGTGGGGCGTCAAGACTCTCGGCGTTCACCGTCGATTAACCTGTGGAGTGACTATGAGCTCTCGCATTCGCCGCTACCTAGCGCTCGCTCCGGTGTTGACGTTCGCTCTCCCGCTTCGGGCGCAGACGGCAACCGACTCCGCCGGAATGACGGTGTCGAAGACTGGACTGGTGATCTCGAGCTCTTCGATCGCGTCGCAGGTAGGAGCGAGCATCCTCCACAAAGGTGGCAACGCGGTGGACGCGGCGGTGGCGACGGCTTTCGCGCTCGCGGTGACGTATCCGGGCGCCGGCAACATCGGCGGCGGCGGATTCATGGTCGTGCGACTCAAGGATGGGAGGGCGACGACGATCGACTACCGCGAGCGGGCGCCGCGCGGCTCGACGCCAACGATGTACCTCGACTCGGCGGGAAACATCAATCGCAAGTTGACGGCAACGGGCTATCTCGCCCCGGGCGTACCAGGTACCGTGCGCGGCCTCGCGCTGGCGCATCGCAAGTTCGGCAAGCTGCCCTGGCGCGATGTGGTGATGCCGGCTGCGGAGCTCGCGTCGAAAGGATTTCCTCTCGACTCCAGCCTCGCGCATAGCCTCACGCGTGAAGCTGAACAGGGAATGAAGCCCTATTCTGCCTCGGTCACCGCCTACGGCAAGCCTGGCGGCGGGGCATGGCAGCCCGGAGACACGCTCGTCCTCGCTGATCTCGGGCGCACGCTCACGGCAATCGCGACCCGCGGTGGCGACGTGTTCTACACCGGTTGGATCGCCGACAGCATTGCCGCCGACATGCATCGCAACGGTGGCTTGATCACCAAGCAAGACCTCGCCGACTATCGAGCGAAGGAGCGCGCGCCGATTCGCGGCCGCTACAATGGCTACGACATCATCACGATGCCACCGCCGAGCTCGGGCGGCGTGGCGATGGTGGAGATGTTTAACATTCTCTCACACTTCGACCTCGCGAAGGACGGCCGTTGGTCGCCGGAGACGCTGCACCTCATCATCGAGGCGATGCGTCGCGCCTATCTCGACCGCGCGCGCTACCTGGGTGATCCGGACTTCGTGAAGATGCCGATCGCGCGATTGACGTCGGCGAGCTATGCGGCCGGTCTAGCCGCGCACACCGATCGCGCGAAGGCGACGAGCAGCGTCGAGCTGGGCAAAGACATCGTGACGTCGACGAGTGTCGCCGCGGAGAGCGACGAGACGACGCAGTTCTCCGTCGTGGACAAGGACGGCAACGCCGTCTCCAACACCTTCACGTTGGAAGGCGGCTACGGCTCGCACGTCGTGGTGCGCGGTGCGGGCTTCCTCCTCAACAACGAGATGGGCGACTTCAACAAGAAGCCAGGGGAAACGA
The DNA here is from genome assembly GCA_036493735.1 of Gemmatimonadaceae bacterium. Taxonomy (GTDB): domain Bacteria; phylum Gemmatimonadota; class Gemmatimonadetes; order Gemmatimonadales; family Gemmatimonadaceae; genus AG2. The sequence continues at coordinate 100,729 of DASXPH010000098.1, forward strand.
ACGTGCAGGGTGACATCGGCACGCGGCCGAATCTCATTGCGCCGGGCAAGCGCATGCTCAGCTCGATGTCACCGACCATCGTGACGAAGGGTGGGAAGCTCTTCATGGTGACCGGCTCGCCAGGCGGCCGCACGATCATCAATACGGTGATGGAGGTCGTGCTGAACGCGACGGGCTTTGGCATGAACGCGCGCGAGGCGGTCGACGCGCCACGCTTGCACCATCAATGGCTGCCTGACGTCGCGACGTTCGAGCACGGCGCGCTACCCGACTCCACGCTTGCTCGTCTGCAGGCGATGGGGCACGCCGTGGAGCAGCGTGGTCGTCAGGGTGACGCGCACACGATCATCTTCGATCCAAAGGCCAAGATCGCGTACGGCGCCAACGACCGTCGCAGCTCGGACTCGAGAGCCGTGGCCGGTGGTGATCGGTGATCTCGGTGGTCTGAGGTCGGTGATCGGTGATCTGTGAGCTGTGATCTGTGAGCTACCGATCACCGTTCACCGTTCACCGATCACCGTTCACCGCGATCACCGATCGCGCCCTACGCGGAACGCGCTACACCGTGTATTCTTTAGATCGTCTTTCCGGGAGACGGCCGAAGCTATGGCAAAACGGAAAAGAGGTGCCGGGGGTGCGGGCGGACGGCGACCAAGGATAGCAACCAATCAGGTCTCGAAGTCCCCGTACTTCATGCAGCCGGGCAAGCGGGGCGTGTTCATCGTCCTGCATCGCGCGTGCGGTAACCGCGTCGTGCCCAAAGTGTGCGGCGAAATGCCGAGCCGGACGCACGCGAAGATGTTGATCAATCAGCTCGAGCGCGCTGAATCGGTGGTCAAGGATCTCTTCCTCGAAGCCACCGATGACGGCATCGAAGCGTTGGAGGCTGTGCTCGCTGCCTGTCGCGAAGAAGTCCTTCGTCGCGGACCTCGCGTGCAGGAGGGCGGTGGTGGTGAAGGGGGAGGCGGCGGTGGCGAGCAAGCTGGTGAAAGCGGCGGTGGGAACCGGCCCGGCGGAGTATCGGGGCGTAATCGCCGAGGGCGGCCACCGCGCGGTCGCCGCGGAACCCCGAAGTTCGAGCCACCGCCGAGTGTTCGGCCGCTCGACAGCGACCAGGCGCGCCCAAACGACACCGACCCGTACAACGAAGCGGCGGGGTGAAGACGGGTGGAGCGTAGAGGGTTGCGGGTAGAGGTGGAAAGGAACGAAGGCCGACGGCTTGCCGTCGGCCTTCCTTATTCCAACCCGCTACCCTCTACCCGCACCCGCTACGGAATAACGTCCGCCTTCACGCTCGCTTGCTCCGCCTGGCGATGTGACTTGAGCTCCTCTTCCAGCTTGAGCCGCGGCACGCCGTTCACGATCCAGTCCGCCGGCGTCGCGCCCGTGAGCTGATAATCGAACCACTCGCGCATCCGGACGGCGTAGTCCTTCTGATTCACCGGCCGGCCCAGGCCGTGGTTCTCGCCGATGTACTCGAGGAGAATGACATCCTTCCCGAGTTGCCGCAGCGTGTTGTAGTACGTAATGCCCTGATTGAAGTCGACGGCGCCGTCCTTGTCGTTATGCAGGATGATGAGCGGCGTCGTCACCTTGTCGGCGTGGAACGCCGGCGAGTTGCGAATGTAGGCGTCGTAGTTCTGGATGAAGTTGCCCTTGAAGCGGCCCTGGCTCGACTCGAAGATGCCCTGGTTCGTGCCGCCGGTGTTCCAGTAGATCGAGCTGTACATACTCACCATGTCGGTGAGCGGGGCGCCGGCCACGGCGGCGTGGAACATGTTCGTCTGCGTGACGAGGAACGCCGTCTGGTAACCTCCCCACGAGTGCCCCCAGAGGCCGATGTGCGTCGAATCGATCGCGCCGGTCGCGATCGCCGCGCGTACGGCCGGCAGCACGCACCACACCGCCGACATCCCCGGATCGTTCACGCGATACACGATGTCCGGATCCAGCACGGCGTAGCCGCGGCTGGTGTAGATGCTTCGATTCGGCGTGCTCGTCTCGCTCGGCGTGACATACGCGTTGAGCAATTGTGAACGCTTCTCGTAGATCGTCACGAGCAGTGGATACTTCTTGCCTGGCTCGTAGTTCGCCGGGAGGTAGAGCGCGCCCTGCAGCGTGTCACCCTTGTCGCTCACGTACTTGATGAGGCGGGCGCCGCTGGACCAGGCGAAGTCCTTCTGCTGTGGGTTCGCGTCGGTGATGCGGCGTCCGCTCTTGAGGTCGGGAGTCGCGACGTAATAGTCGGGGAACTGCTGCGACGTCTGACGCGTGTAGAGGTACACGTCGGCATCTTTCGCCTTCGTGAAGGCGTACGAGGCGTCATCCGAAACGAGTGCCGTTGCTCCCACCTTGTTCGGCTCGACGCGCGCCAGACCTTCTTTCTTGGTCCACTCGCCGTAGGTGCTGAAATAGAGTGGCTTCGTGAGATCAACGCCCTCCTCGATCCCGAATCCAGCCGCACGCCCGCCGCGGCCGCCGCGCCCGGCCGTCACGCCCGTCGCGAACGCGTACAGTCGCTGGTAGCGAAGCTGATTCTTGCGGCCGTCCGTCGTTAGGTTCACGGCCTTGCCAGCCCCGCTCACCGGAACGCGCCAGACGTCCCAACCATCGTTGAGGAGCACCGCGCTCCCGTCCTTCGCCCACGCCATCACTGGACGCGGCGGCGACACGATGTTGTTGTGATCGTCGTCGGTATTCGCGAAGCTCACCGGAGCGTCTTTGGTGACGTTCCGCTTCTGCCCGGTGGCCAGATCGAGAACCCAGTAATTTGCGTCGTCGCCCCAGTAGAGCAGCTGTTTGCCGTCTGGTGCCGGCAAGCCGGAGAACTGCAACGCTTTCTTGAGCCCGACAGTACGAGCGCCGGTCTTGAGATCGACGGTATAGATGTCGGCGTAGCGACGGCCATCGTAGCTCGCGCGCTGATCGTAGTCGCGGCTGTCGACGCCGTACGCGTAGTGGTCGTGAGGCAGCAGCGTCACCTGACGGAGCCCGTCGTCCGAGAGCCTGACGAATTTGTTCTCCGCGAAGCGATATTCGGAGAGATAGCTGTACGCGCGATCCTGCTGCTCCTGAACGAGCTGCTGCGATTGGAGACGTGGATCCTTCCAGTGCCACAGCACGAGCGTGGGCGTCTCGTCGTCCTGATCCGCGCGCGGCTGATTGCGCGCCCCGCCTTCCCCGGGCGCGCCCGCCTGAACGATCGGCGTTCGCGTCGCCGCGTTGTCCCGCGAGGCCACGACCTCGGCGGCGGGCCTCGGATTCGCTTCGCGAATACCGAAGAACACGGTGGCGAAGTCGTCGGCGATGTGCGGGGCGCGATCGGCGCTCACCTTCATGCCCGCGGGGAAATCCGTGCGACCAGCGGCGTCGAAGACTGATTTCTTCTGCACCGTGGTACCAACACCGGTAAACGCGACGACGCTGTAGAGCGTGTCCTTTGCCACAGTATCGGGCTTGCCGCGAAGCACGGCGAGCGCCGGACCACTGTCGGCCCACGCCAACCGGCGATACAGCGCTTGTTCGCTGTCGAGGGGGCGAACGACGTCGCTGCGGAGATCGCGCAACTGAACACCATTCCCGATCTCGTCGCGCGCGTCGATGGTGTAGGCGAGGTAGCTGCCCGACTCGTCGAATGCGAAGTCGCCAACGTTGCCGATGTTGATGATGCTGCCATTGGCGAGCGTGTACAGCAGCAGATCCGCGCCTTCGGCGCGTCCAGCGGCCGGGGCGGGCGCTCCGCCGCCTTGCGCCGCCGCACCACCCTGCGCGGGCGCTTCGGCGGGATAGCTGTAGAGGGCCACCACCTGCGGCTTCTCGCCGGAGAACGCGAAGCGCCGAATGCGGTCGAACTCCGTCTTCTGGCCCGTCGCCAGATTCACCAGCACGACCTTGTTCTGAGCCGGCTTGCGCTGCTGGCGCAGGCGGCGCGCGTCCCGCTGACTCGGATACACCGTGAACGCGGCGTATTTCGAGTCGCCGGAGATGGCGAGCGTCGCGGGCGCAGCACCGCCGCCGGCGAACGGATTCACCGGTCCCGCCGCTGGCGGCTCGCCGATGGGGAATCGCTGCTCCGTCGCGCCGTCGGCCGTCTGCCTAACGACCACGGTCGCGTCGCCCTCATTTGGCGCGAGCACGTACGCGAACCATTTGCCGTCGTTCGACAGTACTGGGGTACGGATCGTCTTCCACGCCTTGAGGTCGGCAGGCGTCAGTTGCTTTCCGCCGGCACTTCGCGCCGAAGATGGACTCGAGGCGGCCTGCGGTTGCTGAGCGATGGCGCTCGACGCGACGGACAACAGGGCGGCGAGTGCGAGCGGGAGGCGGAGGGCGTGCATGACGAACTCCCAGGTGAGAGCGACGCGGCGATAGTGGTGGGGCACTGAAGCTACGACCGGCCCGACAATATGGGAAACGGGAGCAAGCTGCAGGAAACCGGTAGGCCCACCCCCACCGGACTGCTTCCCTGCGACTTCCTCCCGTTGCCCAGCACTACGCGCCACCCTTGTGGACCGCTGAACCTTTTCCCATGATACATCCGTAACGGATGCAGTCGACCACAACCCGCATGCCTCGCCGAGACTTTCCGGAGCTCTGCTTCACTGCCCTGCTCGCCTGCTATCCGCCGTCATTCCGCGCGCGTTTTGGCGTGGAGATGCAGGGGTTCTTTCGGGCGCGCCGCGCCGAGGCGCGGCACCGTCACGGGTACCGCGGCGTCGCGCGGCTGTGGTGGCATCTCGTCATCGACGTGCTGAGCAGTGCGCCCGTCGAATGGCTGCACCTTCTCACTTCGCGCGCCGAGGCCCTCCACGCCGACGAAGTGGACGTGCCATGGTCGTCCCCCTTCTATCTGGATCGAGAGGAAACGATGGACGCAGTCCGACAGGACCTCCGCTTCGCGCTTCGCACGCTTCGGAGCCGACCCGCGTTCACATTCATCGCGGTGCTCACTCTGGCTCTCGGTATTGGCGCGACGACGGCGATCTTCAGCGTCGTGAACGCCGTATTGCTGCGTCCACTTCCCTGGCCCGACGCCAAGCGTCTCGTCCTCGTGTGGGGAACGCGAGGAGAGGACCGCCAGGTCGGCGTCGTTTACCTCGACTATCTCGACTGGCAGAAGCAGTCACGGAGCTTCGATGCGCTCGCGGTCATGCGCGGCCAGAGCGTGAACCTCACGGGCGGCGATCGGCCTGAGCGCATCATCGGCAGCTTCATCACCGCTAACATGTTCGCCGCGCTCGGCGCGACGCCGGTACAGGGGCGATTCTTCACCGACGCGGAGACCCAGGTGGGGACGAAGCAGGCCGTCGCTGTCATCTCCGATGATTTCTGGCGTTCGCATCTTGGCGGGCGCGCCGACGTACTCGGTCGCACGCTGGTGCTCAACGGCCTCCCGTTTACGATCGTCGGCGTCACGCGACCGGAGACCACGGCACCGCTCGGGACGCCCGACGTCTGGATGCCGATCGGATTTTACCCGAACGCGGGTGATCTCGAGCTCCGCGGCCGACCCGGTGTGCTCGTCGTCGGCAAGCTCAAGGCGAGCGTGAGCGTGGAACGTGCGCAGGCGGACCTCGACGCGATCGCGCGCCGTCTCGGCGGCGAATATCCCGCGACGAACGCCGGCATCGGCGTGAACGTGCAGCCACTCGTCGAGCAGATTGTGGGGCCGGTGCGCACACCGATCCTCGTCGTGCTCGGCGCCGTGGCAATCGTCCTTCTCATCGCGTGCGCGAACGTCGCGAACCTGCAGCTGGCCCGGGCGGCCGCGCGACGGCGCGAGCTCTCGGTGCGGACCGCGTTAGGCGCCGGTCGATCGAGACTCATTCGACAGCTGCTCACGGAGAGTCTCGTACTGTCGGTGGTGGGTGGTGCGCTCGGCGTGGCGATCGCGCGGTGGGGCGTCTCGCTGCTGGCGGCTCAGTTGGCGGCGACGATTCCGGTGAACGGCACCGTCGGACTGGACGCGCCGGTGCTGCTCTTCGCGATGGCAGTCACGTTAGGCGCCGGCATTCTCTTCGGCAGCGCCCCAGCGTGGCAGTACTCCCGTGCCGACGTGCGTGACGCGCTCACCGTGCGCGGCGACGGCGGCGCGTCGCGTGCCGCGCGATCGATGCTGCGGAACGTGCTCGTCGCGGCACAGATCGCACTCAGCGTCGTTTTGCTCGTGAGCGCGGGCCTCTTGACGAGAAGTCTTGCCGCCCTGTCGCGCGTCGATCCGGGTTTCGATGCGTCTCACGTGTTGACGCTGCAATTCCGGCTCCCGGCAGCAAAGTACCCGACAGAAGGACAGATCTGCGCGATGTTCACCCGTACACTCGAGGAGATGAGAGCGGTGCCGGGCGTACAGCACGCCGCGCTCGTTCGGGCGACGCCGCTGAATGGCAATGGCGAGACCTTCCCCTATTACCTCCCCGGGAAGCCGCTGGCGGATGCATCGAAGGCGCCGACCGCGCAGCTCAACATCGTGAGTGGTGACTATTTCGCGACGCTGCGCATTCCGCGACTCGTGGGCCGCGACTTCACGATCGACGATCGCGCCGACGCGCCTCCCGTGGTCATCGTCAACGAACAGCTCGCGCGACGGGCCTGGCCTAACGAATCTCCCATCGGCAAGACGATTCGCATCGGTGGTTCGGGCGCGCCGTGGGCCACGGTCGTCGGTGTCGTCGGGACGGTGAAGCACTTCCGGCTCTCCGAAGATCCGCTGGATGAGGCATACATGCCGTACCTGCAGCGACCGCTCATCTTCACCGAAGTCGTGGTCCGCGCCGCTGGCGATCCGGCGGCCGTGGCGAACTCGATTCGCGCGGCGGTATGGCGGGTCGACCGCGATCAACCGGTATGGCGGGTGCGCACGATGAATCGCGTTCTCGACGAGGCGCGTGGTGGGCCGAGGCTCACGGTCTGGCTGATGACAGGGTTTGCGATGCTCGCCCTCGTACTTGCCGCCATTGGCGTGTACGGTGTGATGAGCTACGCCGTCGCGCGACGCACGCAGGAAGTCGGGATTCGGATGGCTCTCGGCGCGCGACGGTACCAGGTGCTGGCGATGGTGTTGCGCGACGGCATGCGTACGACGACGCTCGCGCTATTCATCGGACTCGCGATCGCCGCGCTCGCGACGCGCCTCCTCGCAAGCCAACTCTTCGGCGTGAGCGCAACCGATCCATTGACCTTCACCGTCGTGCCGCTCGTGCTCGGACTCATCGCGCTGGCGGCCTGCTACCTGCCGGCACGGCGAGCCAGCCGCGTCGATCCGATCGTCGCGCTCCGCGCGGACTGACCACATTATTAACTCGCTAAACGGGAGCAGTGGGTGAAACGTTCGCCGGAGGCACAGGATCTTCTTCCTCTCACGCCGGTCGTGCTGCACATCCTGCTCGCGCTCGCCGATGGCAGACGCGACGAGTCGGACGATAGCCCTGGCCGACATGGCTACGCGGTGGCGCAGGAGGTGGAGGAAATGACCGAAGGGCAGATCCGAATGGGACCGGGAACGCTGTATGGTTCCATACAGCGGATGCTCACGTCGGCGTTGATCGAGGAAGTCATGCGCCCGCGCGGCGGGGCGCGACAATCGCCCGCCACCGACGACGAGCGTCGGCGTTACTATCGGCTCACTCCCCTTGGCCAACGCGTTTTGGAGTTGGAGCTGGCGCGGCTCGCGCGCGTGGTCAGCGTCGCGCGCGCAAAGCATCTGCTGCGCGGTCTCGAGCCCGCGTGAGCAGTACGAATCTTCAAGACGTGCGGCAGAACACCGAACACGTTGAGAGCAAGGGCGGGAAGAACCCTCCCCTGCTCTCAACGTCTCCGGCGGTTCCGACGGCCTACGAGGCTACCCTTGTCCTGACGCTCTACTAGTGCGCGATGCCGCCGTGGTGTTTGCAGACGTCGTGGCGCTCGCCGACGACCTTCTCGTTCCGGCCGTCGCGGCATCGCACGATGCGGTGCTTTTCCTCACGTCGCTCTTCGCGACGCTCCTCGCGCTTCTTTTCCTCGTGACGGCGACCCCAGCGCCAGCCACGACGCTCCTCGTAGTGCGGCTTGGGTTGCGTCGACGACCTCGGAGTTCCCGCCTGCGTCACGGGCGCCGGGTTCGTCTTGGTGGGGGTGCGATGCTGGATGGCCGTGTGCACGCGGTGAATGCCGCCATGGCCGTCGCAGGCGTTGGCGCCGGTCGCCATCGTGGCCGAACCGTCGTTGCAGGAGGTCTTCCAGCCGCCTGATTGTGCCTGCGCGGCTAGCGGCATCGCCGCGCTGATGAACGCGGCCGCCGCCGCGCCGACGAAAATGCGGGAGAGAGACATTGGGTCCTCGGAAGGAGTCGCGAGATTGACGCGTCGCGACTCGTCAGGGTCACCCGATGCCTGCGTGCGCGAGATCACATTCGCAGCAGATAGCTCGCTTTCACGAAGAACGCATCCGTCGTCCGCCTCGTGCCCGTGAGGAGGTCCGCGCTGCGCCAGCGCCGGGTGAGATCCGCCGGGTCCGAGTCGGTGCGGAAGTAGGTGCTGCCATACCCGGCGAAGAACACGGTGCCCGGACTGGGTTGATACGAGAACAACCAGTCGGCGCGGAAGGTGTGATCGCGTTCGGGCGTACTGGCCACCATCACGCCGTCTGGTTGCATGAAGAGAAGCCGCCCATTGGTGCGCGACTCGTCTCGGAGGGCAACCTGGTCAGCCGCGGTGTACTGCCCCACGATGCGAAAGAACAGCGGGCGCGCGATCTGATATTCGGTTTTCACGCGCGTGATGCGTGCGCTCTCAACGATCTGCCCGGTCGTCCGGCGATTGTAACTCTGGTACTGCCAGGTTGGACTGATGCGCAGCTTGTCCGTCGGCCGAATCAGGGCACCGATCGAGGAGTAGACGATGAACGACGACGCCCACTCGTAGAAGTTCTCGTCGTTCCCCCAGAGGTACAGCGCGTTCATCGAGAAGCGCTGCCATTGGGGCGTCGCCAGCGACACGACCCAATCGCGATTCGGAATGCGGGGTGTACCGGTGAATGGAATGGTGTCCGCGACACTGCCCTGCACGCGCTCGACGTACGTGTTCGGAAAGAGGTTCGAGTCGTAGCCGAATGTCTCGAGCAGCAGCGAGAAGCCGGCATTCCAACCGCCGCGCAACTGCATGTGCGTGTTGATGTGGAACTTCTTCTCGATCGCGTCGCGCTTCTCGGTGAAGTACGCGTACTTCCACGTGAGATAGTAGACGTTGTCGAGCGTGAAAGCCTGCAGCCACGCGTCGCGCGAGCCGAAGAGCATGACGCGATGATCGACGGTCGAGTTGACGACACCAGGCCGGCCGATGAAGCCACTGGCCGCGAGGAAATGCTCGTCGATACCGCTCAACGCGTAGTCGAAGCCGAAGCGCTTCCCATTGCGATCGAATGCCGCCGCCCACAACGGCGCTTCCGTGACGCGGTGGCTGAACAGCTGGTCGTCCGTGCGGCTGCCGGCCGCCTGGAAGGTCAGCGAGTAGAGTTTGCGAAAGACGAGAGAGCCGTCGACGTCGGCGACGCGATTGGACCACGCACCGTCCGTGCGGTCGGTGTACGTTGCGCCGACATGCGACTGGTCGCCGAGGTCGCGCGCCGCGCGAGCGATGGTGAAGATCGGATGCGAGCCAAGCTGTCCGTTCGCGGGATCGTACGACAGCGAATACGCGCGATCGTCGACCGCGGACAGCAGCGCCACCGACGTGCCGGAGATCTTGCCGGTGACCTTCGTCGCGAAGACCGGCTGCTGGATGCGGCGGGTATACACCACCTCGTTAGGTGTGCTGAACCCCTCCATTCCTTCGAGGAAGAAGGGACGCTTCTCGGGGAAGTACAGCGCCTGTCGCGGGTCGAAGGTGAATTGGCCGGCGTCCGACTCTACCTGCGAGAAGTCCGGGTTCACCGTTCCGTTGAGAGTGAGATTGTTCGTGATCCCCCAACGGGCATTCCCGCCGAAGACGGGATCCTCACCGTTGTAGCACCATCGAGCAGGAGCTCCCGCGGCACATGGCGAGCCGACGGTGCGCTGCGTCGCCTCCGGATTGAGATCGAGCACGATGCCGCGGCGGAGATCGGTGAGTCCCTCGAGCGTCCCCGATTGGCCGAGGAAGGATGCTGCCGCGCGCTTGGCGGGCGCCCACGTGTCCTCGAACCCGGAGTGCTGCACGACGCGCACGATGTTGAGTCCCCAGCTCTGCGTCTCCGTCGGCTGGTAGCGCAGGGACTTGAAGGGAATGCGGATCTCGACCTCGTAGCCGTACGCGGTGACGCGGCCCTTGGATTGGAAGACGAAGTCCTGGCTCAGATCCGCCTGTTGTCGCGCCGTCGAGCCTTGAGTCATGAAGCTGTTCGACTGCGTTCTATTCGTCTCGAGGATCGTGCCGTCCATCTGCACGCCTAACGGATTCACGCCGAAGACGAGTGCCTGCCGGCCATCGTTGAAGGTGCTGAGGAGAATCTGAACCTGATCGTCGGCATCAATGCGGTCGCGATCGGCGAGAGTCGCCACCGGCGCGCCATGACGCTCGAAGGCGCGAATGCCGAAGTGAATCGCGGTCGACGAATACCACACCAGTACCTGGGTCGAATCGTCGGCGGGAACACCGTCCTGCGGCGAGAACTGCGAGAAGCCGGTGAGTACCGCCGCCTGGCGCCAGACGGGTTCGTCGAGGGAGCCGTCGACGCGCACGGCCGCCTCGATCCGCGGGATCGACACATGGAGCTGGCGAGCCGTGCCGACGTACGTGTCGACTGGCTCGCCTGTTCGCGGATGCGACGCGGCGACGGCGGCGAGAAGGATGAACGCGGGACTGAACACGGCGGTTCGCTCGACGAAAAACGACCACGCATAGTTGGGTGCGTGGCCGTCTACGTTCAATGCCGCTCAGGTTCGAATTCTGTTAATTGCGCGTTGGCAGGGAGGATCAATCCGCCGCCATCGCCGTCGCGCCGAAGGTGTGGCCGTGACGTTCGCGTCCAAACCAGGCGGCGAGTGCGCCGCCCAGGAACACCGTCACCGCCGTGAGGGCCATCGAGTTGGCGTACGTCGTGCGTTCGGCGAACACGGCCTCGACGTAGCTGACCGATGCGGCGAGCGCCACGCCGCACTGATAGGCGAAGCCGGGCAGGAACCCTCGCACCGAGTCCGGCGACAATTCGGTGATGTGCGCCGGGATCACGCCCCACGCCCCCTGCACCATGAACTGCATAACGAACGCGCCCGCGACCAGCACGGCGATGCTCGGCGCGTGCGACCAGATGGGGATCGCGAGGATCGCGAGGACGAGCGCGATGGTGATGGCACGCCGCCGCCCGATCTTGTCGGAGATGTGGCCGAAGATGATGCCACCGCCGATAGCACCGACCATCGAGAATGCCGTCAGCAGCGATCTCGCCCGTACGGAGAAGCTCCAATCGCGCTGCAGGAACGTCGGATACATGTCCTGCGTGCCGTGCGAGATGAAGTTCATCATCGTCATCAGCACGACGAGATACAGGAAGAGCTTCCAGTGCGAGAGAATTCCTCGACCCAGATCGCCCCAGCTCTCGTGCTTCGTCCGCTGCCACACCTCGGATTCCTTCACACCCGTGCGCACATACAGGGCGAGTAGCGCGGGCAAGCCGCCGATGAAGAAGAGCGGGCGCCATCCCCAACGCGGGAAGACGATGAGCATCGCGAGCGCGGCCAGCAGATAGCCGCAAGCATAGCCTTCCTGCAGGAATCCGGAGAGCAATCCACGACGAGACGCGGGCGCTTTTTCCATCGCCAACGATGCTCCGACGCCCCACTCTCCACCCATGCCAATGCCGAAAAGCGCACGTAACACGAGGAACGTCGCGAAGTTGGGCGCGAAGCCGGTCGCGACTTCGATCATCGAATAGAAGACGAGATTGACCATCAACGGAATGCGACGGCCATAGCGGTCCGCGAGCAGGCCGAAGATGAACGCTCCAACAGGCCGGAAGGCGAGCGTGAGGGTCAGCGAGAAGGCCATCTCCTTGTCGGATCGCCCGAATTCCTTCCCGATCGCCGTGAGCGTCATGACGACGAGGAAGAAATCAAACGCGTCGAGCGTCCATCCGAGGAAGCTCGCGATGATGGCGGAGCGCTGATCGGATGTCGTGCGAGTTGCGGTAGCGGTCACGGAGTTTTGGCGAGAATCGCCGACGCGCGATCGAACTGCTGCGCAGCGCGTCGAACGGTCGGATCGAGAAGCGCGGCAACTCGATAGTAGCCGGATTCACCGAATTTTGCTCGCGCCAGCGCCCGCGTGAGCATGCGCTGGAGCTCCCCGTCCACGTCGTCCCCCGAGGGAATGGCAACTTCCTGCTGGGTCGCGAACGATCGGAACTCGCTGACAGCAGTAGCGGGCAGCGACGGATTGGCCGCGAGTGCATCCAGCGTCGTGGGCACGCCGGCGTTGGCGCTGACGTATCCGCCGATCCACTTCAAGGCGAGATCGTTCTCGCGAACTCGCGCCAGCCAGAGCGGCTGCGGATCGTCGCCGAGTCTGACATCCGGATAGATGCCGCCACCACCGTACACGACACGTCCCTGATCCGTCTTGCAGCTCGGCCGGCCAACGGTGTCACGATCGGCTCCAGCCATCCTATAGTAGTCGCGGCGGCTGATGGAGTGATATTGGCGCTGGATGACGCGACCACATGGCGTGCGCAAGTGCCCGATCACCAGCTCGATCACCGACCCATCGGACATCGGGAATCCCGCCATGAGCAGCGATTTGCCAAATGTCGGTCGGCCGACGATCAGCGCGCGATCATGATCCTGAAGCGCGCCCGCCACGAGCTCCGACGCGCTCGCCGTCCCTTCATTCACGAGCAGCACTATCGGATAACGCTTCTCGCTCCTCCAGAAAGAGCGCGAGACGCGCGACGTGTCGGTCACGTCGGCCTTTCGCCCCTCGGCGGTATACACGATGGCGCCCTTGGACAGGAACTCGCCGGCGATATGGGCTGCCTGATCGACGCGTCCGCCGCCATTGTCGCGCAGGTCGATGATGACGCGTTGCATGCCCTGCTTTTCGAGGCCGCCGAGCGCGTCGTGCATGTCGTCGGCGACCTTGTCGTTGACGAAGGTGGTGATACGGACGTAGCCGGTCTGTTGATCGAGCATGAAGGCGGCGGGGACGGCCGTGGCGTCGTCCCCGCGCTCACGCCTAACGATTCTGTCGAGCTTGGCGAGCGAGCCGTCGATGCGCCGCCGCTCCAAGCTCAGCGTCACGGGAGCGTTCTTGACGCCGGCCAATCCGATCTCGAGCTCCATCGCGGAAGTCGCGTCCACCGGCTTCCCGTCCACCGCCACCAGCTCGTCGCCGACGAGAATGTCCTGCTCCGCAGCCTTCGATCCCGGTTCGACGCTGACGACCACCGGCGCGTCGTCGATGTAGCGGAAATTGACCGGCACGGGATACAGTTTGCCGTCGCGATATGCCGCCGCTTTTGCCGGATTGAGGCGGACCGCCGGAATGACGAACGAGTGCGGATCGGCGGCGTGAATCATTCCCTCGATCGCGGCCATGAACAGCTCGTGCATGTCCAGCGAGTCGGGGTGATTCACTCGAATCTGATTGAGGACCTGACTGAACATCATCAGGTCTTCGGCAGTCGTCCGCGGACGAAGGGGACCGCGTGTCGAGTCCTGCGCCGTCGCGGCGGCCGGCAGCGCGAGCGCGGCAACGAGCACCGCGAGTGCCCGTCGCCGCGTGCGCCGCATCCAGATGTCAGGCAGCGTTCTCACTGATCACTCTTTGACGCGAGCTCGCGAACTCGGTCTTCCGCGTTCTTGCGGCGTAAATCGCTCTGACTGGCCAGAGCGAGGAAGTTGCGATACTGCGCGAGGGCGTCCGCTCCACGCCCTTGTTTGTCGAGCACCTCGCCAAGCTGGGCATACGGCGTCGGGAACACTGGATCGATCTCGATCGCTTTGCGAAGCTGCTCTTCAGCGTCTTTGTATTTCCCAGACGTCGCGAGCGAGAATCCATAGATGTAGCGCAGGCCCGGGTCGTCGCCGCGAATCTGAACCGCGAGGTCCATCTCCGTGAGGGCAGTCGTCGTGTCCTTGGCGTCCAGCGCCATGTACGCCAGCTGAACGTGTGCGGGGAAGTAGGAGAGATCCTCCTGGAGCGCTCGGCCGAAAGCCTCCTTCGCCGCCACGTTGTTGCCGAGGCGCTGATACACGAGGCCGATGCTGTGCTCGATGAGTGCCTTCGACTCGTATACGTAGACGAGATCCTTCTTGTCCGCTTTGCGCATCTCGTCCACCGCTTGCGACAGCTCAGCGAGGGCGCTGTCGCCCTGATTCAGCTGGAAGAAGATCCGGCCGCGGTCGGCGCGATACTCGGCCTTGTGCTTGGCGTTCTTGATCGCATCGGCATAGAGTCGTAGCGCATCAGCGAAACGCCCCTCGCCGTAGGCCTGCCACGCTCGCGTGCCGGATGACGCGTTTTGATTGATGTAACGCTCGATCTCGTATTGCACCTCGTTCTGACTGACGTTGTTCCTCCGCGCGTAGTCCTCGGCCCAGTTCCCGATGTAACTGCGGAACATCAGGAGCTCGAGCTTGCGATAGAGGAAGGGATTGAGCGTGAGCGAGTAGTAGTAGAGCGAGTCGATCCGCTTCACTTCGTCCGACTGAAGGGTGCGGCGATCATCATCCTCGTATCTCTGGAAGCGCCACTTATCGCTGAGCAGGAGCGCGCATCGCCGCCCGTAGTACGCATCGGCAAGCAGCGGATTGATTCGCGCGGCCCAGTAGAACGAATTGGCGGCTTCCTCCGGATCTCGATTGAGTTTCGCGAGTCCGTAATCGTAGTAGACCTGGGCACTGTTCGTGTCGACGCCAGCCGGCATCTTCGGCCGACGGGGCTCGTCTTTCGGTTTCTGCGCGTGCGTCGATGGGCCAATCGTCAGGAACGCGATCGCGAGGGCGGATGCGAGCGAGCGACGCATTGCTTCCTCCACGGAGGCTCGGGTGCGAGAGAGCGTGGCTACACTGCGTCAAAGACTCCTCGTGCGCAAGGCAGCAACCGCATGGGGCGCGTCGCCCGACGAAAACATCACGAGGGCGCAACGTCCGAGACGTTGCGCCCTCGATTGATGATATCCTAACGCGTGCGCTACTTGCCGTGCTTGACCTGGAACTTGTCGACGTGCACGTCGAGGTTGTGGTTCACACGAATGCCGGCTTGCCCATTGCCGGCGAAGTTATGCATCTCCGCCTTTGACAAGCCCTTCACGACCTTGCCGTTCGCGAGGAAGTCGACAGAATCCGCGCTCACCCGAACCGCGAGCTCGTTCGTTGCCTTGCCGTTCGCGTCGGCCTTGTTCGTCGCGTCCGTGTCCGTCCAATCGACGATCTTGTGGACTTCGTTGCCCGCGCGGTGATTGATGAGATACTTACCATCGCCACGGGTCTCGAAATACAGGTAGCTCTGCGTCGAATCGTTGAGGTGCTCGCCTCCGACGAAAAGGCCGTAGGCTTCAGGATGCATGGGCTCCTTGGTCTGCGTGAAGCTCGCGCTGACCGTGTAATTCCCCTTGGCCTCGTCCTTCGGGTTCCAGTAGATCGCCGCCGGGCCCGAGGTGACATGATATCCGCTGCCCATCGCCACGAACTTCGCCTCGTCGAGCTTCATCCCGCGACGCTCGGCCTGCGGATCGAGGCGTCCGTGCCAGCCGGCGGCGCTGATCCCTCCCGCCACCTTGTGCGTGGGATCGTTGTCCTTCGCCTGCTGCGCCGCTTGTGCCATCAGCGGCGACGCCGTAGCGACCATTGCCAACGTGAGAATCGTCTTGCGCATAGCTACTCCTCCTGAGGGTGCATTCGGGCGTCGGATACGACCTCGCTTCGTGAGGCGACGGGGCCGCCCCACATGTGGGGCGTGAAATATGACCAGCGGCACGCGTTCGGTCGAGTCGTCCGAGTCCCGGGTGAGCATCTCTGACGGATTCTTTAACTAATCGGCCGAGATCTCCCCAAGATGCATTCGCCGCTGATGCGCCGGATCGTCCACGCTCGCCCGCTCACTCATCAGCGAGACCACAATTCCAACGACGAACGACAATGGAATCGTGAGCAACGCTGGGTTCTTGAGCGGGAACCAGGCGGTCTGATGCTTGAGAATGTCCACCTGGATCGTCGGCGAAAGATAGATCAGGAGCAGCGTCGCGAGGGTACCGAAGAGCATGCTCGAGACGGCCCCGGCGGTCGTGAATCGCCGCCAGAAGATCGACAGAAGTAGGGCGGGGAAATTGCCGCTCGCGGCGATGGCGAACGCGAGAGAAACCATGTAGGCGACGTTCTGCCCCTTGAACGTGATGCCGAGCACAATCGCGATGATACCGAGAATGACCGTTGCCACGCGTGCGACACGGAGCTCGTCACGCGAATCGGCCTCGCCGCGATGCATGGCGTTGACCCAGAGATCGTGCGATAGCGCCGCGGCGCCTGACAGCGTGAGGCCCGCAACCACCGCGAGAATCGTCGCGAACGCCACGGCAGCGATGAATCCGAGAAAGGGGGTGCCGCCAAGGAACTCTGCGAGCAGCGGCGCGGCCATGTTGCCGCCCTTGTCGACGACCTTGATTGCGTCCGGACCGACAAAAACCATCGCGCCGAAGCCGAGCACGAAGGTCAGCAGATAAAAGAAGCCAATCAGCCCCGTGGCATAGAACACCGACGTCCTGGCCGCTCGCGCATCCGGCACGGTGTAGAAACGCATGAGAATGTGCGGCAATCCCGCGGTCCCGAACATGAGCGCCATGCCAAGCGAGATGGTATCCAGGGGATTGGATACGAGCTTTCCGGGATTGAGAACGCCGGCTCCGTACTTCGTTGCTGCCGCACCGAACAACGCTGCGGGATTGAAGTGGAAACGCGCGAGCACCATCACCGCGAGCACGAATGCGCCGGCCAGCAGGAGCGCGGCTTTGACGATCTGCACCCAGGTGGTGGCGAGCATGCCGCCGAACAACACGTACGCGATCATCGCCGCGCCGACGATGACAATCGCCGTCTCGTACGACAGCCCGAACATCAGTTTGATCAACCCACCTGCGCCCACCATCTGCGCGATGAGATAGAGGATCACCGTCGCCAGCGTTCCGATCGCCGCCGCGATCCGAACGGGCGTCTGCTTCAGTCGTAAGGCAACGACGTCGGCAAACGTGTACTTCCCGAGATTCCGCAGCGGCTCGGCGATGAGGAACAACACGACCGGCCAGCCGACGAGCCACCCAGTCGAGTAGATCAGCCCATCGAAGCCCGTGGTCGACACCAGTCCGGCGATGCCGAGGAAGGAGGCGGCGCTCATGTAGTCGCCGGCGAGCGCGAAGCCGTTCTGGCCCGGACTGATCGTGCGACCCGCGGCGTAGAAGTGCTCTGTCGTACGCGTCCGCCGCGCTGCCCAGTACGTGATGGCGAGGGTGATGAGGATGAAAAGAATGAAGAAAGCGATGGCGACCGAATTCGGTTGGCCGATGGCAGTCGTATTCATCGCATCGCTCCCCTGTCGGCATCGGCGGCGTTCAGTGAACGCAGTGCGGCATCGTAGTGTGTGTTCGCCCAGCGGACATAGAAGAAGGTGAGCAACCAGGAGACAACGATCACCAACGCACCGAGCAGAATGCCGAGGGTGAGACCCGGCGTCACGAGCGTCGCAAGCAGGGGGCGGTCGTACGCGATGAGAACGATGAAGCCGAAGTACAGCACGATCATCACAGCCGTCAGCGTCAGCGCGATGCGCCATCGCCGCGCCGCCAGCGCTTTCAATTGCTCATCTGCGGCGGCTCGAGTGGTAGGCAAGGTGTCCCCCGTTCGCTTGGTGTGTTCGTGATTCGTGGTGACTGCCGCGTTCAATACCCACCCGCGTAACCATCCTTGCGTGGATCCGAACCTGCCATGTAGCCGTGAGGCAGCCTGATGATCGCCTGGCTACCCCCGAAAGGCTGACCACCCATAAAAACGATCTGATGCCCCATCGCCGTCAACGCGGCGCGGACACTATCGGTGATCGGCGGCTCGAGGGCGACGTGCAGACCCTCGAGGTGACGGAATCGCGCCGCGTCCATTGCCTGCTGCACGTCCATGCCGAACACCAGCATGTTCAGTAAGAACTGAACGTGACCCTGCGCCTGCATCGCGCCACCCATGAGACCGAAGCTCATCCACGGTTCGTCGCCGCGTCCGTCCGGCTGCGGGTTCGCCGCCGGCTTCGTCACGAATCCCGGAATCAGTGTATGGAAGGGACGTTTCCCCGGCGCGACCGTGTTCGGCAGTCCCGGCTCCAGCGTGAAGCCGGCGCCGCGGTCCTGCAACGCGAAGCCAAGCCCCGGCACGACGACTCCCGACCCGAATTCGTCGAAGAGGCTGTTGATGAATGACACCATGTTGCCGGCGCTGTCCGCGACGGTGAGGTAGATCGTCTCACTCGACGTGAGAGCCGGCCCTGGATCGACATGGGTCGACGCGTGCTCGCGGTCGATGTGGCTCCGTCGCTCGGCGATGAACTGATCCGAGAGGAGGTAGCTCGGCGGCACTGTCAGATGATCGGCGTCGCCGACGTAGCGAGCAAGATCCGCGTAGGCGAGCTTCTTCGCCTCGATGAGCAGATGCAGATACGCGGAGGAATTGTGACCGAGCGCCGGGAGATCGTGCGGCTCGAGCATCTTCAACATCTCGAGCGTGGCGATGCCCTGGTTGTTCGGCGGCAGCTCCCACACCCGGTAGCCCTTGAAGTTCACCGAGATTGGCGTTTCCCACGTCGGCGCGTTCTTCCGCAAGTCGTCCATCGTCAGAAAGCCGCCAAGCGCGTGAACGCGGGAAACGAGCTGCTCGCCTAACGGGCCATTGTAGAACTCGTTCGCCCCGCCGCGCGCGATGGCGCGCAGCGTCCTGGCGTAGTCCGGATTCCGAAACCACTCGCCGGCGCGCGGCGAGCGCCGCGCCGAGCCATCGGCCACGAGGAAGGTTGTCCGCGCCCCCTCGTCGTGTTCCAGAACCTGCTCCGCGCCCTCCCAGTCGCGTGAGATCACCGGGGTCACCGGGAATCCTTCGTCCGCATAACGAATCGCCGGCTGAAGTGCTTTCGCGAGTGAGATCGTCCCGTAGCGCGAGAGCAGCGCCTGCCACCCCGCGAGCGCGCCCGGTACGGTGATCGACTCCGCACTCCGGCCGACGACATGAGTGCGGCCGCGCTTCAGCAGCTCGTCGCGCGTCATGAGCGCGCCCGCGCGACCGCTCGCATTCAACGCGACGAGATGCTTCTCCTTCGCCGACCAGATGAGCGCGAACATATCGCCGCCGACGCCCGTCATCATTGGCTCGACCACCGACAGCACTGCCGCGGCCGTCACGGCTGCATCGATCGCATTTCCGCCTCGCTGCAGAACGCCAAGCGCGGCTTCGGTCGCGAGAGGCTGGCTCGTGGCCGCGACACCGTGCGGCGCGTACACCGGTGACCTGCCGGCCATCGTCAACGGGCGCGCGGCCGGAGCCTGCTGCGCGCCCGCCGCGGACGCCGTCGCGGAGAATAGCATGAGCCCCTCGAGCGCGCGAAAGCGGCGAAAGGACCGGGAGCGTACCAGATTGAGATGCATTGGTGGAATATGATTTCGTTAAACAATCGGTATCGCGACGGGGGCCTTGAGTGTCGTCGGATCAGCGGGGTCGCACGCGTGAGCATAATAGTCGCGGTAACGCTCGCGAAGCGCGCGCTTCTGGAATTTGCCGACACTCGTCTTCGGAATCGCTTCCACGAACTCGATCGCATCGGGCAGCCACCATTTGGGAAACTGCGCCGCGAGTCGCGCGCGCACGAGCTCCGGTGAACAAGTCTGGCCGTCGCGCACCACGACGAGCGCCAGCGGGCGCTCGTCCCATCGTGGATGCGGAATTCCAATGACGACCGCTTCGGCGACACCTTCAACACCCATAATTGCGTTTTCCAACGCGACGGAGCTGATCCACTCGCCACCGGACTTGATCACATCCTTGGAGCGATCGCGGATCGCGATGTAGCCGCGTGCGTCGATGCTCGCCATATCGCCAGTTCTGAACCAGCCGTCCTTCGTGAAGCGATCGGCGCCTTCGGGCGCGTCGTAATACGACGACGCCACCCACGGACCGCGGACTTCCAGCTCACCCATGCCGCTGTCGTCCCACGGGCGCACGCCGGATTCGTCGCGGACGCGTATCTCCACCAGCGGCAGCGGTCTGCCGGCGCGGGCGCGATAGGCGTACTGGGTCGTCGAGTCCGCGGCGGCAAGCTCCGTCGTTAGGGCGGATGTGCTACCGACCGGCGACGTCTCCGTCATTCCCCAGCCCTGCGTGATCGCGATGCCATGCCGTTCCGCGAAGGCGCGGATCAACGATTCGGGAACCGCCGCGCCGCCGATCAGGACGTGCTCTAACGCGGAGAGATCATATGCCGCGGCATTGCGGTCGAGCTCCTGCAAGATGCCCATCCAGATCGTCGGAACACCCATCGTATGGGTGACGCGCTCCGAAGCGAGCAGCTCGAGCACACTCCGCGGGTCGAGGTGAGGACCGGCGTGGACCTGATTCGCTCCCGCGAGCGCCGCCGCGTACGGCGCACCCCACGCATTCGCATGGAACATCGGCACGACCGGCAACACGACGTCACGCTCGGAGATTCCGAGATATCCCGCCTGGTTCACCACCAGCGTGTGGAGTAGCTGAGAGCGATGCGAGTACACCACGCCCTTCGGCCGCCCTGTCGTACCGCTCGTGTAGCACATGGCAGCCGCGTCGCGCTCGTCGAGCGGCTCATCGAATGGGTCCGCCTCGGCGGCCGCGATCAGGGCCTCGTAGTCGAGCGCGCCATGCACCTGGTCCGCGCCATCGCCAGCATCGACGACGATGACCTCGCGGAGCGTGGTCAGCCGATCGCGGAATCGCTCGAAGGCCGGCAGCAGGACGCGGTCGACGATGATGACCTTGTCGCCCGCGTGGTTCGCAATGTACGCCAGCTCGTCCGGGGCGAGTCGGATGTTGAGCGTATGCACAACAGCGCCCATGCATGGTACCGCGAAATACGCTTCGACGTGCTGGTGGTGATTCCAGCAGAATGTCGCTACCCGGTCTCCGCGCTCGACGCCGAGCTGCCGTAACGCTCCGGCAAGCCGGCGCGACCGCTGCAAGACCTCCGCGTACGTCAGGCGGCGGACACGACGATCCGGCAGTCGGCTGGCGACGAACTTCGCGCCATGCAGCGACTCGGCGTGCCGCACGATCTGGGGAATCGTGAGCGGCACATCCATCATCAGCCCTTGCATCCTCGCCTCCCGGTCATCGGCAGCGCGAGCATGCACCGGCGGGCCGCCGGTGGCAAGGGCGATCCTGCTTCGACCGCTACTTCGCCCCTTTATCCAGATCCAGCGAAGCCGAGTTGATGCAGTAGCGAAGACCCGTGGGCTGCGGTCCGTCGTCGAAGAGGTGGCCGAGGTGACCGCCGCAGCGCGCGCAATGCACCTCCGTGCGGCGCATGAAGAGGCTACGGTCCTCCTCGGCGTCTACGCGGGTGCTCTCGATTGGCTGATAAAAGCTCGGCCAGCCCGATCCCGATTCGAACTTCGTCGACGCGTCGAAGAGTGGATTGCCACACGCGGCGCAGCGATAGACGCCATCCGCGTGCTCGTTCCAGTATTTGCCGGTGAACG
Source organism: Gemmatimonadaceae bacterium (assembly GCA_036493735.1). Lineage (GTDB taxonomy): Bacteria > Gemmatimonadota > Gemmatimonadetes > Gemmatimonadales > Gemmatimonadaceae > AG2. The sequence goes on from DASXPH010000098.1 coordinate 122,431, forward strand.
GCGGCTCTGTCCCCTTCTCGCGCAACACCCGATACTGCTGCGGCGTCAGGTCCTTGCGCCACTCGGCCTCCGACTTCTCGACCTTCGCGTCCGTCTTGTCTGTATTCGTTTCGCTCATCGCTTTCCTCCGTTTCCCGAAATGAGCAGCGGGGGCTGCCTCATAGGCAACCCCCGAAGTCTTTACCAAGATCACCGGCGGCGGCGCACCGGTCACCCAGCATAACAGTACGTACACCCCTTCTTCTGAGCCCGGTTCACGGCAAAAACTCCCGACGGTACGACGTTCACTCCCTTGAACATTCCCGCGAGCCAATCCTGCTTCGCGGACTCTTTCGGCTGCCCCGCAAACCCTGCCGCCATTCCGCTCAACACGTTGAGCGCAACGTTGCACACGGTGAATACCACGCCGCGCGCCTGCAGCTTCTCGAAGGCCATTCCCGGGAATAACAGCTCGCCTTCCTTCGCGTACGCATATGGATTGCGCACCGCGGGCGCTTTGGTCGCGGGATCGTTGACCTTGAACATCTCGCCGAGCTTGTACCGAGCCCAGATGTCGTCCTTGAATGCCAATGGAATCGCGAAGTGGCGAAGCCCGACCACCGCCGTGATGTCCTTGTCCGGCACCTTGTAGGACTCGCCGATCGTGTTCATGAACGTCATCGCGAAGCTGAACGGAAAGCCCTCGTTTACCGTCACCGCATCGAAGAATTGACGGTAGCTGCCGGTGATGCCAGCGAGCCAATCGTCCACACCGGAAGCGAGTGGTACTTCCGCTCGCAGCGCTTCGGGATCCGTGGCAGCCATGCCCATCGCCGCGAGTGTGCCAGCCGTTAGGCGCCCGATGAATCCGCGGCGGTGCGTCGCTACAAAGAGTGACATGATGCGCCTCCTGAAATGGGGGTGGTGCTGCGCAACCGTCAGATGCGCGTGGCGCGCATCACTCCAGCCATAGACGACTATTTTTCGACGCTTCGCTTTGGCGAGCTAATAGATCCTCCTCCCGTCTGAAATGCAACGATTGTGGATAACAACGCACTAGGAAGTCCGCAATTCGTTCGCGAGATTCGCCAGGTCCGTCACGGTATCGACGTCGCGTGGCGCCGGCCGGGCGAAGTCGACGTATCTCACGCGTGAGGCGTCCCGCTCCACGACCGACCGAGCCCCCCGATCGCCGCGTAGCGCAAGAAGCTCGGGCAGCAGCGGCGGCGTGAACAACACGGGCGTTCCCGGTGTCCCCTGGAACCGAGGCGCTACAATCTCCGCGCCATCCAGATCGAGCTGCCTCACGAGTGCGTGGATGATCTCGCGATCGACGATCGGCTGGTCGCCTAACGCGACCAGGAGCCCCTGGCTATCCGGCCAGATACGCGCCGCCGCCTCGACTCCAAGCCGGAGCGACGAGCTCATTCCCCCTTCGGCGTCCGCATTCGCCACGATCTCCACCGGACAGCCGGCGAGGCCCCGGCGCACCGCATCCCCCTCTCGCCCCACGACCACGATCACCCGTTCCAACGGCGCCGCGAGCAGACACATGACGCTGAGCCGGACCAGGGGAATTGTCGCGCCCTCGTAAGGCACCGATGCCAGCAGCTTCTGGCTGCCGTCGAACCGTCGTGCGCTGCCGGCGGCGAGGAGCACCGCCGAAATCATTCGTCCGCCAGCGCGCGGCGCAGGGTCTCGAGCGGCAGCGTCGCGCAGCGTCGCCGCGCTGGCGGCACCGGCTCCCCGATGAGCGCGAGCATCTCCTCGTCGCTGAGCGACGCGGCGGTTTCCCGCGACCGACCGCGAATCCGCTCCGTGAGCAACGATGCCGATGCCACACAGATGGCGCAGGCGTTGGCCACGAACTGCGCTTCCGTAATCGACCCGCCGGCGTCGATCATCACCGCCATACGCACCCGGTCGCCGCAGAGCGGATTCACCCCTTCCGCGCTCGCGCTCGCATGAGGCATCGGGCCCTGATTGCGCGGCCGGCGAAAGTGCTCCAGCACGGTGCTGCTGTACGGATTGCGCCCGGCCATCAATCGGCCACTTCGCCACGTCGCCGCGAACGACGGTACGGCGGGAACCGAAACGCCATGTCGCGCGTGAGGAAGCCGCCGTGTCCGAGCGCCGCGAGCTCGCGGCCACCGATCGCGTCACCACACAAGATCCGCGGCAGCACCAGATCGAAGACGGTCGCCTCGGAAAAGAGGCCGCACGATGGCAGCCCGAGTACGGGCGCAGTGCCGAGCCGAGCGATCCAGAAGAGACTTCCCGGGTGCGCCGGCACACCCTGACGAACGCGCTCGCCGCCCAGATCGGCGAGTGCGAGGAAGGTGGGATCCAGCTCGTCCATCGCTCGCGTGCCCGCGACAACGATGATGTCGGCGCCGCGGCCGACCTGTCTTCGCATCTCGGCGCCGATCGCCTCGCGATTTGGTTCCACCACGGAAGTGGGCAGCAGCTCGCCGCCCAGCCAGCGCACCTTCTCGCCCAACGATTCGGTAAAGCGCCCGATGGCCGCGGCGTTGCGCTCGCCTAACGAGGTGAGCGCGATCGCGCCGATCCGTGCCTGGCGGAAGGGGCGCACCCGCACGAGCCCTCCGGTCGCGCGCGCCGTATCGACCGCGCTGTCCACTAGTGCTCGCGGCACCGCAAAGGGGGTGATCTTCGCCCGCGCCACGACCTCTCCCTCGTCCACGACATGTCCGTGAAAGAGGGTGTACACCGACAACCCTTCCCGACCATTGATGTCGGTGAGCGGATCGATGGAGATGTCGACGATGCCCCGCCGCGTCGAGACCAGCGGCCAGTGGCCAGCCGACCGCTCGCCGACACGTACTCCGGAACCTGCCGCCGCGCAGGCGAGCCGTGGGCCCGCGTCGTCTTCGTGCAGATCGTCGGGCGCGAGCGACGCAACGTGAAGCTCCTGCCAAGGCACGCTCCGCAGCCGCGCGACGTCATCGAGATTCAGCACGCGTCCTTTCGCGAGACATATCGCGCCGCGGGCATCACGCACGTCGTGCACGAGCACCGTGCCGGCGAGGCTGCCATCAACTGCCTCGCCGCGCGAAACAGCGCGGTACTCCATTATCGCACGGCCGCCTCGCGGCGATCAGCCATGACCGCGCCGGCCTCCGAGTCAGGCACCACACGCGGCGAAGGCGTGTCGCGTCCTTCGCGAACGGCGATGATCTCCGCGGCGATCGCGAGCGCGATCTCCGCCGCGCTTTTCGCGCCGATCGGTAAGCCGATCGGAGTGCGGAGGCGGCTCAGCTCTGTCGGTGTGAGGCCATCCTCTAGCAGCATCGCCCGGATGCTCTCCCCGCGTCGCCGGCTGCCCAACATGCCGACATAGGCCGCTTCGCCGCGCAGCACTTCTCGCAGCACCGGCAGCTCGTACTTGTAATCATGCGCCAGCAGCACCACATAGCTATGCTTCGTCGCCGTGTGTTGCTCCGCGAACTCCGACAGCATCCCGACGTGAATCTCGTCGGCGAGTGGAAAGCGCTCACGCGTGGCCATCCGCTCGCGACCATCGACGATCACAATGCGCATCCCGAGCTCGCGCGCGAAGATCGCCAGCGACATCGCCACCTGTGTCGCGCCGTAGATCACCACGGTTTCCGGCGGCGCAAGCCGCTCGAAGAACAATGCGACCTCGCGGTCATCGGTGGAGATGCGCTCCACGCCCGACAGCTGAGAGGTTGCAAGGCGCTTCGCCGCGATTTCGCGCGCCCGGGCATCGAGCGTCGCGTCACCGAGCGTACCCGTCGTCTGCCCGCTCTCTTCGACCACGAGTCGCTCGCGGCGCTGGTCGAGACGCGCCACGACAATCGATGCGCGGCCTGCTGCGCATGCATTCTGCGCCGTTCGATACGCGGCAACGCTCGGATCCTCGGCTCTGTCGGCGTCCACGCGCTGGACGAGCACCTCCACCTCGCCACCACACGTCAGCCCCAACTCCCAGGCGTCCTCGTCGCCTAACGTCATGCGCAACAGCTGCGGCACGCCGGAGCGGATCACGTCCTCCGCGCGCTCGATCACGCGAGCGTCGACGCAGCCGCCGATCGTCACCGAACCCAGCAGACTTCCGTCCTCCGCCACCCACATCGTCGATCCGGCCTTCTTCGGCGTCGCTCCCGCGGCCGCAACCAACGTCGCCAGCGCCGCTGGACGACCTGCCGCTGCTACACGCGAGAACTGCTCGAGCAGCTCGCTCATCGTTCCTCCTCGAGAACCTCGGCCGCCGTCAGCGCCTCCATCCACACCCGACGAATCTCGCTCGCTCCACGTGCGTTCGGCTCGAGGAGCGACCGGCGCCAGTACCAGCGATCGGCTTCCGGCGCGGTGACGCCATGTCCCAGAAAGTGGCCGTACACCTCGCCGAGCAGCACGCTCGGTGTACCGTTCGCCAGCCGCCGGATCGAATCGTTGAGTGAATCGAGCGCTCGCAGCTGGATGGTACCGGCTTCCTCGAACTCCCCACGAATGCGGCCGGTACGATCGGACGGATCGTAGATGGTGGAGAGGATCAACAGCGCGCTGGGTCGTGTGCGGCGCACCGCATCCACCACGAAGTCGAACGCCTCCGTCACGTCGTGCGCGATGCGATCGACGAGCGATCTTTTCGGCCGATTCCCGAACGCGCTGAATAGATCCGTCGCGCCGACGGTCAACGTCAGCAGCGTCGGCTCCTCGCTCGGCGTTAGGCGCGGAAGCTGTTCGCCGAACACGTCGCCGATCGTCGCGCCGTCCATGGCGAAGTTCTCATATTCGATCGCCGGAAATCGGCTCACCAGGTCGTTGCCGACTTCCTCCGGCCAACGCGCTTCGTCGTTCCGAAAGAACAACGACGCGGCGCCCAGAGCAGCAACGCGCCCGGCCTGCACATCGCGTTCGAGCGCCACCGCGACGTCGATCTCTCCCGCGTCAAGCGCGGGATAGAGATCCATCGACATCGAATCGCCAAGGGCGATGTAGTGCGAGAAGTCCACGCCGCGAACTTACCCCCATTCGCGCCAGCGGGCCAACCTAATCGGGTGTTACTCCCCGGGTTGCCAGAATGCGCACGATTGCTTCACCAATCTTGTTGTTCGGCGTGGACGCGCCCGCCGTCAATCCCACTCGCACCCTGCCCGAGGCGGGCAGCCAATCCCGCTCTTCTGCCTCGACATGTTTGATGCCGGCCCGGCGGAAGTGAATTGACCTTGCCCCCGGATCGATCGCCGCCGCCGACTCGACATGAAAGGTCGGAACGCGCTCAGCGCACAGCGCCGCCAGCGAGATCGTGTTGCTCGAGTTGAATCCGCCGATCACCACCATCGCGTCGAGCGGTTCTCGCAAGAGCTCCATTACCGCGTCCTGTCGCTCCTGGGTCGCGCTGCAGATCGTATCAAACGTACGAAACTGCTCGGCCCGAGCCGCCTTGCCCCGCGCGCGCTCGATCGCCGCGCCGATCTCCTCGCCGATCGCCAGCGATTCCCGCGCGAGCATCGTCGTCTGATTCGCGACGCCAATCTTCTCGAGGTGTATGCGCGCGTCGAATCCCGGCGACACAGCGTGGGGCGCGAAGCGCTCAGCGATGGACGTCGCGTCCACCTTTCGCTCGATGAAATCACAAATGACCCGCGCTTCGTTCATATCGCGCACGATCAGATAGTGACCCTCACCGAGCTTGCGGACCTGCGAGGCCGTCGCACGCGTCTCTTCATGGTAGTACTTGCCGTGAATCAGCGCGGTGAAGCCGTCGCGCGCATAGCTCTCGACTCGCTTCCAGACGTTGAGCACGGAACCGCAGGTGGTGTCCACGAGAATGCAGCCGAGGTCACGCAACTCCTGAAAGTCCTCGATCGTGACACCAAACGCTGGCAATATGACGACGTTTTCGGGGCGAATGGATGAAAAATCAAAGGCTCGTCCTTCGGGCCGATCGAGAATCTCGATTCCCATGTCGCGCAGTTGCGCGTTCACATATGGATTGTGGATGATCTCCCCAACGAGCACGATCCTTCGGTCCGTGAACTTCCGCCGAGTCTGATAGGCGTACTCGACCGCTCGCTCCACGCCGTAACAGAAGCCGAATTCGCGCGCCAGACGGATCGTCACCTCGCCGGCGGTGAGGGCGTAATCGCTTGCCTTCATGCGATCTACGAGCATTCCCTCATAAGCCGCGAGGTCTTCCTGGACCTCGGCCTTGAGGCCAAAACCTTTCCTGAAGTAGGTAGAGGATTCGGGGGGCGGAGTCATGTCAGAAATCTAGCAGTGGGTCCTTCCTCCAGGTTCGCCTGCTCGCTCCCTTCCAGGCTCAAAGGTTATCTTGCCTCCGCAAATGGCCGCCGATGCATCAGACGCGATAATGCTCGCTTCCGCTGAGACGCCTCCCGCGACAAACGAGGCGCCGATAATCGAGGTCGTTCCATCTCGACGCGAGCCGTTGAAGCGGCCGGCACCTATATCGAAAGGCGATACCATCGGAGTCGTTGCTCCGTCGTACTCGCCGCGCGTTGGTTGGCTGACACGCGGGGTGAAAGCGCTCGAGCGGGCAGGCTACACCGTGCTACTCGATCCCGAGATCACGACGCTTCGCCGATTCACCCGGGCTGAGGACGAGCGTCGCGCCGAGAACTTCATGGGCATGTGGCTCGATCCTCGAGTAAAAGCCGTGATCGGGGGAACGGGCGGCTATGGTGCTGTGCGAATGATTCCGTATCTCGAGCCACGGATTTTCGCGAGCAATCCCAAATCGTTCGTCGGCTACTCCGACATTACCGCGCTGCATCTCTGGCTGATGCGATGCGCTCAACTCCGTGTCTTTCACGGCCCGACCGTCGACGACCTGATCCCGAGCGCCCGCGATCCGACGATGACGTCGCTGCTCTCGGCGCTGACCGCTCCGCGCCCGACAACGCGCATCGGCCGCGACATGGCGCGCTCCGCGAAGCCAGGTCGAGCCACGGGTCGGTTGGTCGGTGGGAATCTGTCGCTCGTGCAGCAATCAATCGGCACACCGTACGAGATCGACGTGCGAGACGCGATCCTCTTTCTCGAGGAGACGCGAGATCCAATGTCCGTCGTGGACGAGCGCCTCGTGCACCTTCGCGCGGCGGGCCTGCTCTCCCAAGTTCGCGGTATCGTGTTCGGCCAGCTCTCGCTCGATCGCTCCGAGGAGGACGAGTTCGAGGACTTCGTGCTCGATCTGGTATCCGATCTCGACGTGCCCGTCCTGATGGACTTTCCCGCGGGCCACGAGGTGCCGAACCTAACGATTCCCCTCGGCACGGAAGTGGAGCTCGTGGTCGAGGACTCGAGCGGCTGGATTGTGTATCGGGAGGACGCGCTTAGCGTCCCGGGCGCGGCGGCCGAACCCACGGCGTCGTCCTCCGCCGCCTAACGGCTCCAGAGCTCGGGCGTGAGGAAGCGCGCCAGGGCGTAGGCGAGAATCACCTCGTACGCCGCCTGGCGATCCACCAGCCCCGCCGTGAGCACGCCGACAGCGCCCTGACGCTGCTTGACGTTGTGCTCGCCGGTTAGGCGATCCATGGCCGCACCCAACTCGAGTCCGTCCTCCCGGATTAGCCGCGCCACGGTATCGGGCAGCGGCATCGCCAACGATCCGCCGACACCCTCACGACCGGACGCGTCCACGATGGCCGCCCACGCGCAGGTGCGCATCGAGCCCTTCTCGTCCACGACCCCTCCCTCGATGCCGATGCCCAGTTCACCGCCCACCGCCTGACGAGCGGCGTGTGCCCGGGCCAGCGCGCCGCGAATCGTCTCATTGTCGCCGAAGGGTTGGTCGCTCACGGTCGAAGCGACCCGCACCCCCTCGACGCGCGCCGAGCCGGCGACGCGCGCGAGGATGTTGCGCGCCGCGGCGACTTTGACTGGATTCGTCGAGCCAACCCCGACGAGTCGAACATTGGCGAGCGCGGCTGCGTCGACGACCAGGGACATCGCTGAAGAGCTCCGGCTGGAAGGTCGCGAATCTACTCGCGGGACCACTCTCACCGCGAACCTTTGTCCTTCTTGCTACGGTGGTGCCGGCGGGATATGCTTTCCGTCCGCCGATGACCGCCACGCCTGCGCTTCTCGATTCGCCCGCTGCATTCGCACCGGTTTTCACTCCGGAGCGTACCTTCGTCTTTGTCGGCGAGCGACTGTGGCTTGACTTCATCAACACCGACGCGCTCCGCATGATCGATGCGTTGCGCGACTTTGAAACTTTCATGTCGTGGCTCGAGTCGGCGTCGCTCGTGGACAACGAGCGCGGCCAGGGCATGCGACGACGTGCGCGCGAACAGCCATCCGGTGCCGCGGCGGCGCTCGTCGACGGACGACGGGTGCGCGCGGCGTTGCGGCTACTCGCGGAGCGGGGCTGGGGAGCGAACAGCGCCGAGCAGGTGCGGACCGAAGCGTTAGGCGAGATCAATCGCGTGCTCGGACGCAGTGCTGGCACGCGGCGCGTCGAGCGGCGCGCCGACGGCACCTACGCCCGCACCTTCGTACCGGTTGGTGACGCGTTCGCCGGGCTCATGATCCCGATCGTCGAGTCGGCCGCCGACGCGCTGATTCTCGGCGAGCTGCCTCGGGTGCGGCGCTGTGCCGACACGCGTTGCGCCCGGGTGTTCTACGACAGCACGAAGAATGGTCGTCGTCGCTGGTGTGACATGGCCACCTGCGGCAATCGCGCCAAAGCAGCGCGCCACCGTCAGAAGCTCCGCGAAACCGCTGATTAGCCGGCCGCGGGTTGCGCCCCAGGCCTGGCGCCTCGCCTGCCGGTCGCGATGTCCCATCCGCACAGTGTTGCTTCCCAACTAGACGGACGATGTGTCGTGGCAAACACCTGTCTGATCGCTTGCGTTCATTTGTCGCGTGCGTCCTTAGATTGCAGCCAGCGCCGATCACCGGCGATTCATTGATTCACATACACTCTACGTGGCCCGCGCCACAATGCCCATTCCCGCGCGTCTCGCCATTGTTGGGGACTACGACTCGACGATGTACACACATCTCGCGATCGATGACGCGTTGCGTCACGTTCGCGAGCTGCGAGAGCATGCTCTCGAGTGGAGTTGGATTGGCACGTCAACGCTGACGTCGAATGCCGTGGCGCAGCTGGCGCTGGTCGACGCCGTCTGGCTCGCTCCGGGAAGTCCGTACGCGAGTCTCGATGGCGCGCTGGCGGCGGTGCGCTTTGCCCGCGAGCGCGGCATTCCATTTCTTGGTGTGTGTGGCGGCTTTCAACATGCGATCATCGAGTTCGCGCGCGATGTCGCCGGTCTTCACGACGCCGACCACGCCGAATCGAGTCCCAACGCGACCACGCCCGTGATTTCGGCACTCACCTGCTCGTTGGTAGGCAAGTCGGCGCCGATCTTCCTCGATCCCACCAGTCGCACGGCGTCGATCTACGGACGGTGGCGAGTCGTCGAGGGGTATCACTGCAGCTACGGCGTGAATCCGCTCTATCGGGACGTCATCGAGCGCGCTGGGCTGCGCATCATCGGTGAGGACGACCGCGGCGACGTTCGCGTCGTCGAGTTGCCAGGACATCCCTTTTTCATCGCGACGCTGTTTCAGCCGCAGCTGGCGTCTACCCCCGGCGCACCCGCGCCACTGGTGCGCGCGCTCGCCGATGCGGCCATCTTTCACCGTGACCATCGAGCGACGCCGAGTGGCGCCGCCGCCGTCGTCGCTGGTATCGCCTAGCCGCAGCCTAACGAGCCACGGTCTCGTGGACGTCATCCGAACGTATCTGGAGCTCTCGTCACGCGAGGCGCTGCGCCCTGCGAAAGCCATGGCATCGGACGCTCGCGTCGTGCGCCGCGATCCGTGCTCCGTCGCCGACTATCGCCGACTCTACGCCGCTGTCGGCGCAGCCTGGCACTGGCGCGATCGCCTGCGCTGGGACGACGAAACGCTCCGCGCTCACCTGGCGTCTCCACGCATTGCGGTCTGGGAGCTTCTCGTCGGCGACGCCAGCGCGGGGTTTTTCGAGCTGCGAAAGAGCGGCGACGACGAAGTGGAGATTGCCTACTTCGGGTTGGTCCCCGCCTTCATCGGTCGCGGCCTCGGCGGCGCGCTGCTGACGACCGCCGTCGAGGAGGCGTGGCGGTTCGGCGGCCGCCGAGTGTGGCTGCACACCTGTACCCTCGATTCACCGCACGCCCTGCCTAACTACAAGGCTCGTGGCTTTACCCCGTATCGCACCGAGACCTACGAGACCGAGTTGGAACCGTCCACCTGACGGCTCGCCTTTCCCCCGCGTCTCACCGTTCGCCTAACGCCACCGCGGTCCCCTCCTGCCCCGCAATCCTCCTCGTCGCGGCGATTCCCGTTCCCCATCCACGGAGGGCGTCCTGGGCCCTCTGCGCCGCTCCCGCTCAGACGCGTCGTTACGCGGCCCTGCCGTCGATTCTTCACCGCTCTGCCCAGCCCGCTCGCGCCGGCCAGGTCGTTGCTTTCGACGATGGTCGCGCCGCTCTCCACGCTCTTCCCGACCGCCCGCGCGACCGGCCCGTTCGCGCCGTTTTCGTTCGCGCCGCTCCTCACGACGATCCTCCCACGCGCGGTTCATCGCCTGGAGCTCCTCTTCGGTGAACGGGCGATCCAGCTCCTCCTGCAGCGCGTCGAGTGTCGAGGCCCGCGCCGCCCCGCGCGCCCCGCGCGTCACGACGAATCGAAGTGGACGGTCCAGCACCGGCAGCTCTGCCTCGGAAAGCGAACGCGCCAGCTTCTCCGGCAAACGCAGTCTCGCGACGCCTACCTTGCGGGCCTCGTCCTCTTCCACATCGTACTGAATTTCGACGTCTCGATCACGCAGCTGAACCCGAGCCGGCAATCGCGCGTATTCGGCGCGGACGGCCGCAGGAACGAGGGACTCCAGCTCGGCGGTCAGATCCAGATTCGCAAATTTGAAATTGCTCATCGCGTCCAGGTCCTGCAGACGCGACTCGTACAGCGACGCCAGCTCGTTCACCCCGAGCTTCGGAGTAGTGCCGGCCGATCGACGCCACGTTTCGCGAACCTCCTCGATCAGCGGCTGATTGTGTTTCACAGCCGAGTGACGCGCCTCCCCCCGTGCCATCGCCTCGGCCAGCAGACGGCGCGCCCGACCTCGGAGGTTTTCCGGGAACGTGTCGATCGCCTCGACCTCGCTCCCGAGATCGAAGCCGTAGTACTCGACGCGGCGTCGCAATACGAGTGGCGCCCGTTTTCGCTCCGGCTCGAACACCAGCTCGGGCTCGCCCGCCCGCGCATAACGACGCACGAGATCCATGGGGACCTGTGTCCCCTCGATCGACGCGCGCGGAATCCCCATCTTGTCCGCGAAATACCGGATCTCGCCCGCGATCGCCCCCCAGCTGCCACAGACGCTGGTCTTCCCGACGCGCGCTTCATCCCCATTTGCCGTCTCCTCGTCGACGACGAGGTCGAACGGCATGTACTCGGCGAGCAACTGCTGGAAGGCCCGCAGCTCTCCATCACCCGCGTTCACCATCGACGACGGCAGCGGCATGCCGACCGCGCGGTACACGCTCGCCATTCCGAGAGCCGCATCCTCGATGCCTTTCACGAGCACGCCGCGACGCGTCGCCCACTCATCGATCTCCCGCTCGTCGAACAGGTGCCGCGGCAGTCCGTACACCTCGCCAAGATATCCCGCGCTGGCGTACGCCTCTGCGTAGAGATTGTACGCCGTGAGGTGATCGCTCCCCGGAATGATCACGCCGTCCAGATCGCGCTCCTCGCGTGTCATGCGATGCAGTGATTCGATCGCACTCATCACCGCGAGGAACGGGAGCAGCACATCCTCTCCCAGAACGAGCAGCTCCGCCCACGCACGTTCTACCGGCATCGCCTCGACGCTCCTGCCGTAGGCCGTGAGGCGCCCCTTCTCGACGATTCCGCGGCGCTCCAGCAATGCCAACGCTCTGCGATACGCGATCTTGTCGAGGGGAACCGGCAGCTCCAGCTCGTCCGCGCGAACGCCTAACGCCGCACAGGTGATGGCGACACGCTCCGAGTCGCCACCAAGCTGGAATTCCGGCGCTGTCGGACGCAAGCGATCGAAGTCGATGTCCCGATCGGACAGAATGAACACGCGCCCGCCTTCGACGCGTCCGTGAACGCGTCCGGCCATCTGCAGGATCTCGTTCGCTCCGAGATGCTCCTGCGTCAGGACGTTCCGGCCGCGGTCTACCTCGTTGTAGAAGCGCACGTCGTCGATGACGACGGTATCGAGGCCGCGCACATTCAGCGCGCTCTGTCCGGCGGCCGTCATCGCGAGAAAGAACGGCTTCTGCTCGCCGCCCTCCAGAAACGGCCGAATGATCCGGATCGGCTCGCCGCCATGGTAGTACGCCGTGTTCACGCGCGGCGCGCTCAGCCCGACGTGCTCCGCTGCCGCCTCCACGCCGCGCCGCGTCGGAACGAACATCGCAATGCCGCGTCGCTGCCTAACGACCTGCTGCAGGAATTTGTCGTCGAGAAACTCGAGCGGCTCCTTGTCGAGAACCTTCACCAACGCCGCCTTGCTGGCGTCGAAATCGACGACCTCCAGCACATCAGCCGAATTCAAGTACTTCCGGTAGAAGCTTGGATCTACCGTCGCCGACAGCCAGATAAAACGGCACCCAACGCGCTTACCCAGCGCGAGACAGAGCTCGAGCTCCGCCGAGGTTTGATGGATCTCGTCTACGACGAGAGTGTCGGTCGCGAGAATGTCGCCGTCCTCGAACCACCGCCGCGCGATACCCGTCGTCACGATGATGACGTTCCACGAAGGCGTCTCCGGCGTCGCCTCGCGTTCGCGGTTGACGACGCCGACCTTCAGGGCGGTCGTCCGCAGGATCTCCTCGGCGATGGGCCGGATGGCGAGCGTCTTGCCCGTGCCGGTTCCCGCGATGATCCCGAAGCCGCGCCCACCGCGCGCCAACTCTCGCACGCGCACGCCATGTTGTCGTTCGAGGAAGGTCTCGATATTCAACCCGAGCGCGAGCTCGATTGTCTCGCACGCGGCGCGCGTTGGGGCGATGACGATCACTCGGCCCGATGTGGGCTCCAACTGCACGAAGGCTTCGTGATCGAGCGGAAGCCCGTAGCGATCCTGGATCGAGCGCGTCACGGCGGCGGAAGGTGCAAGCTTAGCGCCCAAATGAAAAGCCCGCTCTTCAGAGCGGGCTCTCTGGTCCTGCACCATTTCATAGATTTCGAATCGGCCTGGCGCCGATTCATGGACGTCGAATCTTCGGCGGCGACGGCGGTTGGGTAAAGCTCTTCACGAAGGGCGGTGGACTTTTCTTCTTGTCGCCCTTGTCGTCCTTCTTCGCGTAGTCGTCGCCGAAGATCACGCGCCCATTCTGAGGCTTGTTCTTCACCGCCGTGGCGCAATCCGTCGGTGCGGGCTGCTGTCCAGCAGGAACGTCGTCCAGCCAGATGCGGCACATGCCAGCTGGCGGCCGGCTCTCTGCCGGTATCGTAGGTGCTTTCTTCGTCGCTCCCCGCTGCTGTGCGCCAACCCAATGCATCGGCGCCACTGCCGCGGCAACAAGAAAAGCGAAAGTCATCGTGAATTGCTTCATCTCTCCTCCCATCGGCACCGGCCTCGGCGCCCGCCCTCATTCGAGCAGGGCCAATGCCACGGGACAGCTGGACCAGCTACGCTGTAACAATAAGCAAATCATACACTTGTCATTTCACTATTGTTCCGGTCGCTACTTCGACTGTCCGTCGCGCGGGAATTCAGTGTCACTTCACCCGGACTCGGGCCGGTGGTCGGTCAGATCACCGTTCACCGACCACCGGCGAGCAGCTTGAGTACCTCTCCTGGCTGGGCATGGCGGCCGAGTTTCGATTTCTCGAAGACCGGCGCTCCATCCCGAAGCACCTCGAATCGCCCCCCGCGTGATGGAATGAGCTTCACCTCTTCATTGGGAAGCGCATTTCGGATCTCCGCCGCCAAACTGACGGCGCGTGGCTCGTAGTTTCAAACCGTGCAGTATTCGATCGTGATCATCGTCGATTCGTCGTGCTCCCGTTAATCATTTACTTATTCCCCTGCGAACCGTCCGTCGCCACGCGCTGTGGATGCTCGTTGATGTCCAGCGCGTTCCAGTTGGCCAGCGCATTGAGCACCATCGCGTAGCTACCTTGCGTCTCGTACCGCCACATGGGACGAATACCGAAGAGTACCACGTGACCCTGGCCTAACGGCGCGTCCACGACCGCGGCGCGTCCCGCCATCTCGCTGCCATTGTCGAGCAAACCCGAAACCAGCAGCGAGTCGACGTTCGGGCTGAACCGCAAAATCACTCTGGGCCTCTGCGCCGCCGTCTGTCGAGCAATGGACGGGTCGGGACGGTTCTGTGCAACGGACATGCTGCGCTCCTCATCCCCTCCCGCGCCGCCTTCGCCTCCCCCGCGGCCCGTCGCCACGGAGAACAGAGGCGCCGTATTGAAGTAAACAGGAATTGCCCCGCGATCGTAGCCGTAGAGAATCGGACTGGAGCGCGTCACCACCTCCGTGCGGAAAATGGCCCCGCGCGCAAGCAGACGCGGTGTGCTAACGACGCTCACCGACGGAGTAAAGCCAAAATCGATCGGCAGGCGACTCGTGTTTCCCTCGACGAGTAACAGGCCTCCGCGCTCGACAAAGCGGCGGAGCGCCGCCGTGCCGTCGAGCCCTAGCTCGGGGCGGATATCGTCCGTCGAATCGATCTTGCCAAGGCTTGGCGTGAGCGCAGTGGTCCTCCACGGAACAGCCGGGCCGACCATCGGCCGTCCGTTCACCATGCTCGTCGTCGGTCCGCTCACGTGGGGAAAGAGCACGACGTCGAACCGGTCCAGCAGGCCGGCCTCTTTGAGCCGCTGGGTGGACATGTAGGTGAACGGCACACTCATCTCCTCCAGTGCGTGCCGCACCCACCCTTCGTTCTGTGTCTCGATCCAGCTGTGCACGAAGGCAATACGGGGTAGCTGTACGGCATGCGAGCGTACGCCTGGTGCCGCACTGGTCGACGTCGCCGTCATGCCGAGCTGAGTGATGGCCGCACGAACGGCAGGACTGTTCTCGACCACATACGTCCCGGCGGGATAGCTCTTCCCGTCGACGGTGAACGCGCTGTCCGCTACCGTCACTTTCGCCCCGCCCGCTTTCCACGGCAGAACGGCCGAGCGCCAGTCGCCCGAGTGCGCGACGAGCAGAGTTCCGCCATTTCCCGCGACGGTTCCGGCGACGTGCGCATCTTCCTTGAGCAACTGCATCGGTTTGGTCAGGACGCTCGAATCGGCGATCGTATGCACCGTAACGTGCCGGAGCTCGTCGAGCGACCAACCGGTATCGTCGTAGGGCGAGGGATCATCGGGCCGGAACTTCTGGACGGCCAATACCGTCCGAACGAGCGCCGTGTACGGCTGATCCATTCGTACGATCCAGTCGCCGGGAGCGACATTCACGGTGCGCGCTGTGCGTCCGCTGTCGCTGCGCGCGGTGGAATCGCCAGCCGCGCTGCGACCCCCGCGCCCTGCCCCGCGGCCGCCCGCAGCGTTAGGCGCGGCGCCCGCGCCTCCGGCGTTCGCACTCGCGATCAATCCGCGCTCGACGACCGGGGGCATGTCTCTCGCCGTGAAGGCCGATGTGGCGACATGCACGTCCGTGCCGACTTTGCGGAAGTAGTTCACCAGATCGGCGGCTTCCGCGGCGTGTCGCTGATCCCGTGGGATGACGAACGCATATGGGGCCGACGTTTTTCCACGATCCACCATCCGCGTCGCCTTGAGCGCGAAGTCCTCCATGAAGGTGTCGCGATTGTCCGCGACGTACTTGAGGGCGACGAGGACACCCGACTGCTGATAGTTGATGTTGCTGCGGATGCACCACTTGATGCCGTTCACCGGCGGATTCGGTCGGTACCACTCTTTCGAAGTGGCCGCCGCCGGAAGATTCACGATCTGGCAGTCGGCGCCTCCGGACGTGTACGTCTCGTAGAACTTGCCCATCGAATTGCGGAACTGCGCGATCCCGAGCATGTAGTTAGGCGCCCAGCCATCGTAGAAGCCGTGCGTCCAGACACCGGGTAGCCCGCGCTTCGTCAGCTCGTTCACTTCCTGATACGCCAGGGTGTGCCACTCGCCGACGGTGATGGGATCGAACTCGTCGTTGTATGGGCCGGTACCGGTGCTGCTATATAGGAAGGGCACGGACTCGTGCAGGTCGTGCATGATGGTCGGCCGCCAGTGGAGAAAGCCGGCGTTCATGTTCTGCGTCAACTTGATGCTCATCATCAAGCCATCGCGATTGTTGTCGTGCGCGATGTACTTGCCCCAGTAGACCGTCGGGATGCCGCCTCGGCCGAGCTTCAGCTGCTTCTCCTCCTCGATGATGTCGATGATACGATTGCGCCCGTCGACCTCGGTCGCCGGCGTGATCAGGGTGATGACATTGTTTCGTATCTTTTGAATAAACGGCGTTTCCTCGACCGCGAGCCGGTAAAGCAGCTCCATCAGCATCTCGGGGCTTCCCGTCTCCGGCGCGTGGATCGTTCCCGTCAGCCAGTAGATTGGCTTCGCCTCGCGGATGAGCCGGGCTCTTTCCGCCTCCGACTCGCCCCGCGGATCCGCCAGCTTCGCCGCCATCGACCGATAGTCGTCGAGGCGCTTTATCGTGTTCTCATCAGCGACGGCGACGACGATCATCTCGCGGCCTTCTTCGCTCATCCCCAGCGAGAACACCTTCACGCGTGGCGACGCCGCTTCGACGGCTCGGAAGTATTTGTTCAGATCTTCCGTTTTGGACAGCCGTCCAATCGTTCCAGGCACGTAGCCGAGTACCTTCAGCGGCGTCGGCACCGTTTTGGACGCGGGTAGATGATCGACGAGCTCCGTCGTGAATTTCCAATGAGGATCGGTTGGCGTGAGCTCGCGGATCTTCGCTGTGTATTCGGCATCATTCGCCTGCTGCGCGGCGAGAGGAGCTGCGCTCGCGGCGAGAATCATCGCCGCGAGGGCAAAGGCGCCGTTCGAGCGGCGTGGAAGCGACATGCTGAGTCTCATATGAGGGGAGAGAAAGACGACACTAGAGCTGCGCGGCGGTGGTCGCAAGCCACGCAAATCATCTTTGCGGAAGGGGAACGTTCGCAAGCGTCGCGAGCTTCGTCAGCAGCGTGTCCTGCCGCGCAACGACAGTCCGCAGCGAATCCACCTGATTCTGGAGTACGGCGTAGTCCTGTCGCATCGCGCTCATCTCCGTCCCCACCTGGACCATTGCCTCGGCGATGTTCGCTTCGGCTCGCGGATCGCGGCAGGAGGAAAGGAGTGAGGTCACGAGTAACGTGCACAGGGGGAACAGGAGCGCGCGCGACATGCGAAACCCGATTCTGAGAGTGAGTTGGCGGGAAATGCGCCCGAGCGAAATCGATTGCTGATGGCTCGACCGAGAGTAGCCGTACTCTCCATGCATGTCGAGCAGTCGCCATCGTTGCCCGCTTCTCGGCGGAACTCGCCGGCGACGTTCTCCTACGCGGCGCGTCGCTTTCACGCTGCCGGAAATGCTGGTTGTGCTGGTGATCGCCGGCATTCTACTCGGTCTTGCCGCGGTACGTCTGACGGAGGCTACCGACGAGGCAGCCGTCCGCGCCGCCGCCGGCGACATCGCAGCGGCGCTGAGTACTGCCCGGGGTGTCGCGATCTATCGTCATACGGCGGTTGCTGTCGCGATCGATACCCTTGCTGCCGCCCTCTTCGTTCGCGAAGACACCAGCCTACTACTCAAGCGCGATCTCCGCTCGAGCTACTCCGTAAGCATCACCGCCTCACGGGACTCCACCGCCTTCGACGCGCGAGGCCTGGGGGTGGGCGCCGCCAATCTCAGTGTCGTCATCCGACGCCGGAATGCCATCGACACGGTGTTCGTGTCGCGACTCGGCCGGGTTCGATACTGAGAGCATGGAGGTGAAGGCCGGTGGGGCGAGCTGCCGCTGGCCTTCAGACTAAACGCGCCACAATTTGCGGATGAGTCGACTGGTGGCGTGACGTTCATCACTTTGTGGGCGGCAGTCGAGTGCGCGTTCATCCGTCTAAACGTGTGATGTGACGTAGGCGCGGAGGGGGTGGGTTATAGCAAAGGAAATGAGTGAAGATGCCGCCGACGTGCAGCGGGTGTTGTCCGGCGACGTTGATGCATACGCAAAGCTCGTCGATCGCTACTACGATCGGTGCGCGCGTTTTGCGATCAGAATGCTGGGCAACCGCGATGACGCGGAGGATGCATTGCAGTCCACCTTCCTTCGCGCCTATCGGGCGCTGGGTCGGTATCAGGAACGGGACCGGTTCAGCGCGTGGTTGTACCGAATCCTCGTCAATCAGTGCCGTAGTATCGCGGCGCGTCGATCGCATCGCGAACGTGTCTTTGTGCGCGAAGAAGCGCTCCTGCTGAACGCGCCGGACAAGAGGCCAGCCTGGTCCGGTGAAGATGAAGAGTTTGTTCAACGTGTTTTAAATGAATTGGACCCGCTGTTGCGTGAAGCGTTCTTGCTCAAGTACGTCGAAGAGCTGAGCTACGAAGAGATGGCGGCCCTCACCGGTGCCGGTGTGTCCGCCCTGAAAATGCGGGTCAAGCGCGCGTGCGATCGACTGCGCGAGCGGTGGGAGCGAATTCGGGATGACTGAGCAAGACGCGTACGTGGCATGGATGGCGCGCGAAGCCAAGCGCCCCGTCGCCGTCGATCCGATGGCGGTGGAGCGAGTGATGGCACGCGTGCGGTTGGAGCCGCGCCCGCGGAGGCGTGGGGCAGGCTGGGGCTGGCTGGTTGAACCGCGGGCCCTGCCGCTGTCTCCGGCACTTGGCGCAGCCCTCGCCGCGGGCCTCGTCGGCATCGGTGCTTTCATCGGACATATGCAAAACGATCGGGGCGGTCAAAATCCGACCGGACGGTCGCCGACCGTTGCTCCCCAGCCCCCGCTCGCCTCTCATGATACCATCATCAAGTTCGTGCTCGTGGCGCCGCACGCCGCGACCGTATCGGTGGTGGGCGACTTCAACGACTGGGATGCGCAGGCCACCCCCATGAAGCGCACCCCAACCGGCGGAACATGGAGCGTGGCTATTCCGCTCCGACCCGGCCGGCATGTATATGCATTTGTGGTCAACGGCGCGAATGGCGGTACTCAGTGGGTTGCCGATCCGACGGCACCACTGGCTCCCGAAGACGGGCTGGGCGCGCCAAATTCGGTCGTCCTCGTCGGAGGATCTGCGTCGTGATGGTCGTCAGCTCGCGAACGTCTCGTTTCATCGCGTACGCCGCCATGCTGAGCGCCGTGGCACTTCAACCACTGGCGCTCTTTGCGCAGGATCCTGATCCGCTTTCGCGGCTCGATCCAAATACGCGCTTCACCGTCGAGGTCATCATCGACTCGGCGCGTGTCGCCGGTGTACCGACGCGACCGCTCACGTTGAAAGCGCTCGAGGGCTCGGCGAAGCACGCGGACAATCGACACATCATCGCGGCCGTGCGCTCAGTCTTCCACGCCGAACTCGATGTCCGCGTCGCGCTCGGATCGGCACTCGACGAATCCGAGTGGACCTCCGCGGTCTCCGCGCTTCAGTCGGGTGTGCCCCTCGAGGTGCTCTCGAAATTCCGAGGCGATCACGCGGGCAAACCACTCACTCGCGCTCTGGTCGTCATGACGGATCTGATCCAGCGCGGTGTGCCGATGTCGGAGGCGTCCTCGGCTATTATGCAGCTGTGGCAGCGCGGCGCTGAGGACGGCGATTTTTATGGGTTGTGGAAGAACGTTGAACAGGACATACTTTCAGGGCAGAATCCGGGGTCCGCACTTCAGCAACGTATCCGCGAATACCCCGGTCGGTTGACGCCCGGAAGCAAAATACCGCCAGCGTCTCAGGAGCCTGATAACTCGAGCTCGTAATTTCATGACCGAGCCGAAGGCCGCAATCGCCGCGCTCACATTCGTGCTGCTCGCCCCGCAAGGAGCGCTGGCACAGATCGCGTCGAAGCTGGAGGCCGGCTCGATCACGACGCAGCAAGAGGGCGAAGTTCCGTCGAGCGTATTCAGCGTCGCTCCGGGTATTCGCATCAATCTTCCGTATTTCGCCCTCGCCGCGCATGGCTCCGCGTGGCTCACCGGTCAGCAGTGGCAGATTGCCGACGGCACTCTCTCGGGCACGCTCCTTACCCCGACGTTGAATCATTTCCGCGCCGAAGTCATTGGCAATGCGAGCCGCGCATTCTTCGACCAGTCTCTCGCGAACGATCAGCTCGACGGGCAGGCCCGCCTGCACATGCTGTTCGCTCAGAACGGAGGTATCTGGGTGGGCGGTGGAGTCGCGCGTCCCTGGCGAATCGCCGTCGTCTCGGCCGTGGACGTCACGGGCGGGGGCGCCTGGAAGCGAGTCGGCGATGCGACGTTCAGTGGCACCTACACGAATTTCTTCTTCACTAAAGTCGCCGCGACGCGGGACTCGTCAGGTGCAACCCAATCGTGCGCGGCGCGCACCGACGCGCTCCCGGTCGGCTCTTCTGGCGCCTCGCTCCAGAGTTCCAGCAGCGCTGGGAGTAATGATTGCCGTCGGCAATCGCGCTTCAGCGACCTCGAAGGATCGGTGAACTGGGCATATGGGTGGCTCGAGCTCACCGGCCAGGCCGGATATCGCTTCGGCGACTCCTATGACGTCACGCCGGACTCGCGGAGATGGGCGGCAGGTACGGCAGTCCTCTGGCTCACCGATCGCGTCGCCGCGGTCATGGGTGGCGGCCGAGTTCCGGCGAATCCGTCGCGTGCACTGCCGGCCCGCAATTACGCGAACTTCGGCTTGATGTTGTCCTACTCCTCGATCCCGCGAACCACGGTGCCTGTCGCGCCGATGACGATTGCCGCGGTGAAGTACTTCGAGGTGCGATCTCTCGCCACGGGAACCCAGAAAATCACCGTCCGTGTGGGTGGGGTGGAAACCGTGGAAGTCATGGGCGACTTCAGCGACTGGACGCCGCTCGTACTGATGCGGCGCGGCCGCGATCTCTGGGACATTACGCTCCCCGTGACGGGAGGCGTTCACGAGATCAATCTCCGACTCGACGGCGGGACGTGGCTGGCGCCACCTGGACTGCCGACGCGTCGTGACAGCTTCAACGGAGACGTGGGACTGCTCGTCGTTCCCTAAAAGTGGTGACTGGTGGTTGGTGATTGGTGCGTAGTGGTTGGCGAATCTGGAAAAAGGCCGGCGCGGAGCGCCGGCCTTCCTTATTCCCCAGCCACCAGCCACCAGCCACTAATCCGCAGCCACTGTCCCGAAGTCGAAGCCCGGCACAGAAATCCGCGGAATCTCCTGGCCGATGGTGCGCTCGATCGTGCGCACCATCGCGATCTCGTCGGGAGCCATGAACGTGAAGGCATCCCCCTCGCTCGCGGCGCGCCCGGTGCGCCCGATGCGGTGGACATAGTCCTCGGCTTGCTGTGGCACGTCGTAGTTGATGACGTGCGTGATGCCCGAGATGTCCAGGCCTCGCTGGGCGATATCCGTCGCGACCAGCACACGCGCGCGTCCAGACTTGAAATCATCCAGCGCGCGCGTTCGCTGTGACTGGGACTTGTCCGCGTGCATCGCCGTGGCGTGAATCCCATCTCGTTCGAGGTGCCTTACGACTCGGTCAGCGCCGTGCTTCGTTCGAGTGAAAACCAGTACGGATTCCATTCCCTCCCGCTTGAGCAGCTCGGCGAGCAGCGCGCTCTTGCGGTCGCGTGGCACCGGATAGACGTAGTGCTTCACCGTGTTCGCCGCCGCCGACCGCCGTCCCACCTGCAGCACCACCGGTTTGCGCAGGTACTTTCGCGCGAGCGCTTCGACTTCGGGCGGCATCGTGGCGCTGAACAACAGCGTCTGGCGATAGGGCGGGATCTGGCCGACGATCCGGCTGATCTGGGGCGCGAACCCCATATCGAGCATGCGATCCGCTTCGTCGAGCACGAGCACCTCGAGATCGTCGAAGGCGACGTTCTGCCGCTCGAGATGATCGATCAGACGGCCAGGCGTCGCCACGACGACGTCGACACCGGCGCGAAGCTGTTTCTCCTGCGGGTCGAGCGGAACACCGCCGTATACCGGCGCGACGGCCAGCGGCGCGTATCGAGCATACTTACGGAAGCTCGAATCCACCTGCACGCAGAGCTCGCGTGTCGGCGTCAGAATCAACACTCGTGTGCGGCGAGGCCCACCCGTTAGGCGCTCGATGATTGGCAGCGTGAACGCTGCCGTCTTTCCCGTCCCCGTCTGGGCGAGACCCATCACGTCTCGACCTCTGAGGACCAGTGGAATTGCCTGCCGCTGAATTGGCGTTGGCTCGGTATATCCCGCGTCCTTAACGGCGTCCAGCACCGGGCCGCTCAGTCCGAGCGCCAGGAAATCAGCGCCGGACTGCATCTCTTCTGCTTCGATTGTCGCTGTTGCCATTGACTCCACACTCTGCGCGTCGGGGCCGCACACCCAGGTCACGCTGTACCCTGGGACCGACGCCTCTCACTGGCGAGGCGCAGCGGCGCCTCGAACACGAACGTATGAATCTAACTCATTGTGGTGCATGGCGCTACGAAACGAGCTAGGATGGATCGAGGAAAGCCATCAGCGCTCGATTGAATTCCTGCGCGCATTCCTCGACTCCGAGATGCCCAGCTCCCTCGAGCTGGACCAGCTTTGACTTTGGAATCGTCGTCGCCGCAGGCTCGGCACCTCGAATAAGACGATCCGCCGTGCTGAGGATCACCAGGCTCGAATGGTCAAGCGAAGCCAGCTGCCGAGAGCTGAGAGCGTTCCAGTCGAATTCCTCGAGAAGCGCCCGGGCGGCCCGATAGTAGTCTGGAAACTGGGATGGAGCCCAGTACTCGTCGATGTCCAGTTCGGTCACGCGACGCGGATTCCCATACGTCGAGCGCAGCAGAAATTCCGTAAGCAAGCGCGGCGTGAGGAAGCGAGCGAAGCGGTCCGTGAAGCGCGGCGTCAGCAGATGGCCGATCGCGGGCAACGCCATGCTCGTTAGGCCGATCGGCGCGGCGAGCACGAGCCGTCGAACTCGCGCCCGATGAGCGAGGGTGAAATGCAGGGCCACCCCGCCGCCCAGCGAATGGCCCAGCAGGTCCGCGCGGTCGATCTGCAGCGCGTCCATCAACTCACGCAGGTCTTCCACCAATGCGTTCGTGGCATAGCTGCCGCGCGACACGGGCTTGTCCGACAGGCCGTGCCCGCGCTGATCGAACGCGATCAGGCGGCGACCGCTCGCCTCGAGATCCCGCAGCTGATACCGGAAGGTGTAGACGCACGCGCCCCATCCGTGGATCAGAATGAGGGGCGTTCCAATCTTACGCCCCGCTTCGACAACGCGCAGCCCAACGCCGCTCGCGAGCGTGACGATACGCGCGCGAATTCCCGGTACGCAGGCTGGATACATCGCTGAGGGCGCGAGACGCCCTCTCACTCGTGGAGCGGTGTTCAGCGACGGCGCCGTTAGGTAATCTCGATCGTGCGGCCGATCACACGCGCTATGAGTCCGAGGCGAAATGTCACGTCCGTCCACCGCTCGTCTCCGGAGAGACTCTCCTCGAGCGGATACACCGGCCAGACGAGCGCGTTCGTGGATCGCGCCACATTCGTCCCCTTGTGCGGGTGCCACACGCCATCCTGATCCCGGTCTTCGAGGAACCGATCGAAGAGCTTCGACCAATTCTCATTTCGTCTGAGAAACCCCAGCCGCGCAACGAGCTCGAGCCACATCATCGCGAATGGGACGTCGGCATCCGCGACATTGCGGTTAGGCAGCAGATCGCCAAGCACGAGATGCGGCTGCGGCATCACCTTCTTGCCGCAGATCTGCACCGGCTCCTGGCGCGGCAGCACCTGCGAGAGATGTTGATACAGACGGTCCATCGCGTCATGGTGCTCGGTACGGAAGAGTGGCATGTACGCGAGCATCAGCAGCGCAAAAAACGACGGCGGTGCCGCTTCGGCGGCGAGCACATGTTGATTCCCCACGCGCATGAAGGGCTTCTGCGCGAGCGGCGATCGCAGGTACGACGCGACCCGTTCGACGATTCGCTTGGCGGCGCCTCTCAGGCGCGGATCGCCCTCGTAGCCTGCCTGAGCGAGCGTCGCAGCGGCAGCCTCTCGCAAAATGGCTCTTCCTCGCCGCGCGAGATCCTCTTCGGCGGGCGCCTTCGCGCCAAACTCGAAGAGCCATTCGGGATCTTCGTCTTCGGCCAGGAGACGGAATAGCACACGCCGAGCGAGGACGAGCGGCGGGGTATCCTTGTCCCAACCGTACTCGAGCAGGCGGCGAACGGCGCTGATGGTTCCGATCCCCTCGAAGTGCTCGGAACGCGTGGTTGGCACGGTCAGCATGCTGTGGTTCCACGTTCCATCCGACCCCTGCAGCATCGCCAACATCAGGGCGGGGCGATGCGTAAATGGAAGGAATGAAAGCCGGTCAGCTGACTGTGACGGAAGGCGCGCAACCTCGGTCATCGCCCGATAACGGATCGGTGCAGAACCGTGCTCGAGGAGCCAACTCAACGGAAAGCGGACCGGCGCGAGAACGGCCGGTGGCGGCAGCGTGATGGAGGGTGCGGCGGTAGTGCTCGGCGGCGGCAAAGTCACTGGGGGCGCTCGCAAGAAGCTCGAGTGTCCGGTACCACGACAGCGTCGCACGACGTGGAAACCGCCCTGCTGAGGGCGGCTAAGGATAGCAGTTTTCGATCCAGGCGCTAGAGGGCTGCAGCGATAGCCCCAACGATAGTTGCCGATGCGTGGGCATCAGCGCACCCCACCCGGCCGGCATCCCGCTGGCGGAACGCGCGGCAGAGTTTCCCTTTCCACTCTCTCAGGAGAACCCATGAAGAAAGTCCGGTTGGCAATGATGGTTGCGGGGATGTTCCTCGGCATCACGGCAGTTGCTCGCGCGCAGGACCCACAGCAGGCTGGCCGTGGCAATCGCCCTAACATGGCAGCGATGCTGTTCAAGGACATCACTCTCTCTCCTGTCCAGCAGGCGAAGGCCGACTCGATCCAGGCCAAGTACCGTGACCAGATGCAGGCGCTCCGCTCCGCCGGCGGCGATCCGCAGGAAATGCGTAGCAAGCGCATGGAGATGATGGAGAAACAGCGTGATGAACTGAAGGCGGTCCTCACCGAAGATCAGAAGAAGACCTTCGACAAGAACGCCGAGGAGATGCGCCAGCAGATGCAGAATCGTCGGCCGCAAGGTCAGTAAGCACTTCCAGACCACGGTCGACAAGCGGGCTGCCGGTTTCGGCAGCCCGCTGTTTTTGTGTAAGATTCGTCCCTCGCCTTTCCTCGCGCGCAAAACGGAGACAGACCGCTGGCAATAACGTGGGAACCCTGGGCGCTCTGCACGCGCCAGCGCTCTACCCTCGCGCTTTGCCACAATGCGCGGTGAGTTCGTCGACCTCAACGGTGTTCGCCTGTACTACTATGCGGCTGGAACGCGTGGCGCCGGCGAACCAGTCGTCTTCCTCCACGGCTTCCCGACATCCGGGCACCTGTGGAGCGATGTCGTTCCCCTCGTCCCTCCGGGTCACCGGGTCGTAGTGCTGGATCTGCTCGGATATGGCCGCAGCGACCGGCCGCTCGGACGAGCCGTGAGTATACGGGCGCACGCCGAGCGCGTCGTCGAGCTGCTCGACCAGCTCGGTATCAATTACGCATGCCTGGTGGGACACGATGTCGGCGGCGGTATCGCGCAGTGGCTCGCCGTCCGCTACCCCCAACGTGTCTCTCGGCTGTGCTTGATAGACTCGGTCGCGTTCGCTCAGTGGCCGACGCGAAACGTAAAACTTGCGCGCGCTATGCTGCCACTAACCAGACATCTTCCGGCCACGTGGCTGCTTTCGATTCTGCGTAGCGACCTCCTGCGCGGCTATCAAGATCACGACCGCGGCGTTCGATCGATCGAGCTGTACGTGCGTCCATTCGCGAGCCCGGAAGGTCGCGACGCCTTCATGGAACATCTTCTCGCTCTGGATAGCGCCGACACGGCATCACTGGGCTCCCGCCTCAAGGAGATCACGACACCGACGACAATTCTGTGGGGACGCCATGATCCATTCCTGCCGGTAGCGCTCGGGGAACAACTACGGGAC
Source organism: Gemmatimonadaceae bacterium (assembly GCA_036493735.1). Lineage (GTDB taxonomy): Bacteria > Gemmatimonadota > Gemmatimonadetes > Gemmatimonadales > Gemmatimonadaceae > AG2. The sequence goes on from DASXPH010000098.1 coordinate 148,576, forward strand.
TCCATCGCCGGCTCCACGCTGGAAGTGCTCCCAGCGGGCAGCCATTTCCTGCCCGAGGATGCGCCGGGTCGGGTTGGCGACGCCCTCGCGGCGCTGCTCTCTCGCTAGGTCACGGATTCACGGTCGCCACGCTCTCCGGCTTGAGCGCGTCGAGCGAGTAGCGGCTTCCCGGATTCCAGAGCATCCAACCGTCGATGCCCTGGTCGTGTCCCGCGCGCATCTGGGCGAGTACCTGCGCTGCCCCGTACCGCGGCGGGCCTAACGTGAAGTCCTGATACCAGGGCACGATACGAGCGGCATTCGGGATCCCGGCGCTCCGCGTCTTGGCGTCGCGCAGGGCGTGCTCCAGTGTCGCGTACGGATGGGCATTGGGATTTCCCAGCCCGAACGTACCCGGGGCGAAGTGCGACGGGTAATCCATCGGCAGCACGACATCGACCTGGTCGACGAACAGCTCCCACTTCTGCCCGATGCCCATGTCCGTGGTGTCCGTCGCGCTGAGGCCGAATACATCGATCGTCATCGGCACGTTGAGCGGCTTCACGAGGCCGCGCAGGTAGTTGAGCTGATCGTGGATGACCTGTGCTCGAACGCGACCGTTCATCAGCGGAAACACCGCTTCGCGAATGATCCGGTCTTCGTCGGGAAAGCGCACGTAATCGAACTGCACTTCACTAAATCCTAAATTCACCGCCTCGGCCGCGAGATCACCAGCGTACTTCCACACTTCGGGATGCGTCGGGTCGAGCCAGGGGCGGCGGTTCTTGTCGAGCCAGGGAAGACTGTCCCGCTTGCGCTTGATGGACCATTCGCTCTTCGCGCCGGCGAGGAGCGGATCCTTGGCAACGACGATGCGAGCGATTGGATAGATGTTATACGCGCGCATCGTGTCGAGCACCGCACGCAAGCGGCGGTACGACATCGGACGCGTCGTATCGGCGCCGATCTCCTTCGCGAGCGGCACCTGGGAATGATAGAGTACTAATCCGCGGTCGTCTTTCACATCGATGACGAGCGCGTTCACCTCGGTTCGTTTGGCGACGTCGATCAGCTGCCACATCCGGTCGCCAATTGCCGCCCAGCGATTCACGTACAGGCCGCGCACCGGATTGGGTGTTGGCACGAGTGGCATGGGCGGTCGCCGGATGGAGTCGGCAACCACCGTCGTGTCACGCACGGGCTTGGCGCTGTCCGTCGCCACCGTGCCCTCCGGCGATGGCGCGCCACCGGGACGCGCGCGGGCATCGGAACCACTGCACGCGGTCATGCACAGCAGTGCGGGCACCAGCCAGGTGAACGGAGCGACGAGGCGCAAATCGAAGAGAGGTTGAACGAGAAGGTGAGCGGTTCTTACACATTTCGCGCCGCGGAGTTCGCCCGCGGCGGGCCCGTCAGATCTTGCGGACGTCATCCGCCGCGTCGAGCAGATGCCCGATGTCACGCGACAGGGCGCGCGCCTCACGTGTGGCGCTCGTCACATCCTCGAGCGCGGAGCCCACGCCAGCCGAACGAAGCTTCATGAGGTCGAGCTTGAGATTCTGCAGCGTGAGGCTGGCACTCTCGAGCTGATCGAGAAGCGTCCGTCGTCGCTCGAGCAGGTCGTGGAGCGTGTTGCGCTGCCGCTTGAGGAGGGCGAGGCGCCGATCGTTGTCACCGTCGCGCGAATCCCGTTCGGCCGACACGATGCGCTCGTCGAGCGCGCCAAGCGACGTACCACTCACATCAGCGTCGAGCCGATGGAGCGTGGTCGCTAGCGATGCGACGCGGTCGAGCAGTCCATCGATCGTCGGCCCGACGTCCGGCAGCATCTCGCGCTCGACCGATGAGAGTTTGCTAATGATGTCGCGAATCTGCGCGCCATCGGCCACCGCGCGCCTCACCACGGCACCGTGCGAGCCGGCGAGCACCTCGGGCCCGACCAGCCGCGCCGCCGCGTCGGAAAGCGCGGCGGGCGTCGGCTCTGCCGCTCGCTCGGGCAGGCCGAACGATGCTCGCAGGCGCTCGCGCCAGTTGGCGCGTAGCGCGGTGAATGGACTGACACCATCCGCCCAGAGATTGCCGGCGCTCATCAAGGTCGAGAGCAGGAGAAATCCCGACGGGAAGATGAACCAGGGAAAACCCTGCATCCAGAAATTGAGGACGAACAGCGCTGGGACACCCACGAGCGTCTGCACGAGTCGCCGGCGCAGATACAGCACGCGACTCTCGATGCTATACCACCGGAGCTCCTGAGCGCTTTCGCCCGTGGGTGGCATCGTCAGCGCATTCCTGGCGACATCACGCGCCAGAAGCCGCTGTTGCTTCGCCCAAGCGCGCCATTCCTTCCGGCTCATCCCCAATCCGATTCCAAGCGCTCCGCCGGCGAGCGGGGGAAGGGTTGGCAGCACGTCGTCGCCGAGTCGCATGGCACGACGCAGCGCCTCGCCCGGGAGTAGCGCGTCGAGCTTGCCGCCGTTAGGCGCCGGTGGCGCGAGAACAGGCTTGGCCGGTGGCGCGGCCGCGGCGCCAGGCTTCAGCAGCGCATCGCGAAAGGCGGCCGCACTCGGCCACCGATCCTCGGGCTTCTTGGCCAGCGCGCGATCGATCACCGACGCGAACGAATCCGGAACGTCCGGACGCCGGTCGCGTACCGCGCGCGGAACCTCGGATAGGTGCTTCACGAGCATCGCCGGCGTATTCGCCGCCTTGAATGGCGTTTCGCCCACGAGCATCTGATACCCGACGACCCCGAGCGAGTACTGATCGCTCCGCCCGTCGAGATCGCGCTCACCTATCGCCTGTTCCGGCGACATGTACGCCGGCGTCCCGACCGCGACACCCGTTTGCGTCAGCCGTGCGTCGCCCGCGGCGGCACGGGCAATTCCAAAGTCCGTCACCACCGCGCGCCCACTGGTTTGATCGAGCAGGATGTTGTCGGGCTTGATGTCGCGGTGAACGACCCCGCAGCTATGCGCGTAGTCGAGCGCATCCGCGACTTCGGCGAGAACGCGGCGTACGGCCTCGATCGACAATCGAGGCTGGCGTGCGAGGCGGGCGGCGAGACTTTCTCCTTCCACCAGCGCCATCACGAAGTACACGATGCCCCCGCGCTCGTCGACCGTGTAAATGGGGACGATGTTCGGATGGCTCAGCTGCGCCGCGGTCTGCGCCTCGCGCAGGAATCGCGTGCGCACATCGCTGTTGAACGCCAGTTCGGGCGGGAGCGCCTTGATCGCGACATGTCGATGCAGCCGCAGATCGAGCGCGCGGAAGACCGCCGCCATGCCGCCGCGACCAATTTCGGCCTCGATGAGGTACTGATCGCCAACCGCGGCGACGACGCGGTCGTGCAGATAATCGGTCACGGGTGCGTCTGGCCTGTAGTCGCCGGCAAGCGGCGGCTACGGTCCCGCCGTCGAGCGCGCGGAGCTTCGACGTCCCAGGCGGCCCATCTCGTCGGCGACGTACAGCGCGCTGTCGACGCTGTCGGCGAGCGACATCGCGTTTACGGCAAGTGTCGTGACGTTCTCGTGCGTCTGGGCGCCCGCGCGGAGCCGAATCATATCCAGCCGCATGTTCTGCAGCGCGAGAGCGCATGTCTCGAGCTTCTCTGCTACTTCGGCGCGCCGCTTGACGAGGTCCGCCATCGCCCGCCGTTGTCGCCGCAGCTGTGCGAGTCGTCTAACGCGCTCGTCGCTGGCCGCGCCCTCGAGCGGATTCGCCGCTCCTTCGAGACGGGCGATCTCCGCCTCCACCGACTCCTGAGCACCGGGCGCCAGACTTCGATCCAGCGCCGACATAGACAACGCCAGCGCCTCGACCTTTTCGTAGAGTGCCATCGAGGAGCGCAACACGTCGGAGAGACGGCCGCGTTCCGCCGGGGGCAGGGTCTCGAGGATGCGCCCGATCTCGTCGCGGTCGCGCGCCGCCTGCCCTATCAGGTCCGCGCTCCGCCCCGAACCGTGTGTCACGCTCGACGGACGAGCGCCGGTGCCCAGGCCTCCAGCGATCGGGCGCTCGAGCGTTGTACGGCCACTTCGTCGAGCGAGCTTTCGCGCGCGCCTCTCCTCGCGGAGACGGCTGCGTTGTTTGCTGTCGAACAAGGAGCGAAAGCCCCTCACGCCGTCATCGAACACCTCGAGGAGCTCAGTCTCCCGGGGCTGACGAAAGACATCGCGCCAATCGTACCCGTCGGCCCAGAGCTTGGCGTACTTGAACGCCATATAGATGCTCCACAGAACCGTAATGCCGAAGTAGTCACGGTCACCGACGAGCGAGGCGATGACGATGACGCCATTGACGAACAGGTAGGGCGCCAGCTTGCGGCGGAACTTCTGTACGGCCGGCGCCTCCCATCGCGCCATGTCCTCGACTGTCGGCGAATACAACTCCGAGTCCGCGAAGGGAGCGGGAGCATAGCCACCGGCAGCACCGCTCCCAGCGGAGGCCGGCATCGGGCGACCCGTCGAGCTCGCGCCGTATGCGTCCCCGCCCTCCGTCTGCCGCGACGCGCTCGAGCTTCGCGTCGCCGATGTGGGCATGGTACCGCTGTCCAGCGCCGTCACGAGTGCGGAGGCCGACGGGAAACGATTCGCCGGATCCTTCTCGAGCATCAGCATCACGGCGCGCGCGAGATCCTCGGGCACGTCGGCGCGGCGCTGCTGTACCGGCAGGGGCCGCTCCGAGATGTGCTTCACGAGCATGGCCGGCGTGCTTCCCGCCACGAACGGAGGCTCACCGGCGAGCATCTGATACGCCACGATGCCTAACGAATAGAGATCGCTGCGGCCATCGATCGTGCGCTCACCCGCCGCCTGCTCGGGCGACATGTATGCGGGCGTGCCGATCGCCATACCGGTGGCCGTGAGTCGCGAATCGCCATCGCTCACGGCTCGGGCGATACCGAAGTCGGTGACCATCGGCCGGCCGGTCTGGCTGGCGATGATGATATTGTCGGGCTTGATGTCGCGGTGGACAACGCCCCGCTCGTGGGCGTAGGCGAGCGCGTCGGCTACATCGCGGAGAATGCGGCGCACCTCGTCGCATGGCAGCACCCCGCGCTCGAAGATGCGTTTGGCGAGGTTCTCTCCGTCGACGTAAGCCATGACGAAAAACACGAGGCCTTCCGTCTCGTCGACCGTGTAAATAGGAACGATATTGGGGTGGCTGAGCTGCGCCGCGGTCTCAGCCTCGCGGAGAAAGCGAGTCTTGATGTCGCTGCGAAACGCAAGCTCCGGCGGAAGCAGCTTGATGGCGACAGTCCGCTTCAGCCTACGGTCTTTTGCGCGGTAGACAATGCCCATTCCACCGCGCCCAATTTCCGAGTCCAGCTCGTAGTGATCGCTGAGCACGCGCTCGACATGCGCGCGCAGCTCGGAATCTGCGGACGAGACTACTGGGTCGGACACTCGAGGGGCTCGGGTAGCAACACGTACAACTCCGCTGGCCAAGCGAGAATGTGGCATTCTAGCACGCAGCCATACTTCTGGAAAGGAGATTCACCACGCCGTCGCGGCAGGGGTACTACGGCGACAGCACGTTCTGAAGTTGCAATTCCTGCCACCCTGACGCGCTCTGAAGCAGCTGTCACGCATCTTCCGCGACGCTCGCGATGGTGATAGACCTTTACGCGATGTACCGCTTCGAGTTAGGTGTTCGTGGCCGGTGTTGGAATGGAGTGTGCGAATTCTTCGACGTCAACGCGCATTCATGACAGGACGCCTCGTGCGCACTGCTGACTGACGCGTTTCGCAGTTCGACAATTCATATAGGTCGGTATCATGGCTCAACGCCAGACTCTACCTGTCCTACCACTTCGTGGGACAGTGATTTTTCCGGGTTTGACCGCCCCGATCGCGGCTGGCCGGCCCGGCACGCTGCGCGCGATCGAAGCCGCGCTCAAGAGTGAGCGGCTCGTTTTCGCCGTCGCGCAACGAGACAACACGGACGAACCCACCCCTGACATTCTGTACTCGATGGGGGTTATCGCGCGCATCGGACAAATCCAACGCGGTCTGGGTGGCGTCCAGCTGCTGCTCCAGGGGGAGCAGCGCGCGACGTCGCTCCAGTATGCCACGAACGAGGGCTACCTCACCGCCGTGGTTCTCCCGGTCGATGAGATGAAACCGGCGAACGAAGAGGATCCAACCTTCATCGCTCTCCACAAGGAGCTTCGTGAGCGAGCGGCCGAGCTGGGTGAACGGCGTGGCCTGCCTGAAGAGGTCGTTCATCAGGTACTCGATGCAGTCACGGATCCAGGGCGTTTCGCTGATCTGGTTGCCGGTTACATCGAGCTCCCGCCGCCGGAGAAGCAGGGTCTCCTCGAGACCTTGAGCGTCGAGGAGCGCCTCCGTCGCGTGCTCGTGCACGTGCAGCGGCAAATCGGCCTGCTGGAGATGCAGGAGGAGATCAAGTCGCAAGTCCAGGAAGAGCTGGGCGAGCGCCAGCGCGAGATGTATCTGCGCGAACAGATGAAGGCAATTCAGAAGGAGCTGGGCGACGACGATCAATCCAAGGAGATCGCCGAGCTCCGGGACAAGATCAACAAGCTGCAGCTGCCAAAAGAAGCGCGACAGGAAGTCGAACGTGAGCTCGGGCGCCTCGAGCGTGCTGGCCGCGAATCGATGGAAGCGCAGGTGATTCGCACCTACCTGGAGTGGATCGCTGAGCTACCGTGGAACAATCGATCGGACGACAACCTCGATCTCCAGCACGCCCAGCAGGTGCTGGACGAAGACCACTATGGGCTCAAGGACGTGAAGGATCGCGTGCTCGAGTTCCTGGCCGTGCGTCAGCTCCGTGCGCAGCAACTCGCGGAGGAGATGACCAAGACCGGCGAGCTTCCGGTCGCCAAGATGAAAGCCGCGAAGGACGATGCGACGCCGCAGCTCATCACGTCGGACGACGATCGGACGATCACGGATCCGAAGGAGGCGAAGTCGCGCGCCATGGCGAAAGGCCCGATCCTGCTGTTCGTCGGACCGCCGGGCGTCGGGAAGACATCGATCGCGAAGTCAATCGCGCGTTCGTTAGGTCGCGAATACGTTCGTGTCGCGCTCGGCGGCGCGCGCGACGAGGCCGATATCCGCGGTCATCGCCGCACGTACGTCGGTGCGATGCCGGGCCGAATCATCCAGGGTATGAAGCAGGCGGGCACCAAGAATCCCGTCTTCCTCCTCGACGAGGTAGACAAGCTCGGTATCTCGTTCCAGGGGGATCCCGCGAGCGCGCTGCTCGAGGTCCTGGATCCCGCTCAGAACGACAACTTCACCGATCATTACCTCGGTGTGCCCTTCGATCTGAGCGAAGTGTTGTTCATCTGTACCGCGAACTTCATCCAGAACATCCCCGGTCCGCTGCTCGATCGTATGGAGACGGTGGACTTCGCTGGCTATACGGAGGCGGAGAAGGCGGAGATCGCCAAGCGCTATCTGATCCCACGGCAGTTCGAGGACTCGGGACTTGGCGACAAGAACGTCGCGATGACCGACGACGCTGTAACGATGGTGATCAGCAATTACACGCGTGAGAGTGGCGTTCGTCAGCTGGAGCGACAGATCGCGGCAGTCGCGCGCAAGGTGGCGCGACGTCTCGCTGGCGGCGATCAGCAAATGATCGAAGACGGCAAGATCGACGCGCAGGAAGTGCGCGAGCTGCTCGGCCGACCGCGTGTGCATCCGGAACGGGCGGCGACCGAGAACGAGATCGGTGTCGCGACGGGCATGTACTACACGCCCGCTGGCGGCGATATCATGTTCGTCGAGGCGGCGATCAGGAGATTGTACGGCTTCGGCCAGCGCAGCTCCGACGCCGAGAAGACGCAGGTCAGTGGCTGGGGGAACGTTTCGCTCATTCTCACGGGTCAACTCGGCGATGTAATGAAGGAGTCGGCGCGAGCGGCGCTGACGTACGCGGCAACGCATGCCTCCACGCTTCAGATTCCGGATGACCGCCTGGGATCGATCGAGGTGCACGTGCACGTTCCCGCAGGCGCGATTCCGAAAGACGGTCCATCGGCGGGCACGACGATGGCGACGGCACTGGTGAGTGCCATGTCTGGACGTCCGGTTCGCAAGGATGTGGCAATGACGGGCGAGATTACTCTTCGCGGGCGCGTGCTGCCCATCGGCGGCGTGAAGGAAAAGGTGCTCGGCGCTCATCGCGCCGGCATCACGAACATCATTCTGCCGAAGGACAACGAGGCGGATATGGAGGACATCCCGGAGGACGTTCGGGCGCAATTGAGCTTCCATTGCGTCTCGACACTCGACGAGGTGTTCGACATCGCGCTACTGCCCACCCCGACCGCGCACGGCCCAGCGGAGAAGTCGTTGATGGAGGAGGAAGAAGAGGCAGCGGCGGGCGCCAGCCGGTAGACCTCAGGACCACCTACATCACACCGATAGTTGTGACGGCAGCGGGAACGCTGCCGTCAATCAGGGTGCCTCCTCGAGCCGTAAGTGACCATCCCGAACATCGCCTGCCCGCGCTCGACGGCGTCCGAGGCGTTGCCATCCTAATTGTTTTCCTTTACCACAGCGCATACTACGCGCATTCGGGTTGGCTCTTTTCGTGTTTCTCGTGGGGGTGGATTGGGGTCGACCTCTTCTTCGTGCTGTCGGGATACCTCATCACCAGCATTCTGCTCGATGCGATCGGGGAGCCAGCGCGCTACTACTATGGAAGCTTTTACGCTCGTCGCTTCTTGCGGCTCGCGCCGGCGCTCGGTGTGTTCCTTGTTGCGCTGTTCTACATCGCTCCGCTGGTCGGACTCGTTACTCCTGAAGAGACGCGCCTGCTGCGAGCAAATCAGGCGTGGTACTGGGGATATCTCGTCAATGCGCTGGTCGCGAACAAGGCGAGCTTCACCGTCACGCCTGTCGGGACTGGATCGCTCTGGAGCTTGGCCGTAGAGGAGCAGTTTTATCTCCTCTGGCCCTTTCTCGTGGCGAGAGCGGCCACGCCGCGTCGCGTCCAATTGTTGTCGATCGCCACGATCGTCGTTTCAATGGGCGCTTGCGCCTTCGCGTGGTGGATGGGTCGCGGTGGAGTGGCGACCTACGTACTCACGGTCACGCGCGCCGCTCCTCTTGGGTGGGGGGCATTGCTGGCTAGCCTCCGCCGGGGTCCCGGATCCAAGGCCCTGACGGCTCGCCTCCGATTCCCGCTGGTAACCCTCGGCGGGAGTCTCTTGATTCTCTGCGCGATGATGCAGCGCAATCCCGATTGGTTGGCGTGGGATACCGCCTCGGTGCAGCTCGTTGGGTTCCCCGGTCTAGCGGTGCTCTTCACCGGGTTGGTCGCCTACGCGGTGGACACGAAGTCTGGCTGGCTGACTTGGCGGCCTCTCACGAAACTCGGAGCGTGCAGCTACGGGCTATATCTGTGGCACGCGACGCTTCTCATCCTCCTGAGACGCACGACCCATTTGCAGGGTACGCTCTTCGTGATCGGTGCCGCGATCGTCTGCGCCATACCGACCTGCCTATCGCTAGTCGCCGTAGAGCGGCCGGCGCTTCGATTGAAGCATTTCTTTCCGATGTCGCGCCGACGACAAGAAGTCCTCGGATTGCCGCCAGATGCTGTGCGCGCGGCCTGAAAGACTACTGCCCCTCAGTCAATCGTCACCGGTGACGGCACGGAGCCCTCGGCTTTTTCGAACGCAGCCAGCGGTCGTTCACACCACCGCGCCGCGGCGGCAACCGCCTCACGATCGCCATTGGCGACAACCGTCCAGGCGGCGTACTCGAGCAGCAATAGGCTGATAGTCGTTCGCGCCACGCCATAGGCAAAGGCGCGCGCGTGCGCCTCGGCGAAGTCGCGTCCCTCACCGGCCAAGCGCTCCGCGAAGGACTCTATGGCGCCTAACGCATCGCTGACGCGGGCGGCAGCGGCTTGCAGCGAACCGGCGGCATTCACCGTCGCGAGCCGTTCGCGCGCGTCCATCAGGAACGCGGAGAGGGCGTTTGTCTTCTCGAGCGCTCTCAACACGTCGAGACTGAGAACGTTGGTCGTCCCCTCCCAGATCGGAAGGACCTGAGCATCGCGCAAGAGGCGCGGCAGACCGGTATCCTCGATGTAGCCAGCGCCGCCGAAACACTCCAACGCCTCGCTGGCGACGGCTACCGCCTGCTTCGCCGTGTACAGCTTGGCGATGGGGATGAGGAGGCGAAGCCTGGCGAGATCGTCCGCCGTCGCGTCGCCGCACTCCTGCCTGCCTAACAACTCGACGACCCGGAACGCCAGGAGAAAAGCGCCGCGCCATTCGAGCTCCATGGCGGCGAGGGTGGCGGCGTGCAGCGGCTGTGCGATGAGCGGCTTGCCAAATGCAACGCGGCGCGTGGCGTAGTCTCGCGCAAGGGCGATGGCTCGGCGCATGCCAGCGACGGCTGCGACGGCGTTGTACACGCGCGTGACATTGAACATCGACGCGATCTTTCGCACGCCGTCGCCCGGCCCACCGATCATGTGCGCCGGCGCGCCGTCGAGGGTGAGCTCGGCGGTGGGCAGCGCGCGGGTGCCCAGCTTGTCCTTGAGGCGATTGACGCCAATGCCCTGCAACGAGCCCTTCTCGTCGCGGAGCCTGACGAGAAAGACACTCAGGCTCCTCGTATGCGACTCGCGCTCCTGGATGTACGCGAGCGTTATCGCGATCTGTGAGGTCGTCGCAGAGGTGAACCATTTCGTGCCCGACAATCGGTACGAATCGCCGTCGAGGACGGCCGTCGTGGATGTCATCGACACGTCCGAACCGCCGGTGCGCTCGGTCATCCATTGTCCCGAAGTCCAGAACTGAGCCGGGTCCCTCGAGAGCAGGTGGGCAAGCACGGGACGCGTGAGGTCGTCCGGATACAGCTCGAGCAGCCGCGCGGCGCCATCGGTCATTGCGAGCGGGCAGCTGTACGTGGAGGAGGAGGGCGCGTAGAGATAGAGGCGCGCGAACTGATCGATCCTCGACAGCGCACCGTGTTCACGATCGTAACCGATCGCGACGAGTCCCTCGGTCGCGGCGATGCGGTCCAGCTCGCGCCATGCGGGCGACGTCTCGATGCGATCGATGCGGCGTCCCCACGGATCGTACTGAACGAGCCGCGGCGGATCGGCCTCGGCAGCCGCGTCGAGAACGAGCCACTCGGTGGCCGCTGATTCACCAATTCGCCGAAGATCAGGCTCGATCTGCGCGAGCATCTCGCGAGGCAGTCGCCAGCGCAGGTATGACGCGAGGAGCGGATCGTCCTCGTACTGATTCGTTAGGCGCGGCGGCGACTGATAGAACTCGGCGGACATCGCGTGATCAATGGAACACGAGCGCGCCGAATTGCGGCAGCCGCCAGGGATCTGCTCTCAACGCCGCCGGCTCCGTTCCAGGAAGGAAGAACTCCGTGTACCGCCGGTCTGGCGGTGTCGTCGAGTCGGCGAGCGCCCCGGTATTGCGATCGAGCTCGGCGTAAAGCAGTCCGGGCGGAGGCGCGGCCCACGCCGTCGATATCGAAGGGCTGACGTTCGTACCTAACGACGCGTAATAGCGCGCGACCATTTGGCCCCAGATCGGCGCGGCGAGCGATCCGCCGGCGGCTCCCGCGGCGATGGTCGTCGGTTGATCGAAGCCGAGCCAGACGGCGCCGACGAGGTCGGGGGTCATGCCCACGAACCACACGTCAGCGTTGTCGTTCGTCGTGCCGGTCTTTCCAGCGACGGGGATGGACCCCGGTACCGCCTGACGCGCAGCGGCGCCGGTGCCGCGGTCGGCGACGTCCTGCATCATACGGCGTACCAGAAACGCAACGCGCGAATCGAGGACGGGGGTCAGTGGCGCCGAAGGCGCCGCGTACGCCGTCCGGCCAGTGGCGTCGTCGATACGCACGATCAATCGCGGCTGCACCACCGAGCCGAGATTCGCGAATGCCGTGTACGCGGTCACCAACTCGAGTGGACGAACAGCGGAGGCCCCGATGGCGCTCGACGGAACTGGGGCAATCGGTGACGTGATTCCCATGCGCTGAGCGAGCGCGGCGATGGTGTCGATCCCGACGCGCATGCCCAGCTGCACGGCGACGGGATTCCGCGATTTGACGAGGGCCTCGTGCAGCGTGATCGGTCCGAGGAATTGGTTGTCGGCGTTGCCGGGCTGATAGTTCGGTCCCGACGGCATTGGGATAGAGAGCGCCGTATCGGGCACGATCGCGTTAGGCGGGATGCTGTCGGCCAGCGCGGCGGCGTACACGATTGGTTTGATGGCCGACCCAGGCTGACGCAGCGAGAAGACGCGATCGAATGGGGAGGCGGCGTAATTGCGCCCGCCGACGAGGGCTCGAACGTCACCAGTCGCCGGATCGATGGCGACCACCGCGCCCTGCAGGTACGGCACGTGAGTCTTGAGTGCGTCGGCGTACTTCGCGTGACGATAGCCGGGACGCGCCTCGACGCGCGCCGTGCCGTCGATGAGCGCCGTGACCGCGACTCTCTGGAGCGCGGGATCCAGCGTCGTGTAAATCCGATATCCGCCGTTCATGACAGGAATGCCAGCCCGCTGAGCGGCCTGCCTAACGGCATCGACAAAATATTGCGAGGGCGCCGACGTGCCACCGTCGGGCGCGGTGACAAGGGGCTCCTGCTTGGCTTTCTCGGCGACATCACGCGCGACGTATCCCTGATCGACCATCAGGCCGAGAATGAGATCGCGGCGAGCCTTGGACCGTGCCGGGAAGCGACTGGGATCATACAGCACGGGCGACTTCGGAAGCGCCGCCAGTGTTGCTGCCTCCGCGAGCGAAAGCCGAGACGCCGACTTGCCGAAGTAATGGCGCGCCGCGGCTTCCACGCCGAACCAGCCGTGACCCAGGTCAACCTGATTGAGATAGGCCTCGAGGATCTGGTCCTTGGAGTAGTGCTTCTCCATCTCACGCGCGGCCCCCTGCTCACGGAGCTTTCGACCGAGGCTGAGGTCGCGGCGGTCGATGATGTCGGGATGCATGTTGCCGACGAGCTGTTGCGTGATCGTGCTGGCGCCGCCGCGTCGTTCGCCGAACAACTTGCCTTTGATCGCCGACGCCACGCCGATCAAGTCGACGCCATCGTGCTGGTAAAAACGCTGATCTTCTACCGCAATGAATGCGTGCGCCAGATAACGAGGCATGCTTCGTAGCGCGACACTCGTCCGGAATTGCCGACCAATCTCGCCGACCAACGATCCGTCGCGCGCGAGAACCAGCGAGGACTGCGGCTGCGGCGTGATCTGCCACACTTCGCTCGCCGCCGGCGGCGATTGACCGACCCGCACCGAGTTCTGCGACAGCAGGGCCCGCGGTGCCACGGCGCCGAGGCTCAGGAGGGCGCAAAGGAAGTGATTACGCAAGTTGGTCATACGCGAGTTCTACCCTGCCGCCAAAGCAAAGATACAATTAAGGTATGCCTCCCTTCGTGCACATCGCGATCGCGCAGTTCAAGCCTCGGAAAGCGGAGTTTCAATCCAATCTCGCTCGACTTGGGGAGCTTTTCGCCCAACTCGAGGACCTCGATCCGCATCCGACTGTATTGGCGCTGCCGGAAACGGCATTGACCGGATACTTCCTAGAGGGTGGAGTGCGGGAGCAGGCGATCACGGCTGGCGCGCTTGCCCGCGAGCTGGCTGCGACGTACCGCGCTGTCGCGAGATCCCCGCGTTCACTGGATGTCACTCTCGGATTTTACGAAGTCTGGAACAACAAGCTGTACAACAGCGCGATGTACGTGACACTGGGCAATGGTGAGCCACAGATCCGCCACGTACATCGCAAGATGTTCCTTCCAACGTACGGCCTGTTCGACGAGGAGCGGTTCGTCGAGCGCGGCACCGAGGTGCGTGCATTCGACACGTCGTGGGGCCGTGCGGCGATGCTGGTGTGCGAGGACGCGTGGCACAGCATGACAGCGACGATCGCCGCCCTCGATGGGGCACAGGTGATCTTCGTCTGCTCGGCGCCCCCGGCGCGCGGCCCCTGGCCGAAAGAAGACGACGTGCCGGGGCCTGCCAGTGTGAGCCGTTGGGAGCGCCTCATCCGTGACATCGCGGACGAGCACGGTGTGTACGTCACGCTCGCAAATCTCGTGGGCAGCGAGGGCGGCAAACTGTTCGCAGGGTCAGCGCTCATCGCCGGGCCGAAGGGCGAGGTACGGGGTCGCGGCCCATTGTGGGACGAAGCCGTGGTGACGGCGACGCTCGACATCGCAGACGTCACGCGTGCACGGGCGGACATGCCGCTCGTCGCTGATCTCGAGGTCATGGCGCCCCATCTCGCGTCGAGTCTGGATGCCGTTCGTAACCGCACACCAGCGGTGCTGCGCTACGACGAACCCGCGTGCGAGCCGACGATCGAGACCCCGCAGCGGACCGCGCGGGCGCCACGGGAGAAACGCTCGAACGGCAACGCCTTTCGCATCGTCTCGATCTCGAGCGTGAACGAACCGTCATCGCCGCTGGAGATCGACGGTGCGCTCACCGCGGACTGGCTCACCGAGTTCATTCGCGAGGAGATGCGCCAGCGCAACTTTCAGAAAGCGGTCATCGGAATATCGGGCGGTGTGGATTCGGCGGTCACCGCCTATCTCGCGACCCGTGCACTGGGGCCAAAGAACGTCATCGGCGTGCGGATGCCATATCGGACGTCGAGCTCGGCGAGTCTCGAGCACGCGCAGCTGCTGATCGACGCGTTAGGCATTCGCGGTGAGACGCTCGATATCTCGCCAGCCGTGGACGGCTACCTGCAGCACGTACCCGAAGCCGACGATGCTCGACGCGGAAATGTGATGGCGCGCATGCGCATGATCACCTTGTTCGATCTGTCGGCGAAGTATCGCGCCATTCCGCTCGGTACGGGCAACAAGACCGAGCGTCTTTTCGGCTACTTCACCTGGCATGCGGACGATTCTCCGCCAATCAACCCACTCGGCGATCTGTTCAAGACGCAGGTGTGGTCGCTCGCGCGACATCTCGGCGTCCCAGCAGTGATCGTCGATAAGCCACCGACCGCGGATCTCGTTGTGGGACAGACCGATGAAGGAGACTTCGGAATCAGCTATGCGCGGGCGGACGAGCTGTTGAACTGGCTCCTGAACGGCTACAGCCCGGCGGACTTGATCGCGCGCGGCTTCGATCGCGGCGAGGTGGCGCTGGTGACGAAGCGCGTAGAAAACACGCACTGGAAGCGGCGATTGCCGACGGTGGCGATGGTGAGTCCGACAGCGATCAACGAGAGTTATCTGAGACCGGTCGACTACTGAAATAGGGGCTACGGTTCGGTCCCCTGCTGCACGTAAGCGACAGCCTCGATCTCCACCAGCATGTTCTCATCGATGAGCGATGAGACCTCCACCATCGAGGTTGCTGGTCGGATGTCGCGGAAGACGTCACCGTGGGCGCGGCCGACGGATTCCCAATCGGCGGCGATGTCGATCACGTAGATGCGCGTGCGGACGACATCCGCCAATGAGGCACCGGCGTTCTGCAGTGCGCGCTCGATGTTCGCGAGTGCCTGACGAGTCTGCGCCGCGGCGTCGCCGATGCCGACGATCTTGCCGCCGGCACCCGTGGCTGTCGTTCCCGAAACGTGGACCCATTGTCCGACGCGTACCGCCCGCGAGTAGCCGACGATCGGCTCCCACGGCGTGCCGGACGAGAAATTTTGTCGACTCACTCGATCATGCGGCTCGTGCGTAGGCGAGACTCACGGCGCGTCGCGCGCAGCGCTTCAACGCGCGGTGCACGGCGCGAGCATAGTGAATGAAATTAAGTCCGGCCCAGGGATAGCGAGCAAAGAATTCTGTCGGTAGCAGGTCGCCCTTGAGACGGTTACAGCGTCCGCACGCGGCGACGAGATTTCCCGGCGCGTGCACACCGCCCTTGGCGAGTGGGAAGACGTGATCGATGGTGGCGATCTCGAAGTCGAGCGGAGCGGCGCAGTAGACGCAACGCCGACCGCAGTCGCGCATCATCGCGTGCTTAATGGCGCGCTTCTGATGTCCGCATGGGGCACGCTCGGTTCGCTTGGCGCGACGAGGGGTTCGTGGAAGGCGGGGGAGACGAACGTGGTGATAGTGTCGACGCCGAGACAATTTCACCTCGCGGAAAAAGGGACGCCCCGCAGCGGGAGTCGTTCCCGAGGCGGGGCGTCACGAAGACCGTGGAAATGCAATTGGGGAGGATCAAAGAGTGCGGCCGTCCTCGCGGCCGTTCGTATCTATCGGGATGTCGCTCTCGAAGCAGACTCCTGATACTCATTCTCCTCCGTGTCGCGCTGCAGCGGCCGGTTCCCGGGCGCTGCACGCTGTCATACAAATGCAGTGCGTATGCCAGCCTCGCAAGAGGCAGACGGTCGATCAGTCGCTGACGTCACGCGATTGTGACCCCCGCAACGAAAGCGAGCCACTTCGTACAGAGTTGGGTGAGCCTTCTCGGGAGTCATGCCACCGCAGATTCGCGGTCCGCGGGGATTGGCTCCTCCTGATCGTCGAAGCCATGGTGCCCGTTCCAGCGTCCGCGAACGGGATCACGCAGGGCGGCGATGATGCGCACGGCCATGGCGTCGAGGAGCGTTCGATCGGGCATCTCGGATGCGGCAAAGGGAAGTGGAATGTCGAAGCCATCCCCCTCACGGCGCGGAATGAGGTGGACGTGATAGTGAAACACGTCCTGACCTGCCGTCTTGCCGCTGTTGACGACGATGTTCATGTCGTCGCAGCTGGTGACTTTGCGAATGATATTGGCGACCCGCATCGAGACCTGGAACAGATGCATCGCGAGCTCGGGTGGCGTGTCGACGAGCGATTCGTGATGTTGCCTCGGCACTACAAGGACGTGGCCCGGATTCACCGGCTGGATGTCCATGAACGCGAGCGCATCCGCGTCCTCGTAGCAAATAGATACCTCACCCGCACCGTGAATCAGGTCGCAAAAGGTGCAGTGGACGTCTGCCTTACGCATCGTAGACCCTCACGGTCTGGATAAGTGAAGTGCCTTGAACGCAGATCGAGTGCCATGTCGGGTAGAGGGTAGTGGACAGAGGGTAGAGGGTGATTTAGAGCATTGTGCCCAGTCGGCATTTGTGCCCTAGTCGCCCGCCGCTTTGACCCTCTGCTCTCTCCACAAGCACCGCAGACCGAACATGTGCTACCTTACGGTCGTCGCCCCTATCAAAACGGAGATTTCGCCGGGCTTATGGCCACACAGACGCGAGCCGAGCGCAAGAGCGCCGGCGGCCTCACGACCGAACAGCTAGTTGGCGCGTATCGCACGATGCTCCTTTCGCGGCGGCTGGATGACAAAGAGATCCAGCTCAAGCGCCAGAATAAGATTTTCTTCCAGATCTCGGGCGCAGGCCACGAAGCCGTGATGACGGCGGCGGGCATGGTGTTCCGGGCAAGCTACGACTGGTTCTTCCTGTATTATCGCGATCGTGCGTTGTGTCTCCAGCTCGGCGAAACGCCGACGGAGATGCTGCTGTCCGCGGTTGGCGCGGCGAGCGATCCGAACTCCGGTGGCCGACAGATGCCGAGCCACTGGGGAAAGAAGGAGCTCAACATCGTTTCCGTCTCGTCACCGACAGGAACGCAATTCCTCCAGGCAGTGGGGTCGGCCGAAGCCACGCTCCGTGCGAAGCTGCTCGGTATCACCGAGGGGTTCGAGAAGGACGAGGTGGTGCTCTGCACCACCGGCGATGGCACGACGAGCGAGGGCGAGTTCTGGGAGAGCGTGAACACGGCGTGTAACCTCAAGCTGCCCGTCGTCTACATCGTCGAGGACAACGGCTACGCCATTTCGGTCCCCGTCGAGATCAACACAGCGGGCGGATCGATTTCAAAGTTGCTAACGGGCTTTCCAGGCTTGCAGATCCAGCAGGTGGATGGCTGCGACCTAGTCGCGAGCTACGAGGCGCTCCGGAAGGCAGTCGATTATGCGCGCAAGCGGAAGGGGCCGGCGCTCGTCCACGCGAAGGTCATCCGGCCGTACTCGCATTCCCTCTCGGATGATGAGGTGCTCTATCGTCCACCCGAAGAGCGGCAGGCCGACGCTGATATCGATCCGCTGAACACGTTCCCGAAGTGGCTCGTGGCGGAAGGCCACGCGACCGAGGCGGACATTCAGCGTATTCAGCAGGAAGTCGACGCCGAGGTTCAGGCCGCGACCGACGTGTCGCTGGCGGCGCCACAGCCGGGGCCGGAGACGGTGTACGAGAACGTCTATTCGCCGGACGTCGATCCCACGAGCGAGCAGTTCGACACGGAAGACGATCCGCAGTTCTCCGGCAACGAGACAACGATGGTCGATTTGCTGAACGCGTGCATGAAGGACGAGATGCGCCGCGATCCGCGAATTCTCGTTTTCGGCGAGGACGTCGCCGACGTATCGCGCGAAGAGAACATGCCGAAGGTGAAGGGGAAAGGCGGCGTGTTCAAAGTCACATGGGGATTACAGAAGGAGTTCGGCGGGGCACGGGTATACAACTCGCCGCTCGCCGAAGCGAACATCATCGGACGCGCGATCGGACTGGCACTGCGCGGCTTCAAGCCGGTGGTCGAGATTCAATTCTTCGATTACATCTGGCCGGCGTACATGCAGCTCCGCAACGAGCTGTCGACGATGCGCTGGCGCTCGAACGGCGCGTTCAGCGCGCCGGTGGTCGTGCGTGTGACTTACGGCGGATACATTCGGGGCGCGATCTACCACTCGCAAACCGGGGCTTCCCTATTCACTCATTGCCCGGGTCTCCGCGTGGTCTGCCCGGCGACGGCGCTCGACGCGAATGGGCTGCTACGAACGGCGATTCGCGGTGACGATCCGGTGATCTTCCTCGAGCACAAGCATCTCTATCGCCAGACATACAACAAGGCGGCGTATCCGGGCCCGAATTTCATGATTCCGTTCGGCAAGGCCAAGGTGGTGCGCCAAGGGACAGACGCAACGATTGTGACTTACGGCGCCACCGTGCAGCGCGCCTTTGCTGCGGCTAACCAGCTCGCCGAGAGTGGTGTGAGCGCCGAAGTCATCGATCTGCGCTCGTTATCTCCGTGGGATCAGGAGCGGGTGTACGAGTCGGTGAAGCGGACGAACCGCGCGCTCGTGCTGTACGAGGACTCGATCTCCTGGGGCTACGGCGCCGAGATCGCGGCCCGCATCGCCGACGATTGCTTCGCGTGGCTGGACGCCCCAGTGAAGCGTCTCGCGTCCGCCGACACGTACGTTGGCTACGCGCCGCAGCTGGAGGACGCGACTCTGCCGCAAGTGGAAGGCATCAAGCGCGCGGTCGAGGATCTGGTGAAGTTCTAGTGGTGGTCGGCGATCGGTGGTCGGCGAGCACCAACGCGTGACTTGATGCGCCAATACGCGTCGCTTGACAGTGCGGATGTTGCGGCGAATGTTGCTCGCCGCGGAGTTTCAGACGCCTCCGGCAGGAGGCGTCGTCATTTTCAGCCGTGTCGCCTCATGCGTCCGTTCGTCCGCGCTGCTTCAGCGCTGCTGCTCGCAGTTGGCATCGCCGCCTGCTCGGAATCCCCCGCGGGTATTCATCGTGGCACCGTGTCGCTCGCGTTCGCGCCGCAGTTCAGCGCCGCGGCAGCCACGATCTACAAGAGTCTGAGCGCGTTCGCGGTGACGATCGACAACGTGCACGTCGTCGTCAGGGCTGCTCCCACTGGCGACGTTGCTGGCGCCGTGCTGAAGGACACCACCGTTGCCTTTCCGGCCACCGCCGACCAGGTCACGATCGATATCGAGGTCGAGCTGCAGTCATCTCAGCAGAGCGTCGTCGCCACGGTCGACTTGCAACAGGGGACGACGGCCTATTTCGAGGGAACACAGCAGTTCGTCGCGAGCCAGGGGCAGACCACGACATCACCGCAGCCGGTGGTGCTGTCATACGTAGGCCCCGGCGCGAACGCCACGTCGCTCCTCATCACCCCGACCATCTCGTCACAGCCGGTGACGATCGCTCCGTCGACTTCATTCACCTTCCAGGTCGAGGCTTTCAATCAAGCGCAGCAACAGGTCGCCGGCCTTCCCGTGAAGTGGCAGATCACCGACCTAACGATTGCGTCGGTGAACGCGGACGGCACGGTGACGTCTACCGGCAAGGCAGGATCGACGACACTCACCGCCACGGCACTCAACGGCATCTCGGCGCAGGCGACCGTCGACGTCGAGCCAGTGACGCAGCTCGTCGTGCTTCGCGGCGACAATCAGACAGGTGTCGCTGGCGCGGCGCTGAGCGCGACAATGACCGTGCAGGCGCTGGCGGCCAACACGCACGGCGTGTCGGGTGCGAGCATCAACTTCGGAACCGTCAACGGCCAGGGCAGCGTCTCGCCGGCGAGTGCGACCACCGATCTCGGCGGCCTCGCCGTGACGCGAATGACCCTCGGGTCATCGCTCGGGACGTATGTCTTCACGGCCAGTCTCGCCGGAACCCCTTCGATCGTGACGCGCGTGTCGGCAACTGCGACAGCCTCTGCCGCCGCCGCGTTGAGCATCCTGTCCGGAAACAACCTGTCGGACACGGTGCGCTCGACGCTGGCGCAGCCGCTACGCGTGAAGGTGACGGATGCATTCGGCAATGCGGTGTCCAAGCAGATAGTGAATTTCCAGGTCACGGCCGGACGCGCGTCTCTGGTGGCCGCGGTAGGCACGGCGCCGCAGACGCTCATTCAGACGGCGACCGACACGAATGGCATCGCGCAGGTGTCGCTCGTGGCGGACACGTTGGCGGGGCCGATTGTCGTAACGGCGTCGCTGCCGCAAACGACCGTGCCTGCCGTCGCCTTCGCCGCGACGGTGAAAGCGGGACAGCCAGCGCTTCTCACCATGCTGCAGCAACCCTCGGCGACGGCGCAGGCGACCATCACGTTAGGCGTTCAACCGAAGGTGCAGGTCGCGGATCAATTCGGCAATCCTGTCGCTGTTTCGGGACTTCTCATCGACGTGAATCCGGTGTTCGATTGTGCGCTGCGCGCGTGTGGACGCATCGTACCATCGAGCAAAGGCCGCCCATCGCTCAATCGTACTGCGGCGCCGTCGACATCGCGCATACCCGTCCCGACGGCGATATCGCGCACTCAGTCCATCAGTGACACGTTCCCCCAGGGGATTGGCGGAAAGACGGAAGCGCAGACTGACGTCAACGGCGTGGCGACGTTCACCAATCTCTCATTGAATCTGTCGACCGGCCCGTGGCAGCTACAGTTCGTGGACACGACGTCGGCAGTGACGCTCTCGCCGGCGGTGTCGAACGACGTTCAGCTCTCGCCCGGCCCCGCCGCTTCCATCATCGCCTGGGGCGTGGCCGACACCACGTTTCTGCAGCTCACCGGCGACTCGTTGACCCCCTCCGTGCGCATCATCGACAAGGTGGGAAACGGCGTGCCTAACGTCTCCGTGAACTTCGTTCGCCTCGACAGTTTCAGCGTGTTCACCAACGTCAGCACGCAAACCGACGCGGACGGTATCGCGACGGCGGGATTGTGGCTCCTCCCGGTCGGCGTCCCGGGGCCCTTTCAAATTCAGGCCATCCCCGGCGGGCCGTCGCTCGAGAACGCTCCGCTCACGCTCACGGCTGTGCCTTGAAGCCGCGCGTCCAAAGCGAGGCTCATAGTAGGTAAGGGTAACAATTCTAGCGCGACGACAAATTGGCCTCGGCGCGCTCGAAGGTTGGCTTTCCGCCGACGACAGTCATGACGATCTTCGTATCACGAATCGTCTCGGGAGCGATCTTTGTCAGATCGCGATCGAGGATGACGAAGTCGGCGAGCATGCCCGGCGCGAGGGCGCCTTTCTCCCTTTCGGCAAATTCCGCGTAGGCTGCGCCCTGCGTGTACGCCCGCAGGGCGTCGTCCACTGAAATCTTCTGCTCTGGAATCCAGCCACCTGGATTCTTGTCGTCGAGCGTGCGACGAGTGACCGCGGCGTAGATGCCCTCGATGGGCGTCGCCGGCGCGACGAACCAATCGCTGCCGAACGCGAGCCGTGCGTGCGCGTCGAGCAACGATCGGAAGGCGTAGGTCGTCTTCGCCCGCTCGTGGCCGATAACCTTTTCCGCCCACCGGCCATCATCGATCGCGTGATACGGCTGCATGCTGGCCGTCACGCCTAACGCGGCAACGCGCGGAATGTCGGCGGGCGCGATGTGCTGCAGATGCTCGATGCGAAACCGGCGATCGCGAGGCCCATCCTCGCGCTCCACTCGCTGGTAGATATCGAGCTGGGTGCGAATGGCCCTGTCGCCGATGGCGTGGACGATGACCTGGAGTCCGGCTTTGTCCGCCCCCGACGTCCACTCGTAGAGGTGCTCGGGAGTGTTGACGAAGAGGCCGGTATCGTTAGGTGCGTCGGTAAACGGCTGGAGCATCGCCGCGGTGTGTGAGCCGAGTGAGCCGTCGACGAAGCCCTTCAGGCCGCCAATGTGCAACCACGCGTCGCCGCGGCCCCGCGCGCTAACGGTGTCGGCCAGCTGTTGCCACTGCGCGAGCGGAACAACGGCGTAAATTCGGGTCTTCATGCGGCCAGCTTTGTGTGCGCGCTCGAA
The DNA here is from genome assembly GCA_036493735.1 of Gemmatimonadaceae bacterium. Lineage (GTDB taxonomy): Bacteria > Gemmatimonadota > Gemmatimonadetes > Gemmatimonadales > Gemmatimonadaceae > AG2. The sequence goes on from DASXPH010000098.1 coordinate 171,102, forward strand.
TGCCGCGAGATCGTCGAACGTCCCCATGTTGTGAACCGAGGTCACACCATTGCCGGCGAGATAAGCGAACGCGGCGTCAACCGCGCGATCGGCGACTTCGGGCGATGGCTCGGCGACGGCTCGGTCGATGAGCGATTGTGCGTTGTCCTTCAGAATACCCGTCGGGGCACCGTCCGCGCCGCGCACGATCGTGCCGCCAGCGATGTCCGAGGTGCTCGCGTCCACCCGGGCAGCGCGCAGAGCGGCACTGTTCGCGAGGCCCATGTGCCCGTCGAGGCGGTTGATCCAGACGGGATTGTTAGGCGTGACGGAATCGATCCAATCACGGCGAGGCAGCTCGCCGCCCCACTGCTCGTGATCCCAGTTTCCTTCCGTGATCCACGTGCCTGCGGGCACGGTCGCCGCGTACGCCTTGATGCGCCGGATGAACTCGGCTGGCGTCTTCGCGTCGCGCAGTTGGACGGAGGAGAGGCCGAAGCCGCCCGAGATGAAGTGCACGTGCGAATCGATGAAGCCGGGGACGACCATCATGCCCTTCGCATCGACGACCCGCGTGCTCGACGAGGCAAGCTTCTTTACGGCGGCGCTGGTGCCGATGAGCGTGATTCGTTCGCCGCTGACGGCAATCGCGTCGGCCCAAGGACGCTTGGCGACCCCCGTCCACACACGAGCGTTGACGACGGCGAGAGTGGGTGCTGCGCTCGTCGGCGCGGACGCCGAGGAGCGATTCGTGCTTTGACCGTGCATGACGCTCGCAGGGAGAAGTGCCGCAATCGCGGCGCGGTAGAAGATCGAGAAAACGGACATGATGGCTTCGGCGGGAGATGAGGCGGTCAGGGAGGCGGGCGCAGAGGACCGCGGGCTCAAGACTGACCTTGCTCCGTCGACAATGGAAGAGGGTGCGCTTGACCAACGAGCGGCAAGGTTGCACCATTCGTCAGAGTGGGGAGTAGCCGCCGGCGCAGTGATGCCGGATCGGCCGATCGTCAAGACGGAGCGCATAACGCTCCCGGTCGGCGGAGCGGCGCGTGCGAGCGCGCTACAGGCGAGACCACTACGGCACCATGGGGTGTCGTAGTGGTCTCGCTTTTCTTTTTTCGGCAGTTCGGGGTCGAAGCATGATCGGCATCGCGACGAACATGTGGTTCTGGGTGATCTTCATCGCCTTCGTGCTGGCGATGTTGGCGCTCGACCTCGGCGTGTTCCATCGCAAGATGCACATCATCCACCCGAAGGAAGCGTCGGCGTGGGTGGCTGTGTGGGTGGCACTCGCGCTCCTGTTCGCGGGTGGACTGTTCCTCGTCTATGGGCACCACGTCGCGTTGCGATTTCTCACCGGATACGTGATCGAAGAGTCGTTGAGCATCGACAACATCTTCGTAATGGTGCTGATCTTCGAGTACTTCAGGGTCCCGCCGATCTGTCAGCATCGCGTGCTCTTCTACGGGATTCTCGGCGCACTCGTTATGCGGGGACTCTTCATCGGGCTCGGCACGGTGCTGCTCGCGCGTTTTCACTGGGTGATCTACGTATTCGGCGCGATGCTCATCGTCACGGCCATCCGCATGGCGCTGAAGCAGGACGAGGAGTTCGAGGGTGAGCGGAACCCCGTCGTGCGAATGGCGAGACGCCTGCTGCCACTCACCGACGAATTTCATGGGAAGCACTTCTTCGTGCTGGAGCAGGGCCGCAAGGTCGCAACACCACTCTTCCTCGTGCTGGTGTTGGTGGAGGTGACGGACCTGGTCTTCGCGATCGACTCGATCCCCGCCATCTTCGGCGTCACGCGGGATCCATTCATCGTCTTCACGTCGAACATCTTCGCGATTCTGGGCCTGCGATCGATGTACTTCCTTCTCGCCGCGGTCGTGGACCGCTTCTACCTGCTCAAGTACGGGATCGCGATCATTCTTGCATTCGTCGGCGTGAAGATGATCGGCGAGCCGTGGTTCCACATCGAGATCTTCGTGTCGCTCGCCGTGATTCTCGGCGTTCTCGGGGCATCGATCGGGGCGAGTCTGATCTGGCCGCAACGACACGACACCGCCGGCAATCAGCAGGCGGCGCGAGAAAGGACGGGCTCGATGTTCGGTTCGCAGCCGCGGCGCTAGAGCGCCGCAGCAACAGGACAGGCTAGCGGCGTTCCATGCCTTCGCGAATATCGAGCAGGATCTCGAAGTAGAGTTGCTCGCGACGATAGGCGAAATCGAGTGCCGCCATCTGTGACTGATCACCAGTGGCTTTCGCACGCTCGAACGCCTCACGGTACATCTCGTCCAGGTTGCCGAGGATTCGCTCACGGGAGCGGGACATACGGATCTTCTCGAGGGCGTTGAGGGTCAAACGAGGGAGCGCATCGCCGGGCGGTTCGCGATCGTCAGCATCCAACCCCTCGAGCAGATAGCGCCGAGCCGCGTCGATCATGTTGCGGCGAGAGGGCAAGGGATTGTCCATGAAACGACAACGAATATTCGAACGTGACGCGTATCGATGCGTGTATTGTGGTCAGCAATTCCCGCCGGAGGAGCTCACCGTCGATCACGTAGAGCCACGAGTGCGGGGTGGCGACCGGTCGGACGGCAACTTAGTGACGGCGTGTAGAGCGTGCAACACGCTCAAAGGTCATCGCCGGCTAGGTGACTTTTTGCTCGCCGAGAAGGTCGCGCGCACCAATTTCTTTCGCTACGCGGTGCACGTATGGCCTCGCATTTTGCGTATGCTGCAACAGGAGCTCGAATCGGGGGGCTAGGCCACGGGTCACGACGGTTTTGTATTCGCTACTGCTCACGGAGCCGATAGAACACCGCCTCCTCGACAACTTTTCCATCACGCAGATGCTCGACGACGATGCGCTCGAGCAGTTCGGGCGTGACGGCGCCGTACCATACACCCTCTGGATAGACCACCACGATCGGTCCACCAGCGCACACGCCGAGACAGGGCGTCTCGCCGCGCTTCACGCGATTCGGGCCAAAGAGGAGGTTCTCGCGCTGTAACAGCGCGGGCAGTTGGGCGTACAGTTCGCGTCCACGTCGATCGGGCGAGCAGAATCCGCCCACGCAAACCAACACATGTCGCGAATACGGCTCCAGAAAGGGCTCGTCGAACTTCATTGCTCGGATAGCGCGTTCGTTGGGTCCGGTATCAATTTGTTCGGATGCTCGACACAATCTCCATCAAGAATCTGACGCTGAAAACGGCGCAGCCACGCGCGGTCGCGGGTGGTGGTGCGAAGGCGCCTGTCCTGTTCATTCCCGGATTCTGCTCGTCGGCTTGGGTCTACGAATCCTATCTCCCTTTCTTTGCGGAGCGCGGCTATCCGGGCTTCGCGCTGAACCTGCGGGGACGTGAAGGCAGTGCGCTGCCGTCAGGAACATTCCTCGGACGCGTTTCGCTGAGCGACTACGTCGAGGACGGCCGGCAGGCGGCGAATTGGATCAAGGAGCGCCTGGGTCAGCCGATCATATTCGGGCATTCCATGGGCGGTCTGATCGGGCAAAAGCTGGGCGAAGAGGGGCTGGCCCGAGCGCTCGTGCTGTTGTCGCCGGCACCGCCAAAGGGAATCAGCATGATCACCGGTCCGGTGCTGCGGCGACAGCTGAAATACCTTCGGACGCTGCTGCGATCGCGGCGCTTCGAGCCGCGACTCTCCGACATGCGCGCGCTGGTGATGAATCGCGTGCCCACGTCGGAGCAGGAAGCGATGTTCGCGCATTTCGTCCCCGATAGTGGGCGAGCGGCACGCGAGATGAGCTTTGGCGCTCTTCGCGTCGACGCCGAGCGTGTCCGCGCGAACGGGAACAAGGTTCTCGTCGTGACGAGTGACGAGGATCGACTCATTCCCCAGCGGATCGCACAGCGGGTCGCGCAGCGATATCGGGCGCCGCTCTATATCGCGCGGGGCCACGGACACCTGATGCTGAAGGAGCCGGGCTGGGAAGAATCGGCGGAATTCATCGCCGGTTGGCTGGGCCGAGAAGTGCCGCGCTGACGCGCTTCCCGTTCGCTTACTCGCCCTGGCGGCGGCGACTAGCTTGTGATCAATGCCGACGGCTGAGGACTTCTTCGCGATCGACATGCGCGTCGGTACGGTGCTGGAAGCCACGAGCTTTCCCGAGGCGCGGAAGCCATCGCTGCGACTGACGATCGACTTCGGACCGGAGGTGGGTGTGAAGCGATCGAGCGCACAACTGACGGCGCACTACCGTCCGGATGATCTCGTTGGCCGGCAGATCATCGCCGCGGTGAACATCGGAACGCGTCGTATCGCCGGTTTCACGAGCGAGGTTCTCGTTCTCGGCGCGATGCCGGCGGCCGCCGAGGTCGTTCTGCTCGCCACCGAGCGGCCCGTCGACAACGGAACGCGAATCGGCTGAGAGCGCGGCGGCTGGATAATCACGGGATCAGACAGACGACGAGTCGTTGAAATTTTTGTCGCTTCATCACTGAGCGGAGGTTGTATGTCCACGACCGCGACTGAGCGCACGGCGCTCGACTCGGAAATTCAGCGCAAGGGATACGCGCATCCCGATGTGCTCGTGACGACGGGCTGGCTGGCCGGGCACCTGAACGACGCGAACATTCGCGTCATCGAGAGCGATGAGGATGTTCTGCTCTTCGACACGGGACACATTCCAAACGCTCAGAAAATCGATTGGCATGCTGACCTGAACGATCCGGTCGTACGCGACTACGTCAGCCGTGAGCAGTTCGAGGAGCTGTTGCGATCGAAAGGGATCGACGATTCGACGACCGTGATCTTCTACGGCGACAAGAACAATTGGTGGGCTACCTACGCATTCTGGGTCTTCCAGCTGTTCGGCTTTACCAACGCGAAAGTGCTGGACGGCGGACGCGCAAAGTGGGAGAGCGAGGGACGTCAGATGACGACAGAGTTGCCGCGTTTCCCGCGCACCGATTACGAGGCGCGCGAGCGACGGGACGATCCAATTCGTGCCTACATGCCCGACGTGCGACGCCATCTGGATGCGGGCGGCAAGCTCGTCGATGTCCGTTCGCCCGACGAATACACCGGCAAGAAGCTGCACATGCCCGACTACCCACAAGAGGGTGCAATGCGCGGTGGCCACATTCCGGGAGCGCGCAATGTCCCGTGGGCCCGGGCCGCGAATAGCGACGGATCGTTCAAGTCGGCGCCGGAGCTTCGCGACATCTACGAGAAGGAGCAGGGGCTCGAGCGGGCGGACGACGTGATCGCGTACTGCCGGATCGGCGAGCGATCGTCACACACCTGGTTCGTGCTCACTTACCTCCTGGGCTACGACCGCGTGCGCAACTACGATGGATCCTGGACCGAATGGGGCAACGCCGTGCGCGCCCCAATCGAACGATGACGGCACCGCCGGCGACCAAGCCCGTCATCACGACGAGCCGCGCTGTCTGGCGCGGCGAGCATCGTTTCGAGGCGGGCCCAGAGGGACGGACCGTGCTGGTGGACGCGGACGCCAAGACGGCGCCAGGCCCCGTTGAGACTTTGCTCAACGCGCTCGCGACCTGCTCTGGCGTCGATGTACTCGACATCCTGGCGAAGCGCCGCACGCCGGCGGAGCGCTTCGTCGTGAACGTCACCGCCACGCGACGGTCCGAGGCGCCTCGCCGGGTGCAGCGGCTCGACCTCGAGTTCCACGTCGACGGACCCGGCATCGCAGTGGAGCATGCGGAGCGCGCTATCGCGTTGTCGTTCGAGAAGTATTGCTCGGTAGCGGCCTCCCTGGCGCCGGACATCGTCGCGGAGACGACGCTCATTCTCAACGGCGAGCGACAGTCGGCTCAGAAAAGAACTATGTGGACGCCCGACGCTTGACGGGGCACTGGGCGCCACTCCGTCGCCGACTGAAGCACTAGCGGACTGGCGTCCCCGCCGCTCTTACGTACGGTGTCGTACACGGCGGGCAGGCGGGTGGCATCGCGACGAAACGAAACATATGATTGTTTCTGGCGCACTCGGTTCGGGACCGCCTTTCGATTCCTCCCCCCTCGCGCTACGCGTCCCGGCGCTCCACCATAGAGCCGTCATGTCCACCGCTCGCTCCATTCAGCCGCCTCTTTTCGAGCGACAGGTGCCGGTCGCGCCCGAGAGGGAGGCGCTTGTGCGCGCGTTGGCCGAGAGCGAGGCGCGCTTGCAACGGCTCGTGCATCGCCTGAGCGAGGGCGTATTTCGCGCCGCAGCATCCGGCCGTTTCGTAGAAGTAAATCCGGCGCTGGTCAGAATGCTGGGTTACGCCACCGATGGTGATTTGCGCGCCGTCGCGGTGCTTGGCGACCTCTTCGTGGAGCCGATGGACTGGGAGCGACTCCGCCCGCGCTCGGGGCGTGCTCAGCTGGACCGGACATCCGTCCGCTGGAAGCGCAACGACGGCACCTGCCTAACGCTCCGGTTGTCGCTGCGAGCGATCCTGGATGAGCAGGGGCGTGTTGCATGGTACGACGGCATTGTGGACGACCCGACGGAGCGAATGCGTCAACAGGAGTTGGTGCGTCGTACCGAGCGCATGGCGTGCCTGGGAGCGACCCTCGCCGGCGTGGCCCATGAGCTGAACAACCCGTTGGCCGCGATCCTCGGATTCGCGCAGCTGTTGCTGAAGAAAGACATCGACTCCGAGATGCGGATGGCGCTCGAGACGATCGATCACGAGTCGGCCCGGGCGGGAAAGATCGTGCGGGATCTTCTGACACTCGCGCGCAAGCGCGAAGTCGAGCGTCGCGTTCGCGTGAATCTGAACGAGGTCGTCACCTACATCCTCGGCACGCGGCGCTACGCGCTGGAAACGCACGGCATCGAGTGCGTCACGACGTTGGATCCGAAAATCCGTCCCGTCGTCGGCGACCGTGCCCAGCTGGAGCAGGTCGTTCTCAACTTGCTCAATAACGCCGAGCAGGCGGTGCGCTCGGCGAGCGAGCATGGCGGCCGCGTGCGGATCGAAACCCGCCCCGAAGGCTCCTACTCGGTGATCGAGATCGAGGACGACGGGCCTGGTATTCCCGACGAATCGCGCGAGCGTATCTGGGATCCGTTCTGGACGACGAAGGGAACGGGCGCAGGAACCGGCCTTGGCCTCACCGTGGTCCGGGACATTATCGCGAGCCACGGCGGGGAAATCGACGTCACCCCTCCGGCCGACGGGGGCGCGCGCGGCGCGCGATTCGTCGTTCGGCTGCCCGGACTCTGCCTCCAGGACTCGCTCGGCGGCGAAGTACTCGGCGAGACGGCAAATCGCGCTCTCGACGTGCTCGTGATCGATCCAGACGTTCAGAGCACCGGATTTCTCAGCGCCTTCCTCGCCTCCCGCGGACATGCGGCGCTCACGTCACACGATCTCGAATGCGCATTGCGGCTCGCGGGTCACCTGCGTTTCGACGCCGTGATCTGTGATTCCAGCCTTGCGCAGGGAACGGCGACGCTCGAAGCCTTGCGCGCGGCGATGGGCTGCGTCGAGGCGCGATTCATCATCGCCGCCGGCGACGCTCAGAGCACCGCGCGTCTTCCCTTCCCTTTGCCGGGGGCCGCTGCGCTCGTTATGCGTCCGTACGATCTCGAGGAGCTCCGCGTCCTGCTCGAGGACTAGCAGTCCGCTGATTTGATGAACGACGTCGCCGGACGCGCGGCCCTGCCGGGAGGCGGAGGCGACCATGGCGACGCGCGTTTTCGGGCGATCGCGACAGCTGTGGTGCCCGAGGCAGCGAAACTCACCGAGGACGAATGGGGCGCCGCGGCGGCGATCATCGCGGGAGCCGTCGCCTCGCGGCCGCCGGCGATGCGCCGACAGCTTGGCCTGTTCATTCGTGCGCTCGACCTGCTCTCGCTCGTGAGGCGCGGCCGGAGCTTCAGTTCGCTCCGCCAGAGCGAACGTAGCGAGCTTCTCGAGTGGCTCGGCGCGTCGCCCCTGCTGGCGCTGCGCCGCGGTGTCTGGGGCGTACGGACGCTCGCCTTCATGGGCTACTACGCCAGAGCCGAGGCGGCGAGGGCTATCGGCTATCAGGCATCCGCCGACGGATGGACTGCCCGGCGCGACGCGAGCGCCTCGCGATGATCGAGCGCGAGTATGACATCGTGATCGTCGGCTCGGGCGCCGGCGGCGGCACCGTCGCTCAGGAGCTCGGCAAGCTCGTCGCCGATGGACGGCGAGTGCTCCTGCTGGAACAGGGGGCGCGGCTCGCGGATCACGAGTTCAGCGGAAAGGAGCTGGACATGTCCGACGCGCTCTACGAAGAGGGGGGCGGCTTCCTCACCGCGGATGGGACGATGACGCTCGCCTTCGGTCGGATCTATGGCGGTTCGACGGTGGTGTACACTGGCACGTCCCTCATCGCGCCACGCCGGGTGATCGAGCGGTGGAACGTACCGGGGCTCGAGCACGCGGACATCGAGCGCCGATCGCGCCGCTACATGGCTGAAAACAACGTCCATCTCCTGCCTAACGAAGAGCTCAACGACAACAATCGACTCTTCGCGAGCGGCGCGGCGGCTGCCGGCTTTCACGCCGAGCAGTTCCCGCTGAATTTGCGCGGCTGCCGCGGCTCGAGCCTCTGCAATCTGGGATGTCCGAACGCCGCGAAGATGGGTACGCACCGAGTGCAGCTGCCAGCCGCGGAACGACTGGGCGTGGAAGTCGTCACCCGCGCCGAGGCTGTTCGCATCGAGGATCGTGTGGTGGTGGCGCAGGTGAGGCCACGTCGCAGCGGCGAGAAGGGCGCTGCATCAGAGTGGCCGCCGGGCACCTACCGTATTCGCGCGGGCATCGTCGTCTGCGCCGGCGGTGCGGTCGGGACGTCGGCATTGTTGCTGCGCTCGGGCTTCGCGCGAGTCGTGCCGCGGCTCGGCGACGGATTCACCTGCCATCCCGCGCACATCCTCGTCGCCGAGCACGCAAGCGCCATCACGAACGACGTCGGTCATCCCAAGAGCTTCTTCATCGATCGGGCGGAGGCGGAAGGGTTCGTCCTCGAGACGTGCATGTACTTCCCCTTCGTGACCGCGAAGAACCTAACGGGATTCGGTCCACCGCACAGTGCGCTGATGCGAGCCTTCCCGCGCCTCCAGATGATTCTCGTGCTGGCCTGCGATCGGGCGGTACCCGGAAATCGCGTGGCGGTGAATCGCGCGGGGCGGCCGGTTGTTCATTATCGTTTCACCGACGAGGTCATCGAGTCGCTCGTGCGAGCGACACGTGCCTCGGCGCGGATCTTCTTCGCTGCAGGCGCGCTTCGGGTGCATGCGCCGACGGCCAATCCAGAATTGATCGAACGCGCGCGAATGCACGATCTCGAGACACTGATCGGCGAACGACACTTTCAGAGCGGACGCATCTCGATCTCGGCGGCGCACCTGATGGGTGGCTGCGCGATGGGCCGCAACGCGCGCGACTCGGTGACGGATAGCTGGGGGCGAGTGCACGGCGTGCCGTGGCTGCGCGTGGCGGATTCGAGCCTCTTCCCGAACGCGCTTGAGATCAACCCCTATGTGACGGTGATGGCGCTCGCGGATAGAACTGCACAGGCGGTGCAAGCAGACGCGGGAGAGTTGCTCGGGGGACGCGTCACACTCACGACCGCCTGACAGTCCTACAGCCGAGTTGACCCCGGCGCGCCAAAGCGCGTCACCGCGCGCGCCGGTGGTGAGCGCAAGCAATTCTTAGCGGCGAACCTGTGCCATACGGGACGCGCGCGACTGCAGAGATTGCTCAACTTCCTGCGCGGTGATCGGCCGGGGTATCGTCCACTCGCGCTCGCGTCGCGTCGGGACGCGCACCGACGTGATGCCATCGCTGCCGAGCTCGACGAGGGCCTGGGCGGTGTTGTTCTCGTGCTGCGTCACCGAGATGAGGAGCGACCAGACTCCGTCGTCGCTCCACTGCTTGCGCAAGGCATAGACGCCGGGACGCGTCGTCGTCTCGAAGCGGAGCACCACCGATTTGCGCTCACCACCGACGAGGCCTTCGGCTGTGCCCTGCACCGTGGATTCCATCGGTGAACCATGATGAAAGGCGTGGACAAGCAAGTATGCGTCGCGGCTGGATGCGTCGAACGGGTTGGCAGGATACTCGATGGAGATCCAGGGCGGGCCGGCGTGACGTGCGAACGGGGTTGCGGCGACGAGCGAGATGGCGATGACGGCGACCGTGGAGAACCCTGCGATGAATCTGACGAGCGTGCGCATGATGACCTCCTCTGGTAAGGTTGAGATGGCTTCGATTAGAAGACTCTGATGTTCACTTTTCCCGCGACGTTGGCCGGTGGTGCCAGGCGAACATTTCCCTTGAAGCTTCGGACGTAGACGCGCGCGCCGCCGGTGCCGGTCGTGAAGCCGATCTCCTGCCCGCGGCCTTCGCGACCCGGCACGGCGGGATGATTGGTGAGCGCGTTCTCGATCGTGCCGGCGACAGTGGCGATGTCGTAGTCCGCGCTCATCGTGCTCGGCACGAGGAGCTCGATTGCGCCGCTATGTGTATCAATGTCGAGCGACCCTCCAGGCGCCACCTGGGCGCCGAAGACGATGGCGCCCGTGACGGACTCCAGTCGCGCGCGCTCGAACCGACCCGCGCTGACGCGGATCGTGCCGCTGACAGTCGTTAGGCCCGCATCCTCGCTCCCACCCACGACGGCGATGTCGCCCGTGGCCGTCTTGAGGCGGAGATATGAGGGTGTGCCGTCCATGACGACGTTCCCGTCCATCGATTCGACCACGACGTCGTGCGGCCGCCCACGGACCACCACCGTTCCACCGATGATGTTGAGATCGAGCCCCCCGGTGACGCTGTCCACGTCGATCGTCGCACTGCCGCTCTTCGCCCAGACGCGTGCGCCGGCGGGCACACGCAACTCGAGCTTTCCGGCGGGCACACCAGACGTCGTCTCGAGATAGAACTTCGCGCCAGGCGACGCGGTTTTCTCACCGGAAAGAAAGCCACCGTTGAAGCGCGCGTCGGCAGGAATCGTCCCGGTAATCGCGACACTATCCTTGTCCCACCCGCGAATCCGGAGGTCGGCAAAGCTGCCCATGATACGGATGGAGGCCGCGGGAGTGACGGCACGGCGCATCGCGACAGTGCGTTGACCCTGAAGTTGGCTCGCGGCGGCGAGCAGCATCGTCGCGAGGCAGATAGGCGGGGAGAGGCGCATGGCTGGTCAGATGCTGGACGACAGCTCGCTCGCGCGGCGGAGCAGCTCGAGCTTGCGCTCATAGCTCGCGGCGAGCAGGTCGACGAGGGTGAGGTTGGCTGGATCGTCGGCGAGGGCGCCGCGGGCTTCGGCGATCGCCGAGTCGACGACACGGAGGCTCGCTTCGACCTTGGCGATCGTCGCCGGATCCAGCTGCGCTCGGCGTTCATCCAGCGTTTCGCGGAGCTGCCGAATGGTTGCCTCGTAATCCCGGGCGACGGCGCGCGCCGCCGCCGGCTGGATTGCCGTTGACGCGTGGGTAGCGAGTGCTTCGCGGCCCGCGACGATCTCCGAACGGTGCCGGATAAGGAGCGCCGTAACGCCAGAGGACAGAGCGACCAGCAGTACGGCCGCCGCGGCCAACTGCCAACGTCGGGTGCCGCCTAACGGCTTCACCGGCGCCGTCGTCGCTATGTGTCCACGCACCGCATTCCAGAGCTGGGCCGGGGGATCGATCGATGCGGGCAGCGATCGTGCCTCAGCGATCAGGTCGACGAGACGCTCCCGCTGTCGGGCGCAGCTCGCGCAAGCGGCGAGGTGCCGCTCGATGTCGCGAGCTTCGTCCCCCGTGATCCGGCCATCGACCCAATCGCCAAGCCGGTCAGAGTGGATGTGTTGATGATCGAATTCATTCATCGATCGAGAGCCTCCATGAGGAGCCGTCGCGCGCGATGGAGCTGTGCGCGCAGGGTGCCGGCAGCGAGCCCGGTAAGGCGGGCGATCTCGTCGTGCCTGTATCCGAGAACGTCGTGCAGAACGAAGACTCGTCGCGCGCCGGCAGGAAGCGCGGCAATTGCCCGCTCGAGATCCACCGCCTGCTCGACGTCCACGGCCGGTACTTGGCCGCGGTCGATGTCGAAGCTGCTCTCGTCCTCGGGGTCGTACTCGGCGGCTGGCCGAATGCGGGAGACGCGTCGACGATCGCCGCGAGCGCGCATGAACATCGTGTTGACGGCGATGCGGTGCAGCCATGACGCGAACGCCGCGTCGCCACGGAAAGTCGTTAGGCGCTGCCAGGCGGCGACGAAGACGTCCTGAGTGAGCTCGCCCGCGTTTTCGCGATTGCCGGTGAGCCGCAGCGCGAGCGCGTAGACGCGCCCGGCATTCTGATGATAAAGCATCTCGAACGCACCGACGTCGCCCTGTTGCGCGCGGGTGACGAGTGCGCGCTCGGCGTCGCGGTCGGGGGGCAGCGATGGCATCGCGGCGATTGCGGTCTCGGGCTCGTCCAGGTCCGTGAGCATACCGGCACTGAGATGCCGCAGCGAGGGCCAGTGCTTGAACGGCGGAGCTGGTCGCGATGAACGTTCGTCAGAGATGTGTACACGAAGACAATTCTTCTTGATAATGGCCTAAAGCGCCGATATACCTTCGGCCATGGGCAATCAACTCGACACTCTCGATATCCCTGTCACGGTGGCCGGCCGAACACTCGATGACACGGACCGGCAGATCGTGGCCTTCCTGCAGCGCGACGCGCGCATGGCCAACGCCGAGATCGCCCGGCGGCTCGGGATGGCGCCGTCGGCAATCTTCGACCGAATTCGCAAACTCGAGGAGCGCCACATCATCGACGGCTACGAGGCGCGGGTGAACGCGAAGGCCGTGGGCCTAGGGCTCACGGCGTTCATCTTCGTCCGCGGCGAGGACGGCGTCGGCGACACCCGAACCGGTAACCTGCTCGCGAAAATCCCGGAAGCGCAGGAGGTACATCACGTCGCGGGAGAGGACTGCTACCTCGTGAAGGTCCGCGTCGCGGATACAGACGCGTTGAGCATACTGCTGCGCGAGCGGATCGGCGCGATCAAGTCCGTGCGATCGACGCGAACGACGATCGCGCTCGGGACGCTGAAGGAGAGCTATCGACTGCCGATCGGCCCGGACATCGACGAGGCGCGGCGATGACCGATCGGTCGCACCCCGCGACGCCGACCCGCACCCACGTCCTGGCGGCCTTCGCGGCGCTCTACACCATTTGGGGCTCTACCTATCTCGCGATTCGCTATGCCGTCACGACGATCCCGCCCTTCCTCATGGGCGGTGTGCGGTTTCTGATCGCGGGCTCGTTGCTCTACGCATGGACTCGCTGGCGCGGCGCCTCACGGCCGTCGCGGGCCGAGTGGCGCGCCGCGCTGGTGACGGGCGTGCTCCTGCTCGTCGGCGGTAATGGCGCGGTGCTCTGGTCGGAGCAGCATATCGCATCCGGGTTGGTGGCGTTGATCGTCGCCATCGTTCCGCTCTGGATGGTGATCTTCGACTGGCTACGGCCAAAAGGTACACGGCCGGTGCCGGCAGTTTTCGTCGGACTCGCTCTTGGGCTGCTCGGGCTCGCGTTACTCATCGGCCCTGACGTCTTCGGGAAAAACGGCAGCAGCCAACTCGAGGTCGGGGTGGCGCTCGTTCCGGTGGTTGGCTCGATGCTCTGGGCAGTCGGCTCGATCTTCAGCCGCTATGCGCCGCGGCCGAGATCGGCGCAGATGGCGACGGGAATGCAGATGCTGATGGGAGGCTCGGCGTTTCTCGTCGTCAGCCTGCTGGCGGGCGAGCCGCGCCACTTCAGCTTCGCGAACCTAACGATAGCATCGATGGCGGGCTTCCTCTATCTGGTGACCTTCGGTTCCCTCCTCGGCTTTACCGCATACATCTATTTGCTCGGCGCGACGACTCCCGCGAAAGCTGCTACGTATGCGTACGTCAATCCCGTCGTGGCGGTCTTTCTCGGCTGGGCAATCGCCGGCGAACCGCTCACGCCACGTATGCTCGTCGCGGCGGCGATTATTCTCGGTGCCGTCGCCTTGATCACGCTGACCGGCTCCGTGCGCGCGAGTCGCGCGGCCGACACTCGCGCGCCTGATGGGTCACTCGCGACGGAAGCTTGATACGTCAGCCTCCGCCTGCTCTTCCGCTAATCCAACCCGCACGGACACGAAGTTGGCGCGGCGTCGCGTTTGGGACCTCCTCGAGGACCCATTGGTCGTCGGTTCGGAGTAATCGCAAACCCGCGTCGCCTAACGCGGCATCGAAGTCGGGATCCTCGGTGCCGCCAACATGACTGGTGAACCAGTCGTGGAGATCGACGCCAGCGGCTTCGCTCACGGCGTGCTCGACGTCGTCTTCGGTGTAGCCGCGCCCCTGCAGGTAGTACGACGCGTTCGGCTGCTCCCAGCTCAGCCGTCTCAGATTCCGGAACGCGTCGTCGAGCGAGCGCGCGTTGTTGGTGCGAGCGCGAATGAGGAGATCGAGGTAGAGGGCGAGCCCCGAACCCTTGCTGTAATAGTCGAAGAAGCTGTTCGCGTCGACGGCGAATGCGGGACGCGCTCCGTCCCAAAAGGGTGCCTCGAATGAGGCCATGCGCGCCGAGACCTTCTTGCGCCCGGGCGCCGTGAGATTCGGCCGCACGATCGCGTTCGCGATCATCGGGTAGAATCCCGTCATTGGCAGCACACCGCCGCGATAGAGAGCCACCTGGCCGTAGTACTGCGTCCAGCCTTCGGCGACCCACAGGCTGGGTTGATACTGCTCGCGCGTGTAGTCGAAGGGGCCAAGCGCCATAGGTCGAACGCGCTTCACATTCCAGACGTGAAAATACTCGTGAGCGGCACTGCCGATGCCGGCGAGCAACGCATCCTCCTCACGCCAGGGATTGCGATTGATGATCTGCGTCGAGTAGAGATGTTCCATGCCATCGCCACCCGCGTAGCCGATGTTGAAGACGAAGGTGTACATCTCGAGCGGCGGTGGCCCGAACACCGTGTTCTCGTACCTAACGATTTTCTGGACGTCGGCGACGAATCGCTGTCGTTCCGCCGATGTCGACGGCCCGTTGTGATGCACCATGGTGCGATAGAGTCGACCATCGACGGTGAAGCTGTCGACCATCAGTCGTGGAGCCACCTCCGTGGGCGTGTCGATGAGCCGATCGTAATTCTCGAACCGATAGTCGATCTGATCGGGACTGCGCGCGTCGCCATTGACGATGTGCCAGCCCGGAGGAAGGTCCACGTGCAGTGACACGGGAACGGGCTTGTGGTCGACGACGTACATGAAGAGCGACGCGCCATTCCAGTTCGCGTGTGCTGTATCGAGTGCGCTGAAGGTGCCCGAGAGCGTGTTCGCAAACACGCGATAGTGCACGGCGATGGTGCGCGCACCGCCGGTGTGGATGTGCCAGAGCGAGCCATTCTCACGCTGCCATTGCAGTGGCGCGCCACCTGGACCGTGGATCGTCAGCTCCTGCACGTTGCGCGCGAAATCGAACCGTGCGTAACGACCCGGCGACCACACGGGCAGCTGCAATCGCACGTCGTCGCCAGTCAGGTTCCCGATGTCGATGTGGACGTCGAAGAGGTGAGTGGCAGGATCGGACATCGCGATGCGATAGGCGATGTCGAATCGGGCCTCCGGCGTGGCGGCGACCTTCGGTGCCGGCGAGCTCGTGACGGACGACGGCGTACGACAGCCGAGTAATACCGGTGCAAGGCACAAACACCAGCGATGCTTCACGAAGCCTCCATATCGACCAGCAGCATAGCTCACTACAGGTCGCTCTCGAGACGACATCAATGTAAGGCATGCGGCTTGCCTGCATTCACGTGCGGACAAGCCGGCGGAGGGAGGAGCGATGGCGTCAGCGTGGAAGGGATCGATCTCGTTCGGGCTCGTGAACATTCCGGTAGAGTTGAAGCCGGCTGTTCAGAGCGACCACGTCTCCTTTCGCATGTTGCACGCCGCTGACCTCGCGCCGGTGAAATACGAGCGCGTGTGCGCGCGCGACGGCAAGCCGGTGCCGTGGAACGAGATCGTGAAGGGTTACGAGTACTCGAAAGGCAATTACGTCATTCTGAGCGACGAGGATTTTCGCGCCGCGGCGCTCGCGTCGTCGAAGACGATCGACATTCTGGACTTCGTGAAGGCGGAAGAGATCGACCCTCGCTACTTCGACACGCCGTACTACGTGCTGCCCGCGAAGGGAGGCGAGAAAGCCTATGCGCTGCTGCGCGAAGCAATTCGCACCACGGGCTCGGTCGGTGTCGGCAAGTTGACGATGCACCAGAAACAGCACCTTGCGGCGATCAAGACGGTCGGTGACGCGGTGATGCTCGAGACGATGCGCTTCGCGAACGAATTGGTCGATACCAGCGAGCTCACCTTTCCGTCGGGCGAGCTCGTGCGCCCGCAGGAGCTGAAGATGGCGGCACAACTCGTTGCCAATCTCGCCGAGGAATTTCACCCCGAGAAATACACCGACGACTATCGCGCGAATCTGATGAAGATCATTCGCGCAAAGATGAAGGGGCAGAAGATCGAGGTCGAGCAGTCGGAAGAACCGGAGAGCACGAAGGTGCTCGATCTGATGTCCCGCCTGCAGGCGAGCCTGGAGCAGTCGAGTGGCACGCGCAAGCGAAAGGCGTCGCCCCGGCGCGGTGGAGACTCGGCCAGTCGAACGCGTCGGCGCCACTCGGCATGAAAAACGCCGGTGTCACTCCGAGCGCAGCGGAGAACGACATGGTAGCCAAGAAACGACGTAGCAGCGCGCGCGGAGCGAAGCTCACCGAGTATCAGCGGAAGCGCGACTTCACGAAGACGAGGGAGCCAGCGGGTGATCCGAGCTCCATCGCGCGGAAGGGGCGCAGCCCGCGAACGAAGCGGGAGCCGAAGCTGCAATTCGTCGTGCAGAAGCACGCCGCGAGTCACCTCCATTTCGACTTCCGATTGGAGCTGGACGGCGTGATGAAGAGCTGGGCCGTTCCGAAGGGACCGAGCTACGATCCGGCAGTGCGTCGCCTCGCGATGGAGGTCGAAGACCATCCGATCGAGTACAACACCTTCGAGGGGACAATTCCGCAGGGCGAATACGGTGGCGGCACCGTCATGCTGTGGGATCGCGGCACGTACGAAGCAGAAGATGGCGGCGGCGCGGACGCCTTGCGCGATGGTTACGCGCGCGGCGATCTGAAGTTCGTGCTACGCGGCGAGCGGCTCCATGGCGGCTGGGTACTCGTCCGGATGAAGCGCCGGGGACGGCCGCAATGGCTGCTCATCAAGCATCGCGACGAGTACGCGATGAGCGACCGGGATGTCGTGGACGAAGTGACGACATCCGTCGCGACCGGCCGCACGATGGAGGACATCGCCGCGGGCCGGAAACGAAGCGTCCGCTCGGCAGTGTCCGCCGCGAGCAAGAAGACCGCCCCGCGAAAAAAGACCGCGGCGCGACGGGCGAGCTGATCGCCATCGCGCCGCGGGGGCACGCGCCTAACGCCGACGTCACCTTCCCTGGAACACCGGGCTCCGCTTCTCGGTGAATGCGCGGATCGCCTCGGCCACGTCCTGTGACGCGAAGCACGTTTTGATCGCGACCAGCTCGCGCGCGAGCTGCTCCTCGAGCGAGGCGTCGAAGGTCGAGGCCAACAGGCGCTTCGTGAGAGCCAGGGCGATCGGCGGCCCGGCGGCGAGCCGTTCCGCATAACGAGCAACGTCTTCGGCGAAGGTCGCGTCGTCGTGCGCCGCGGCAACGAGTCCGCTGCGCAGCGCTTCGTCCGAATCCAGATCGCGGCCGGTGAGGATGATGTCGTTTGCGCGGGAGAGCCCGATGAGGCGCGGCAGGAGATAGCTGACACCGGCGTCGGGACTCAGGCCGCGCCGCACGTAGCCGGCAGTGACGCGCGCGCTGCGCGCCATGAGGCGAATGTCGGCCGCGAGCGCGAGTCCCAGACCGGCGCCAGCGGCAGCGCCGTTGATCGCCGCGATGAGAGGCTTCTCACATCGTATCGCGGCGAGCACCCAGCGGCCGACCCACGCGAGCGGATCGAGTCGCGCGCGCAGGTCGCCGTCCGGCAACCGCGGCGGCTCGGAGAGATCGAGTCCGGCGCAGAAGCCGCGTCCCGCTCCCGTGATGACGACCACGCGCACGGCGTCATCGTGCGCCGCATCGTCGATGGCATGAGGGAGCTCCTCCGCGAGTCGCGGGTTCACCGCGTTGAGACGCTCCGGGCGGTTGAGCGTGATCGTTCGGACGCCGCTGCTCGACGTCGCAATAAGCAGATGATCGAAGGTCATGGAGTGCGTGGAAGCTCCTCGGGCAAAATTTCATGTGGTCGGCGTCAAGTTGGCCGATACTGAAAAGTACGGCACGCGGACGTGCTGCAATGTGGCGCGGGCAAATGAGCCGCGCGAGCACGCACCTCGTAGCACCATGCGACGATGGGATGGAGTGAGACGGAATGTGCGAACGGTCACCGCCGTCGTGTTTCACGACACGCGACTATGCTGCATCGCGATTTTGTCGTCCAAAATAGAAACGTGAATGTCGCGTCGGACACGCAATATTCACTGTAATGATCGAGTGCGCGTGGTCGTCCTGTTCACAGAGCACACGCGCCGTCTCGTTCGCGACGTCGAACGTCGAAGCCCGCGTCGCTCACACAGTCCGCGGAGTTTCACCGCTCCACCTTTCACCGCGCGGGACCTTCGATGAGCCTCTTCAAACGCCGACCCGATCCGAACAATCTTCCTGCCACTGGCGCGGGCTACTCCGTGCTCGACGCACAACTCACCGTTCGCGGTGACATCGAGACCGAGGGCACGCTGCGCGTCGACGGGCGTCTCGACGGTTCGATTCGCCGCGCTGACATCGTGGTCATCGGCAATGGCGCGACAGTCGTTGGCGACATCTCGGCACGCGAGGTGATCGTCGGCGGCTCTGTGCAGGGCAACGTGACCGCCACGACGCGCATCGAGCTGCAGCCGAGCGCTGTCGTTACCGGCGACATCGACGCGGGCGCGATCATGATTCAGGAAGGTTGCGTCGTGCAGGGCCGTCTGACCGTGACCAATACACCGAACGCGAAGGAACGGCCCGCCAAGGCGAAAGGGCGCACACCGATGCCGACGCCGGCGACGGCGACGGCCTTCTCGGGATCCGGGGCCTAGCCCAGCGCGATGGCGACGAAGCATCGCGAGAACCGGCGTACCGGATGGACGATTCTCATTGTCCCGCCGAATCCACTGCGCAAGACGCGCGCGGTGCATATTGGGCGGCGACACGTGCGAGTCGCCCTCGCCGTCGCCGGCCTGTGTCTCCTGACGATGACCGGCCTCGCGGTCGTCGTACTCACCGACTCGCTCCAGGTGACCGCGACGGCTGACGAGTTAGCAGATGCTCATCAGATGATTCTGACGCTGACCGACTCGCTGCAGAACGTCGCCGACATGGACGTTCCCGACGGCGACGAGGAAGGCGGCAAGAGCGCACCGGCGCGGAATGTCGCCCTCACCCGACCCGCGCACGGAATCACGCTTCCCGCGGTCGGTCCGATCACGAGTCGATTCTCGCGTTCGCGCTGGCACCCGATCCTGCGAATCTTCCGGCCGCACAAGGGCGTGGACGTCGCCGCGGCGTACGGCTCGAATATCACGGCGCCGGCCGCCGGCCGCGTATCGTTCGTCGGCCGCAAGCTCGGCGACGGCCTGATGGTCGAGCTCGACCACGGCAACGGGGTCACCAGTCGTTATGCACATTGCAGCAAGGTAAAGGTGAAGGTCGGCGACTTTGTCTCCTTCGGCGATGTGATTGCCCTGGTGGGCTCGTCGGGCCTCTCGACGGCGGCGCACGTGCACTTCGAGGTCCGCGTGCGCGGCGAGCCCGTGGATCCGCTCAAGTACCTGATCACAGCGCGCCTAACGCCAAAGCGGACGGAGCCCGCGCCGGTAATGCAAGCGGGCTCGCCAATGCCGACACACCGTCCTCCGGCTGCGGACAAGCCTGCGGGAACTGGATCGGAGCACTAAGACTAGCAGTAAGATCAGTGCCCGAACTTGCTCATGATCGTGCCGGTCGCGAGTACGTGGCCACGCATCAAGAAATTCATCGTCGCCCCGGTCGTCTTGGCAGTCGCGCCCTCGAGCTTCGGTACGTCGAGGGCGTACACAGTGAAGATGTAGCGGTGCGCATCATCGCCCTTTGGCGGACAGGGGCCGCCGTACTTGTTCAACCCGAAATCGCTATAAGCGGTATGGCCGCCGGCTGGCGAATCGCTCTCTCCGGCGCCAGCCTCGAGGTTCGTCGTGGATCCAGGGATATCGAAGACGAGCCAGTGCCAATAGCCGGATCCCGTCGGCGCATCGGGATCGAAGCAGGTGATGGCGAAGCTCTGGGTGCCGGCCGGCGCGCCGCGCCACGCGAGCTGTGGGGAAACGTTCTTGCCGCCGCAGCCGGTGAAGACATGCTGCATCGCGATCATCTCTCCTTCGCGAATGGATGTGCTGGTCACGGTCAGCGGCGTGCTGTTGCGGGGACTCTGCGGGGCTCGTACGCGAACGGTGCTATCGGGCATCTGCGGGCAGCGGTGGAGGTTGATGTGCATCGCGCGCAGACTTCGGGCCAAATGGCGAGGTGCCCATCGTCCATCGCCGGTTACACGCTACCCTCTCCCGACTAGGCCGCCCGGCAAAATCCCCTTGTCGCCAAAACGCGCTCGGACACTATCCACAGCGCGCACCACTCGCCGGTCACGGTCCGTTTCGACTAGCCGGCTGTCGCGGGCCTCGAAGAGGTTCAGCTGATCGGCGGTCGCATCGGTGGCCAGCGATGACAGCGCGACGCCGACGAGGCGCGCCGGCACGCGACGCGCCGAGCGCAATCGCTGCAACAGACCCCGCGCGACACTGAGCAGCACACGGTCAGCGATGACGGGGTGGTCCAGGGTGCGGCTTGCCTGACGAGTCTTGAAGTCCCAGTCGCGGATCTTCACGCGAATCGTCCGCGCGGCGAGGCCGTCGGCGCGGAGGTCGGCGGCGGCGCGGGTGAGCAGCGCGAGCAGCTCGCGCTGCAGCTCGGCGTCGTCGTCGATGTCCATCCCGAACGTCTCGTCGCGGCTCAGACTCTTCGCGTCGAGATGCGGCTCGACGTGCGCGCTATCGATGCCGTGCACACGGTCCCACAGCCAGGCCGCCTCGCGCTCGCTGAGCCACTGCGTGAGCGTCGCGGGATCGTACTGAAGCACATCGGGCACCGCGCGCATGCCGAGTCGTGCCAGCCGCTCCTGAAAGCGCGGACCGATTAGCGGAATCTCCGCGAGCTTGATGCCGCGCATGAACTCCATCTCCGCGCCGCTTGGCACGACGTGCACACCGGTGCCGCGTCCATCGGTGCCGTGTTTCGCGTGCTCCACGGCGAGCTTGGCGATGAGCTTCGACGCGCCGCCGCCGAACGAGACGGAGAGCCCGGTTTCGCGAACGACATCGCGTCGAATGCGCACCGCCGTCTCCTGCAACGGCTCGTTATGGTACAGCGCCTCGGTGCCGCCGAGGTCGAGGTACCATTCGTCGATACTGGCGCCCTCGACGGCTGGCGCATGCCGCTCCAGGACGGACCGAATTTCCCGATGCTTCTGCGAGCATGCCTTCCGCGGCACGGGAACGCAGACCGCCGTCGGACAGAGTCGTAGCGCGCGTGAGATTGGCATCGCCGAGCGTACGCCGTACTTGCGTGTCTCGTAGGACGCCGAGCAGACGACGCCGCGGCTTTCGCGGGTGCCGCCGACGATTAGTAAAGGCTCACGACCGGCGCCCTCGGGATCGACGAGGCGGGCGACGGCGACGAAGAACGCGTCCGCGTCCGCCAGCAGAATGCGGCGTGGCGGCAACGACATGATTACCAGGCCCCGCGCTCACCAGCGACTTCTATCACCCGGCTCAGACGATCGGCGGCATGTCGCCAGTTCGTCTCGACCGCCATCTCGGCATCATCGCTGCGTCCTTCGGTGATTGCCGCGACAATGAGCTCGTGCTCGGCGACGGAACTGCGAATGTCGTCCGTGAGCATGCTGATGTACATGCGGATGTAGCGCTCGGCCTGCGGCTTCACCGCGTCGTAGAGCGCGAGCAATCGCGGACCAGCGCCCGCCTCGACAATGCCACGATGAAAGCGTTCGTCGGCGTCGTAGAGCAACTCATGGTCGATCGGCGACGCACGGCCGGCGCGGTGAAAATCGCCGTTCGCCTCGTGAAGCCCCTTGACGAGTGCCGCGCGCGTCTCCTGTCGCAGGGCAGCGCTGAACCGCGCGGCGATTCCCTCGAGCGCGCCGACGACCGTGAGCAGCTCGTGAACATCGTCCCGCGTGAGGGGCGCGACGGTCAGTCGCGACTGCTGCGCACCGAGGGTGTCGATGACGTATCCCTCCTGCAGCAGGCGCTGCAGTGCTTCGCGCACCGGCGTGCGACTCACGCCCAGGCGCGTCGCGATCTCGGTCTCGACGATGCGGCTCCCCGGAGCGAGCAATCCGCCAACGATCAGCTCTCGCAGCCGCGAGTACACCTGATCGGGACGCGAGCCGTGAGGGGCGTCGATCGGTGTCTCGACCGCGTCATCACTGCGTGCGCTCCCTTTGCCGCGCACCGATCGCGTGCGCTTCACTGGGAGGCGCACGGGCTCCGCCGGCGACGAGGACGGGGTGAGCGCGCCGGAAGGCGACGACGGTGAATCGGTGGGCTTCCGTCTCGTACTCATCTCATCTGCAATATACGCCAGCCATGGTCATTGTCGCAGCAGCGTACGGAGTCGGGCCCATTGTCGACGCCTTCGCGTCGGCACTGCTACATGTGCCGGCATCATGACCTTCTCCAGCACCGCGATGGACTGCGGCGTGAGCAGAAAGTCCAATGCGGATTCCCGAGCGGCGAGCGACGTTGCGGTGAGCATGCGTTCTTGGCCGCGCGGTGTCTCCTTTCACTGAGGGCGGATCGCCTCGGCGGCACCATTGCGCCGATGGGCATCGCCGATACGTTCCGCATGTTGCCGGCGGTCAGTCCTCCGGCCGTGTGCATCGACGTGACGGAGCGTCCCGTGCGCGGCACCGGCATGCATTGGGCCTCGTCCCGAACCGCTCGCGGAGATGATCGAGCTTCGAACGCTGGGATCGCTGGACTTGCGTGGCGCGCGCGGGATCAGCGCGGTGTGAGCGGCGTGGGGGTATATTCCAGCCGGTCGGTGACAAGCCGACTCCTCGCGCGCGGGGGCGCACTGCCTGACGAGTGTTTCTCATGAGCTGGGCGCTCGACGAGTTCTATGCGAGTCTCGAGGAAGAATTCGGCGTCGACATCGGCGACGCCGAACAGCTCGACACTCCCGGCGCCGTGATCGAGTACGTGACGGCGTCGACAGATGCTCAGGATGGCATGGACGAGGACGAGCATCGCGATCACGTCGCTTCCGTCGTGGGCGAACTGATGGCGCGCACGCTCGGAATCACGCGCTACCGGGAAGACTGGCGTTTCGTGGAGGATCTGAAGGTTCGGTGAGCTGAGAAGCGAATCGCCTACGGAAATTCGGCCGTTTCCAGCTCGTCCCTCAGCTTGAGATACGACGCGTAGCGCGCAGCATCGATGTCGCCGCGCTTCACGGCGTCCTTCACGGCGCACCCGGGCTCCACGGTGTGCGTGCAGTCGGCGAAACGGCACTGCGGCGGGTACGGTCGCAGCTCCGGAAAACACATGTCGAGGTGCTCCGCGGAGAGCGCCCACATGCCGATCTCGCGCAAGCCAGGCGTGTCCACGACGTAGCCGCCGCTCTCGTCAGGCAGAGGAATCATGAGCGCGCCAACGGTAGTGTGCCGGCCCTTGTTGACGGATTCACTGATCTCGCCGACGCGGAGAGACGCACCGGGAAAGAGCGCATTCAGCAGCGAAGACTTCCCTACCCCCGATGGTCCGGTGAACACGGAGACGCGTCCGGTGAGCACCGCGCGAACGTCGTGGAGGCCATCGCCACGCTTCGTACTGGTAAAATGCACGGGATAGCCGGCACGGCTGTACGCGATGAAGCGCGCATGCGCGTCGGGCTCAGCGACAAGATCGACCTTGTTCACGATGATGCGCGCGGCGAGGTCATTCGCCTCGGCGATGACGAGGAATCGATCGAGCATCCGCGGATGCGGCTCCGGCTTCGCCGCGGCGAAGACGATCACCACCTGATCGACGTTCGCGGCGACGATGCGCTCGCCGTATCCGCCGCCAGGGGCGCGCCGCGCGAGACGCGAGCGACGCGGCAGAATCTGACAGATCGCCCACGCGCCTCCCCGCGCGTCCGGCTCGACGAGCACCTCGTCACCGACGGCGAGCTTCACACGATCGGCATCGCTATCGCGGCGCGATCCCTCGCCTGGCGAGTCGCGCTTCAGTCGCCCGCGCAAGCTCGCGTCGACGATCGACTCGTCTTCCACGCGCACACGCCAGCTTCCTCCAGTACCGCCCAAGACCACGCCGCGGCGCGCTTGTGAGGGACCGGTGGCGGAGGCGGATCCGGTGCCAGTCACTCGTGCTCCTCCTCGTCGCGGCCTTCGTCGCGCATTGCGTCCCACCAGCGCCGCTGTTTGTCGGGACCACGCTTGGTGGCGATGAGATCGTCCAGCGCGGACTTCACGGAAGCGAGCGACCACGCGGCGACGACCGCGCGCGCCGCGGATTCCGTACTCGCCGTGGCGAGGTAGTCCGTCTCGAGATGTCCCTCGGGCGTCTGTGCGCCGACGCGTGCCCACCGCACGAAGAGCAGGTAGGCGGCAAAGGGCGCTCTCGCGTCGCCCGTGTGGTCGGTCACGATTTCGGCGCTGTACGAGAAGCCATCGCTGCCCTCGAACGCCGCCGGCCGATCGTGCACGGCCATGTACCCACCGAGGGTATTCGCGTCACCCTTCGAGTGATCGGGCGGTTGGAAGCGCGGGGCCATCGCGATGTGGCGCAGGAAAAGGGGGTCTCGCGTTAGGCAGACTTGCGGTGATTCCGGCGGCCCACCAGCTCGCGCAACACATTGCCGGTGATGAACGCCACGTTCGCCGGTCGTTCGGCGAGACGTCGCATCAGGTACGGATACCATTGCGTCCCGAACGGCACATAGACGCGCATGCCATAACCCTCGCGCACGAGGCGGTCCTGCAGGTCGCGACGCACGCCGTACAGCATCTGGAACTCGAAGCGGTTCGCCGCAATGTCGTTCTCGCGCGCGAACCGCTTCGTTTCGTTGATCATTGCCGGGTCGTGCGTCGCGATTCCCGGGAAGTGACCGTGTACCAACAGCTCGTGCATGCACTTCACGTAATTTGCATCGACGTCCTTCTTCTCCGGGTATGCGACGCTCGACGGCTCCTTGTACGCGCCTTTGCACAGCCGCACCCGGCAGCAAAGCTTGGTCGCGTACTCGACGTCGGTGAAGGTGCGGTACAGGTAACTCTGCAGCACGATGCCGACGTGACTTCGGTAGTGCGGATAGAGTCGATGCTCGAAGAGATGCAGCGTGCGGTCGGTGTACTCGCTCGACTCCATGTCCACGCGTACGAAGCTGCCGTACTCCTGCGCCCGAGCGAGCACGTCCTGCATGAGCGTGACGCACAGCTCCTCGGAGATGTCGAGGCCCATCGCCGTGAGCTTCACGGAAACGTTGGCGTCGAGCCGCCGTGCGTGGATGCGCGACAGCAGCTCGAGGTAGGCGTCGCGCGTGCCGCGCGCCTCGCGCTCGTTGGTGACGCTCTCGCCCAACAGATCGAGCGACGCGCGAATGCCACGCGCGTTCAGGACGCGCACCGCATCCAGCGCCTCGTCCAGCGTCTCACCGGCGACGAACCGGCTCGCAAACTTTTTGGCCAGTCCATTGTTCCGCACGAACTCGAAAACGCGCGGCTGATTCGAGAGATAGAGAAGTGCGGAACGGAGCATCAGGAAATCGGCCGCAGACGAAGCGGGGCAGGTTGCACGATGCGCACCACCGGGAAGACACGCTGGTTCGCCCAGGGGTCCAACACATTCCAGTCGACGAATCCGTCGTCGCTCGAGGGCTCGAGCAGATACATCGCGAGAATCCCGAGCGGTTGCCCGGTGCGCACGACATATGTTCCGTTGGGAAGCGAGCGCGACCCCGCGGTGCCCCATGAGCCATCGATGTGCCGCTCGCGATGGCGCTGGAACGGCTGCGCGGCCGTGCTCGTCGAATCGATGGTGAATTCGGCGACGTTCGCGTCGGACGATTGCGTGATCTCCTCGACGATGACGCCGTGCATAACGAGTCGCTTGACGATCGAATCGCCGACGTCGCGCGGGAAGGCGTAGCCCCACGGCACCGGTACGCTGAGTGTGGGCGCGAACCGATCGTAGATCGGCATGTTGACGTCGTTGACGCGACCCGTGCGCCTGACGCCCCGCGGCAGGCCAGCCTCGTAGCGCGTCGAATCGCCCGGGGTGCGGACGATCTCCTCGACGCGAATCGGGCCCGATTTCTTGGAGAAGATGCTCGAGCGGATGGGAATCTGCTTCCCTGCCGAACGGGGATCGTTGCCCCAGCCGGTCGTCCGTGTAGAAGCCTCGCGCGACAGGTCGTAGATGTCTTCGGCCTCGTGGGCGACGTACGACAACAGCTCGCTCACGAAGTCGTACGTCGACGCGACGCGACGCGCGAAGGGATCATGCGAATAGGCCTCGCTCAACACCGAGATGCGTCCACGCAGCCCGAAATAGTTCGTCCCGAAGCGCGGCCGCGCGTCGTACGTCTCCCATGCCGTCGGCGCGCCCTGCTCGCGCGGGAAGTTGCCATAGTCGAAGACATAGAAGCCGTTATGGTCGAGCATCTTCTGACGAATGTCGACGAGCATCGTGTCGCGCGTATACGGTCCGGTGAACAAGGCCGCCGGATTCAGCGACCCGGCGTATGTGAGCGCGTAACCGTGATAGCTGCCGTCGGTCGTGTGCAGGTCGACGAACACGTCCGGATCCCAGGCGCGAAACATCGCCAGCGAGGCGATCGTCTCCGGCGCTTCGGCCTTGATGTAGTCACGATTGAGGTCGAGCCCCTGCGCGTTCGCGCGCGTGCCGACGAGTGGTGGACCGTTCTGCTCCGTGCGATTGCGCTCCTGCGCGGCGAAACGCTCGTTGCCGTCGGCGTTGTAGATCGGGACGGCGATGAGAACTATTGAATCGAGCACGTTCGCATGGCCGTCGAAGAGCAGATCGCGCAACTGCGCGAGGAGCGCTTCCTTCCCCTCGACTTCGCCGGCGTGGATATTCGCCTGGACGTACACGATCGGCCGCTGGAGCTGCTTCGCTTCCATCGGGGTCGTCACCACCGGCCGCGAGGCGATGACGAATGGGATGTCGCGTCCCTCGGTGGTCTTGCCGATCGAGCCGACATACATCTTCGCCCCGAGGATTCGTAACGAGTCGATGTACTGCTTCACGTCGTCGTAGCTGGAGGTCTCGGTGAAGTGCGTCCGCTCGGCGTGGGTCAGAGGGCGCGCCTTGGCGAGATTGCCTGGATATCGGCTACGCGTTGGCGCTTCGGACGATGGCGCCGAAGGCGGGGTACAGCTCGCGACCATCGCCGACGACAGGAACAGGGCCGCGAGCGCATATGCTCGGCTCACTGTTCGTCGCCTATCGCTCGTGAGGCGCTCCGGCATAGCGTCACGTTGTCCTTCCACGGCTGGAGAGAAAGGAAGTGTAGCCGGGGCGGACGGGTGAGGTCTAGTCGGTGGTGGTTGGTTGCTGGTGGTTGGTGGCTGGTAAGAAGGAAAGCCGGCGCGAAGCGCCGACACTCCGAATCCACCAATCACCAATCACCAGTCACCAACCACCACTCAGGTCGCTCTCCCCGTATGCAGCATCGCGCCGCGAGCGCGAGTCTGGGCGGCAGTGGCGGCATCGGCACCATTCTCGATGTCCACGCGCACGTTGCGCTGGAACATCGTGTAATCCGCATCACGAAGACCGGCCCGCGCGAGCGACAGCACGACATCGGAGGCAATCGCAACCGGAACACCACGCGCAATGAGATCGGTCGCGACGGTCAGGGGGAGCGTGACGTGGGTGCGGCCAGCGCGCTGCGAGGCGGAGCGGAGCTGCGCGAGATTTCGCATCGGCACGCCGGCGTGGAGCGCATTCGCGCCGGCGTTGATCTCATCGATGCTCGCGCCAGCGCCGAGCGCCGCGCGTGCGCTTCGCAGCTCGGCATAGAGGCCGCGCACGGCGATGACGATCCGTCCACCGTCCGCGCCCTTCTTCTCACCCTCGAGTGCTTTATCAATGAGCGGCTCGGTGGGTAACCGCGTCCTCCGCGCGGAGTCGATGACGGCGGCGACGGCAACCCGTGTCGAGGAGTCGAGGCGTGCAAGTCGGACATCGCCGTCGCGCTGCTGCGCTCGAGTCATCCGCAGCGGCAGCACAAGGACGATGCACGCGCCAGCCACGAGCGCGGCGGCGCGCAAAAACCGCTTCACCGAGTTGCGTCTCCCGCCTCGACGACGAGCGCGGAATTCGGCATCCCATAATCGTCGTCGATCACCTTGGGAGCGGTGGGATCAGCGACCCAGAGGCTGTCGTCCACGACGAACGAGTACCGATGATGCCCTTCCGGGATCGCGGCCGTCACCGACCACACCCCACCACCGCGATGCTGGGCGTGATACTCCGGATGTGAGGCATCCCAATCGTTGAAGTCTCCCACCAGCTGCACCTTGCGCGCGGTTGGCGCGACGAGGACGAACTGGACCGTCCGGCGAGCACCCCCGTGGGCCGACGGGATGCGCTCGGAGGCGACGTCCGAACGAGTGTCCGCGGCGCGCGAGGAACGCAATGCCCCGATCGCGTGGCCGGCAGAGAGCGCCACAGCGAACAACAGCGTCGCCGCGATACCGGAGATCAGTGGACTCACCGTGATGGTGCGCGGGCGGAGGGCGCGCGCCCACGCGCCGTAGCGATGCCGCGGCAGCGTCCGCACGGCATTCATGACACCGCGATCGAATTCGTCATCGAGCTTTACCGGTCGCCGCAGCTCCGCGACGACCCTCTGGATCCAACTTTCAGGAATGCCTCGCATCGTTCACCTCGGGGAGCCCACGCTCCACACGTACCTCGCGATCGTCGCGGACGTCACTCAAGAGCTCACGCAAGCGATCGCAGGCACGCATCACCCGCATCTTCAGAGCGGAAACGCCCGCCCCCGTCAGCTGTGACATCTCGTCGTACCCCAACTCTTCCACGTACTTCAGCAGGAACGCTTCACGCTGCTCCGGACGGAGGCGACTCAACGCTCGTTCGATCTCTTCGCGCCATGCGCTGCGCTCGGCCGGATGCTCTTCGGCCGCCTCGTGCAGAGCGAGTTCGTCGCTCACGAAGGTGCGCGCCCGACGTCCGCGACGCGCGCCAACGGTCCGGCAGCGGTTTACGAGAATGCGAAACAACCACGCCCCGAACCGCTCGGGATCTTCGCACCGGGCGAGCGAGCGATACGCACGCGTGAACGCGTCCTGCAAAGCCTCTTCCGCGTCCTCGCGATTCCCGAGCATGTGGAGCGCATACCGCGCATAGCGATCGCGATACCGGTTCACCAGCTCGGCGTACAGCTCGACGTCGCCTCGGAGCACGCATGCCACGATTTGCGCGTCCGTGCTACGATCCATGCGTGACAGACCTTGCGGTGAGAGAGGGGGTCACATGCGGAGGGCCTAGCCCCTGTTCTTAGCTAACTGGCCGTCCTTCAGTTGGGTAGAAGGTTTTGCTTTCTTTAGCCATCTCCACGAGCAGTTGGGCCGCCTCGAAGCGAGGGGGATAGCGCGTATTCAGCTCCTGGAGTTGGCGTACGATCGATGCGATCCCGACGGTATCGACGTAGCGGAATGGGCCGCCGCGGAATGGCGGGAAGCCGATGCCGAAAACAGCGCCGACATCGCCGTCACGCACATTGCGAAGAATCCCTTCCTGCAGGCAGCGCGCCGCCTCGTTCACCATCGCCAGCACGCAGCGACGGACCATCTCCTCGGCCGGAATCGGGACATGCTGTCCAGCATTGGCTCGCGCCGTCGCGCCGATGATCTGATAGATGGAGCTGTCGACCTCCCCCTTCTTGCCGCTGGCGTCGTACCTGTAAAAACCGCTGCGCCCCTTTCGCCCCAGGCGGCCCGCTGTGACGACGCGACGCATCGCCTCCGAGGGGGTCATGCGAACGCCCAATGCATCGGCGAGGACGAGACCGACCTTTCCGCCGACATCGATACCGACTTCGTCGAGCAGCGTGATGGGGCCGACAGGAAACCCGAAGTCGACGAGTGCCTTGTCGATCGCGTCGATCGCCGCGCCTTCGTCGAGGAGGCGACCAGCTTCATTCATGTAGGCGGACAACGTGCGCGTCGTGTAAAAGCCCGGCCCGTCGTTGACGACAATCACTGTCTTGCCGAGTTGCTTGCCATAGGCGACTGCCGTCACCGCCGCGTCCTTCGTCGTTTGCGGAGTGACGATCACCTCGAGCAGCGGCATCTTGTGCACGGGTGAGAAGAAGTGCATGCCGAGCACCTGCTCCGGCCTTTGCGCGACTTCGGCGATCCTGCCGATCGGGATGGTGCTCGTGTTCGAGGCGTAGATCGCGTCATCGGGCATGGCCGGCTCGACCTCGCGGAGCACGCGATGTTTGAGATCCAGATCCTCGAACACTGCCTCGATCACAAGGTCGACGTTCCCGAAGCCGGTGTACTCGGTGGTGCCGCCGACGAGCGACATCATGTCGTCGAACTGCGGGCGACTGATCTGCTTCTTGGTGAGCCGCTCCTTGACCACCTCGCGCACGGCGGCGAGTCCCTTTCCCACCCGTGCGGTGTCGGTATCCTTGAGCCTAACGAGCGTGTCCTGTTGCACCGCGACCGAGGTGATGCCGGCGCCCATGAACCCGGCGCCGAGCACACCGATCTTCTCCACCTCGTGCGCTGGCGGCGCGGGCGCCGGTACGCCCGGATCCTTCTTGAGTGAATTGGTGGCGAAGAAGAGGAAAATGAGCTGACGCGAAACTTCGGTCATCGCCAGCTCGCCGAAGCGCCGCGATTCCTCGCGATAGCCCGCCTCCTCGCCCAAGTCGTAGCGCGCGCGAACGACGTCGAGGGCGGCGAGGGGCGCCGGATACAAGCCGTGCGTCTGCTTCAACACGCTCTCGCGCGCCCGCCTGAACACGAGCGAGCGACCGAACCGGTTCCCCTCGACGAGCAACCCCTCGGCGCCGCGCTCGACGCGTCCCTTCGACCGCTGGCGCGTGCCCGCACCGAGCTCGCGGGCTCGCTGCACGGCGATGTCGCGGAGGATCGCCGGATGCACGACGTCGTCGACGAGTCCCATCTTGAGCGCCTTACGCGGCCGCACGTTGCGGCCGCGAAGGATCATGTCCAATGCGTTAGGCAGTCCGACCAGCTTCGGCAGCCGTTGCGTTCCGCCGGTTCCCGGGATGAGCCCGAGCTGTACCTCGGGCAATCCGAGGACCGTCTTCGGATGCTCGGTCGCGATGCGCCAGGCACAGGCAAGCGCCGTCTCGAGACCACCGCCCAGGCACGCGCCATTGATCGCCGCGACAACGGGCACCCGCAGCCGCTCGAGGCGCGACAGCATCTTCTGACCCGTGTAGCTCGCCTGCTCGGCGTCTTCCGCGGTTTTGAACTCGAGAAACTGCTCGATGTCGGCGCCGGCGATGAAGTTATCGGGCTTGCCGGAGATCAGGACCGCGCCGGTGACCGAGTTGTCGCGCTCGATCTCGTCGAACAACACCCTCAACTCCTCGGCGAGTGCGAGACTCAGCGTATTGACGGGCGCCCCGGCAACATCGAGCGAGAGGATCGCAACATCGCCGTCGCGGGTGAGCGAGATGGAGGGCATGAGGCTAGGGCTAGGGATTAAAGGCTCGGGGCCAGGGGCTAGGGGTAGGGGCCTTAGGGCCGGCAGCGACCATCTCCGCGCGTGGCTCTAGCCCCTAGTCCCTAACCCCTAGCACCTCTCTCGACCACCATGGCGTGTCCCATGCCGCCGGCGGCACAGACTGTCATGAGGCCGAATTCTCCATCGCGGCGACGCAGCTCGTTCACGAGCGTCGTGAGAATCCGGCCGCCGGTGGCGCCGAATGGGTGACCGATGGAGATCGAGCCACCCATAACGTTGAGCCGCGCCGGATCCACCTCGCCGACGGGTTTATCGAAGCCGGCACGCTGCGCCCAGTCGCGCGAGACGAAACCCTTCAGATTGGACAGCACCTGCGCGGCGAACGCTTCGTGCATCTCGACGAGATCCATATCGTCGAGGCCGAGGCCCGCCCGCTTCAACGCGACCGGCGCGGCAAGCACGGGGCCCATCAGCAATTGCTCACCAGGATCCAGCGCCGCGTACGCGTACGAGCGAATGTAGGCGAGCGGCTGGTATCCTAACGCTTTCGCCCGCTCCTCGCTCATCAGCAGCACCGCGCTCGCACCGTCGGTGAGCGGCGACGAGTTCCCAGCCGTCACCGAGCCGTAGCGTCTGTCAAAGACGGGCTTCAACGCCGCGAGCTGCTCGAGCGACGAATCGGTGCGGATGCCGTTGTCCGACGACAGCGCCGTCTCGAGCTTGGGTGGCAGATAGACCGGGACGATCTCCGCCGTCAGGCGACAGTCGCGCGTGCCCTCGGCCGCCCGGACGTGCGAGCGGAGCGCGAACTCGTCCTGTTCCTCGCGCGAGATATGATTGATCTTCGCCATCTTCTCGGCGGACTCGCCCATCGTCTCGCCAGTCGACGGCTCGGCGATTGCCGGCGTAATCGGAATGAGATCCTTCGGCCGGATGGAGCCGAGGAGCTTCACGCGCTGACCGGCGGAGCGGGCGCGCGAGAGCGCAACGAGCTTCTCCGACATACTGCGCGAGTGCAGAATCGGCACGTTGGACAGCGACTCGGCACCGCCGGCGATGACCACGTCGTGATGTCCGAGCACGATCTGGTCGGCGGCGTCCGTGATCGCCTGGTTGGCTGACGCACACGCGCGGCTCACGGAGTACGCCTCGCAACCGCGCGGGAGCATCGGCATGAGCGAGATCTCGCGCGCGATGTTGGGCGCGATCACTGAAGGCACGACGGTGCCGTACACGATCGCGTCCACGTTCTTGCCGTCGAGATTCGCCCGTTGAATCAGCTCCGCGACGGCGAGCTTGCCGAGCTCGATCGCGGTAAAGCCCTTGAGTGCCGTTCCCGCCTTGGCGAACGGCGTGCGGACGCCGGCCACGATCGCTACACGGCGGCCATTCGTTCCGAGTGTTGCCATGCTCGAAAGTTAGGTGGGTCCAAAAGAGCGGCAACGGCCCGTCAGTCTCTCCCAGCACTGGTAGTTTTGGTGAGTGCCTGACACGACTACAGGGAGGGACGCTCTGAACAGGGCCGCCACCAGCGAAAACGCCTCGCCGATCGCCATTCGACGCCGTCAGCTGGAAGCGCTGAGCAGCGACGATTTCGACGTCCTCGTCATCGGTGGCGGCATCACCGGCTGCGGCATTGCCCGGGACGCCGCTCTGCGCGGATTCAGGGTGGCGCTCGTCGAGAAGGACGACTTCGCCAGCGGCACATCCAGCCGCTCGTCCAGGCTCGTGCACGGGGGGCTGCGATACCTGGAGCACGGCTACTTGCATCTCGTCTTCGAGGCCAGCGGGGAGCGTCGTCGGCTGCTTCGGCTCGCGCCCCACCTCGTGCGTCCGCTCGCATTCCTCTGGCCGGTGTATACCGGCGCGCGCGTGCCGCGCTGGAAGCTGAACGCCGGCCTCACACTCTACGATGCGCTGGCACTATTTCGGAACGTCGGCACGCATCGGCGGCTGAGCGCGCGGCAGATCACGTCTCGCGAACCACAGCTCAAACGGGACGGGCTCGTCGGCGGCGCACGCTATTTCGACGCCGCCACGGATGACACGCGCCTAACGCTTGCGAACGCGATTGGCGCGCGCGAGGCGGGCGCCATCGTCGTCAATCACGCGCGCGTTGGCCAGATCCTCGTCGACGGGGGTGTTGCTCGCGGTGCACAGATCGAGGATACCCTCGACGGCGCGAAGATCGAGGCGCGCGCCAAGATCATCGTCAATGCCGCCGGGCCGTGGAGTGACGAGCTGCTTCGCCTCGGCGACGCGAATGACGGACGCGCCGCGGTGCACGGCAGCAAGGGCGTTCACATCGCCGTGGCTCGCGACCGCATCGGCAATCACGGGGCGCTCACCCTGCTCGCACCCAACGATGGCCGCGTCATGTTCATCCTGCCATCCAAGTGGCAGACGATCATCGGTACGACCGACACCTTCACCAACGCGCCACCCGACGAAGTCCGCGCGACGGAGCATGACGTCGCCTATCTCCTCGAGGCAGCGAACGCGTTCTTCCCCGACGCGCATCTCACGCGTCAGGACGTGATCAGCGCCTGGGCAGGCATTCGACCGCTCATCGCCGGCGGCTCGAATGAGGGAGATCCAGGTGGTGCCTCACGGGAGCACGCGATCGCGCAGAATCTTCATGGCGTCGTGAGCATCACCGGCGGCAAACTGACGACCTATCGCGTGATGGCGGCCGAGGTCGTGGACGTCGTCGCGACTCGACTCGGCAGGCGCGCCGCGCGGCGTCCACCAACCACCAACGTCGCGTTGCCCGGCGGCGATCTCGCCTATATCGACGAAGCGGTTGCGGCGGCGGAGCGCGCGACCGCGGACGCCGAGCTTGCGAAGCATCTCGTGCACTCGTTCGGCAGCCGGTGGCCATCGGCTGCCGAGGAGATCGCAGCACAGGGCGGGAGCGAACGTCTTGGTGGCTCTGTCTACACGATCGGCGAGATGCGTTATGTCGCAAGGCACGAGCTTGCGTACACGTTGTCCGACCTGCTGCTTCGACGCACCCACCTCGGCTTCGAGACACGAGATCACGGCGCCGAGAGCGCGGCTCGCGTCGTGTCTGCCGTCGCCGACATTCTTGGCTGGAGTGCGACCGATATCGCGGCGCAACTCGCGGCGTACGAGCGCGACGTGCGGCGTATTTTCACGATTGACTGAAGCTGGTGACCGGTGATCGGTGGTGGTCAGTGAACGGTGGTCGGTGGTCACCGTTCACCGTTCAGTCTCCACGCATCGCCACGAGCGGATCGACGCGCGCCGCGCGGCGGGCCGGGACGTAGCTCGCGAGCGCCGCAACCACGAGGAGCACCATCAGCACGGCTCCGATCGTGATCGGATCCAACGCGCTCACGCCGAACAGCAGCGAACCGATGACTCGGCTTACCGCGGCGGCAACCACGATGCCGACCACCAGGCCGCCGAGCGTGAGCGAGAGGCCTTCGCCGATGACCATCGCCGCGAGACGGCGGCCGGTTGCGCCTAACGCGAGCCGGACGCCCAGCTCGTGCGCGCGTTGGCTCACCGCGTATGCGATCACGCCATAGAGACCGATCGCCGCGAGCGCCAGGGCGACGATGGCGAACACGGTGACGAGTGTCGCGTAGAAGCGCTGCGGTCCGATCGACGCCGTGACGTAATCTCCCAGCGGGCGGATCGAGAACACCGGCAGCTCGCCATCGATGTCGCGCAGGGCGGCCTGCGCGGGCTTGGTCAAGCTTGACGGCGGCACGTGGGTCCGCAGCAGGACGCGCAAGTTCGACTGCGGCGCCTGGGCGTAAGGCAAGTACAGCATCGGCGGCGTTTCCTGATCGAGCCCGACCTGCTTCACGTCACCCACCACGCCGACGATCGTTCCACCGCGGCGATCGCCGTCTACGTACCAGCCGAGATCGACGTACCTGCCGAGCGGATCTTCGTTCGGAAAGAAGTGCTGCACGAATGCACGGCTGACGACGATTTCCTTTGGTGTTCCCGGCTGTGCCTCGCGCGTGTACAGGCGGCCGCGCACTACGGGGATGCCCATCGCGCTGAAGAAGCCGGGTGTGGCCGAAAGCACCTGGGTCGCGGGCTCCTCGTTAGGCGGTACCGGCGGTCGTCCTCGTATGGCAAACGAGAGCGTGAGATCGGAGCCGTCGAGCGGCAGCACGCTGGCGACCGCTGCCTGCCGCACGCCCGGCAGCGCCTCGAGACGCGGCGTGAGCGCGTCCACGAACATCCGCTGCGCGGTGTCGCTCTCGTAGCTCCGCGCCGGCAGCGAGACGCGAAAGGTGAGCACGCTGTCCGGACGGAAGCCGGGATCGACGGACAGAAGCCGTTCGAAGCTGCGTAGCAAGAGCCCGGCGCCCACGAGCAGCGTCACCGCGAGCGCCACCTCGGCGACGACGATGCCGCCCCGCGTTCGAGTCGTGAGGTGGCTCGAGCGAACACCGCGCGAACCGGCGCGGAGCGCCGTCGCGACGTCAGTGCCGAGTTGCGCGGCGGGAATGAGCCCGAAGACGAGCCCCGTCACGACGGCGACGACGATCGTTAGGCCGAGCGTCATCGGGTCGAGACGGGCCGCGCCGACGAGCGGCAGGGAGGTCGGCGCCAGTCGAAGGAGCGCCGTCATTCCCCACCGCGCCAGCAACAGGCCGCCGAGGGCGCCCAGGAGCGACAGAAGCATGGTCTCGGTAATGAGCTGTCGCGCCAATCGGGACCGGCCGGCGCCTAACGCGGCGCGAACAGCCATCTCGCTCTCGCGCGCCGACGCGCGCACGAGGAGCAGATTCGCGACGTTCGCGCACGCGATGAGCAGTACGAACGCGACGGCGCCCATGATCACGAGCAAGGGCCGCTCGAGATCGCTGACTATTGCCGTCTGCAGCGGCTGCGGTTGGATGGCGAGCGAACGGTAAAACCTTGGATATTCCAGCGCGAGGCTCGCGCCGATCTGCGATAGCTCACGCTCCGCCTGCGCCACGCTGACACCGGGCGCGAGCCGACCAATCATGGAGAGGTATCGGGAGCCTCGACTCTGCGCGAGCTCGCTCGTCTTGAAAACGAGAGGAAGCCAGAGCTCCGCCGTCAGCGGATACGCGCGGTCGCGCGGCATCACGCCGATGACGGTCACCTGCTCGCCGCTCAGTCGGATCACCCGTCCAACGACGGCGGGATCGGCGTTGAAGTCGCGCCGCCACACGGCGTCGCTGAGGATAGCCACGCGCGCCGCTCCCTCGAGATCCTCGCCATCCACGAACGTTCGGCCGTGCGCTGCCGTTATGCCGAGAATCCTGAACCAGTTCGCGCTCACGCGCACGCCCCTCAGCAGCTCGGGATCCGCGCCCTCGCGAACCAGATTCACGGAGGCCCCACTGTACATCGCGAAGCTCCGGACGGTGTGACTTCGCGTCCGGAAGTCGTTCAGCTCCGGCGGCGCTCCGGCATCGGGCGCGCCGTTGTAGACGAAGCCCATCCGAACGATGCGGTCCGGCTGGAAGAAGGGCAGCGGCTGGAGCAGCACCGCGTGGACGACGCTGAAGATCGCCGTGTTCGCGCCGATGCCCAACGCGAGCGTCAGCGCGACAGTGATCGTGAAGGCCGGTGCGGCGCCGAGCTTGCGCAGCGCATAGACGAGGTCCTGACGCAGATCTCCCATGAGCTCCGTCCGTTGGTGGGCCACCTCGGTGGCGCGATCGACTGCGTTGAGATAGCGCCGCGCGTCGTCCAGGTCCCCGAACTGCCGCATCGCTTCGGCGCGCGCGGCCTCGGGCGACATACCTAACGAGCGCAGCTCGGCGGCACGCATGTCGAGGTGAAAGCGAAGCTCCTCGTCGACGTCGGCGCCAATCTGGCGTCGGGTGCGCCACGGGAAGCGAAAGAAGTGGCGGCTCATGCCATCACGCCGGCTCGAGGACCTTGAACACGGCCTCGGCGTAGCGTCGCCAGGCCCGCTCCTCCTCGCGGAGAGTGCGGCGGCCGGCGGCGGTCAGCTTATAGAAGCGTGCGCGGCGATTGTTCTCGGAGAGTCCCCAGCTCGCCTCCACGCTGCCGGCACGCTCCAGCCGGTGGAGCGCTTTGTAGAGTGGTGCGTCCTCGATCTCGATGACGCCGTCGGTACGCTGCCGGATCCAGCGCGAGACGGCGTACCCGTGCATCTCGCCCCAGACGAGCGCGCGAAGCACCAGCACGTCGAGCGTCCCCTGCAGCAGTTCGAGCGAATCAGACGCCATATTCTCCCCGTACTCGGTACGGGGAGTATGTGCTCACGTTTGGAGGCAGTCAAGGTTGGTGGTTAGTGGTTGGTGGTTGGTGGTTGGTGGTTGGTAGTCGGTGACCGGTGATCCGAAGCTCTCAGCTCACAAGCTCACCGTTCACCGACCACTGTTCACCGTTCACCGACCGACCACCGACCACTTTCACCCATCACCACCGATCACGCCTCTTCCGTCGTCGCGCCATGGATGGTCGTCAGATCGACCACCTTGAGCGTCCGCACCATCGTCGGCAGACGCAGTTGCGTCGTCTCGCCGACTGACTTCCCCAGCAAGGCACGCCCGATCGGAGATGCCATCGTCACGTGGCCCTCCTCGAACTCCACCGCGTCGCCGAATACCAGGTGATAGGTCTCCCGCGAACCGGTGCGCTGATCCTCGACCACGACACGCGAACCCAGGCCGACCTTGTCCGCTGGAATCTGCGACTCGTCGATCTGTGACAATTTGCTCAATCGCTGACGGAGCTGGCCAAGTCGCGCCTGCACGAACTGCTGCCGCTCCAGGGCGGCCTTGTACTCCGAATTCTCGCGAAGGTCACCGTGCTCGACGGCCTTCCGAATCTCGTTCGGAAGCGTGACGTTGAGCTCGTACTGCAACTTCTCAACTTCTTCGCCGAGCTTCTGCTTCAATGCTTCGATCATGTGGGCGCCAAGTCCAAACAATACAAAATGGAGCGCCCGGCCGAGGAGGCCGGGCGCCGTTACCGCAACGTACGCCTATTCAGATTCTTCCGCAAATGGCGGACCCGTTGGTCGGCCGGGCGCGTGCCACAGCGAGCTAGCTTGTGGAATGATCGAAATTCAGTGCTTCGGCAACGTGGAGCGAATCCGGCTCGCGAGCTGGGGCAGTCGGATCGCTGGCATGGACGTGAGCGCCTACCTCGTCGACGGCATCCTCATCGACAGTGGGTTCCCGCTCGTGCGTCGCGCGCTCGCTCGATTTCTCGACGAGCGACGCGTCGCCGGTGCGATGCTCACGCACTATCACGAAGACCACGCGGGGAATGCGAGACTGCTCGCCGAGCGCGGCATCCCGATCGCGATGCATCCGCTGACGCAGGACCGGCTGCGCCGCCCCGCGCGCATCCGCGCCTATCGACGCGTCGTCTGGGGGACGCCGAAGCCGATGCCCGTGGCGCTGCGCGACCTCACGATGCCACCGCTGGAGTTCGTCTTCACCCCCGGCCACAGTCCGGACCACCAGATCGTGTGGGACGCGGCGCACGAGACCCTGTTCTCGGGCGATCTCTGGCTCGGCGTCCGCGCGCGCGTGATGCACGAGGACGAAGATCCGTACCAGATCATCGACAGCTTACGCGCGGCGCGCGATCTGCGACCGAAGCGGATGTTCGACGCGCACCGCGGCGAAGTGCGCGACCCGATGATGGCCCTTGAGGCAAAGATCGGTTACCTCGAAGATACCATTGCGTCCATCCGCGCCAAGGCAACCGCCGGCTGGACCGACCGCGCCATATTGCGCGGTGTGCTCGGCGGCGATGAGGCCGTGGCGCTGGCGTCCCGCGGAGAGTACTCGCGGATGAATCTGGTGAGAGCCGTTAGGCGGAGCGGCGGATTGGCTGCCGACGCTTAACGATGCATCGGCAGCGTATCTTCCGTCTCTTCGGCCGCCACCGGATGATGCCCCGATTTCCGGTATTCATTCGTTAGGCGCTCGAGCATCTCCTTTCGCCGATCGTACAGTCGCTTCAGCGGCCGTCGGGCGTGTCGAGCGTGCGCATACGATGTCAGGAGCGGCAGTGCCACCGTCGAGTCGAGATAACACACGACCGCGTCCGGCAGCCGATCCGGATCGATCTTGCCCCAGCTCACCGCTTCCGCCGGTGTCGCACCCGACAACCCGCCGGTGTCCGGCCGCGCGTCGGTGATCTGCAGAAAGAAATCGTGTCCCTTCTCGTCGATGCCCAGGACTTCCTGAATCTGCGGCTCCGTTTGGAGCATGAAGTTCTTCGGGCTGCCGCCACCGCAGATCACGACCGCCGACTTGCCGCGGGTCTTTGCCGTTCCGCGCTTCGCGTCGAGCACGATCGACGCCGTCTCGTTCACATCGAGGTTCGGATCGATGACGCAGCGGTTACCGTCGAGCGACAGCGCAGCGACGTTCATGCCGATTGACGAGTCCCCCGGAGAGGACGTGTAGATCGGCACCCCTGCGGCGTACGCCGCCGACAGAAGCGACTTCTGGCCGATGCCAAGGGCGCGTTCCCGTTCACGTACATACTTGCCGCACAGGTAATGGAATTCGGCGCTCGACATGGCGCGCTGAAATTCCTTGCCCTGTATGACTGTTCTGAAAAACGCGTCCGTCGACAACAGCACGTCGTAATCGAAGAAGATGTCGTAAATGCGAACGACGCCCTCCTCGCGCAGCACCACATCGGACTCTTGCGGATTACCGCGATGCATCGCCAGACCAAGGCCGAAATGGGTGTCGTGATAGAGATTCGCGCCCGTCGAGATGATCCAGTCCACGAACCCACTCTCGATGAGTGGAATGATCGCGGCCATCCCCAATCCCGCTGGCGTCAGCGCTCCGGTGAGCGTGATACCAACCGTGACATCGGGCTCGAGCATCTTCTGCGTGAAGAGTTGACAGGCCTCGCGCAGCCGCGCCGCGTTGTAGGCGAGAAAGCTGCCGTCGATCAGTTCCGCGACGCGCTCGCTGCCGTCGATCCGGCGCGGCTCGATGCGGTCGCCGCGCAAGAACCGGCTCGTCTCGTGCGACGTATGCCTGACGCCGGAGCGCTCGCGCTCCTCGGCGGCCCGCTTTTGCTCGGCCTTCGGTCCCGCTGCCGACGCGCGCTTCGCCGTACCGTGGCGCGACGACTTGAACCCGCCGCGCTCGCGGCCGTCGCCGCGCGATGACTTTCCGTTCTTCTTACTCGCCATGGTCGCCCGCCATTTCGAACTTGCTCATCGGAGACGGTCGATCCCGCCGCCCGCCGCGCGCTGGTTGCGGCCGACCTGCTCGCGCGGCTGAATCGCCCGTTGCTGCGACTCGTAGGCCTCGATCACCGCCGACGCGGCCTCGTGCGGATCGTCCGTCAACAGGATCAGGTTGAGATCGCCGGGCGAGATCTTGCGCTCGCCGAGCACGCGCGATTGGAGCCAGCGAATCAGGCCAGCCCAGTAGTGCCGACCGAACATGATCACCGGGAACTGATAGATCTTCCCCGTCTGGATCAGCGTCAGCGCCTCGAATGCCTCGTCGAGGGTGCCGAAGCCGCCCGGAAAGATGATGAAGGCGTTTGAATACTTGATAAACATCGTCTTCCGCACGAAGAAGTAGCGGAAGTTGATGAGCGTATCGACATACGGATTCGCGCCCTGCTCGAACGGCAGCTCGATGTTGCAGCCGATCGATCGGCCGCCACCGTCGCGCGCGCCCTTGTTCGCTGCTTCCATGATACCAGGGCCCGCGCCGGTGATGATCGCGAAGCCGGCCTCGGCTAGCAGTCGAGCCGTCTCTTGCGCGAGCTGGTACTGCGGATCGTCGGGATGCGTTCGGGCGGATCCGAAGATCGTCACACCCTTCGTGACCGTCGCGAGGTTGTCGAAGCCCTCGATGAACTCGCCCATGATGCGCATCACACGCCACGGATCCGTGCGTGTGAAGTCGGCGGCCTCGGTCGGGGCCTGCAGCAGCTTCTCGTCTTCGGTAACGGGACCGATATAGCTGCGAATCGAATCGTCGATGATGCGCGTTGCGCCCGACGCGCGCGAGGCGGTCTTCTCGGATGGAGGCGTGCGTCCGGCAGCTCGGTGGCCAGCCTCCGTGCGCTCCTTCAGATACTCTTGCGCCTCGATCGCGGCCGCCGCGAGCAGCTGCGGATCGGATCGCTTGCCGGACGCCGTGCGCGGCGATCGGCGTCGCTGACGAGGCTCCTTTCGCCGCTCAACGTGCGATCTCGCGCCTTGATCCGACGACGCGATGCGCTCTTCGACTGCTTCCGCCGACAGCGTCGGCTTGGTCTGACCCGCCTTTTGTCGCGACTTCGCGCCGCGCACGCCGTTACTCTTGTTTCTGGATGGCATTACAGATCGGATGTGACATGGCGAGCGGAACCGAGGTCCGCGAACGCGGGCGAAGAATGACGACAAGTCTATCGGGCTCGGGGGGCCATTCGCCAGCAACTTTGCCGGTGTTGTCTGACAGAAGGGATCGCGGCTTGCGTTAAGCTGCCTCGTCCAAGCCTTCACAACGACTCAATTCTGCTGATATCGACGTGCCCGTCATCATCATCATCGCCGACGGCGTACGTCCCGACACGCTGGACGCCGCGCTCACGAGCGATCGGCGGGCCGCGATCGCCCCCGCGATCGCGCGCCTCCGCGAGGAAGGGGCGTTTCACACCGTCACGTCGTGCTTTCCCACGGTCACCGGTCCAGCGTACGCGCCCTTCCTCATGGGGCGGTATCCTGGCGCCATCGGTCTGCCGGGGCTTCGCTGGTTCGACCGCAGCCGTGCGACGTGCTCGTTCCCGACGTTCTCGCGTAGCTATGTCGGCCATCAGATGCGCCGCGTCGACCGCGACCTCGATCCGTCCGCGCCGACTCTTTTCGAGCTGTCCGAGCGCAGCGTCGGCGCGTTGAGCGTCATCAGCCGCGGGCTGCCGGCGCGCGACCGCGTGGCGACGTCGACGGCGCGCGTCGCGCGAACGCACTTCACCGGCAATCTCAACGGTTGGCTCGACATCGACCGCGACATCGTCGAGGAAGTCGTTAGGCGCATCCGCGATGAGCGGCCGGAGTTCGTCTTCGCCGCATTGACGGGCATCGACAAGAGCTCCCACGCCCGTGGCCACGACGCGCCGATCGTCGGCGACGCGATTGGCATCGTCGACGAGCTCGTCGCGCGCATTCGCGCCGACGCCGAGGCACTCGGCTACTGGGACGACACGCACGTGTGGATCACGAGCGACCACGGTCACTCGCCGGTGCGCGCCCACGACGACCTGGCGCGCGGCATCGCCCAGCTCGGACTGCGCGTCATGTCGCATCCGTGGGTGCTCACGCTCCTGCCGCAAGTAGCGGTGATGGTGAGCGGAAATGCGATGGCGCATGTCTACGTGGAGCTCGAGCAACGCCGTCGTCCGCTATGGGCCGCTCTGCGGCGCCGCTGGGAGCC
The DNA here is from genome assembly GCA_036493735.1 of Gemmatimonadaceae bacterium. Classification (GTDB taxonomy): domain Bacteria; phylum Gemmatimonadota; class Gemmatimonadetes; order Gemmatimonadales; family Gemmatimonadaceae; genus AG2. The sequence continues at coordinate 214,355 of DASXPH010000098.1, forward strand.
GTTCGCCAACGAACTGCTCGCGCGTCCGTCGGTGGATCTGATGCTGCTACCTAACGAGCATCGCGCCTGCGAGGTGCGGTCGCGCGATCGAGGGACGGCCGTGGTGTCGGTGAAGGGCGATCGCTTCAGCTATCGTCGGCAGAGCGGGGATCCCCTCGGTATCGGCGCGGATCTCCGCCACGTGGACGCCCGCGACGCGTACGACGCGACGATGGACAGCGATTATCCGGATGCCGTCGTGCAGATCGCGACGATCGCCAGCGCGCCACGCGCCGGCGACGTCATTCTGTCCGCGGCGCGAGACTGGGATTTCCGGGCGCGTTACGAGCCGATTCCCCATGTGAGCTCGCACGGCGCGCTGCACCGGGAGCACATGCTGGTGCCCCTCGTCGTCAACCGCCCACCCGTGCGCACGCCGCGTCGCACGGTGGACGTGATGCCCAGCGCCCTTGCAGCGTTAGGCATCGAGGCTCCGGCCGGGCTGGACGGAACGTCCTTCATCGAGCGGGTACGTCGAACGCGGGCCGCCTAGAACGGCGAACGGTGGCGAACGGTGGTCGGTGGTCGGTAGTTGTCAGTTCACCGTTTACCGACCACAGTTCACCGACCACCGATCACCGACGACCATGTCCTGGCTCGGCCTTTCCCTCCGACTCGCCCTGCGCACGCTCCGCGACCCGGCGCTCGCACCAGCCCTCATCCGGGTCGGGTGGCGCTTTCGCCGCCGGCGCTGGTTCCGTCGGCCGCCCTTTCTGCCGATCCCCGACGGCAAGTACCTGCGGTGGCGAATGCTCACGGCCTACGGCGATCCGGATGCAGTCCCGTCACCGGACGATGTCGCTCGTTATGCAAAATGGGCGGTGCGCGGATGAGCGCGACTGTCGAGCGCTCGCTCGAGACGCGCATCAAAGCCCAGGCATTCGGGCTCGGCTTCGACCTGGCCGGTATCGCCTCGCTCGGACCGGCCGATACCGCCGACGCCTTCGACGAGTGGCTCGCCGAGGGCTACGGTGGGACGATGGAGTACCTGCCCCGAGGCCGCGACAAGCGACACGACTCACGACTCCCGGTGCCCGGCAGCACATCGGCCGTCGTCGTTGCCATGAACTATGGCGGCCGCGAACCGGACGGCCCCGTGGCTCGATACGCGCGCGGCGACGACTATCACGACGTGATGCTCGGAAGGCTGCGCGCGCTCCACCACTGGATGAACGAGGAGGCTGGACGGCCGGTTCTCGGCAAGGCGTACGTGGACACGGGACCGCTCCTCGAGCGCGACCTCGCCCGACGCGCTGGCCTCGGCTGGTTCGGCAAGAACACGAACCTGATCAATCCCTCGTCAGGTTCGTTCTTCTTTCTCGGCGCCCTTCTCGTCGACCTCGAGCTCCTCGCGGACACACCGTTCGCGGCCGACCGCTGCGGCAGCTGCCGGCGATGCCTGGATGCCTGTCCAACCAGCGCGTTCGTCGCGCCGCGGGTGCTCGACGCCACGCGTTGCATCTCCTATCTCACGATCGAGCTGCGAGACTCCATTCCCGCTGAGCTGCGCGAAGGCATCGGCGACCGACTGTACGGCTGTGACATCTGCCAGACGTGTTGTCCCTGGAATATCAGCTTCGCTCGCGATCTCACCGAAGCGGCGTTCGCGCCACGCGAGGCCGTCGCTGGCCGGGATGCACGCACTCTCGCGCACGAGCTGTTGGCCATGTCGCGCGAGGAGTTCAGTCGAGAGTTCAAAGGCTCACCGATGAAGCGCGCGAAGTTGCGAGGGCTGCAGCGCAACGCAGCGGTGGTGCTCGGCAACATCGGGGGCGAGGAGGAGCGAAGCATGTTGGAGCGCGCGCTCGAGCACGAGGAGCCGCTCGTGCGTGAGCACGCCGCGTGGGCGCTCGAGCAACTCGCCGCGCGACGCTGTCGCGCATAGCGGCAGGAGGTTAGCATCCGCGTCATGTCAGTCCATCATCTTCGTAATCACCTCGTCGCGCTCGCCGCGCTCGTCATGGCGGCTGGGTGCGTGAGCGTCCAACACCGGCGGCCGAACATCGAGCACGTCTTCGTCATCCTGCTCGAGAACAAGGGGTACGACACGACGTTCCGCGTCGGTAGCGACGCCCCGTACCTGGCGGACACATTGACGAGGCAAGGTGCCCTCCTCCGGCAGTTCTATGGCATCGGCCACTTCAGTCTCGACAACTATATCGCTCTGGTGAGCGGCATGGCTCCCACGATGCAGACGCAGTCCGATTGCTTCCAGTACGACGATTTCGTCGAGACGGGAATCGCCGAGTACGGTCAGCCCATAGGGACTGGCTGCGTGTATCCGGCGCACGTGCAGACCGTCGCCAATCAGCTCGCGGCCACGCACCGCACGTGGGCCGGCTACATGGAGGATATGGGCAACGACCCTGCGCGCGAATCGGCACGTTGCGGCCACGCCGTGATCGGGCAGGTGGATCCGACCGAGCGCGCCACGCCTAACGACGAGTACGCGGCGAAGCACGATCCGTTCGTTTACTTCCATGCGATCATCGACTCGGCGTCCTGTCAGACGAATGTCGTATCCCTGACGGAGCTGGAGAGCGCGCTCCGGACGACTGATCGCACGCCGAATTTCGTCTTCATCGCGCCCAACCTCTGTCACGACGGACACGATCAACCCTGCATCAACCACGAGCCGGGCGGACTCGAGTCCGCCGACGCATTCCTCCGTTTTTGGGTACCGATCATCACGAGCTCGCCCGCGTTCCGAGCCAACGGTCTACTGGTCATCACCTTCGACGAGTCGATTGGCCTCGACGCTACCGCCTGCTGCGACGAGCCAACGGGACCGAACACGAAGAAGCCTGGATTCAATGGCCCAGGCGGCGGTCGAATTGGCGCCGTCGTGTTGTCGCCGTTCGTTGCACCGGGCACCGTCTCGGACGTCCCCTACAATCACTACTCGTTGCTTCGGACCGTCGAGGACATCTTTGGCCTGTCGCATCTCGGGTATGCGGGCCTAACGGGGCTGCGGCCGTTCGGTGCCGATGTCTTCACGCGACCGAAGGGAAGCGAGTAGCTTCGCCGCTGGCTCGGGGTGATGGCCCCAGCTCGGCCTCAAACTGCGTTTACACCATGTCTCCAACCTCACGAGGCCATGATGAAACGCAGTGCGAACACCCTTGCGGCGATCGCTCTCCTCGCTGCATGCAGCGACCGGACCGTCACAGACTCCAGTGCGGGACGCGAGCCGAGAGCGCAACGCGCGGCGACGGCACTAGACGTCGGCCTTGGCGCCGATGTTCAGCGCGATCTCGCGACGCTCCGCAACGTGACTGCTCCGTTCCACGAATTCGACGTGGCGCGCCACGCCGGGTGGTCCGCGCAGATCACGCCGTGCATGACCGACCCCGCGGGTGCCGGTGGCATGGGCTTCCACTACGGCAACACGTCACTCATCGACGGCACGGCGCGCGTCGAAGCGCCGCAACTGCTGCTCTACGAGCCGGAGCAGAACGGAAAGCTTCGGCTTGTCGCGGTCGAGTACATCATCCCGTACACGTTCCATAGCCGCGACGCCGAACCGCCGGTGCTGTTCGGCCAGAGGTTCCAGCAGAACGACGGCTTCCAGCTGTGGGGACTCCATGCCTGGGTGTGGAGGGATAACCCCAGCGGAATCTTCGCCAACTGGAACCCGAACGTGGACTGCGCGAACGCGACGAGCGTGATGAGGATGTCACACTAGCCAAGACCAACGAATCACAGCGGCGGCCACGCCAATGCGCATGGTGCCCTGACGAATGCGCAGGTCATGAGCGCGAGCAATGAGCGTCGATATTCTTTCGTAATCATTGGTCGCGCGCCTGCGCGAACTCTGTGCCTTTGGGGTGTATACGAAGGAGCAAGGTGGGCGTCGATCGTGCTTTCTTGATCGGGCCCCTTACCACTTGCCGGTCCAGCGCGTATCTAATCGCGAACAGCACTTTTTCGGGCCATCGCCCCCTCGATGGTCACGCACGTCGCACGTCCGTCGTTCCCGCCCGCAGCATCCCTTCGTCCGTACGCGTTTTCGGCGCGCCAGCAGTTGCCTACCGCAAAAGAACACTTCGTCGCATTTCGCCGATCACTTCCGCGCACGCCGCCGCTCGAGCGTCAAACGGTTCGCGCGCGCGGACTCGCGTTCGCCGTATTCTCGACGCCGCCAGTTGCCGACGCCGATGCGACGCCTCTGCTCTGCATCAACGGCGGCATGCTGTACGATCACGGGATGCTCTGGCCAGCGCTGTCGCCACTCGCGCGTACGCGGCAAGTCATTTTGTACGACCAGCGCGGTCGGGGCCAGAGCCAGGCACCTAGCGACCCTGCTGCCGCCACCATCGACGACGACGCCGCCGACATCGGCGCGCTTCGCCGCGCCCTCGGCGTTCGCCGTTGGGACCTGCTCGGCCATTCCTGGGGTGGCGGCATCGCCATGCTCGCGACCGCGCTGGAGGAAGCCGGCACGCGTCGGCTCGTCACGGTGGACGCGGTTGGTGCGACGAGCACGTGGATGGCGCCGCTGCGCAAGGCTGTCGGTGCCCGGCTGACCCCGGACGAGCGCCCCGCCTTCGACGCTATCGCCGAGCCACTGCTCGAGCAGCCCGATCCGGATCTGCAGGCCGCGTATGCTCGCGCGGTCTATCCGGCCTGGTTCAGGGATGCCGAGCTCGCCCGCTCCTTTGCGCCTCCCAAGGTGACGAGCGTTACAGGAGCAGCCATTCTCGCCCGTCTGCGCCGAGAGGGCTATGACTGGCGACCGCGGCTACGTGCCCTTTCGGTCCCGACACTCGTCATCCATGGCGAGCACGACGCTCTTCCAGTTGCCGTCTCGGCGGAGCTGGAGGCGCTGCTGCCTCGATCGAGACGAATGTTGGTGCCTCACTCCGGCCACATGCCGTTCTGGGAGGCCCCCGAAGTGTTTTTTCCCGCCGTCGAGTCCTTCCTTGCCGCCCCGTTGTCGGGCGCCGTTCGCCGAGAAGTGTGATGCGTTTACAGCGAGCGTCTCTCACAATTCTGTACGTTGCCCTCGGAGCAGCCGCGTTAGGCGCTGTGAAGAAGACGCGCACGCCCGAAGTGGCTGCCGTGCACGCGCTCGCCGCGTCGCGCGAACAGAGCGCCGCCGGAAGCGTCGGTCGCGCGCTCTTTCCGTCGCCAGCGGACGATCTGGACGAGCCGGATCGCGCCGCGGTCAGACGCAAGCTGCGTCGCGACGAGCAAGGCACCTATATCTCCGAGATCCTTCAGCTGCGCGATTCGTCGCTCGCGCGGTGGCCAGATCGCGGCGATCGTCCGCTCACCATCTGGATTCAACCGACAGCCGCCGTGGACGATTGGATGCCCGGCTATGTCGACCGGGTGCGTGAAGCGTTCGAGGAATGGCAGGAGGTCGGCATTCCACTGACGTTCCAGTTCGTGGACGACTCCGCCGATGCCGAGGTCCATGTGAATTGGATCGACCACTTCAGTGAGCCGATCAGCGGCCGCACGAAGTGGGCGCGCGACGACGAGTGGCTCATCACCGATGCGAACATCATTCTCGCCGTGCACCACCACCAGGGTGAAGTGCTCGACGAGGAGGCGATGCGCGCGATGGCGCTCCACGAGATCGGCCATCTCCTCGGTCTCGACCACACCCAGGACCCGACGAGCATCATGGCACCCAAGGTTCGCGTGCGTGATCTCTCGTCCGCAGATCGCGCCACGCTTCGCCTGCTGTACTCCCTCCCGCCTGGTCCGGTGCGCTGACGCTGGCGAGTTACCGCCGAGTGCTCAGTCAAACCCGAACGTTGGCTTCATGGGACGCATCGAGTACTGGCTTCTCGGCGCGGTTGGCGCGCTCATCGCCTTCGTCGCCTTCCAGAGCGTGAAGTCGACGCTGGAGCCGCATCGTTATGCACTCCAGATCGAGCAGGCCGGCCATCCCCGAGACAGTGTGAACAGTTCGGCCTCATCGGATGCCGAGGGCGAGGGCACTGGTACCACTCCAGGCGGCGTCGACGTGCACAGCGCGCTGCGTCGCTCCCGCGCACCGGCTCCAGCGAGAAACCCAGAAGAGATTCGCCGCCGGATCGACGACGCCGCGCAACGGACTTACATCCAGGACCTGCTGGCGTCGCAGGATTCGACGCTCTTCCGCTGGCCGGAAAGCGTCAACAGCAATGGTGGGCTGCGCATATGGATTCAGTCGGATCCACACGTTCGCGATTGGTGGATCGGCTACGTCCAGTCGACGCGCGACGTCTTTCTGGAGTGGGAGACCGCGGGGATCCCGATTCGCTTTATCTTCCCCCCTGACTCAGCGGGTGCTGACATCGTCGTACGCTGGATCGATCAGTTCCCACCCGACGAGCTTCGCATCGGCAAAACGCGCCGGCTCGCCGATCAGCACGCCTGGGTGACGCACGCCGAAGTCACCGTCGCCCTCCATGACCGCGACGGCGACACGTTTCCGCCCGGCGAAATCAGCGAGATTCTCCGACACGAGATCGGCCACGCGCTCGGCCTTGGCCACTCGCGCAATCGATCGACGATCATGTACCCGGAGAACACGCAGCTGGACCTCACCGAGCTCGATCGGGAGACGCTGCATCTGCTCTACATGCTGCCGCCGGGGAAAGTGAAGTAGGCAGAGGGTAGAGGGCAGTGGGTAGAGGGTGAACGCGGAAGGGCCGCCGGCAAAGCCGTCGGCCTTCTTTGTTTCGACCCTCTACCCTCTACTCATCCAGCCTTCGCCTAATTTTTGCCCGTCTCTTCCGCCATGCACCGTTTCGATGTTGCAATCGTGGGCGGCGGGCCGGCGGGATTGACGGGAGCCATCTGGCTTGCGCGCTACCTCCACTCCGTCGTGCTGATAGACAGCGGCGACCCGCGCAATTGGGAAACGCGCGGCGTGAACGGACTCCTCGGCCTGCAAAGCATTCGTCCGGCAGATCTGCGTCAGCTTGGACGCGAGGAGTGCCGTCAATACGGAGTGGAGCTCATTGATGACATCGTCGTCACCGCGCGCAAATTCAACGACGATGAGTTCACGCTCGAGCGGCTTGCCGGTGAACCCCTCACGGCGCGGCGCATTCTGCTTGCGATCGGTATTCGCGACGTGTGGCCCGAGGTGCCCGGCCTCGACCACACGTTCGGGCACAATGCACACGTCTGCCCCGATTGCGACGGCTACGAGGCGCGGGGCAAGAAGATCGTCGTCATCGGCAATGGCCGCCGCGCGGTCGGCATGGCGCTGAACCTAACGACGTGGACGCGCGACATCATCATCTGCACCAACGGGCAGCCGCCGGCTTTGGATCTTCCCGAATACTGCGAGAAGCTCGACGCGCTGAACATTCCCGTCATCACCGAGCGAATCCAACGGGTCGTGTGCGAGGGCCAGGCGATTCACAGCCTCGAGCTCAGCGATGGCATGAACCTCGACGCCGAGAAGGTCTTCCTCGCCATCGGCCAGTTCCCCGCCGACGATGCCGGGACGAAGCTCTCACTCCTCCTCGGCTGCGCACGCGACGAAGAGGGGCATGTCATCGTCGACACTCGCTACCACACGTCGGTGTTCAACGTGTTCGCGGCCGGCGACATCGTGCCTGGTCCTCAACTGGCGATCACCGCGGCGGCCGATGGCGCTATCGCCGCGCTGTCGATTCACAAATCACTCGTGCCCGAGGGGCAGAAGCTGACGCCCCTCGAGCACGTTGGCGTCACCAGCGAAGCGTGAGCGTTCGCGCGCGCTTCTGACGCACGATCTCGAGATCCAACACGCGATCAGCCGCGTGTGCCGCGATGATGATGCGGCGAAATTGACCCACGCTCGTCACATCTTCACCGTCGGCGCGGAGGATGACATCCCCGCCCCTCAGCCCCGACGATCGACTCGGATCGGCGAAGACTTCCGTCACGAGCACGCCGCTCGAGACGCCGAAGATGTGACCGAGGTCGTCGTTGCGGATCTCGGTGAGCTTGGCGCCTGCGATTGGCGCCGATTCCGGATCCATCCGGTTGAACAGCACTACGCCGCCGCCGGCGCGCAGTCGCGGCATGGGCATGGCCTCCCGTGGCGCCACGACGACGGCGTTAGGCATGGTGTCGAGCCTGATGTCCGGCATGGTCGCCCACATCCGATCCATCACTCGCTGCGGCGGTCTGCCGACGACGACCGAGAAATCACGCTCTTCTCCGTCGCGCCGCACGGTGACGCGCAGCCGGTGCGAGGGCTGAAGGATCCTCGTCAGGTTGATCTCCCGATCACGGAGATTCACGCCGTCGTACGCCAGGACCTGGTCGCCGCGCGCGATCCCGGCCCGCTCGGCTGGCGAATTCGGCTCGACCGAGATGACCTCCGGCAAGCCGAAGTACCGCACGTAAGCGCTGTCCTCCCGGACCATCCGAGTGTGCGGCGCCTCGGCGTTGATGCCGATCCAGCCTGGCTGCAGTGATGCGACGGCGGCGCGAACCCGAGGGAACCCCTCCGGCGACGTAAGCGTCTGGATTTTCGCGCGCTGAAGCGCCCCCGCCGCTCGGTCCAATGATCCGGCTGCTCTGTCCAGTGTGCCAACGCGCACCTGCTCGAGCTGGCTGAGGTTGGCGAGCGACGTGATGAGAGCCCGCAGCTCACGAACGAGATCGGCGCGGTCGGGCGCGTCGAGTCCGAGTCCCTCGAACTCGTGTTGCAGAGAGTCGAGACGCTCCTCCAGCTGCACCCGCGCGGCGCGGATGGAGCGGGTGTAGTTGGTATCGCTGCGACGGATCTGCAGACGATAGACACGGTCCGCACGGATACTGTCGCGAACCTCGCTGGACGACTGCGCGCGCGACGACGCGGCACTCAGCATGACGAGCGCGACCGCCGATCCGGCAAAGGAGATGTGCCGTTCGAATCGAGATGACATGGCCGACGCGCTCATCAGAAGCTGCCCACCCGGATCCCGACCGGAAGCGCCGCGTTCAATTGCCGCAACGTCGCTTCCCGCTGCTCGAGCGTCGTCAGGTAGTAGCCATTGATCACCGGATCGCCTGGCGACTTGCTGAGCGCCTGACGAACGGTGGCCCCAACTTCATCCAGCGTCGCGAGACGCCGTCGCATCGCCGCGGGGCTTTCGGGCTCGACGAGGCTCGAGTCGTGCCCGGCGAGATACAGTGCCGCGCTCTCGTAGAGGGTCTGGTAACGCTCCTGTGCGGCGCGAGCCTCCTCCACGCTGGAAAAGCTCACCGTCGAATCCGATCCCGCTACATGTCCCGGCAGCACCGAGCCGACGGCCGAGTAGCGGCCGTAGGCTATTCCGCTGAGAGCGATGAGGATCGCCGCGGCGGCCTGGAGCCACACACTGTCCCACAGGCGCGGACGACGAGCGACGCGCCACTCTCCGGTGTCGATGATCCCGTCGGCGCGAAGCGCCGGCGCGAGTGCTTCCCACGTCGTGAGCGGCTCACCGATGCGCGCCCCATGAGCGCGCGCCATCTCACGCAAACTCCGCTGAGCCGCGCGCTCCGCCGCGCATCGCTCGCACGAGGCGAGGTGCGCAAGCTCCGCCGACGTTGGCGGCTCGTCGATCAGCGCCGCGAGGCGCTCATCAGGCAGGTGCGACATGTCCACTGTCAGTCCTCGATTTCTGTGCATCCGATCCGGCGTCTACGAGATGAGCGAGCAACTTTCGCAGCTTCGCTCTGGCTTTGAAGAGTTGAGACTTCGATCCGCCCGAGGTGATTCCCAAGTCGCGAGCGATCTCCTCGTGAGTGAATCCTTCCACGTCATGCAGCACGAACACCGCGCGTGCGCCTGGCGAGAGCTTGCCCATCGCCTCCTCGATGGAGGCGGCAATGAACGATCGGTCCGTGTCCAGCTCGACCGACGCACTGTCCTCCTCGATCTCCGACTCGACGCTCGCAATGCGCCTCGTCTTTCGCAGGGCGTTGAGCGTTCGGTTCACCGCGATGCGGTGCGCCCACGTCCCGAACTGCGAGTCCCCGCGGTAGCTAGGCAGCGCTCGGAAGATCTGGATCCAGACCTCCTGAGCGATGTCTGCGGCGAGGTCATGATCCTGGCCCACGAGTCGACGGACCACGAGGTCGATGTGCGGGGCGTGGCGCGTCCACAACGCCCGTAGCGCCGCTTCATCGCCTTCGATCGCCTGGCGGATCGTGAGAAGCTCAACAGTCACAGGAGATTGGTCACGTGTGAGGCAAGGAAAGGTTGCTGATGGTGGTTGGTGGCTGGTGACTGGTTGCTGGTTGTCACCTTTTGACCACCAGTCCCCAACCACGAGCCACCAACCACTTGCTGCATCGTTGCATACGATACTCTTGCTCGTCCCGATTCCATGCGACATTATTTCCGGAACGCGATCGCACGCCTCTGGAACCTTGCTCGTGCTCGCGCAGTAAGGCATTACAGTGACCGGATTATTTGTCCTCCCCCACGTGTCCGGTCAACCGCTGTCATAGTTGCACGGCATCTGCATTCTCTGACGCTATCGAGCATCTCGCTAGCGTCGACCTGGTGATCTTAGCTCGTCCGCCCGGGGATTTCTGGTGTTTGTAACTCTGCTGCTCTCGGCATTCAGTCTCGCCACCGGCGGTCCCGGCGGCAGGGCGGGTTTGCCCGTGAAGGCCCCGAGGGCCGTCGGCATGTCTGCCGCACGGCTCGCGAAGATCGACCACGTCGTTATGCGTGGCATTCAGGCCGGCGGCTATCCAGGTGCGGCGGTCGTCGTTGGGCGTAAGGGCGCTGTGGTTTGGGAGCGTGGCTTCGGCCGCCTCGACTGGACGGACGAAAGCGAGCCAGTGAGTCCCACCGAAAGCGTCTACGACCTCGCATCGCTCACCAAGGTGGTCGGTACGACGACGGCGCTGATGATCCTCTACGATCAGGGGAAAATCCACCTCGACGATCCGGTCTCCAAGTACATCCCGGAGTTCTCGGGCGGCGACAAGGACCTCGTCACGCTGAGGCTGCTCCTCGAGCATCGCTCCGGACTTCCCGCGGGACGCGACCTCTGGCGCATCGCGCACACGCCGGAGGAGGCGCGTGAGGCAGTCATTCAGACTCCCCTCGCCTATCACCCGGACCAGTACTACGAGTATTCCGACCTCGGCGCCGACATGCTCGGTTTCGTCGTCGAAGCAGCGTCAGGCCAGCGACTCGATCAGTTCCTTGCCGAGCACGTGTGGCAGCCGCTCGGAATGGAGGACACCTTCTTCAAGCCGGCGGACTCGCTGCGCGTGCGCATCGCCCCCACCGAGGTGAACCCGCCTCGCGGATACCCGCTGCGGGGCGAGGTGCATGACGAGAACGCGTTCGCGCTGGGCGGAATCGCCGGTCATGCAGGACTGTTCAGCAGTGCGTCCGATCTCGCCGTGTTCGCGCAGATGATGCTGAATGGAGGAGAGTACGGCGGCACTCGGCTCATCGCCGACTCGACGGTCACACTCTTCACGACTCGTGCGGCGCGCACGCGCGCCCTGGGGTGGGACACGTGCGCCGGCGACGGTAGCTGCGGCAAGTATCTGAGCGAACGGGCCTACGGGCACACCGGATTCACGGGCACGTCGCTGTGGATCGACCCCGATCGCGACATGTTCGTCATCCTGCTCACGAACCGCGTGCATGCGGCCCGTGCGCGTCGTCCCGCGAAGGTGATTGCCGACGTCCGAGCCGATCTCTCCGACGCCGCCGCGCTCGCCATCATGGATTACGGCGACGGGATCATGCAGATGCCGGCGAAGTTCCGCGCCGATCGCGCCATCGGATGGAATCGGCCGGAGCGCGTCGCGCGATCGCGCCACAGCCGACTTCACACCTCGGTGAGCGCCGGCCGTATCGGATCAAAGTCTGGTAGCGCCAAATCCCACTCCAAGTCCGGCAGCCACAAATCCTCGGCGGCAAAGTCCTCGCACTCGAAATCCAGAAGCGCCGCGAAGAAGCCGGCCAAGAAATCGACGAAGAGAGTCGCGAAGAAGACCTGAGGCTGGTGATTGGTGGCTGGTGATTTAGGACTGGTGGATTCGGAAAAGCCGGCGACTGCACGCCGGCTTTCGTTTTATCTAGCCACCAGCCACCAGCCACCAACCACCACCCACCAAGTCAGTACATCCAGCCAAGTCCGATGTAGACCGCGGCCGCCGACTCGTTCGAATGGCCGATGTCGGTCGCGACGATGAAGCTCGGGCCGACGCCGACCCGTACTCCACCACCATAGCCGGCGTGAAGATTGGTGAGTGCGCTCGATAGATCAAAACCGTTGGTCCACACACGGCCTGCGTCCGCGAAGGCGCTGAACGCGAGGAACGACTGCCGGTCGAAGAGCGAGAAATCCGCCGCGCGCCAGCGCAGCTCCGAGTTGCTGAGGAGCAGTGCTTTCCCGATGTACCGGTCTTTGGGAACGCCGCGAATGCTGCTCGAGCCGCCGAGTCCTTCCTGCTGCTTGAATGACGATTGGATGATTGCGAGCTGGTCGAACGTTGGGTTGCCCTCGATCCCCTGGCCGACGAAGCGTTGGGCAAATGTGAGCCGCGACGACAGAGGCAGGTACTGGCGCACTGTCGTTGTCCATCTCGTGAAGTCCTCGGTCGAACCCAGCGACTTGCTGACGCGCTGCACGAGCACCTCGGCCCAGGTGCCACGGTGCGGCCCGATCTCCTGGTCGCGAGTGTCCCAGAGCAGGCCGGCGCGCACGTAGTTGACGCGGTCAGCAGAAGGCGTGATGCCGCCCAGCTGAGAGGCCAGCAGTGTCGTTCCCGAGTCGTGCGGGGTGAGATCGAAGCTGGTGCTACCTACACCCGCGCCTAACAACAGCTTTGCCGAAGATCTCGCGATTCGATGCTGGAAATCCGCCGAAGCCCGCAAACGCGCTCGACCATAGCGGTAGTAGTATGGGTTCGGCGGGCTCTCGAGGCTTGCGTCATATTGCGTCGCGTTGCCGATCCCGTAGTAAGGCTGTGCGAGCTGCCGCTCACTGCCGACAAATGCCGTCATTCGCCAGCCGCCGGGAAGAAAGGCCGGCGCGTCGAAGAACGCGGTCACGTCGCGACGGCCTTCGGTCGTAAAGAGCAGCGTCGGTTGAATCGTGAATCGATATGGCTGAGCTCCGGGACCGTAGTTGTAGAGCTCGATGGCCGCTCCGAAGCCAAAACCTTCGTCGGCGTCGAAGTTGAGTGCAGGGACGCCGGATTTCTCCCAACCCGTGGGGACCCGAGCAGATGTGGCGTTGCCGGCCCGATCGTCGCGCTGCTGCGCACGTGCACTGACGGACACGATTGAGGGCAGGAACGCACCAAGGCACAGGGCCAAGAGTGAACGAGGACGCATGTCGAAGCTCCGGATGGGTTCTGGTGGAGGTGGTGGGAAGCTGGTGAATCGCGCGCGAGCCACACATCCGCGACATGACGTAGAGACCATATGCAGCTGACGTATCCGGGATGAACTCGACCGCCCTGCTGTTACCGACGGGGATCGACGATCCGCTGGCGCGTGCCCGAGAGCTCGTTCTCACCTACGGCTGGAACGCGACGTCGTACCAGATCGTGAACCCTGGCATCCAGCTCTGGTTCAGCCACGACGGCGACGCGGTCGTGGGCTACGTCGAGCGAAACCAAACGAGAGTCGTGGCAGGTGCCCCTGTCTGCCCGCCGGACCGACTTGTATCCGTCGTCGACGAGTTCGAGCAGGATTGTCGGGACTGCAAGCGGCGGATCTGTTATTTCGGTGCCGAGGACCGCCTCGAGGCCGTGCTCCGGAAGCGACGGACGCATTCGATGGTCATGCTCGGGTCACAGCCGTCGTGGAATCCCGCGCACTGGGCAGCCATCATGGCCGCAAAGGCATCGCTGCGAGCGCAGCTCAGCCGAGCTCGGAACAAGGGGATCACCGTGACACCGATGCCCTCGACCGACGCGACCAATTCGCCCGCCCTGCGGCGCGTGCTCGATGAGTGGCTCGCAACGCGCGGCCTGCCGCCGATGCACTTTCTCGTCGAGCCGGAGACGCTGTCACGCCTCTTTGATCGGCGCGTGTTCGTCGCGCAGTCGCGCGAGAGCGAGATTGTCGCCTTTCTGGTCGCGTCGCCGGCACCGGCGCGCGGCGGATGGCTCATCGAGCAGTTCGTTCGCGGGGCTCGCGCCCCGAACGGGACCGTAGAGCTACTGCTCGACACGGCAATGCGCGCCCTCGCCGCCGACGGATTCGAGTACGTGACCCTCGGCCTGGCGCCGCTCTCGCGGTATAGCCTACCGCAGACGGTGAATCCGCAATGGCTCCGCCTGGCACTCAAGCTGGTGCGCGCGCACGGCCGGCGCTTTTATAACTTCGAGGGACTGGACCGCTTCAAGGCCAAATTCCAGCCCGAGCGGTGGGAGCCGGTGTACGCGATCGTGAACGAGCCCCATTTTTCTCCGGGAGCGCTGTACGCGATCGCCGCTGCATTCAGCGACGGATCTCCGGTGTCCACGATTGTCCGCGCTTTGTGGCGTGCGGCGCGGACCGAGCTGCGCTGGTTGCACCGCCGGATAAAGTAAGGAACAGCGCGCCGAGGGTATTCGATGACCGACGACATTCAGAATTCCACGCCGGAAGGCGGACAGCACCCCGCCGGCGCGCCCGACGAAGCAGTCGCGTCGACGGCCGGCGAAGCCGTCGGCGAGTCACCTAACGACGCCGTTGCGGGACCTGCAGGCTCCATCAGCCCCGACCAGGTGAAGCTCGCGTTGCGGAAGGTGAAGGACCCGGAGCTCGGCCTGAACATCGTGGACCTCGGTCTCATATACGAGATCGTCGTCACGAACAACGACATCCACGTGGACATGACGCTCACGTCGCCCGGCTGCCCCGCCGGCCCGCAGATCATGACGGACGTGGAGCAGGCCCTCCAAGCACTTCCGGGAGCGGGCGAGGTGGAGCTGAATCTCGTCTGGTCGCCGTACTGGACGCCGGAGCGGATCGAGCCGAGGGTGCGAGCGTACATGGGACTGTAGACGGGTAGAGGGTGTAGGGTAGAGGGTAGTGGGTTGAACAACGAAGGCCGACGGCAACAGCCGTCGGCCCATTCCTTTTCCACTACCCGCCACCCTCTACCCTCTGCCCTCTACCGTCGCTCTGTGCCCCGAGAGCGCGCGGAGGAATTCTTCTCCCATCTGCTCGACCTGCCAGCGCCGCAGCTCCAGGATGGCGTAGAGCTCTTCCATTGTCGTCGGCTTGCGGCGGGCGACGGCCTCGAGGCGGTCGCGGGAGCAGAGGACGCCCGGATCCATATCGAGGCGCACCGCGGCCGCCTCGCGCACCGTGCGCAGCGCCGAGACCCGTGCGTCGAAGTCCGGATCGCGTTCCCAGCGCATTGCTTTCGGAAAGCGCGGCAGCTCCGACTCGGGCAGCGCCAATCCACGCCTAACGGCCCCGAGCAGGTCGGACGCCGAGCGCTCGAGCTGGCCCCGGGGCATTCCCTTGATTGACGCGAGCGCCTCACGAGTGCTGGGCTTCGTGCGCACGATCTCGAACATCGGCTCGTTGCCAAGCACGCGAAACGTCGCGCGATCCGCCTTACGAGCGACTTCGTTGCGCCAGACGACCAGCTCTCGCAGGATCGCGAGCTCGCGTCGATTGAGATCTCGCGCGCCCTTCATGCGGAGGAAAGCGATCGAGTCATCCTCGTCTTCCCAATGCGTCTCCTCGATGCGAACGAACTCTTCCCGCGCCCACTCCCAGCGTCCGGCGCGCTGCAGCTCATCCGCGAGCCGGTCGCGCAGAGCGAGCAGGTGCATGGTGTCCTGCGCGGCGTAGTCGAGCATGTCGCGCGTCAGCGGACGCATCGACCAGTCGGCGCGCTGATGCTTCTTGTCGAGCTTCAACCCGAAGTATTTCTCGAGCAGCGCCGAGAGGCCGAAGGCCCGAATGCCCAGGAGCTGCGCCGCAACTCTCGTGTCGAAGATGTTCCGCACGCGCCAGCCGTAGTCCTGCCGCACCAGGCGCAGATCGTAATCGGCGTCGTGGAACACAACCTGGACGGCGGGGTTTTCGAGCAGCATGCCTAACTCTTCGGGCTTGCTGATCGGCAACGGATCGATGATCGCCGACCGATCCCGCGTCGAGAGTTGAAGCAGATAGATTCGATCGACGAAGCGATGGAAGCTTGCGCCCTCGGTGTCGAGAGCGAGGAGCTCGACATCCGCGATGGAACGCAGAAAGCTCGAGGTATCTCTATCGGTATCGAGGTAGAGCGCCTGATGCGGCATCGTATGCGGAAAGGTTCGCCGTCAAATGTAGCCGCCGCTCGACAGGCGAGCCGAGGGCACTTCCCTTGCCCGAATAAGCCTCGATGACGGAGCCAGCCCGCAAAGATGATGCGCTGAATCGGATCCCCGCCGCGCCGCCACCGCTGCTGGCTCGCGAGCGCCGCCACCGGTCCGTAGGGTGGCAGAGCAGGGACGTTCTGCGCACCGCCGCGCTCGTGATGGCGATGTATCTCGTCCTCCGACTCCTCTGGTTCGCCAACGCCCTTTTTCTCACCGCCTTCGTCGGCGTTCTGTTCGGACTCGCCGTGTCGAGCGGGGTCGATCACCTTGCCAGGTGGCGGATTCCCCGCGGACTCGGCGCCGCGGTCGTCGTGCTCTCCTTTCTGGGACTGCTCGTCGGCTTCGGCGCCTGGGTAGCACCAACGATTCGCGCCCAATCGGTTGAATTGCGCAAGCGCCTTCCCGAATCAGTCGACCGCCTGGAAGCCTGGGTGAATCGCCATAACACCGGGCTGATGGGAAGCCTGCTCGCGCCCGCCAGTCCTCCCGCGCGCCGCGATACGGCGAGGGCAACGACAGCCGGCGCGTCCAGTACGTCGGCTAGCGCTCCCTCCACTTCGTCCGATAGCGGCGGCACCCGGTCACCCCTGCGTGAGCGACTCAGCGGCCAGGTAAGCGGCGCGACGCGATACCTGTTTCCATTTCTCTCATCGACGCTCGAAGCGATCGGCGGCCTGTTGATCATCATCTTCCTCGCGATCTATATCGGCGCCGATCCGCAGACGTATCATCACGGGTTGATACAGCTCTTTCCTCCGCGCTCCCGCGCGCGAGCCGGCGAGGTGTTCTCGGCGATGGCCACGGCGCTGCGCCGATGGCTCGTGACGCAGCTGATCGCGATGGTGGTGATCGGGACCGTCACGACCGTCGTCCTGCTACTGCTGGGCGTGAAGGCAGCATTCGCACTCGGGATACTCGCCGGTCTTTTCGAGTTCATTCCGACGGTGGGCCCGATACTCAGCGCGGTGCCCGCAGTCGCGATGGGATTCCTCGATTCACCAGAGAAGGCGCTCTATGTGGGAATCGCATTCTGGGCAATCCAATTTGCCGAGAATCATCTGCTTATTCCGCTTCTCATGAAGGGCGGGGTCGACGCTCCCCCGGTGCTGACGATTCTCTCGCAGGCGCTGATGGCGCTTCTGTTCGGGTTCGTGGGGTTACTTTGCGCCGTTCCGATCCTCGCGGCGGTCATGGTTGCGGTGAAGATGCTGTACGTGGAAGGTGTCGTGGGAGAGAAAGTTGGGGTAACCAGCGACGACCCCGCGAGAGACGCGACATTGGCGTGAGCAAGGACCATCGCGCGTTTCCTCTCTTCGAGCGCTTTCCAGCGCTCGTCGCACTCCCACGCGTCGGGCTCGGCACGTTTCCCTCGCCTGTGGCGCATGCCGACACGCTGGCACCCGGCATGTGGCTCAAGCGCGAGGACCTCGACGGCGAACCGTTAGGCGGCAACAAGTTGCGCGCTCTCGAGTTTCTGCTGGGCGGCGTTGGGCCTGGCGATTCCGTCGTGACTGTCGGCGCGGCGGGATCGACGCACGCTCTCGCGACGGCCGTCTACGCGGTCGCACTCGGGGCACGGGCGTATTGTTATCGCTGGCCGCAGGAGATGAACGACGTTGCGCTGCGCGTCGCTGAGCGCATCGAACGCGAGGCAACGGAGACGCGAGTCTATCGCAGCCTGTTTCATGCGTATGCGAGAGCGATCGCCAGACGTATCGCCGGCGCGCGCTGGGTTCCCGCGGGAGGAAGCTCACCGCTTGGCGTACTCGGTCAGGTGAATGCAGGCATGGAGGTCGCGGCGCAGGTGCGCGGAGGCGCTCTGCCGCGTCCCGATCGGATCGTCGTACCACTCGGAACGGGCGGCACCGTCGCTGGACTCGCGCTGGGACTGACCATCGCGGAGATGCCGATACAGATCGTGGGCGCGCGCGTCGTGCCCCGCGTCGTTGCGAATGGCTCTCGCGTTCGGCGGCTGATTCGTCGGACCGCGGCGCTCATCGAGCGCCTGACGAGCGAGCGCGTGCCGCGCCCGAATCCTGAGCAGCTGCGCATCGTCCACGATTACTTCGGCGGCGCCTATGGTCGGGTGAGCCCCGCTGGAGCGCACTCCGCGCTCCAGTGCGAGACCCAGACTGGCTTCGCGATCGATCCGACGTACGGTGCGAAAGCGCTCGCCGCCGCCGTCGCGATCGCCAAAGCCGAGGGTGGCACTACCCTCTTCTGGCTGTCATTCGACGGGCGCTGGCTCGGCCAGCACACCGCGGAAGCAGACATCGTTGCACTCGGCTGACGGCGGCGCCATCGTTGGCCGACCGGTTTCTCCTCTCCCATCGACGCCAGAGAGCCATGCCCACGCTCCCCGAAGTTCGCTTTCACATCTACCCAACCGACTGCGACATGCTCGGGCATCTGAATCATGCGACGATGCTCAACTTTCTCGAGCGGGCTCGGTGGGCGTTGCTCGAGCCGCAGGTCGACGTGAAGCACTGGGCGCGGCAACCCGTGTTCTCGGTCGTGCGCCATGTCGACATCGACTACCTCGCGCAATCGCTGCCGGGAGAGGATCTAATCATTCGTTCGGGACTGCTCGCGGTACGCAACACGAGTTACATCGTTCGGCAGCAGGCGCTGAAGGTCGGCTCGGACTTGCTCGTCGCGCGCGCGAACATCGTGTTCGTGACGATCGGCCAGGACGGCCGGCCGGTGCGCGTGCCTGACGAGTGGCGCAACTTGCTGCCGCAATGGCCGGACGCCGAGTGAGGGAAATTCGGATCGCGTCGTGATCGCGGTAGCGGGAGATGCGCGAGTAGGCTATGACAGTATCGGCGGCGGACTACCGGTGGTCTTTCTGCACGCCTTTCCACTCGATCGCACGATGTGGGCGCCGCAGACGAGCGCGCTCGCCGACGCGTGCCGCTGCCTAACGATCGACGTGCGCGGGTTCGGCGAATCGGACGCGGTGGCGCCGTTCACGGTCGACCGGTATGCGGACGACATCGTGTGTGTATTGGACAACGCCGGTGTGGACCGAGCGACGATCGTCGGCCTGTCGATGGGCGGCTATGTTGCATTCGCGCTCTGGCGACGCTGGCCGGCGCGAGTCCGGGCACTCGTCCTCGCCGATACGCGCGCCGGCGCCGACTCGGCGGAGACACGCGAGCGGCGTCGGGAGCTGATCGGACTCGCGCGCTCGAAGGGCGTATCGCCGGTCGTCGACCGACAGATCGTCGGCTTACTGGGCAAGACGACGCGTGAGCGACGGCCCGAGGTCGAGGCGCAGGCGCGCGCGATCGCCGAGTCAGCGAGCGTGGATGGAATTGTCGGCGCGCTTGAAGCGCTCCTTGGCCGGCCCGATTCGACCCCGACGCTGTCGACGATCACCGTGCCGACGCTCGTTGTGGTCGGCGACGAAGACGTCATCACACCGCCGAAGGAAGCACGGGCGATGCAGCAGCAGATCCACGGAAGTCGCCTCGACGTGGTTGCCGGCGCTGGTCATCTCAGCAATCTCGAACGGCCGGCTGCATTCAACGCGGTGCTCGCCGAGTTCATCCAAGCCATCGAGAGCGGCAGTTAGAGGCGGTTAGGTTTGTACGACATGTCGTCTCCACATTCTGCTCCACTTTCCGCCGCCGAGCAAACGCGCGGTGCGCGCGCCGGCGCGATGCTCTTTCGGAATCGCAGCTGGCTGCCAGTTCTGTTCATTGCGGTGCCGCTGCTGGTGCCGGGCCACATGTCCGCCGCTGGCTGGGTGGTTGGCGCGATCGTGATCCTCACGGGCGAATGGATTCGCCTCGCCGGCGTCGCCGCGGCCGGTACCGTAACGCGCCGCCGCTCGCGCGCCGTACAACGGCTCGTGACATACGGTGTGTTCCGGTGGGTGCGGAATCCGCTCTACGTTGGGAACTTTCTCATCTGGGTGGGCTTCACGATCATCTCCGGCGTCTATTGGTTCCTGCCGATCGCGATCCTCATCTTCGCCATTGAGTATTCGCTCATCGTGCGGTACGAGGAGGGCGTCCTCGAGTCGATCTTCGGCGCGGAATATCTGGCGTACAAGCAGTCCACGCCGCGCTGGATTCCGCGACCGCCGCGTGCGCCGGAAGCGGGCCCGCATGATTGGGCCGAAGCCTGGCGTAGCGAGGTGAGTACCTTCCTGCAATACGCGGCGCTGATTGTGGCGTTCGCGATCAAGCAATGGCTGATGACGCGGTAGAGGGTTGCTGCTAGAGGGTTGGTAAACGGAAGGGGGGGGGGGG